>CAZOLO010000015.1:0-13847 GCA_964581035.1 uncultured Candidatus Saccharibacteria bacterium | reverse complement strand
AGAAGGGTCAAGATAATATATTCCAATTAGTGAAAATAACCTTACTGGGTAAGGAGCCACATGGTTCGAGCTCGAGAAGGCTCACAAAACACAAAGTCATCATGCAGCGCATGGTGGCTTTTGTTTTACTTGCTATAATTTAGACACATGAAATTTCTATTGAAACTTTTTAAAACAATTATTGGAGTGCTATTGATTCCATTTTGTCTGGGGGCAATCCTTATACTATTTAAAATAATATTTGCTAGTGGCTCTGCCTGGTTGACATGGCTATTGATAGGGGCAGGGTTCTCAATCTTTTGCTTGATGTATTTTTTATTACCTAGACCTGATTGGATCTATGTATTGGGTCACGAGCTAACACATGCGCTTTGGTCGTGGTCTTTTGGTGGAAGCCTTCGGCAGATCAGAGTTGGCTCAGAGGGTGGGCATGTGATAACAACTAGATCAAACTTTCTGACATCTCTTGCACCATACTTTTTTCCTTTATATGTTTTTGCCATAATTGTAATTTATGCTCTCGGAAGCTTTTTCTGGGATCTTCACAAATATTCATCCGTATTTTATTTCTTAATTGGTTTTGCTTACGCTTTTCACCTGACAATGACAGCGTATATACTGAAGATTGATCAGCCTGATATCAAGCAGCATGGTTATATATTCTCGGGCGTAATTATATTCCTTGGAAATCTACTTATTCTAATACTTGGTATAGCTATGTTTGGTGGGGGAAAGAATATCTTTTGGTTATTTGGAGATTGGGTAAAACAGTCACTGGAAATTTATAGTAACTTGATAGGCTTATTTGGAGTATAATGGATATATTAGCAATATAAATATAAATATATGGAACATAACAAAGAAAAAATGACACCTAAATTCTTTTTCTTGTCAGCAGGGGTTTTGATTACTCTCATTACCACTGTGGTGGCATTTTTGAATCTAGTTTTTGAAGCACTAAACAAACAGTTCCCAGATGCCCTGAATGCAGTATACAGGTACGGATACTCATCCTGGGATTACAATTCTATAAGAACTTCTATAGCAACCCTGATAATTGTTTTGCCTGTATTTATGGCGATCTCATATTTTTGGAAAAAATCTATTGATGGTAATCAAGGTAAAATTGACGAGATTATAAAAAAATGGATGCTGTACTTAATAGTATTTCTTGTGGGAATAATATTAGTCGTTGACCTTGTGACTCTTGTGAACTATTTTGTCTCAGGGGAAATAACAACTAGATTTATATTGAAGGTGCTAGTTGTTCTTGCTACAGCAAAAGTAATTGGTGCATACTATCTAGTAGAGCTTGGGGTCTTCAAAAAATGGAAGAATCTAATTGTTAAATCAAGTATGACAATAGGTCCTCTGCTGGTGCTTGTGGCTGTTGTACTTAGCTTTACTATCATTGGATCACCAAAGGATCAAAGAGCTTGGAGATTGGACCAGAGAAGAACAGACGACCTGCAATCTATTCAGTGGCAAGTTATATCTTACTGGCAGCAGAAGGAGAAACTTCCAGAGCAACTTTCAGAACTATCAAATCCAATATCTGGGTCTGTGGTTCCGGTTGATCCAGAATTTGAAAAAGGCCTTACTTATGCATATGAGAAAAAAACTGATCTAACATTTGAGTTATGTGCTACATTTTCCGCTCCAATGCAGCATGGCTGGCAGGAGTACGGAGGCAGAGGAGTCATGCCACTTCCCGCTATAGATATGATGGAAACATCAGTGACGTACCCCGGTGAATTCGGTGGTGATTCTTGGGATCACGAAGAAGGGGAGACTTGTTTTGAAAGAACAATAGATAAAGAAATATATCCTCCATATTCAAAGATGAAATAATCTATGTAATAGAAGTATAAAAAACCCATTATCTGTTGGGTTTTTTATATGCATTGCCAAAATTATTTTTTTGTGTTTATATAAAAACTATAAGAACCTTACACAAACAAGATGGATGGAATAGCTTTATTAAGAAAGCAGGTTGAGGAGCAAACTCAAGCCTATAAGAATTTTACTGAAAGTACTTTAAAAAATCAGATTTTCAGTAACATAGATATTTTAAAGCAAGACTCTGTGATGGCCCTTAATTCATACAAGGCCAATCATGAAAACAGCCTGAGGATGTATGAAAGAATGTCTATGTCTAAAGATCTGAAAGAAAGAATGATTAAAAGAGAAAAGAATTCCTACAAAGACTCAATAGATCGTCAACTGAGTCTCTTAAAGACATCAATTGATATTCAGTTAAATCTTCTTAAATGAAGAAAAGACATACCCTTTGGGTATGTCTTTTTATATATCCACACTTATTTAAGAGTGTGTATTTTATAGGTTATAATAATTTCTATGAGTTTATTTATTGAATTTAGTATATTGCTAGCAATAGCCACTCTTATAGCGCTATTTATGAAGCTGATAAAGCAGCCGCTACTTATTGGGCATATCATTACCGGTATAATTGTTGGTCCAATTGTATTCTCTCTTATAACTTCTACTGATACTCTTCATTTGTTTAGTGAAATAGGGATAGCCATACTTCTATTCATTGTTGGTTTGCATCTCAAGCCAAGTACCATGAAAAAGTTTGGTAAGGTCTCATTGATTACTGGTTTTGGTCAAGTGCTTGTTACATCAGTAGCGGGGTTCTTTGTAGGTAGAGCTCTAGGAATGGAGGTTCTTTCATCCTTGTATGTTGGTGTTGCTTTAGCTTTCTCTTCTACTATTATTATTATGAAGCTGATTGCTGATAAAGGTGATATGGATAGTCTTTATGGAAAAATATCAATTGGATTCCTTCTTGTCCAAGATATAGTTGCAATCCTTCTTCTCTTTTTCATACCTATTTTAGCAAGTGGTGATTTTGCGCCATCTTCTGTAATTTTATTGCTTGTTAAAAGTGCAATTGCTTTTGGTGGTATTTATTTATTTTCCAAAAAGTTTTTACCATCTCTAATTCATTATGTTGGAAAGTCTCAAGAGCTATTATTTTTGTTTACATTGTCATGGGGACTTGGAATAGCAACCCTTTTTAAGGTTTTCGGATTCAGTATTGAAAGTGGTGCACTTATAGCTGGAATTGCACTTGCATCTCTTCCTGTGAGAGATGAGATTAGTGCACGTCTCACACCTCTTAGAGATTTTTTTATAGTAATGTTTTTCATTCTTCTAGGAGCTCAGATGGAGGTTGTGAATATACTCTCTCTGATTGTTCCGGCTCTAATTTTGTCTATATTAGTACTTATCGGTAACCCTTTAATTCTAATGACAATCATGGGTCTCCTTGGTTACAAAAAAAAGACCAGTCTTCAAACTGGATTTACTGTGGCTCAAATTAGTGAGTTCTCACTTATACTAATTGCTTTAGGGTATAAATTTGGACATGTGGATCAGTACATAGTTTCCTTGGTGACTTTGGTTGGGCTTATTACTATATTTGGATCTACATACTTCATACTATACTCAGAAAAAATTTATAGTGTTTTAGAGAGTTTTCTTTCAGTCTTCGAAAAGAAAAATGCAAAGGAGGAATATTCTTCAAGTGATAAATACGAAGTTGTTCTGTTTGGTGTAAATAGAATTGGTTATACATTTTTAGATCAACTTACATATTCTTCCCATTCTTTTATGGCAGTTGATCATGATCCTGAGATTGTGAAAAGGCTGGAGACCAGAGGTGTTGCTGTTCAGTATGGTGATGCAAATGACATAAACTTCCTAGAAGAACTTCCTCTTAAAACAAGCAAAATTGTTATTTCTACAATCCCTCATTTTGAAACAAATAAACTTATTTTGCATCAAGCTAGATCTGTAAGAGATCGAGTTGTCTGTATTGCTGTGGCTTCTAGAATACAAGAGGCAATAGACCTTTATGCTGAAGGCTTTGATTACGTGATCCTACCTCATTTCTTGGGGGCTCAGCACGCTGCTGAGGTTGTGATGGATCTCAAAGCTAATAGATCTGCTTATCGAGAACTACAAAGGAAACATCGAGAAAACCTAAATCTTCATATAGAGGCTGGACATGATCATCCTTAATATAAATAATGGAAAGTTCATATTATAACCTGCTATAGCAAGACTCCAATTTTTAAATTGGAGTCTTTTGAATGATAAAAAAGTATCTTGCGGTACAAAAGGATTTAAGTATAATATTTTCAGAGATATCCTGAGTGCTGCTCTTAAGCGAAAGCAAGTCTGAATAGGGCGTCGAAAGAGAGACCTTGATATCCTTAGAGTTCTGGTGCACCATTACTCGGCCCTCTGCATTTTTTGTGGAGGGTTTTTTAATATCGACTTATAATGCTTTCTCCATCAACCAGAACATCTCCAATTTCTGTATTTATCTCCAGATACTCAGGAAGAACTATAACAACCTGTGATCCAAGTTTTATTTTTCCATAAATATCTCCCTTTTCTAGTTTGTCATTTTGTGACACAAAACTTACTATTCTACGAGCCATGATTCCGGCAACCTGTATTACACCTACAGAAAGATCGTCATTTTTGACTACAATTAGATTTTTTTCATTTTCGTTTGCAAGTTCTGTAACATTTTTTGACCATAGAGCATTTTTATGTTGGCCATCTATGTGCTCCTGGTATATCACCTCTCCTCCTATCGGACTTCTTTGTACATGTACATCTGTTGGGTCCATTTCAATCACAATGATGTTATATGGTGGTTCAACCCCTTGGACTGTTAGCGTATTTACAATTCCTTTTTTAAGGAAAGATATTTCGTTAGCATTAGCTTTTTCAATGTGAATTACATCACCTGTAGCAGGGGATACGATTACATTTCCCTCTGGAATAATCCTATCAGGGGCTCTATTGAAATAAGTTATAAAAGCAAAAACTATTACAAAAATAGAAATTGAGGAATATAAAGATATTTTCTGATATTTTTTCATGTTTTTATTATAACAAAAAACACCCCGAAGGGTGTTTGATTGGTTTAGCTCTTTTTGTGTAGCCACATATAGATATCCTCTACCGCTTTTACAGCGTCTCCTGTAGCGATGTTGTTCTGATGGTATCTTATGTTTGCACAGTCTCCAGCAGCCCAAATACCGGGTGTAGAGGTCTGTTGTGTCCAGGGGTCGATCTCGATTCTATTGTATTCATCTAGATCAACGTCGTCGGCAACCATAGCTGTGTTTGGTGTTTGTCCTATTTCTACAAACACACCTCCAACAGGCAGGGTGACATCAGAACCTTCTCCGTCTGTATAGACTATCTCCTTTACAAACATCTCCCCCTTAACTTCTTTTAGTGATGCATTCAGAACACCTGTCATTTTTGGGTTTGCTAGAACTTTCTCAACTGTTATTGGGTCTGCTTTAAACTGTCCGCTTCTTTGAAGTAGGGTAACAGACTTCGCATAAGCAAGAAGTTGAGCAGCTGTTTCAAATCCAGCATTTCCTCCTCCTATTACTGCAACATCTTGTCCTGCAAATAGCGGTCCATCACAGCTAGCACAGTAAACAATACCTTTGTTATCGAACTCTTCAGATCCTGGGACAGTAAGCTTTCTTCGCCCTGAGCCAGCAGCTACAAGTAATGATTTTGTGTTATGAGACGTTCCTTTCTCAGTTGACACAGAGAATTCTTCTCTAGATTTTTCCACCTTCTCTACAAGTTCTCCTTCTAGTATATCTAGATACTCTCCCTTGTAGTATTCAACATGATCTTTGAATGAATTTGCCAGGTCTGCACCGGAGATCTCTGGTGTTCCTATCCAGTTAAAAATCTTTTCAGAAACAACTGATTGTCCTCCAAATTCTTTTGCAATAATAAGTGTTTTTAATTGTTTTCTTGCGGCGTATACGGCTGCTGCAGTTCCAGCAGGGCCTCCACCAATAATTATTAAGTCGTAAGTCATGAGAGATATTATACCGTAGAAGAGGGGTGAGACAAAGTTTCATAATTGACAGATATTCGTATGCTATGTATACTCCAGATGTACATTTAAAATAATAGAAGATGGAAATAAAGTTTAAAACGAAATCTGAGCTAAGGATTGAGTACGACCAGCAAATGAAAAAGTTGGGAGGTGAAAAAGCAAGCCAAATAAAAGCTATGCAAGAAAAGACATTTAGCGATGCTTTTAAAGAGATACAAAGACAAAGATCTCTTGGTTTTACAAAAGAAGCTGATGCGGCCCAAAATCGGTTATTTATTGTTCAGGGGGATCTTGAAACACGAATGACAGAGGTTTATGAAGAGGGTTTTCAAAAGCATTTGGCTGAGTATGAAAAATTCAAAAAAAGTATTTTATTCATTGATGAGGCTGTAACCAGTAGCGTCAAAAGAGCAGAAGAAGAACTTGAAGCAACAATGAAGAGGCTTGATGGTCTAGAGGAGAGGTTAGGTCTAGAAATCGAAGTGTCATCTCTCCTGGAGAAAGGTGACTTATTTCTTGCTGTAGCAGCTCTTGTGGACAATAAAAGGCTGATCATTGGAAAGAAATTTGAACAGTCTGATGATAATTTTAGTCCACTAAACGGAAGAGGTAAGATTGGTGAGTTAGACATATCAGGAAGTATACTAAATGTTATTTTCACAGACTCAGATAATTTGATTAATTCATTTTACGAGATTGATCACACTGACATAATTTTTAAGGATGGAATTCTTACATTAACCAGAAAATTTGAAGGTGTTACTAGTGGTAATATTTTGAAAATTTATATGTAAGAAAAAGCCGCGGACTTGTCCGCGGCTTTTTTAAAATCACATGAGAGGTAGTTATTGACAAAATATATTTTTCTTGTAATATAATACAAAACAAAAAATTAAATATATGGAAATTGAATTAAACGTTCTTGTTCATAATGCAGAGATAGTTATCTCTCGATATGCATCAAAATTTGGACACAAAGATTCTAAAACTGGCGGTTATTTGTCAATTAAAACGCCTGGTAAACATAGTATCAAGCTGGTGCAGCTTATTGGTCAAATACATGAAAATCATGTAGATAAGACCCAAAAATACAAAGCATTGTCTCAGGAAAAGGCTGATAGGATTAGTGTTTTCAATAATGGTAATCAAATTATTACTTCTTGGGATTCCAGAGATCCTGATAATCAAAAATTTGGAGGTGCGGTGTATGCTCTACCTTATTGTGATGACATTATCTCTTTTTCAGGCTTCCCTGAATTAGATGATGAACTTTGCATGTTTGCTGTTATACACTTGTCGCAAAAAGGGCGAACCGGACGATTCTTGTTCTTAGATGATCTTAGGATCTTATTCAGCAATAGATTTAATGTACCCTTTCCTGAATTAAAGTTTCAAGAGTTAATTAATTCTTGAAAAAAGCCGCGGACTTGTGTTCGCGGCTTTTTTAATTTCATATTTTTTATTTCTTTCTTCGGAGGAATGCTGGAATTGCATTCCAGTCTTCATCATCGTCATCCTCTTCATCATCTACTATATTATCTGGGATTGGAGCTTTTTCTGGCTTTCTTTCTTCGACTTCTTTTAATTCTTCTGGAAGAGGAGCTTCAACTTCTTTTTCTCTGTTTGTCTCGGCTTGTACTTGAGTTGAGAAGATAGACTTTTTTGGAGCGTTCTCTGGGAATCCAGTAGCAATAACTGTAACTTTGATTTCTCCTTTCTTAAGCTTGTCATCTCGGATTGTACCAAAGATTACCTTTGCATCTTTGTCGATGTTTTCTGTAATTATCTTTGCAGCTTTGTTTACTTCTTGAATTCCTAGATCAGCTCCACCAGACACTGCGAATAGTACTCCTTTAGCTCCTGTAATAGAAACCTCGAGCAGTGGGGAATTGATAGCTTCTAGAGCAGCTTTTTCAGCTCGCCCATCTCCTGAAGCATAACCAATACCCATAAGAGCAGAACCAGCGTCAGACATGATCGCCTTGATATCGGCAAAGTCTACGTTGATCTTTCCTGGTGTAGTGATTAGATCAGAAATTCCTTCTACAGCTTGTCGAAGAACCTCGTCAGACATGGCAAAGGCGTTGTCGAAGGTTGTGTCTTCATCTGTTATTGAAAGTAGTCTGTCATTTGGAACTGTGATGATTGCATCAACCTCCTTTTCTAATTCCTTGATTCCTGAAAGAGAAATTTTTTGCCTAGCTTGCCCCTCAAAGAAAAATGGTCGAGTGGTTACAGCCACAGTTAGGATACCCTGCTCCTTAGCAGCTCGTGCCACAATAGGTGCAGCTCCTGTACCCGTTCCTCCTCCCATACCACAAGCAATGAAAACCATGTCAGACCCTTTAATTACATCTTGTATTTCTGACTTTGTTTCATCAGCGGCTTTTCTTCCAACTTCTGGATTCATACCAGCACCAAGACCTTTAGTTAGATTTTTACCTAGGTGAATTTTTTTGTCGGCTTTTGATTTATGTAAATCTTGAGTATCAGTATTCATTACAATAAACTCAACACCACCAACTTTTTCGCTGATCATGTGGTTTAGTGCATTTCCTCCGGAACCTCCGATTCCGATTACTTTAATTCGAGCAAATGATTGAATGTCTGGATTGATTTTTGGCATATATATTATAAAGCGGTTTATTTCTAAGTGGTCTTATAATAGCAGATAATAGCTATAAATTACAATGATTAAATTATTAGGGCATTAATTGCTTCAATAACTCAGAAAACATTTGTTTTATTGGCTCAAGAAAGTTTAGTACTGGGCTGCCTGATCCGTTGTTCTTTTCTGAGAAGCGGTCAGCTATACAAAGCCCAAGAGCTGTAAACCATGTAGGATCTTGGCGCATTGTTTTGTGTGGCAAGATAGCTTTTGCTTGTCCTATTCTAACTGGAATTTTTAAAATCTTTTTTGCAACATCTTCTACTGCATGAGACATAGATCCTCCACCAACTATGATTGCTCCAGCAGGAAGTAGCTGATGTCTTCCAATTTTCTTAAGATATCTTTGAATAAGTTCAAATATGTCAGCCAGTCTAGCTTCAATAATCTCTTCTAGCTTCTTTTTAGGAAAGCTTCCTATGATGTGACCAGTTTTTAATAGTTCTGCATCTTCAAGTGGTATTTGTAATCCAAGAGCTATATCATTTGTGATGTGACCTCCTCCAACAGGAAATGTTTTTATTGCTACTAAGCTTCCGTTCTCAAAGATAGAGGTTGTGACAATGTCTTGCCCGATATCAATTAGAATACAGCCTGCATTTTTTTGTCTCTCATTTAAGATAGCAAGGCTCGTTGCTAGTGGGGAAGCGATAACATCATCTACTGATAAATCAGCAGATTCTGTTGCTGTGATTATATTATTATAGTGTCTCTCTAAGGTAGTGACAAAAAGAGTTCTAGTATCTAACCTTAAGCCTTTCATGCCAACTGGATCACCGTATACTGAGCTACCATCTATTCGGTATTCAATAGGGATTTCGTGCAAGACTTTTTCATTTGCCGTATTTAGAGATATAAGTGACTCTGCTACTGTTTTTTCTATATCAAGTTCTGTTATTTCATTGTCTGCTCTGGATATCATTGTTCCACCAGAAGCAGAAGAGCTTTCTAGTGTTATTCCTCCAATAGATAGAGTTACGTTTCTTAGTTTTTGACCAATTTTTCTTTCGACATCTTCTGTCACTTCTTTAATAGTTTTTGTAACTTCTGCTAAGTCTACTGGGTATCCTTGCTTCATTCCTTTTGAATCTGCTTTACTTGTCCCAAGAATGTGAAAAGTCCCATCTTTTCCATGCTCAACAACGACAATCTTTGTTGCTGATGTTCCAATATCCAAACCAACTGAAGTTCGCCCTTTCATGTGTTTAATATAGCACTTTTATTTAGAATATGTTGAAAACATGGTGTTAATTACTAAAAATATTTGACAAGTTGAATATATTTATATATATTGACCTAAAATCAACAAATTCAATAACATGTCCGATCTATTTTTAACCTCCATTTTTATTTTTGCATACCTTTCTGTGTTTTTTGTTGGAATGATAATTGCGATGCTATTACCGGACCCATACTTTCGTAGATAGACTATATATTTCGTCTTTTAAAAAGAGCACCTTTGAGGCGCTCTTTTTTACTTATTAAACTTCTTAAAATACTTTTCCTCTAATTTCTCCATTTCAGAGCCATGCTTGTATCCTTTCAGGTGCAGAGAGCTATGTATAAATAGAAATATCAAAAATTCCAGGTATTTTTTATCATGATCTTTTGCCTGGGATCGTATTGTCTGTAGGTTCATGGCTATCTCGCCAGAATTTTCATCAAAAGGGAAGGCTAGTGTGTTTAGATGATTGTAGTTTCCTTTGTGTTTTTTGGATAAAGATCTCATATCTTTCATGGTTGTAAAAGCCAAAGATAAATCATATTTTTTACCTAGAATCTCATTTTTGATCATAGAAAAAGGAACAATAGGGATAAGCCCTTTTGTTTGTCTTGTTATTTCTAGGTTATCTTTTTCAATATAGTCCATTTATTATTGTGTAATTATTATATCACTATGTCTTAAAACAAAAACCATAAGCTGAGCCTATGGTTTTTGTTTTCTTTACTTCATCTTTCCCATTTTCTTCAGGTGATCAATTTCTTTGATCTTTTCGATTCTTCGTAGCGCTTGCTCTTTCATTTTTAGAGGAGATAGTGCTCGACTGTGATATCGTCGGTCTTTGATCTCTCGAACAACTCCCATATCTCGTAGTCGTCTTGAAAATCGCCGTAGCATTCCTGCTCCGTTCTCTGAGCCTTTTCGCTCTATAAGTGTGATTGTTTTATTGTTTGACATAAGTAGAAGTAGGATAACATAAAGCTTTAAGCTCGGCAAGTGATATTATGTCTGTTCAGGATCTACATGGATTGTCCAGGTCATAGGCATGCCAAATAAGGCTTCTTTGAGTTTTTGGTCCAATTGTTTGAGATTTGGGTTCCATATGGCCCTTGGGACCTTAAGTAGAATAGCTGGTACCTTTTTTTTCTTGTATGAAGTGATAAATAAGCTTGGCTTGTATTCACCAAAGAATTTTTCAGCAATTTTTTTTGCTTCAGCTTTAGTCGTTTTTGAGTCTGGAATAATTTTTATTAGAGTTGTAAAAGGAGGATAATCAAAAGCTTCTCTTTCAGATATTTCACTATTGTAGTACTGAATAAAAGTATTATCCTTAAAAGTTTTAAGAATTGAAGCTTCGGGGTTTTTTGTTTGAATTACAAATGATTCTTTAGACATATCCTCTAGATGAATTAGAAGATGAAGAATTCTTTCGTGTATTCGAAAACTAGGAATTGCAAAAAGTGAATCAAAAGATACTACAGCCACTGTTGGCACTTCCTCTAAGCTATAGTGCAAAGCCATCTCTGTTCCAATTAAAATAGATCCTGGGGTAGATTCAAATTCTTTTATAATATTTTTTGCCTGAGTTTTTGTTTTGGCATGAGTTTGATCTAGAATAAAGACTTTTGCATCTGGAATATTTTCTTTTAAATATTCTTCGAGCTGCTCGGTACCAACTCCAAGTGGGTGCAGGTTCCAGCTATTGCAATATGGGCAGGTGGTTAGGGTTTGAGTGTTGTGGCCACATGTATTACAAATAAATATTCTTTCTTGTGAAGACTTCTGTTTGTATAGAGTTAGTGGGGTTTCGCAGGTTTGACAGGTCAATGTCTTTTTACAATCATTACAAACGGTAAAAGGAGCTAAACCTTTTCTCAATGTAAAAAGGAAAACCCTCTTCTTTTCAGAAATAGATTGTTCAATCCTTTGTTTTAAATCATCTGTTATTGGAGACCATTTTACGTCTTCAGCCCGCTCCTTTGTGTCTATTATGACTCTCGGGTTTTTTTCATGGAATCTAAAGTTTGCAGGCATCAAAGTGTCTATTAGTCCTTCTTTTGTTTCCCAGATTGTTTCTGTTTGTAAAATCGTATCTGAGAGAATTAGTTTAATTTTCTTTTCTTTTGCTAGAAATCTTGCAAAGGTTCTTATGTCGAAAAGAGGTTCAACAAAAGTTTTGTAAACAGGAGAGCTCTCATGTTCTAGAATTAAAGTATAAGTTTGTTTAGATAAAGAATAGAGAAACTGAGGTGTCCCTAGGAGTACTATCGGGTGATTCTCCTCGTCTATTTTCTTTTGGACTTCAAGGAGTTTCTTTTTTGAAAGATCTCCATGTTGCACGAATATATATGACTCCACTCCTTTTGATAAAATTTCTCTAAAAGCTTCTGCGTCGCTAGAAGTTGGTAGGCAGAAAAACAAAGACTCCTTTTTTGCAAAGCATTCTCGGATATATGTTTTGTAGAAACTTATTCTATCCTCAAATGATGCTTGAAAAGCTAAAATTTCTGAGGTCCCAACATTTGTAACCGGTGGTACAGGTTTCTTTTTTGAGAGACTCTCTTCTAATAGACCTTTTGGGATAAGTCTAAACAGTGTGGCCCCTACACCAAGCACATGGTAGTCGGCTGTTTTTCTGACAGCTTCAATAAAGTGAGAACCAAGAGGACTCTTCGCTTTAATAGAGAGAACTTTCTTTAATTCAAAATCGCTAGCACGAAGAGATGTTTTCTTTGATGCAAGATCTGAAATATTCATCACTAGAGCCAAGACCTCCTTTTTTCTAATTAATACAGTAACAACATCTCCAACATCAATGTCCTTAGATGAAAAGTAGCTAAGCTCTTTTTGAAGAGGGCCTTTTATTATTGGAATGACTGAGATAACTTTCATTATATATAGTATATACGACAGAGGGTTCTATAAATAGATTTGTCAAACTTTAAATTATGTGGTAATTTTCGGTTAAACATTAAAAAATAATAGAATCATGAGCGATTTTGTAATAAAGGGAGGTAATCGCCTCCGAGGAGAAATATATATTCAGGGTGCTAAAAATGAGGCGCTTCAGGTATTGCCCGCAGTTCTACTAACAACAGAGCCTGTCTATATCTATAATCTGCCAGACATTGAGGATGTTAGAAAATTGATAGATATCTTGAAAATTATTGGCGTTGATGTCCGAAAGATTGGACAGGGATCATATTCCTTTGACTCAAGCAAGGTAACTGAGGATAGAATAATGACACCAGAATTTCGAGAGGCATTCACTCATTTGAGAGGGTCCTTGATGTTGGTCGGGCCATTACTATCTCGTTTTGGTGTGGCATGTTTACCAAAGCCTGGTGGAGACAAGATAGGTATAAGACCTATCACCACTCATGAGAGAGCTTTTATAGATCTGGGAGCAAATGTTGAAATCAAGGAAGGTTACAAACTTTTGTCTGGAGATCTAAAGAGAAAAATCTCCAAGAGGATCCGTCTAAAGGAGGCTTCAGTTACTGGAACCGCAAATGCAATCTTGGCATCTGTAGTAGGTGAAGGAATTGTTGAGATCTACAACGCTGCCTGTGAACCCTATGTTCAGCAGCTTTGTAAGATGTTGAACGGTATGGGAGCCGGTATTGTTGAATCTCATATCGGGTCTAATAAGTTGATCATTCATAGAGTGTCTGAACTAAAAGGTTGCTCTCATACGGTACTACCTGACTTCATAGAGGTTGGAAGTTTTATAGCCCTAGCAATGGTGCTAGGGGATGGTATCACCTTAAAAGACGCATTAAATCCATATTTGGATCTAGACTTTACACTAAGTGTCTTTGAGTCTATCGGATTGATGTATCAAAAAGATGGTCGAGATCTGTATATTCCATCTCATAAAGATGGGTATGAAATCAGGCAGCCATCTTCTGGTAAACCTAAGAGAGTAATCTATGATCAAATCTGGCCAGGGCTTTCGCCTGACTTGATTAGCGTCATTTTGGTAGCTTCTGTATTTGCAAAAGGTTCAGTTGATATTGAGCAGAGAATGTTTGAAGATCGAC
>CAZOLO010000014.1:0-19682 GCA_964581035.1 uncultured Candidatus Saccharibacteria bacterium | reverse complement strand
CAAGGAATACTCAACTTAGACAATAAAGAGATAAAAATATGTTATCAATGAGTACTGCAAAATGGCTCAAATAAGCAAAATTGATGAGATAACAGAAGAAAATATAAGAAATTTATTTTATTCAGGGAGGATTGATCACAAATGGTCAGTTAACACCTTTATTGTTTACAGGAAATCACTACTTGTATTCTTTAGATGGTGTATTAAAAACGAATACCTCAAGGAAAACCCCATAGAAGATATAGAAGTTCCCAAATTAGAGAAGCGCATACCCACAAAATTAACAAAGCAGGAGGCTCTAAAGCTTTTAGAAGTTGTATATAATTACCCGTACCAATATAAATTTCTGAGATACCGCAATCACGCAATATTCTCCACCTTCATATTTGCTGGTTTACGCAGGCAAGAACTTCTTAACCTCAAGTTTTCAGACATAGATCTTGAAAACCTGACATTATTTATACAACAAGGTAAAGGTAAAAAAGATAGGATAATACCTATCAGCTACAACCTAGCACAAAGCCTAAAAAGGTATGTAGAAGAGAGAAAAAGATTACACAAGACCAATCCCGAGTTCTTCTCTTCCCTTCGTGGAAACTTAGGATTCACAGGGAATGGCCTTAAAAAACTTGTAGAGCAAGTTCGCAAATCATCTGGGATAACTTTTAGCGTACATAAGCTTAGGCATACTTTTGCCACTCTTATGCTTGAAGGTGGCTGTGATATATATAGCCTATCTAAAATGATGGGTCATAGCGACATAAAGACGACCACAGTCTATTTGGCAGCCAGTGCAGAGCATTTAAGGTCTCAGATGGTTAAACATCCGTTGAACCAATAAACCTTTCCATATTCAGCCGCCTATAATTAAAGCAAGTATTCTAATTATATTGACTCAAATGTTCCATATTAGAGTCAACTCAGAAGACATCGGGAAGATTCTGGAGAAGAAAGAAAGTAGTTAAATACTCTTGTTATACAAAAACAAACCCTTACAGTCTTCATGGTTAATTCACTAGAGAGGCATTAGCTGGTAAACTGGACTTAATGGATCAAGAGGATCGAAAAAAAACCAAGCACATAGAAAACTTCATGAAGAAGTGGTATTTCGACACTTCTGCACTTAATCACCTTAGTGACGCTATGGAGATTGAAGACTGCATAGCAACTAGAGAGCTTATACTTAAAAGAGATAAGCAATGGATTATTTCACCACTTAATCTGTATGAAATATTAAATACATCTAATGAGAGGAGGAGAGAGAAATT
Source organism: uncultured Candidatus Saccharibacteria bacterium (assembly GCA_964581035.1). Lineage (GTDB taxonomy): Bacteria > Patescibacteriota > Minisyncoccia > Phycocordibacterales > CSBR16-119 > CAYHDV01. The sequence continues at coordinate 18,414 of CAZOLO010000014.1, read as the reverse complement.
GATTTACAAACTTTCAGAGCTACTTCCTAGGCCTGGAATAATCTTTGACACCCCCACTAGAATTTTATATGGAAGTATTCTCGGATATTATTCTGATACACAAACTGAGTTTGAACGCTCACTTAGAGATTCTTGGTTTAATGTTATTGCTTTTGGTCATACTTTTAGACTGGACTTTGCAGATTTCAAGAAAAGAAGAGACATTTTACAAAGCATGACAAAGGCAATGAATTTTGTATTCAAAGAAAAGACATGTATTGCTTCTGATACCAATAATATTGACGATGCCACCCGTGCAATTTTGGAACATCTTAAGCTTTTCAAACCACCAGATTATGTAACAGAGGCAGGAAAGGAGGCTCGTTTTTATATCACGGGAATACTAGTATTTGCAATATTTTGTTTTGGTGTAGAGCCCGACATGACTTTCATGGAGGGATATTGGAATACGCAAAAGGTTAAGAGTCGTGACAAATATCTTCTCTGCCTATCTCGTTTTGAGCATATTATTCTGAACTACCAATACAAAATATTAGAATCACCCGAAATTAAACTGATGGTTGATTTCATTATGTGGGAAGGTGAAACAAAAGGTATTAATAGGGGTACCTTAGCAGATGCGCTCCACCTTGTTTATTCTTTTCATGCATGTTTTATTGTCAGTAGCGACAATAGTCTTATTGGCTTCTCTAAACAAAATGAAAGTCTTTCACGTCGTTTTTTTAATACCAAAGATTTCTCATTTCAAGAAAAATAAAAGGCCTATATACTTAAACCAAACCCTTCTTCTTTTGCACTAAACTTACTTTTTCCTCCCAAAAGGTAGCAAGTAAAAATCACCTAAGACATATATATCTTCTTTATCCAATGGATTTCCTCGTCTAAGTTCTGGAATGGAAATATTATCATCTTCAACAAATCTAATTGGATACTTAAAATAACCACTTCTAGAAAAATCTTCTGGGCTAATACTATTACCTATTGCTATTAGGTGCTCCATGACCGGACAAGATTCTCTAATTGGTTTTGAAGAATTAACATTTTGTATCCATCTTTTTCCTCCCTCTGTTTTAATAAAATTAAGTAGTTGCATGGACATAACAATATGAGGATTGGGGGTATAGCCTAGGTTTATCAAGGTTATAAATGAGGCATTCGCATGACGTATAATTGATTTTATTTCTCTTATCGTTAAATTCTGCTCTGTTGAAAGTCTAAACCAATCTAACAAATATTTTTCCCAAAGAGGTGTTTGCTCCCCCATAACAACGACATCACCAGAGTACCCAAAAGCCTCTGGATCAAATACAGCGTCGACAAAATTCGAGAATTTTATGTTTTGTACCTCAAAATACTCAATATAATCTAGAACTTTTCTATAAGAATCTCTGTGTCGAGGACTTTCATTGAAAACCTGCTCACCAATAGGAACAAGAACAATAACTTTCTTATCTAGAGTATTATTTTTAATAAACTGCCTCAAAGTTTCCAAAAAATACACACCAGCGTCTCCTGATCTATCTATGTCTTCTACTACAATAAAAATTGTTTTTTCTTCTATTTCTCGAAAAATAGAAGTTAGTAAATCCTGTATCTCAAAAACTCTTTCTATCGGCTGTTTTTCAAATACCTTTAGTAGATTTGAAACTATTGAGCTAACACCAGCAGAAACAAGGCTAAGAGATTGTGCAATCCCCGCAACTGCTCCTATTGTTTTATTTTGAGGCCCATTTCCGTCCAGCTCTTTTTTTGTTTTTTCTTTACCACCAAGCTGATCAGCTATATCCAAAACAAAACCTTCCCAAAGATCCTTTCTTTCTGGATATTTCCAAGCATCAAATTCAAACCACTTAACAGACTTATCTTCTTCGTATCTTTTTTGAAGCTGAAATAATGTTGTACTTTTTCCAGAACCAAATTTCCCAACATAACCAACCATGGAAGAGTGCAGTGCTTGTTCTACAAGATCATAAAGTCTATCAACCTCATTTGAAAAATTTAATAAATCCTGAATTTTATGGTTCTCTTCTAAGAGATCTTTATCTTTTATGAAGCCTGACATATGTGATTATATTAGCTTTCTTTTATTATGTAGTCAAAAAACCTAAAAGGTAGTTGTTGTCTTCACTTACTAAAAAGCTTCGGTTGCCCACCGAGGTACTTCAAACCTCTCAAAACCTGGTCTTTCTTGAAGTAAACCCTGGACCTGTATTTATTAGGTACAATTAGCTTATTTCGAACAAGTCTATCTATCTCATTTTTATTTAGGGTCCCTGATTTCAAGAGTTGCACCTGTGAAATCATGCCTTCCGTAGCTCTTTCTTTCTGGACTCTAAAAAACTCCTTTTTTGTAACAGGCTTTTCTACATACTCAGTTATTGCATATTGTACTTTCTTTTTTCTTTTCATATTGGGGTAAAAATATTATTTATACTCTAGTTTATATCCTTGTATGAATTTGCAATATCATGAAGATCTCCTTCAAATCTCCCAAGCTTCTCAGGGGTAAGAACCTCTCCGCTCGACTTCATTTCCTGGGCTATTTCAAAGGCATAACTATTATTTGGACATATCTCTAATATCTGAGACAAAAAGCTTTCTGAGACTATTTTTAGCTCATTTTCAGCCTCTTGGCAGGCATTTAGAAGTAGTCCAATATGCCCAAGCCAGTCTGGGAATTTTGAATACTTAATTAATTCAACTAAATTAATTTCACCAAGATTACGAAGCATTTTGTTTTGGGAATTAATCGAATTGTTGTGGGCAGATCTATCAAATCGGTAAGTGTGAGAAATGTGTCCAAGTCTAGAATATCTTTTCATGAGTTCCATTGATCCGCAGGTGGTACAAGAAAGATTCCAGCAATCTTGGTTTTCTGAGGCTCTCCTACTTATTTTTGTGAATGGTTGCATATATTTGATATTGATCATTACTAAAACGCCTCATAAGGTAGCTTGTCTTCATAAACTTTACCATCTTTGCACTTAGGGCAAGGTATGCTCTTTTTCATAAACTCAGATTTACCACAAACAGGGCAAATCAATGTGTTGTCACCAATAACAGGCTTTGGAGATATGCTTTTGTTTAATACGAAGTCTTTAATCTTCTTCCAGATGGTTCTCTTTTTGTGTGAGTCTAAATACCAAAAATATTTCCTATCAACCGAACTCTCTACTTGAGGAAAGTTTGTTATTTTACGACAAGGCACACAACACTCTTGGCTAGTAAAACCTGTAATATATACTCTAGAATGTTTTGTTTCTGGAAACATCTTTAGTTTCGGAGGTGTATCTTCTCTCCATACAGGGGTTCCCTTAAATAAGGAAACATTGAGTTCGCAGTTATCGTTTGTACATTTGTAGGTTATTTTTGGCATATATTGATCTTTATAACGTTTCGGCATATACGATGTTGTGCGGGTGTATAATAGCCGATAGGCTTACACCCGTGCAATATGGGCGCAACGACGAGGAGCGAGGAGTGTAGCCGTATATGCCGTGTTAAGTGATGTGCTTTTGGGGCGATTCATTATTCTTTATTTGATCTTCCTAGATTACAGCTTGAACAAAGCGTCCTTAAATTTTCTTCTACAGTTTCCCCACCTTTGCTCCAAGGAATTATGTGATCTATGTGTAACTCACAGCCGATTTGAGTTGCTGGCGAACTTCCACATAAAACACACTTGAAACCATCTCGCTTCATGACTCTAAACCTCTGTCGCAAGTTCGCAATGCGATTGGTTCTTTTTTTTGATAACTTGCTTTTTACAGTTTTGGCTTGTTTTTTAGGAACAATTGCTGATTTCTTTGGTGGTGTTTTTTCTTTTGGATCTTCGGCGTCATCTTTTGAGTTTATATATTCAACAAATTTTTCTAGTGCGTTTCTCCAAGTACCAAATTTTCGTTCGTATGACGATATGTTTAATTTTGAAAGAGGTGCTGTCATTTCTTGATATCGTGGCTGTCTACCGAGATACTCCCAAACATCAGCTATATTTTCAAAATAGTCTTCATCTGTTGAATTATAAACTCTTCCAATTTCCAATTTTGCGGTTTCCTTTGCTTTATTCCAGCCACCAAATCTTTTACAGATTGCCGAAGAGCCAAACTTGCCATGCTTATCATAATCAGCAATTGTGATAGCTTGTTTTTCTAGTTCGCCAGCAACTCTTTTCATGTCTTCAATAAGCTGTTCTTTGGGTATGCGTGTTTCTGATAGATCACCACCCCAAGGACGCTTGCTTTGTTCAAGCCCAGCTTTTTTTAATGCACTTTTCCAGGAACAGAACCTCTTTTTAAGTGTCTGATACGAAAAATTTCCCAATCGATCATATTCACGTTGGGATACAGAATTTTTGCCTAGCTCACTCGCAACGCGTTTAACATCTTCTATGAGTTCAGCACTTGAATATTGTTTGTTCGGTTCCGTTAATTGAAATTTCATGCTTTGATTGTATCAAATAAAGTTAACCTTAGTCCAAGATACTTGTTGTATGGATATTTAAGCATTATTTTATAAACCACCCCTTAATTTTTGTCAGGAATCTACTAAAAAAACTTTTCTTTTTAGGTTCTTCTTGGTTGTTTGTATATTCGAAAACAGCCTCTTTGTCGATATTATCGATAATTGTTTCTAGGTTTCTAGCTTCAACCATAATCTCCGATTCAGCAACCTCTATTACTTCAGCAGGCAAAGATGTATCTTTTTTAAGTTTACACAATTTTTCATCAACATTCCAAATATATCCTTCTGAACACGAACAGTTACTCTCCATATCATCACCTTCTTTTGTTTTACCCACCATGTTTTCATCATTAAAGTAATTTATACAATTTTGAGTGTGTGTTATACACTGACCAGACTTTTTAATATACCCCTCTTCACATACGAGTTTTTTAATACAAGTATCCTTGCCCTCATTAAATTCGTAACCCTTAGAACAAGAACATATTCCAGGTTTTGATGAATAAGAAGCTTCACCAAAAGACAGCTGACAAGCCTTATCTTCTGTCACACAACCACCACCCGTTTTTACATATCCATCAGAACATAAGCAGTTGCTGGATTGTTCGCTATAATATGAATTTGCCCCCCAATGGCTATGGCAAACATTGGTTAGGTCCTTATTCATAGCATCATTTAGAGCTTCTTCAAGGTCAACACATTTGCCATCAATATTAATCTTGTCTAAACCGCAAAAACTAGAGGTGTTATTTGTTGGATTAGGGTTCGTATATATACTGTTGTCTTGAAGAGAAAGACAGCTATTATATTGATCCATGCTTGAGTTGTACTGAATAATTTCTTGCTCACAGGCCGCTAGAGCACCACTGGCCATAGCTGAAGTATATCTCTGTGTGCCATTTCGCACCTGTTGAACACGCAAAGCACCAAGATCGCTCTCTGTCTTACACCCTGTATGAACTGGATAGACGCAAGAGTTTACGGTATGGAAATGATATTCTCCTTGAGAATACCCCCAACTGGAGCAATTTGTATAACAAGTATGACCTCCATAAGAATCCACATCTCCAGGGTGAGCGAGGGAGATTTGAGGACTGATCAATAAAAACAAAAAGAACAGCGTAGAACAAATTGAAAGCACTATATATTTTATGGTGTTTGCCTTTTCCATACTAATTGTTATTTCCTTTCCTTAACGCTTCTATTTCTTCTTTACTAAAGATTGAAGAATTACTTGTTTTTATGCTACATGCATCTTTTGGTATCTCAAAAATGAGAGTCTCTTTTGTTGTTTTGTCGGTGTAATGGAGACGAAGATCAGAATCTCCTTCTTTTAGGACCAGAGCTGTACCTTTGTCAGCACAGAATCTTTTTATAATTTCTTCTTCAGCCTCTTTCCCCATTGATTTGAAAAATGCCAAACCTTCTATTTCATAGTAAATAGTTACAACGTCATCCTCAAAGGCAAGGTCTTTGACCTCAATGACTCCGCTTTCTTGAGGGTTATTAAGAACGCTATTTGTTGGCATAGTAAGAAGAATCCCTGCCACACCTAATACCCACACAACAGGGGCCCAAATAAGCCACTCTCTCATTTTTTCTTTTTGAATAAACCTTAAGCCAAGAATCAGTAGATAGTAAGCAATTAGATAAGTAAAAAGAAGTCCTGCGATATATAAGCTAGCACCTACCTTATCTCCTGAAATAAGGTAGATTTTTTGTAAATCAGTTAGATAGTCCAGGCGTGTAAATGAAAGAAAGCCAAAAAATAGTGTGAAGCCGCCAAGTATTGCAGATGAGTAAGCTAATATATTTTTAAGTGTATTCTTAAACCCCTCTCTCTTTTTCGTTTCATTATTGTTCATAAATATATTCTTAAATAAATTAATCCTGTTAATTAAGATCTATTACTCCAGCCGAATTAACCATCCCCGATTCTTACTGAAGAGTAGCCTGAGGCATACTTAAAAATAAAATAAACATAGCAAAGACCCAAAAAGCCAAACCTCCAATAAACCACCACTTATTATCATTCTTTTTAATAAGTTTTCTACCAAAAAGGATTAAATAGTAAGCAATAATAAATGACAAATACGTACTAGCGACAAACATGAATCCGAAGCCCTGTAGATAAATAACCACCGACTCCTTAATCTGACCAGAAAGTATGTTTATGAACTGCATAAACAGACCAAACCCCCCGATAACAATAAAGAGATACCCCAATACTTTTCTTAAAAAGCCTACCTTGTTTTCGTGCGATGCACCCTCTTTTTCTGTTGGTTTTTTCATGTGAATTCATTTATTAGCTTTATAAGACCAGATGTGGACATACAAAAAGCCCATCACCAGGTAGAGCCGAAGCTCATACTCCAAGTTTCCAAGGAATAGCTCAACGAGAGACCCCTAATGATGGGTTCTTTATTCTCGTTGAGACTCGATATTTGGACCATATCGCCACAAAGCGTGTCGGGTTAGGTCACTGAGTTGTAAGGTCAATATATCACCTAAAAGATAAATTAGGAAGTAGAAATGTTAATGAATGTATGGGTATATTTGAATAATAAAAAAGTGTCGACAAAATAGAAGAACGGGGTGAAATGGATTAATGGATTCTTAGGTAACATTTCAATAAATAGGCAAATAGGCATAATACCAATTATTTTTTGAAGAAAATGGATAAAATGGATAAAATATAAAGAAAAAATAGTTAAATAGTCAAATACAAAGGTTTTTTGATATATAAAATGGGTAAATAGGTAAATACACACCTTTTTCAAATGGCTAAATGGTCAAATACAGCACTTTTTATTGAATGAAATGGTCAAAATAGTCAAAATTACTAAATTTTAATAAGGGAAATAGGTAAAATAGGGAAATTTTCAGTTTTTAAGCAAACAATAATTTTTATACTTACATGATTTAGACACAAAGATCATTGATTAACTTCTGGTAAAAGTCTTTGTTTTGGCTATACTAAAAGTATTATGTCGACAAAAGATAATAATCAACAAGCGGGCGACGACCTTAAGAAGTGGCAGTCTGAGCAAATAAAGAAAACTATACTAAAACTCCACGAAGAGAAGGTTAACCCTGAAGAAGTTGTGACAAACAGGAACATAGGAAAACACATGGACCTAATTCGGAGCAAAAGAAAAAGACCAGGTGAGCTATTTGAAGTAGAAACAATTTCTGGAAAACTTGTCCTGGACTCAGATTCTGGGTTTATTACATTGAATAATGTTGTGTCTGAGCTCAGTCCAGCATCTAAAGAATTTATGATACTGGAAACAATAGCAAGAAAAGAGGGTTCCATAGCGACTTATGCAGAGCTTGGTTATGAGCAACAAAAAACAAGGTTTGATCTACAGCAGACAATAAAAAAGATAAAAATGAAGCTTGGTATTCTAGGAAAAACAAGTGAGAATGAAAATATTATTAAAAGTGTCCCCACTATAGGATATAAACTAATTCTTCCAGATTAAAGCCATATCAAGACCATAGTTAATATTTCTCCAAAAAGTACACTCAATGTGTGCTTTTTTATTTATATTAAAAACAGCTAACAATGAAATAGGTGGAGGTTATCAGTGAGTCCTCCAAAAAAAATTGACTGAAAACTTAGTGGGCTATATGTCAGTCCCCTGCTATGACTGAAAGCTTGTCAACAGGGGGATCTCATATGCTCATTAAGAACTTATCGAAGCATTGCTTGTCAGACAAAAATTCAAAGATTGAGACCTTTGACTGATTGAAGCGAAGCTCGAATCTATTTCTCTATATATATTAACAACTAACTATCTTACAAGGTATGAGAGATAAAAAAGCTTCCCCTAAAATTGACGACAGAACAAAGGACAAATCATTAAAGGAGCTTAACGAAGTTCTTAAAAGATGGAATAGAGTGCATAAAAACAGAAGAGACACTGTGCAGATACGGATCAGTAGAAGTATCCATAAAGAACTCAAGAAGATTGCAAAAGAGGAAAAGAAAACCATATCTAAGACAGCAGATAAGATTATTAAAATGAGAATCTAGATTATTAGAAGAGACTAGAGAAATAGCTACCTAACATGGAAAACGAATTAAACAAACTTTTTAGAATGTATACTGATGAATGCGAGTTCTCAAGAAGATTGAGACCAGAAACAGTACGAGGCTACAAGGCTGTTTTTTCACTTTTCTTAAAAGTAATGCCCGAGGTCTCTAGCACAAGATCCCTCACACCTGAAACACTTAATGAGTTTTTCAAAAGAATACAGACTCGCAAAAGAATCGTTGGTAAAGACACCATAAAAACCGGAGTAAAGAATTCTACAGTAAAAACCCACTGGACAAAGCTTAATGTTTTCTTTGCTTGGTTAGTTAAGAAGGGATATCTGTTGGAGAACCCTCTTAAAGATATACGCCCTCCAGTTGTTAGATATGATGACTTCAAAAGATTATCTGATGCTGAACTAAGCAAGATCTATTCTGCTGTCACGCTCCAGTCAAGTAATTCACTTCTCCAGAGAAGAGATACTCTAATGATTAGCCTACTCGTATTTCTTGGAGTAAGAAAAGGTGAATTTATATCATTAAAAGTGCACGATATCGATCTAGTAAAGGAGCAGATAACTATTCGAGGAGAAACGTCTAAATCAAAAAGACCAAGAACTCTTTGTCTTACCCCCTCCCTTCTTTTGCACATAAAAGACTATCTTAAAGAAAGAAATTCTCGTGGCCTCAAAACAGACCAGTTAATTGTCTCTAATCGAGGAGATCGGGGTTTAAGTCGTCAAGGATTAAAACATTGGGTAGAGAACCTTAGAAAGAAGTCTGGTGTCAGATTTCACTTACATCAATTTAGGCACACCTTTGCTTGCAAGTTAGCTGAAGCAAATGTGAATGCTTTTAACATACAAAAGATGATGGGGCACGCTAATATATCAATGACAATGAAGTATGTTCGCTCCATGCAAACAGAAGATATGGGTAGAGATATTTGCAAGATATCAATTTACTAAAACTTTAATATTACAGTATAATTAAAGAGTCGAATTGTTTAGAAATAGGACCATTGATAGTAGAATATTTAATTGGTGAACAGGTCGTTCGCTAACATTGGTTTTATAAGCAAAAAACTACTTTTACCCTTATTTTATAAAGGTTTTACCCAATAATACCGCTTACAGTTTCCTTTTAAGGAGATGGTCGTAGGTTCAATTCCTACCGAGCGGACAACCAAAAACAAGACCTAGGTGTATATCACTTAGGTCTTGTTTTTTTTGTTATAATAGAATCATATTAATTAATAAAAACAACCAATGTCAAAACAAACAATTATTTCAATTATAGTGATTATCGTAGCCCTAGGGGCAATATTATTTTTCGTTAAGAAGGCAGATAGCAAACCTGGTGTTTATGATGAATTTGCATCTTGCCTTGCAGAACAAGATGCAACATTTTACGGAGCATTTTGGTGTCCTCATTGCAATGATCAGAAAAAACTTTTTGGATCTAAGTCTGTAAAAAATTTGGATTACGTAGAATGCTCTACCCCAGATGGCAAAGGGCAAACACAAGTTTGTATAGATGCTGAAATTACTGGATACCCAACATGGGAGTTTGCCGATGGAGAGAGAGTTGATGGAGTTATGACTCTTGAATCACTAGCAGAAAAAACTTCTTGCGAACTACCTGTAAGATAATATGAGTCTAAATTTCATTTTTGCACTTGGGGTAATAGTTATGCAAATTGCAGCATTGATTCTTTTTGTAAATCTTTTTGTTAACAATAAAAGTATCACTAGCTTTGTTAAAAAATACTTTTTACAAATTGGATTCTTTGCAACACTTGTATCTGTTCTGGTTAGTCTAGCCTACTCTATCGGGTTTGGTTTTGCCCCATGTACTTTATGCTGGTGGGCTAGAATATTTATCTTTCCACAATTAATTATTTTTGGAGTTGGTTGGCTAGAATTAAAAGATGTTAAATTAGAAATTCTAATAATGTCATTGATTGGAATATTGATTACTGGATATCATACCTTTATAGATTTCGGAGGAAGCGAAATATTAAACTGTGAAGCTGGCGGAGTTTCCTGCCTAAAAAGATATGTGTTTGAATTTGGATATATAACAATTCCTGTTATGGCCCTTACCGGATTTGTATTTCTAACATTGGTTGCAATACATCAATACAAAAAATAGGCTCGAATTAAAAGTAATCCCCAATAGACCCCTTTGCCTTTATGGCAAAGGGGTCTATACTTTATGTAAAGGAACGCCAAAGTTAAAGCATAGAAATAACGCGCAAGCATTCATTTAAAAAAAACTTTAACGCTGATCCAATAGATCTTTCACCATTAAAGGCTAACGTCTTTGATTTATCAAAAAAAAACCCTAAACCCTGTTCTTTCTACAAATAAAAAACTCAATATAAAGCACACTCTAATCTGAGTAAAGCCAATAACACTGAAGTTTTGTTAGCGAACGCTGAACTTCAAATCCCTATATCCCTATCAACAATAAACTACTCGTTGGCCTCACGCAGATTAAAAATAAAAAAGACCCAAAGATTTTCTGCGGGTCTTTTTCTTTTATTGTAAATATAACATTTTTTTAAGAGAGGATTAATTTTTCAAGTCTTTCTAATCCATCTTTTTCAAATCTTGAGTCTTGAAAAATTTTTATCAAAGAAAACATTGTTTGTCTTAGTTCCATTTTTGAATATTTTGAAAGTAGATTTTTTGATTTTATAAAAACAAAAGGTTTCATACCCAGAGACTCCGCCGTACCTCCAATCGATACAAGTGACAAAGTTTTATACTGCCAAAATAAAAGATTTATTATCTCCTCTGCCACGACCCCCTCTTCTGTTGCTTCTTGGAAAAGCAACCAAGCACTTTTTTTATTCTTAGAAACCACAGCATCTATAAGAGGGAAAATATTATATTTTTTTGATTGATTTATTTTTTCTTTTTTATATTCAAAAACTTCTGAAAAACATTTTTTAAATGACGGAAAGTCTTTTTTAAGAAATTCAGATTCTACAAAAATAATTGGTGTTTCTGTATCTATTATTTCTTTACTTTTTGCCTCTAAAAATTCTCTTGTTTCTTTGGTCGACAAGCAGTGATTTAAAACAAGAATTGGATTACTACCAAAAAGGCTTTTTGATAAAATCTGATTTAGAAAATTCTCTTGATCAAATGTTGCGTCATTTATGTAAAAAACTTCAAATCCTTTTTTAGAAAAATCACCCAAGATTGAGGTGATCTTTTTTTCCCTAGAATCTTTGTCTTCTCCGTAAATTAAATATTTCATATTAAAACCATCTTTTAGTTGTATCTTTGTATTTATCAAAATGCTCCCCATGTCTCTCTCTTAGAACCTCTTCTTCTTTTGGAATAAACCAAGAGTTAACTACAAGAAATGAAAGTACTGCTAAAGCAAAAATAGCCAGAGAATTTATCACAAGAGACAGCCCAATCATAAGTGTTCCCAAACTAAGGTAGTATGGATTTCTTGTAAACCGAAATACCCCCATTATAAGATGTTGATGTCCTAACTCATCATACTTATCACTATTTTTCCTATACTGATAACTTGAGTGACCAGCCCAAAGAATAACAATAGATGACACAGTCATAAGGCCCACCCCAACATAGAGAGCAATATGAGAGGATAGTAATTTTTGGGAAAAGAAGAATAGTTCTATGAACAACCCAGCAAGCAGAAAGATGAGATATACAAAGAAGCTATAACTACTTATTTCACTTATGGAATTTTTATCTTGGCTAAACATATTAGTATTATAACAGTTAAGACTTGTATGGCGATAGATCGCCCCAAGAATCACCATGGAGCACATCCACAACAAGAGGAACGCCTTCCTTTTTATTCAAAAACTCTTTTGGAATAACATTCTCCATCGACTCCTTTATGTCCATTACAACATCTTGGAAAACTTCTTTTTTAATCTCGAAAACAAGCTCATCATGCACTTGCATAAGCATTCTCACAGAATCTCCCCATTTTTTTAATTTTATTATTTCATCAACTTTCCTCATGGCGATCTTTACAATATCAGCCGTAGCTGTTCCTTGAATTGGGGCATTTATAGCCATTCTCTCTGCCATAGCTCTAATGAAGGGAACTTTTGATTTTATTGATGGAAAGAATCTTTTTCTCCCAAACAGAGTTTCCGTGTAACCATTTTCTCTGGCAAATTCCTTTACACCATCTAAGTAACCCTTAATAGAAGGAAATTGCTTAAAGTAATTAGCAAAAAATTCTTCTGCTTCCTGTTTTGTTCCTCCAAGACTTTTCTTAAGCGACAGAACACCCATACCGTAAATAATCCCAAAGTTTATAACCTTAGCTCGTCGTCTCATATCTTTTGTAACTTCTTCCTTTTTTACCCCGAAGACATGCATTGCTACTCCAGAGTGGACATCCTCACCACCCTTAAAAATCTGTAGCATCTTTGGGTCTTGAGAAAGTATTGCAGCAGCGCGCAACTCCACTTGAGAGTAATCATATGAAACAAGGTAATAACCTTCACTAGCAACAAAGGCTTTTCTTATCTCCTGGCCAATAATATCTGAAGACGGGATATTTTGCATATTTGGATTATTGGAAGAAAATCTTCCTGTAGTTGTACCTGTTTGATCAAACTCTGCATGAATACGCCCATCTTCTTGAACAAAACCAGGTAATGCATCTATATATGTAGATAGAACCTTTTGAAGCTCTCTATATCTGAGTAGCGATTTAATTATCTCGTGATCCTCTAATTTCTCTAGTTGGTCTGCCCTGGTCGAATAACCACCGCTGGCATTTTTCTTTATACCTTTTGTCGGTAGGCCCATTTTTTCAAAAAGAATCTCACTAAGCTGTTTTGGTGATTTTATATTGAACTCCGATCCAGATATTTTGTAAATCTCTTTTTCTAAAAGATCTAACTCTTTATGATAATTCTTTGAAAGTTTTGCTAAAATTTCTTTATCTACAGAAATTCCGACATCTTGCATGTTTTTTATTGTAGATCTGATTGGAAGCTCTATCTCCCTGTATACATATTCTAAGTCATGCTTTTTAATCTCAGACTCAAGAACAACCAGCGCCTCCTTCATGATATTCTTCTTGGTAAAAAAGAATATGTCGTCAACAGTAGGGTTTGTCTTTTCAGAGTCGAGTAGCCAAATCGCAATCTGAGCCTTTTCAAAATACTCACCAACCCCCTCCTCTTTTGAAATAACTCTCTCCTTGATATCAAACATCTCGTTAACCCTAGAGACCAAGCTTCTAAACTCAAATCTGTTTAGCAGTTCTGTAACTTGTTCTACATCTACTTTCTCTTTCCAATGCTCTGTGGGTACAACAAAATCTATCGGAGCATCACGCCTAATTGTGGCCAATGTTTTTGAAAATAAAGCCTCTTCTTTGTGCTCCACCAAGAGGTTAATGATCCTATCTTTAACCCCCGCCTCCTTCATTTTTTCTGGATTTTTCTCTGCTAATTTTAAAATATTCTCAACATCCCCAAAGCTCTTTATAAGAGTGGTGGCTGTTTTGTCTCCTATGCCTGGAACACCAATAATATTATCTGACGGGTCACCAGAAAGACCCTTGTAGTCTGGGAGAAGATCTGGTCCAAATCCATATCTTTCTCTCATAGCTTCCTCGTTATAAACGACAGTATCTTTAATCCCTTTTTTAAGAGTGTAAACAATAACTTTGTCACCATCCACTAATTGCATAGTATCCATATCACCAGAAGCGATAACAATGTCGACATCTTTCATGTCTTTTGTTTGCTCAACAATAGTCCCGAGCATATCATCGGCCTCAAACCCGGCAACACTATACATTGGAATGTTGAAAGCCTTAAAAATTGATTTGGACTCTTCTAACTGAAAAATAAGTTCATCATCTGTTTTTGCTCGCCCTCCTTTATAGTCATCATAAGCTTCATGCCTAAATGTTTTTTCAGGTAAATCATAGCAAGCAATTATACTGTCAGGATTAAAATCATTTATGATTTTAAAAAGCATGGTACACACACCAAACAAGGCTCCTGTAGGGTCACCATCTTTTGTAGAGAAACCAGGAAGAGCGTGGTATGCGCGATGTATAATCGCATGAGCATCTAACAATACTATTTTTTTAGTTTTAGTCTTCATGTGTAATTTTTATATTTCTTGTTTCCTCGTCTACATGATCAATCGATACTCTGTAAACACTAGAAGGTATTACTTCTTCTATTAAGCTTGGCCATTCTACAATAATAATATTCTGAGAACTCTTAACCCAATCAGACCAACCAAGTTTTTCTATATCCTTTCCGCTGGCCAACCTATAAGCATCAATATGTATCAAACTTTTAAGAAATTCATGATTGACTGAATACCTTTTTTGAATGACAAAAGTCGGACTAACAACTGATTCCATAACCCCAAGAGCCTTTGCGATAGCCTGCACAAGAGTCGTCTTACCAGCACCAAGATCACCCTCTAAAAGCATCACAGTGGCTGTTTTTGAGGGTTTAAGAACAGAAAGAAGCTCTTTTGCCACATTATCAATATCTTCCTTCTTTATTAACCTCTTCATAACATTCAGTATACCAGCCATAGAAAAAACCCGCTATTAACGGGTTTTTTCTTTTTTAACTTAGTTTATTTGCATACCACTTCTTCCTTTTTTATCTTCTCGGTCTATGTAGTACTTTCGTGCCAATAGAACAATTAGGATAATAATAAGAAGTAAGATAAGCCATCCAATCAGAGTTGTTGGGAAGAATGCTCCTCCAAACAATGCCAATCCAACCAATCTGCTTTGATCATTTACAACATGATTAATTGCATATGCTGGAACTGTTCCAACTTGTGCGTCAATTATGCTTGGGTGATCATGTCCGGCACTTGCTTGTGTAACAACCAAGTCTCCAGCTGCCCCTCTAAGAATTTCAACTCTTATTAGGAATGATCCCTCTTCTTGGTAATCTAGATCTCCCACAACAACAGTCACATTGTGATCAGCTTGTGAGTAGAAACCAGCTGTTGATTTCATAAATCGTGTTTCTTCTGCAAGTGTTGTTTGAATAACAACATTTCTAAGATCCGAATTTGAAATATTTCGATACTTAACTGTATAGTCAACAGTATCCCCTATAACAACATTGTCAAAATCTGGCTCGATATCAAGGGCAAGGAAAAGTGATCCTGCTCCTGTAACATCCACAGGTGTTTCGATAATTATTGGAGGTTCTGGATTTGTAATAACAATTGTTGAACCTGTTGTTCTAAAGAATTTAATATCTCCTCGATCAATGTTTCCATTATCATCTTGTGCGACGGCTCGGTAGTAATAAATGGTATTCGTTGAAAGTCCACTTATTGACCTAGCCAATGATCGTGTACCGCTCGCATTAATTGTTACATGTGTTGTTTCTCTACCAAGGTTTGTAGACTGACCCCACTCAAACCACATTTGGTTTATATCAATATTATCTGATATAGCCAATCCATTTAGAACAGCTGAAGTTCTTCCAACAGAAGATGCTTCGGTTGTAATTGTAGACAAGTTTGAATTATTAACAGTAGTATTTGTTCTAAAACTTCTAGTGTTTCCACAATCCACATCACCGTTGTTTGTACTTATAGCACAAGCTCGGAAATAGTAAGTTGTATTAGAGTTAAGGCCTGTAAGATTTCCATCAAAAGATCCTGTGTACCCTGTTGAACCTGAAACAGTAAGATCTCTGTTTAGGTTTGAACTTGATGTCCCCCACTCAAAGTATCTATTAACATTTTGGTTTCCAATTTGAGTAATTTCACCTCTCAATCTAGCAGAGTCTTCATCTATGTTATCTGCATTAAATGTATTTACATTTAGATTGTAGTTGTAAACCACACTGTTATACTCATTTGTATCTGTATATGATGAACAACCTGGATCGTATGGATAATCTGTATATCCATCTCCATCGTTATCTATGTTGTCGCTACATGCGTAAACAGTTGGTGCAATATAATTGTACTCGTTGTTGTCTGTAGCAGATGAACAACCTTGATCACTTGGGAAGTCTGTATATCCGTCTCCATCGTTATCTATGTTGTCACTACATGCGTAAACAGTTGGTGCAATGTAGTTATATTCATCATTATCTGTAGCAGATGAACAACCTTGATCACTTGGGAAGTCTGTATATCCATCTCCATCGTTATCTATGTTGTCGCTACATGCGTAAACAGTTGGTGCAATATAATTGTACTCGTTGTTGTCTGTAGCAGATGAACAACCTTGATCACTTGGGAAGTCTGTATATCCGTCTCCATCGTTATCTATGTTGTCACTACATGCGTAAACAGTTGGTGCAGCGATACTAAATGTATTTGTTGACCCACAAACATCTTGTGATCCGTTTATCCCATAGAATCGCCCACATGCTTGATAGTAGTAAGTTGTGTTTTCTGCAAAAGTACCTATTGCTTGTGCTGAAAATGACTGAGTAGAATTTGAACCACCAATAGATTGAATTTGTGTTTGGTTGTTTAATGGATTACTTTGGTTACCATACTTAAACCAAGTTTGAGATGCTTGTCCAAAATTATTTATTGTTCCATTAAGAGTTACGTTTGCTGTATCAACGCTTGTTGCAGGTTGTGTAGTAACAGTTGGTCCGTTTGGAAGAACTGGTTCATCACCTACGATAAATCGCATTCGAACAGTTCCTTGATCAGCCCAGTTGGCTTCTACAATTCCATCGGCATTTGCATAAATACCAGTGCTGTTGAATAGATTTTGGTCAACATTACTTGAAATTGTGTAAGGACCTCCGTTTCCATTGTCATACCAAACAGTAGAGTCATAGTCTGAGCTGTTTGTTATATATTTAAGAGTTTGTGATTCAGATAGATTTACATTTACTGAACCGCTGGCGTAACCGCCATTTGAAGAAGATACGTTTGCTGAGATTGTATGAGAGGTAGAACTCGCCATGTTTTTTGGAGTAGTTACCTTTACTTTTGTTCCTGTGGCTGTTTGAGTACCAGTATTGTGGTAATAAACAGAGACAGCAATAATATCCCCAGGATTAGCTGAGATTGTACCTGTTGTCCATTGAGACAAGCTGTCACAACCAGAAGGGCCAACACCTGAAACAGGTATTCCTTGGGTTACGTTTCTAACTCGAACTGTTGCACAGTCCGCTGAGCTGGTATTAAAAGCAACGCTGGCAGCAAAAAGTGGCGCACCAACAGCAAAGAATCCAGCGATGGCAATAAATGCCAGTGATTTAATCGTGTTTTGTAGATTAATAATTTTTTTCATAACAATATCTTATATATTAATAATATATACAGTAAGGACTAACAAACCGCATACATGACTGCATGTATCTTCACATACTATGCATTTTTAAAGATTCCACAAGCTCCTGTGAAATTCTTAAAAATGCATAGGTGAGGAAAATCCCCACCTATGTAAATTCAATTTCAATAATGATTACGGGCGACCACCTCTAGATCCTCTGTTGCCAGAATTTCTAGAAGGCTGCGTAGCTCTGGTTGGCTGAGTGCGAACTGGCTGAACTGTCTGTCTAGCTGGTTGCGTTCTAGCTGGCTGAGTGCGAACTGGCTGAACTGTCTGTCTAGCTGGTTGCGTTCTAGCTGGCTGAGTGCGAACTGGCTGAACTGTCTGTCTAGCTGGTTGCGTTCTAGCTGGCTGAGTGCGAACTGGCTGAACTGTCTGTCTAGCTGGTTGCGTTCTAGCTGGCGTTGAACCCCAAGTTGCAGTTGTTCCTCTCGAAATGCTTGCCTCTTGTTGACGAGTGTCAGCAGCGGTTGAACCCCAAGTTGCTTGTGTACCTCTAGAGGTAGCCACACCTTGTTCACGAACGTTAGATTCAGAACCCCAAGTTGCTTGTGTACCTCTAGAGGTAGCCACACCTTGTTCACGAACGT
>CAZOLO010000013.1:10750-28604 GCA_964581035.1 uncultured Candidatus Saccharibacteria bacterium | reverse complement strand
TGCAAATACTATAAGAAAATATCATACTTGGGTGTATCAGTCAATTATGATTTTAGTTTTAGATAATATTCGAAGTACATACAATGTGGGATCGCTGTTTCGGACAGCTGATTCTGTTGGAGTATCTGAAATCCTAATTTGCGGGGTGACACCAGATCCGGTTGATAGATTTGGTAGAAATAGATCAGATATTGCCAAGGTTGCTCTAGGGGCAGAGAGAAAAGTTCTATGGAGTCATTTTAAAACAACTATTGAAGCTGTTGAATATTTGAAAGAAAAAGGAATTCTGGTGATCGCTCTTGAGCAATCAGATAAATCAGAAAAATATACAGATGTTGGAGACAATGTTTCTTTTGAAGATTCAGCGTTGATTGTTGGTGAAGAGACAAAAGGACTAAATGAAGAGGTCTTGAGTGTTGTAGACCATATAGCAGAAATTCCCATGTCTGGGACAAAGGAATCTCTAAATGTTTCTGTTGCAGCCGGCGTTGCTTTATTTTGTTTTAGAGATAAAAAATCTTAAAGACCTTCTGGGCCGTACACCTCTCCACTGTCTAGTGGGGCAGGTTCTTTTAGGAAAGGCTTATCTCTATTTTCCACTCGCTCCATTCCGCCGGTGGTTAGCCAAACAACATATATTATTATTCCGAAACCTAGGATGAATTTTATCATTCCCAATGGTTCATCTGGTAAGCTGCTAAACATAGTTAATTATTTTTGATGTTTTGAGCAATAATGTGAGCTTCGACCACGAATCACTTCTCTGATTATAACACCAGAACACCCTGTTTTCTTGCAAGAGAGGCCGGTTCGCCTATAAGCATTGTGCTCTGACTGAAAATTACCTTTTGTTCCGTCTATTTGTCTGTAGTCGCTAGTAGAGTCACCTTTGAAGCTAATACCTCTCTCTAGGAGAGGCCTTAGGTTTTTATACATTAAACGGAATTCTTTTTCTGTGATACTTGAAACAATACGATCTGGTCTAACAGATGATAGCCACAATAATTCGTCTCCGTAAATATTCCCAACACCGGTAAAGACCGTCTGGTCAAGAAGGGCGGTTTTAATGGGGAAGTTTGGTTTTTTCTTAAGGCTTTCTTTAAAAATATTCTCTGTGAATTTTTTATCCAGAACTTCAGGCCCAAGTGGTTTGATGTGTAAGCTTTCTTCTAAATCCTCTTTTTTTATAAAAGTTATTTTGGCAAACTTTCTCATATCAGAAAGAGCTAGATGAGTTCCATCTTTAAATTCCATAATAAATCTAATATGTCGACTAAAAGGATTTGCAATGGGTAGAGAGCTATCTACAGGAACCCAAGTCTCTTCTAGTTCTTTATATTTTCCGTACAAGAAGTGACCAGTCATTTTCATGTGAGCTAGAATAATTAAATCGCCACTCAAGTGTATTAGGATATTTTTTCCACGCCTTTCAATCTTTTCAATTTTTTTGCCAGTGACTTCTTTCTTGAAAATATTAAAAAAAGACAAGTCTTTAATCTCGTTTTTTCTAGAAGACTCTTTTTGGGGGTAGTTACTCCAAACTGATTTGATAGTTTTTCCTACTACAGTTTTTCGGAGACCCCTTGTTGTTGTTTCTACTTCAGGTAATTCAGGCATTTTATAAATACTTCAAAGCTTCTTTTATCTTGCTATTTGTATCTAGATTTTCATCTATATGTCTTAGTGAGTTTCGAGCCTCTTGTCGACTGTACCCTAGAGATACAAGCGCTTCGAGTGCGTCAGATTCTCCTTGGAGCTGGCCATCTGCGTCAGAGAACCCAAGAGCAGACAATTTGTCTTTAAGTTCAACAACTATTTTTTCTGCTGTTCTTTTTCCAATACCAGAAACTTGAGTTAGGTGACTGATATCTCCCGATCCAATAGCCTTTTTAAGTGTTTCGATAGATGCTACAGAGGTTATCATAAGAGCACTTCTTGGGCCAACTCCAGATACTCCAATAAGCATCTCAAAGAAATAAAGCTCTCCCTCTGTGATAAACCCAAATAGATCCATGGAATTCTCTCTAACAGCCATATGTGTCCAAAGAGCCGCTGTGTCTCCATATATTTGAGCCATAGTCTGCTGAGATAAAAAAACCTTGTATCCTACCCCTTTGGTGTCTAAGACCACATAAGAGTCTGTTTTTAGGACTATTGAGCCCTCAATTCTCATTATCATATATATGTATCTTATCAGGTTTTTGACTAGTTGCCATATTTTTTAAACTCTGGTAATATAACGCCTGTTCGTTAATACGTGTCGCGCGGTTAACACTTAATAAAAAATATATAATTATGCCAATTTCAGCATCAGCAAAAAAATCACTTAGAGTTTCAGAAAGAAAGAGACTTTTCAACGATCGACTTCGTCGAACAATGAGACTTTCTATCAGAGAGATATCTTCTCTTGTAAAAGAAGGGAAGACAAAGGAGGCAAAAGAAATGCTACCAACTGTCTACAAGGCAATTGATAAAGCTTTGAAGAGGGGTGTTTTAAAACCAAACACTGCATCTCGAAAGAAATCTCTAATGTCAAGAATGACAAAAGAATCTAAGTAATTTTAAAAAGGCACCCAAATGGGTGCCTTTTGCTTTTTTTGTAGACCAGATTACTGAAAGACAAAATTTCCCTGGAATTGTGTAGCCAAAAGCTTGTCTGTTTCAGGGTGAATTAAATTAAAGGCACCATTGAATCTCATTTGCATTTCTTCAAATGAGTTCGGCTGATTGCCATTTAGTTTCATGACAACTCCCTTGTAAATTATTCTTGGAACTAGTCTGGGTGTGTTACTGGGGCCCAGGTTGTAATAAAATCTTAATCCTACTTTTTCACAATGCATTCTCATCTGCTGATTTGTGAAGTTTGGTAATTTTATAAAAGTCATTTCTTTACATTTTCTTTTATATTACATTTAAAAAACACCCTGTCAAAGGGTGTTTTAAAGCCCAAGCTTATCAAGGATTCTGTGGAATCTAGGCTCTTGAATGAATTCTTCATGTATTAGATTTCTTAAGAAAAGTCGTAAGTCCGATAAGTCTATATCTTCTGTAAGAGGTATAGCCATCACTGGGTCAAAGATTCTACTTGTATGAATAACAAGCATTGGCTCTTTTTCATTTTCATGATCAATCCAGAAAGCTTTGATTGTCTTGTATCTGTATAATGTATCACCACATTGTATACCAAGACTATTTATTTGGAATGACTTGATATCCATTTGTTTTGTTGAGAACAGAAATAGAACAATAGCTGAAAGTATAATAAAAATACCAAATAGAAAATTGCCAACCAGAAATGCTCCAGCAGAGCCAAATACAGCAAGTAGACCAAGTCCCCAGTACCAGTCGTTACCTCTCTCTACATATTTGTCTTCATGAGCTTCCCAGGAAAAGAAAGCTTCTCTTTGTCTTTTTTCCATTACATATAGTATATCAGAGTAAAATAGAAATTTCCTTTATATGGTGGATTTGATATAATTTAAATATGGATATACAAAACTTCTTAGCTGCAAACAATTGGATTTTTTTAGTAATATTGATTTGGACAATCCCTTGGAAGGGGTATGCTCTTTGGAAGGCCGCAAAGACCGATCATAAGTTTTGGTTTATAGCGATACTTCTAATCAACTCATTAGCTATTCTAGACATACTATTTATCTTTGTTTTCTCAAAAATGGGGAAGAAGAAGTAAAAGAAAAAAGATCTAATAAAATCACCCCATTGGGGTGATTTTATTTTTTGAGACTTTTCTCACGGACATATCTAGCTCCTTTGGTACAATATTTATATGAAAATAATAATTCACAAAAATAAAGACAGAGGTACAGCTGATCACGGGTGGCTTAAGACCAAGTTTAGTTTTAGTTTTGCTGATTGGTACGAGGCATCTAGAATGGGTTTTGGAAATCTTAGGGTTATCAACGATGACACTATAATGCCAAATTCTGGTTTCGGTATGCACCCTCATAATAATATGGAGATTATTACAATTGTCACAAAAGGTGAGGTGACACATGAAGATAGTATGGGTAATAATAAAAAGGTTGTTGCTGGAGAAATACAAGTTATGTCGGCTGGTTCGGGGGTTGTTCATTCCGAGTACAATAAATCAGGTGAAGAAATCCTAAAACTTTATCAGATTTGGATTCTACCTAGAGAGGAAAATATAAAACCCTCATATGGACAAAAAGATTTTAAAAAAGCACAGGATGTAAATGATCTAACTATGCTTGTTTCTCCAGATGGGGAAGATGACTCTTTGTCTATAAATCAAGATGCTTACATATATAGAGGTTTATTTAATGAAGGGAAAAAAACATCTTATGACTTAAAAAACAAAAATAATGGAGTGTATATTTTTGTTGTAAGAGGGGAGGTTAAAATTGATGAGGTTATCTTAGAAGAAGGTGATGCGGCTGGAATAAATGAGGTTTCGACTTTAGACATGGGGTTTGTTGCTAATACTGAAATTCTTTTATTTGAGGTTTAGGTCAAGGCTCAATATTTCTTTAAAAGATGGATAGAGTAAATAACTTAAAATAAAAAGCCGTCAAAATGACGGCTTTTCTATCTCTAATGAGGGTCAGCAATTTCAAGAAACAAAACACCAATTGTGAATTTCTTCTTTAAGACATTAACCAGTCTAAATAGAAAGCTTGAATATAGGAATATTGGACAGAGGTTATTTTTCTCACAATATTCAAATAAGCAATATATCTCGGCATAGCTCTGCTTGTACCGAAGAATTCTTTCTTCTCTTGACCCTTTTACCCATTGAGATATTGCATACTCTAAATGAGAATCTTCAGGAACTTGTTGCTCTTGAGATAAAACACCATCATAAGGATAAATGTCAGATAGAAGAACAGGGTTCATTCCTTCAGATTTAATAGCCTCATAAGAAAGTAAAGACTTCTTCATGAGCCTCTCTTTTGTTAGGGAGGTTAGCTCGAGTAAGTTATCTCTATGGATTTCATGATCTGACAGGATGATCTTTACCTCCTTTTCTTCAGATAGAGATTCCAGATCTCCTTTTGCTATTTCAAGCGAAAGAGGAACTCCTTCTCCCACAGATGTGTACGTATAGACTCCATTAGAATGACTAAAATCTAAACATGATACATATACATAGGCGGAGGCATTATTTATTTTTCTTTTATTTTTCTTGCTCAGATTAAACTCCTGACACTGAGATTGTCGATATTCTTTTTTCATGGAACAAAATTTAGGTTAAACAAAAAGCAGCCCACTGAGGCTGTTGTTTGTTTTATAAAATAGATGCTAGAAAACAAGAAACAACCTCACTAGAGTGAGCTGTTCCACCAAGCAAATTTGTTTACTAGAAGAATTTTCATACTTTAATAATAGTATATTTAAAAGATTTTGGGAACACCATTTTACTATCAGGTCTGCAATCGAAAATACCCATCAGTAGATGGGTATTTGATCATTGGCGGAGAGGGAGGGATTCGGTCACTCTTGTGGATTTTCTTGCAGAAAATCTCACTCCATCGACCCCGATTCGGCCAGGCCGCTTTGCGGACTTCGTCTGACCTCACTTCGAATCCACCCCTACCGGTAAAACACAAAAGCCCCAACGCTGCGCGTCAGGACTTTATGTTTTATGCGGGCCACTCGAGTTAAGTACCCACAGCTATAGCCCAGGTAAGGGTTTCTTGAGGTATTTTCACTGTCTCACTTAAGGTAAGTGGGTCGCTATCCATACATTGCTACATAAGGCTATTCTACGAATATGGCACAAATGAGAAAATATAACTGAGATGTCTGTCGGTGTCTCACTTATTAAACAAAATAGAAGTATGTATGAAAGCAATAGACAACTTATCTGAGGAAATAAAGAAGTCAGCAAAAAAGAAAGGTGAAGAAATAAGTGATAGTGAGGCTCAGAAAGGAGCTCGTGATCTTGTGAGTTTCTTTGAACTGTTATTTGATATTTCCAAAAAAGAGGCAAAGCTGAAACATAAGTTAAAAGATTCTCCAGGCGGTTTTCCTGTTGATGGGTCATACAGCTGTTCTCTATGTAGGAATCCAATTGACGAGACAAATGGCTGGTATGACTGGTTTGGTCAAACATGTCTCATATGTCGCAAGGCGGTAAAAGATGGAATTATTCCAACCTTTGTCTTTAATCATGATAATAGTTACTTTAGAATGTGGGAACTAAAAAGTACATTTGGTATTCATTATCAAACAGCAAAGAAGTATATTAGAGAGAAGAAACTCTTCCCGAGGGTTGTGCTGAACGAGCAAGGAAAACCCTATGAATATATATTCCTTAGAAAAGAAAATCCAGGATTAATAGATAGAAATTCTCCATCTAAAAAATCATATGATCGTAACCGAGCAAAAGTTTCTAAGGGTCTTATAAAAGAAGAGAAGGTAAAATTCAAAAAGATGCATGAAGATCATCTTAAAGAGATGAAAAAGATTAGGGATAAGTATAGGAAAAAGTAGATCTTGAAAAGATATCTTTCTATTGCATGCTACTTTTTTGCTACAGCAATACCTTTGTACATGTAAATTGTTGGCCTGCCTTTTAAGGTAAATTTTTTAACAGCATCTATTGAAAAATTAGAAGATCGTAATAATTTTTCAATATCTCGATTAAGATGACACCCCCCAGCAAGAGCTCGAGATAGTGGTGTCAAAGCATTCTGCAAAATTGCCACTATTTGATTATTTGACTTTCCATGATCAATAAAAACAAACAGTCCACCAGGTTTTAGTACTCGATATATTTCACGTAGGACTTGCTGAGGGTTCGAAACACTACATAGACACCAAGTAGACACCACTGTATCAAAAGAGTCATTAGGAGAAGATATTTTCTCTGCCGGTGATTTAATATGATTAATAGGAAATGAAGTTGCCTTCAGGTTTCTTTTCGATATTTCAAACAGCTCTTTGGAAGGTTCAAGTGCGTAAAGTACATCTATGTTTTTATAGTAAGGGGTATTGCACCCAGAACCAAAACCAATTTCTAAAACATTACCCTTGGCTTTTCCAATAACCTCACGTCTATACGACTCAAAAATTGGATTACCCATGGTCCAGTTTAGATACTTAGGCAATACATGTTTGTTGTACAACTTTTGAATACACATAAATATAAGTATACGCAAAAAAGCGACAAATGCGACAGTGCTAGAGGTTTACGATATACTTAAGATATGAAGGAGAGAAAAGAGATAAACAGTTTTACACGTAAAGAAAAAAGCCCAAAGGGTGGAATGATTTCTATTACTAACTACCTGCACGATGATGGAACCATGGACATGGAGGTTAGTGAGAGAGTCACCCTACCAGAAAAAGTTATCAGAGAGTCTGCAATATTTCGCTTTCCAAGAACACTCTGGGACAAGTTTGATCTTCATCCTATAAGCCAAATGAAAGACCTTGGTAGTCTGCGTCTTTCGTATGAAGAAAAAGAAGGAGGAAAATATACTTTAAAATTATCTGAAATTACTAATCAGCCTGTAGAGATAACTCAGGGTCAGGCACGGATATTTGAAATACTACTTAATTCAGATGAAGCTGTTTCAATAAATAGATTACAAGAAGAGGCTGGTTACAAAGATATCGAAACAGCTCGAAAAGCAAAGGATAGAATCAATCACAAATTTGCCTTTGCAAGCGGGCAAGGAAAGGTTGAACAGGAGCTAATTGAAAAAGAAGGATACAACTCATACAAGTTAAATCCTTATTATCGTTTACGAAGTGAAAAACAATAGGAGTGGAAAATATATTAAAAGAGCCTGTAAATGCAGGCTCTTTTGTTTTTTCTGTCTCAAAAAACTCCGTTTTGACGGCATATTTTATCCAGGCGAATATATATACAGGTACCACTTATAAACCTAAGCAAATAATCATTATGTCAAAACACACAAAGCTTGCATGGCGAACAGAAACAAAAAAAGTTTCTGATCTCGCCAACAATCCAAACAATGCACGGAGCATCACTCCTCGCATGAAAAAAGAACTTGAGAAAAGTTTAAAGAAGTTTAATTACGTCGAACCCATTGTCGTCGACACTGATCTCACTGTCATTAGCGGAAACCAAAGACTCACTGTCTTGGTTGAGCTTGGTAAGCAGGATGAAGAAGTTGAAGTGCGAATCCCTTCACGAAAATTAAGTCAAAAAGAATTTGATCAGTATTCTCTCATTGCAAACCGAGTGCATGGAGATTTTGATTGGGAGAAACTTGCAAACTTTGATCTTGAGACAATTCTTGAATCTGGGTTTGATGAGGTCGACCTCTCAAACATCTTTGATGACCATCTAGAAATTGAAGATGATAACCATGACTTATCGAAAGAAATTGAGGAAGTTAAAAAAACAAACATAAAATCAGGAAATCTATATCAACTCGGGCAACATCGATTGATCGTGGGTGACTGTCGAGATCCAAAAGTTATGTCCACCCTATGTGAAGACAAGAAGATTGACTGTGTAGCTTGTGATAATCCATACAACCAAGGGCTGAGCTATAAGTCGGGTGCAGGTGGAAAGGCTAACTACTCGAACATTGAACCCCTAGATGACAACAAGAGTATTCCAGAATATGAAGAGTTTGTTAGAGATTCAATGAAAGCAATATTTCCTCATCTTGCGGAGAATAGTCATTGGTTCTGGTTCTGCTCTCAAAACTACGTATGGCTCACTCAAAAGCTCTACATGGAGCTAGGGATAACGCTCCGCCGCCTGTGTTCATGGTTTAAAATGTCAGGCAATCCGACCCCTAACGTAGCTTTTAACGCATCTACAGAATCGTGTGTGTACGGAACTATTCATAAGCCGTACTTGTCGGACAAGGTTCTTAACCTCACTGAGATATTGAATAAAAATGTCGGGAATGGTAGTCGAGCCTACGATGATATTCTCGATATTATTGATCTTTGGATTATTCAGAGGATCAATCCTCAGGAACAACAGCACGCATGCCAGAAGCCTCCAACTTTATACGAAAAAATGCTTCGTCGAACGACTCGCCCTGGAGATATTGTTTTCGATGGCTTTGGTGGATCAGGATCTTCACTCATCGCTTGTGAACAATTAAAACGTACCTGCTACATGGTCGAACAAGAACCATTATTCGCTCAAATAATCATCAACAGATATGAAACTCTCACAAATACAAAAGCAAAAAAGATTAATTAAAGAAGGTCAGATCTGGCAACTTGGAAAGCATCGATTATTAGTTGGTGATTGCTTGGACTCTGTTCTTGTTGGAGAGCTATGCAAAGGTCTTTCAGTTAATGCAATCATAACCGATCCTCCATATGGAATCGACTATGTCGCATCTAAAGTAAACCTTGCTGTTCCTGCAAAAAACAAAACAATAGCAAATGATGATATTACTAATGACG
This sequence comes from uncultured Candidatus Saccharibacteria bacterium, assembly GCA_964581035.1. GTDB lineage: Bacteria > Patescibacteriota > Minisyncoccia > Phycocordibacterales > CSBR16-119 > CAYHDV01. The sequence continues at coordinate 19,217 of CAZOLO010000013.1, read as the reverse complement.
ATGCATATACCGCATTTAGCACTCGATGGATACAGGTTGTACTTCCATATATGGCAAAGAAAAATAGTATCTATATCTTTAACTGCGACAAGATGCTCTTTGCACTGAAGCGAGCAATGGATGCGTGTGATGTATATTTCTCACAGCTTATTGTTTGGGTAAAGAATCAAGCAACACTTGCTCGTAAAGATTATGCTCCACAGCATGAGCTAATTCTGTATGGATGGTACGGTACTCATCTCTTCCATAAGGCGAAAGATAAGAGTGTGATGTTCTACCCAAAGCCAAGCAGGAGTCTAATCCATCCCACAATTAAGCCCAATCTTCTTATCTCACGAATCATACTGAATAGTACGAAGATAGGAGGTGTCGTATATGATCCATTTCTTGGTTCAGGAACCACCCTCATAGCATGCCAACAAACAGGTCGTATTTGTTGTGGAGCTGAGATTGATATCGAGTACGCACAGACAATCATTTCTCGTTTTGAGAACCTTACAAACTCTAAGGCTCATCTTCTGTATGAGAAAGACGAAAGCTAACATGACTGCCATTGTGAATATGCTTGAGAGAACACCGATTGCTGAATCGGCGTGTCAGAAGGTTGGTATCCATAGGTCGACATACTATAGATGGCTTCAAAGTGACCCAGAATTTCAACGAAGAGTCAAAGAAGCTCTTGAGATTGGTCGAGACACTGTCTCGGATGTAGCCGAGTCACAGTTAATCAGTCAGATTAAGGATGGTCATCATGGAGCTACCAAGTACTGGTTGAGTAATAACAGTGACAGATATGACAGGAGAAAGAAAGATAAAAATGACGGTTCTTCTTCTAAAGACTTGCGTAGTCTTGTTACTAGATTCATAAAGCTTTTCCATGAAAAAGGTTAACCTCAAAAAGCTTGAAGTTCTTGTTACAGAAAATCCTGAATTACTCACTATTATCATGTCCTCCAGTTTCTTTATGTTCACCATACTTTGTATGTCTCACTTGTTTGAATACAAGCTAGGAATACTTCAACTTATGATGATTAACGATGCTGAGAGTGATATCAAACATCTCGTATATCCAACCTTTCCTGATTCATATGTAAAAGAGATACTCACCATCTCGCATGTTCTCTGGCGCGTCCTTGGAAAGAGTCAATACACAAACTGTGTGATTGTTTGTGGTTCGCGTACTCAAGCAAAAGAGCTTTATGAGCAACTCAAGAGTGAGTTTCTTGAAAATAAAGATCTACATATTTTTGATCATGGAGTTACAGATGCAGACTGTGATGGATGGAATATCTTTGTAAAGAATCGAGGGGCTCGTATTTCATTCACTTCATATCCCATGGAGCCGAGAAGAATCAGGCATAAGAGAAGGTCTCCAGATCTTGTTGTTTGCTACGATCTAGAAGAATCTCATGATGGAAATATTCATAAATGGCTTGGTCAGAATATCTACAACTCAAACCACTTCTACCAGAAGACCATCCTTACAGGTGAGATTAATAGTTCAGGTAATATCTTTGAACAACTGCGGACAGAAAAATTCTACGGCAGGGTTAAAGTATTAGATCCAATTTCAATCATTCCATGTCCTTTGTTTGATATGAATAACAAGTGCCTATGGGAAGAGAGATATTCTGAAAAAGAACAGAAGAAACTTCTTAAAGAGATGAAGGATCCAAAGAAAGAGAAAGAGGTTCAGTACAGACTAAACACTTCTCAGGTGTTCTATATTCCAAAAAGATTTGTGACTTCTGATGGATATGATATTGAGGGATACGCCAAGTATCTTGAAAGCAGAAAAAAAGAAGACATTATGGCTTTTGTCATGCATGAAGTATCTCTTAAAAATCATGCAGAAGAATATTCTCTGTGTGGGGGTGAGTATGTCTATTACGGAACTGGTAAAGTTGCTGTATATATTTCTATTGATGATTAATTCTTCTGTAGCCATCCGCATGCGAGCCATCCTTGAATATCTGAATTCTTGATATTGCAATAATCATTCACGGCATCTTTCTCAAGAAGTATTACAAGATCTCTACGAGAGACTTTTCCGACAACAGTTCGATTCTGATACGATTGGAACACATTAATCTGATTTGAGCTTAGATAGTTGAAATCATCGGCTTCAACTTTCCATTCACCCAGATCCTCTGGCCTCATGGCTTCGAGTTCTTCTTTTGTGTATGACTGAACGATGAGAAGTTCTCGAGAAATGGTCTTTTCATCATCATGCTTATTTGTCGCTGTAAGTGTGAAGGTTTGTCTTCTTTCTTCAAGGTTTACTTGATATTCAAAAGTTCCATCTTTTGATATTTCCACCTTGCCTCCATCTATCTCCAAAAGAGATTTCTTTGGTCTAATAGATCCTTCAATGGTGTAGGTGTTTGATTCTATAAACACAACTTGCTCATCTGGGTTGAGTGTTATTTTAGGGATAGCATTGTGTCTATATGAAATTAGTAAGATATACAGAAGTATGACTATTCCTATACCTCCAGCAATTGCTAATTTATATATAACATCGAGATTCTTAAACGAATCACGTAAAGTGTTTTTTATATTCATAGTTTAAAAAGTTGCCCAAGCAATATCGTATATAACCTCTCCATCAAATACTATCTTTTGAAGATCCCAGCTTGAGAGATCAGCCCAATCTCCAGTAGAGTAGGCTAACGTTATTTGGTAATTACTTCTAATCATTGCACCAAAGCCATTCTGTGAATCAACATATGAAGATACTTCATATGAACCTCCTCCAAGACTCTTTACGGTGTAGCTATTTTTTGAAAACTTTGCGGTGGACGGAGAGTTGAGTAATTTTTCAATATATCCTTGAGAGATAATATTTACCTTAGTATCAGTAATCGTACTCATTTCTGCCTTAGGGGCACCTTTTACTTTTTGGGATCTTTCATCTCTATGAGAGACCCAATTTGAAATTAACATTACAATTATCACTCCAATGAGGAATAATAAAACTTTACCTGCATACTCACTTCTTTTTGTTGGATTCATATTTCTAGTAGGTTTTTAAAATAGCAGGAATACAAAAGGCTCCCCGCCATCGCGATTCTCCAAAGAGAACCCATACCCGTTTCCAGGTACGACCTACTAGAGTGACTCTGACGAGGAGTCCTTTATACTCTAGTAGGATTTTCGACCATATCCTTAGTGTTTCCAAGGGGTTAGGTCTGATTAAGTTGTAAGGGAATTATAGCTCGTTTTTAGAGCTTTGTGTAGTCTAGCTTAGAGTTGAGGGTTTGTGTAGCCTACCTTAAAAGATACATAGCAAGTAATAACTTTTTAGGTTAGTATTAAAAAGCAGATAGTTATTCGTTTCTTACTTTACCGAAAAAACTAAACAAGGTATGGAATTTATTCAATTCTTAAAATCACATATTATTGAAATTTTGGCAGCAATTATTGCTTTTTTTAGTTCTGGTTGGGTTTTAAAATTAAAAATTGTTAACAACAAGCAAAAAATAGAAATAGGAGCTCTTAATCAGGTTATTGAAAATAAAAAAATAGAAATAAAAAACCTTGAATTAGGAGCTGGTGGTGTTCTTATGAATACGCAAGGAGGAATTAATGGTTCAACTATTAATATTGGCTCAAGTAGAACGCCTCAGGAAATCAAGAATCCTACTAAATATCAAGATGATATATGTGCTATGTTCGAAGAGTCTTTTAATGAAGATTTTGGCTTTTTGGCTTTTTTTAAAAATATTGAGGGGAAATTATTTAATTTAAATACTGCATCTAGATATATTTTTCATCACTCTAAAGAGCCCCTAATCAGATTAAAGAAGAAAGTTTCTGAGAAATTTCCAAAACAATATGACTTAGAAATTTCTAATCTTGATTCACTGGTGTTGACTTTTGATGAGATGCATAAAAAAGTTGATCTTGATCCTGATGAATTTAAGAGACAGTTTGATGGCTTCCATGAAGTACTAAATTTCCTCGCAGATAAAATGTTAAATAATAGAAAAGCATGAGCCAATTAGAATTGCACAAAAAAATAGAAGAGTTCTTGTCTCAAGAAACTAAAACAGCAAATCCTCAAGATTTGAGAGCTTTGGTTTTTGTTAACTTTGATGCAAATGATTATTGTTTTAGCATTGCCGAACCAAGATGGCTTGACTGGTTTGTTAAGAATAAATTCTTTGAAGAATTCTTTGAAGAGAAATTAGAGGTGTCTCCTTTTTGGTCACCGGAGCTGGGGTACTTGGTTCGTATTTCTCATGAAATCCCTGAAGAGATTGTTCGATTTATTAAAAAATTCAATCTTGATGAAAAACCAAATGTTGAGGTTATCGATAGATTCCTTTGGATACTTGGGTTAGATGAATTTCCTGTGGAGTCTGTTGTAAAAGTGATTCCTCAAATATCTAAACAAGGATGGATAAAATATATAAAGACATATCAGTCTGGGTATTCGTATCAAAGAATTATAGAAAAACTTTCTTCAGAAAAATATGATGATTCTATACTTGAGTTTGCAGGGGCGATATTCAAGATAAAAGAAGATAATTACCAGGAAGAGGACATAATGTTTAAAGAGAGAAAGTTTTACATTAATGACTTGACTCAATCGGGCATCTTTTCTCGATTGGATAAGATTTCACAAGACAATAAAACTAATCTTTTAGATTTATTGCTTGATACCTTAAAAGATATTATCGGAAATCTTAAAAGTGAAAATGGTGTTTTTGGGATAAACGATAGAATTTATCTCTCAGATGTAGATTTCTTTGACAATTTTATTGTTGATGAATCTAGGTCTACTTCCTATCGGAGTGATGTAAAAAACTTCGTTGCATTTGTTAAACAAGTCTCTGAAGAATTTATGAAACACGCCTCTTTGGAAGGAGAAGAGAAGCTTCGTGATATTTATGAAAAGTATTTCTTAATTCTTCCTGACAGTCATATTGTTTGGAGATTAAAGCTCTTTGTATTAGCTCAGCACCCAAAAGTATTTAAGAAAGAACTCTCAGAAATGATGTGGCGTCTTTTTGATAAGGATGGGAAATATGGAGAATATATTTCTGGGGCTGAATACGAAAAGGCTCTACAAAGAGTTTTTAGGGAATTTAGTAAAGAGGAGAAAGAGAGGTATAAAGAGAAAGTAATTTCATATTTCCAAGAACAAGATAAGGAACACCCTGATCAAGGTTGGCATTTAAGGTATGGTGGAGATATATTACTATCTATCAAAGAATTTCTTTCTGTTGATGAAAAAAAGATTCTAAAAGAAATATTCAAAAGAGATGAAAGTGAAAATTATGAACCAGAAGAATCTATCAAAGAGGTCGGCATGGCTAAAGCTATACATGACCAATCAGTTGTTGATTTTTCAAGACACGATATAGCTGAAATTATTCGTTTGCTACAAACCGAATTAACACCAGGGAAAATACAAGAAGTTTCAAAGGGCGATTCTTTCTTTAGTCCACGAAGTGTTGAGGGGACAGGGAATGCTTTGCGTGAAAACTTAAAAAGTCGATCAACAGAATACTTGTCTGCGGGATTAGCTTTCTTTATAGAAGATATTGATGTGCAGTATCAGTACTCATTCCTTCGTGGAATTGAAGAGATGTTACGAGACAATCATAATTTTTCTAACAATGAATGGAAAAATATCTTAGCGATACTTCAAAGAATTAAAGAAAATGATTTTCAAGATGAATCAGTTTCTGATAATTGGGAAGCTCGATGGTCTTGGGTGTATGGACGAATGGCTGAGATATTAGTATTTATTAATAGCGAGAAATTGTTTAAAGGTGAATTGTTTGTTGAATATAGAGATGAAATTTTGAAGTTCTTGTATTTTGTGCTTCATGCAAAAGACCCAATACCAGAAGATGAAGAGTCAAAATATGGAGACCTTTTCAACATAGCAATCAACAATACTCGAGGAAAAGCTTTTCAGGCTTTCGTAAACTTTATACATAGAGATGGAGAATCTCTAGGAAGGGATGTAAAAAGTCTATATGAAGACTTACTAGAAAATGAAAGAAGTCTTTCAGTTCGATTTGTGATGGGATACTACCTCGCAGGATTTTTCTTCCGTGACCGAGATTGGATGGAGTCACAATTTGAGAAGTTATTTGTAAATAATCAAAACGGAGAATATACACCAGCCTGGCAGGGGTATACCACAGGAAATCTTTATACAGGACTCTTTGAAAAACTTCAAGATTATTATAAGAGAGCAATACACATCAGTAGTACTGAGTATCCTGATAGGCGTTACGAGAGATCTCCAGACGAGGCTTTGGGAACACATCTTGCACTTGCGTTCTGTCACTTTGATAATGTTGACTGGAATCATTCACTTATACAAGAGCTATTCCTAAGCGGTGATGAAGAAAAGCAGCATGAATTTATCTCGTTTGTTGGGAGAGGTATTATTTCAAGAAACCAGGCTGGGAATGAGTGGTTTAAAGAAAATAATGTTTCATTAGAGAAAATAAAAGATTTATGGCAAAAAATCTTGGAAGCAGATTTAAAGCCACATGCATACGCAGGGTTTGGGTTTTGGATTAACCAAAACAAAGATATTTTTGAAGACAAATTCCTTGTTCAGATGTTTACAGAAACTCTAAAAAAATCAGAAGGAGAAATAAACTGGGATTACGGACTACAGAAAAAAATGAAAAGTTTTGCAGAAGTAGATCCAGAAAAAACTCTTCAGCTAATTAGATATTTTTTGTTGTTTGAGGGTATTCTAAACAAGCACCGACAAGTACCTATATTTATGGTGGATAATGAAATTAGAGAATCCTTAGAAATTATTTACAAGAAAAAGGAACTTAAATCTGAAGTCAAAGAATTAATTAATGATCTGGTAAGGAGTGGAGGAAACCGATTCTGGGGACTTAAAGATATTCTTAAATAACAAATCTAAAAAACAGCCAATTGGCTGTTTTTTAGTTACAAACTAAACCTGCCCGAGACGCCCTAGACTCCTAGAGGGCTTTGCGTCATTAATGTAGATATATGAATAGTGCGACCGAAACTAGCGATATAAAGCTTAAATACTGCCTCTACGCAAGGAAATCAAGCGAATCCGAGGAAAGGCAGGTAATGTCTATAGACTCACAAATTAAGGAGATGTTGCAGATATCTGAGCGAGAAAACCTTGAGATTGTATCAATCAAACAAGAGTCTCACTCAGCCAAAGAAACCTTTCAAAGACCAGTTTTCAATGAATTAATCCAAGACCTTAAAGATGACAAGTTCAATGCTATCCTGACTTGGGCCCCAGATAGACTTTCAAGAAACGCAGGAGACCTGGGAGCTGTGGTTGATCTCATGGATTCAGGAAAACTAAAAAAGATACGAACATATAGTCAAGAATTTTCGGATAATCCAAATGAGAAATTCCTACTCATGATCCTGGGGAGCCAAGCAAAACTTGAGAATGATAACCGAGGGATTAATGTAAAGAGAGGTCTCCGTACACGAGTGGAGATGGGGCTCTGGCCAGGAGTAGCACCGCTAGGATATCTCAACCAAAAACAAATGGATCAGAAGTGTAGAGTTATAGTTGATGAAAAACGAGCTCCTGTGATAAAGAAAATGTTTGAAAAAGTTGCTCATGAGCAATACTCTGGAAGGAGACTATATAACTGGTTACGACACGAGCTTAATTTCTATACACGAGGAAACAAGCCACTAACACTAAGTGGTATTTACAGAATACTCGACAATACTTTTTACTATGGAGAATTTACGTATCCCAAGAGTAGTGAGAATACCTACAAGGGAGCACACAAGCCAATCATTACAAAAGAACTTTTTGATCAAGCTCAAGCACATCTGAAGCGTGACCAAATAGTGAGAGAGACTAAAGAATTCTCCTTCACAAAACTCTTTGTTTGTGGAAAGTGTGGCTCAGGTATATCTGCTGAGGAAAAGTGGAAGAAGCTCAAATCTGGAGGTTCTAACAGATACATATACTACTCATGCAGTAGGGCAAGAGATAGAAATTGTAAGAATAAATATATTCGGGAAGAAGAACTGATCAAACAGCTACTGAAGATAATAGACGATGTAGATATTAATGAGCTTGGAATGCAGAAAAGATTTGAAGATGAAATCAAAAGGTTTAATAGCTTCCAATCATCGGTATTAGGTTCTGCTCAAAAGGTTGCGACAAGCAAGGAAATGGATATTCGAAACTATGCTAAATACCTACTTAAAGAGGGGTCTACAAGCGAGAAGAGATTATTGCTGGGAAACCTAAGGTCCAAGATTAGATATGAGGATAAGGAGCTTAGTCTTATTGCTTAATTATTAACTTCGCAAACTTGCATATCCTTGTTCTTTTTAAGTAATAAGTATAGAGAATAAAACAGAAGTAAGACACCAAGAATACCAAACTCTTGACCTCTAAATGGAAGCATTGTAAGTATTCCGCCCAAACCAAGAGTTGAAATCAGCAATGACCCACACGCAGCAC
>CAZOLO010000013.1:0-10740 GCA_964581035.1 uncultured Candidatus Saccharibacteria bacterium | reverse complement strand
CACACCCTATTCCAAATACCCCAGAGACCAAACCTAGAGTACCTGTTGTAATTCCATTTTTTTGGAGAAGTTCTTTTTGCTCAACAACCTTGGAAACAATAATAGCGAATATTATTCCAAAAAGTAACGCTGTCACCACCGTCGTGATTGCACTTAAGGTTGTAAAGTTGGTTTGGATTGAACCTACTAACGACCATACCACCTGTGTTTTTTCAGAAAAAGTGGCATTCGAACCTATTATTCGAGAAATCAAACCAATGCTCGGTAAAAGCACAGAGCCTGCAAAAATAACAAGAAACGATAGGGTTGCAACAATAAAGCCTCTAGGTTTCTTTAAAATTTTAAAAAGCTCCAGAAACATGCTACTTAAGACCAAGTTCTATTAGAGATTCGATTGCCTCGTATGGCTGTGCTCCATTTATTGGGTATTTTGTACCGTCAGGCAAAATGATAATACTCCAAGGAGTTCCTCTTCCACCTGTCTGCTGAGCCTCAGTTATTTGATCGTTGATCTCTTTGTCATACCTTCCACTCTCAACGCAAGAATCTATCTCTGACTGAGAGAGTCCAAGCTCTCCTATAATTTGAGGAATTACAACATCAAGATCTGTTTGATTGTTTGAAGGAGTTAGCTCAAAGAATCTATTTGAAAATTGCCAAAATGCATCGTTCCCACCAATCTCAGCAACACATTCTGAAACCACAGCTTCAGCTCTAGCTTTTACAGGATGAAGTGTATCTAGAGGAAAGTGTCTATAAACCCAAGCCACTTCACCACTCTCACCATACTTATCCATGACCTGGTTCATGGTGTCGTGGAACCTTTTACAGAAAGGGCATTCATAATCAGAGTATTCAACAATTGTGATTGGGGCTTTTGGATCACCTAGTACATTATCTTTTTTGGTTATCTTAGAAACATTTTCTAAGGATGGCTGATTTTGTGCTATTGGATCACTTGTTTTGGATCCTGTACCATTTGTAAAAATGACAGCCAGTGCAATAAAGGCACCTGCTACAACGATAGATATGGGTAAACTAATTTTTTCTAAAGTATTTTTATTCATAGTTATATTATATTTATTGATTATCTAGCAAAAGGTTCTGGTGAATTATTTTTGTATATGTCTACAAATTCTTGCATTGCTGTAGTATTTACAGAATCAAGCCGTAACACATTACCCCAAGAAACCAAAATGATTTTGCTATTGTTCGCTTCTCGAGGAGAAAGGATTGTTGAACCAGCGTTTGATTTTTGGAATTTTTCAAGAAGCTTGATTTCTTCAGGAGAAGCATTGTTGTTGTATGTTATCCATATTCCACCATGCTCTAGACCATGGACTGCCGCTTCATCAGGCATTTCATTTTTGTATGTTCCCCAGCTTGGAGCACTGGCATAATGCCAACCAGAACTTGGAGGGTTTGAATTATATTCTCCGTGTTCATCTCCAGGAGCAATATGAATTGCTTCTTGAATTTCATATTCTTCTACCACGTCATCCAAGATGATTTCTTCAGTTGAATCAAATTGAGTTAAGTCGATTTTTTCTCCAGAGCCTTTTGAGAAGAAAATAATAGCCAGAATAATTATTACGATAATAAGGATTGAATAAATTGTTTTTTTCATAGTTATATTTTTATTTTTAATTATTAATGTTAATTATCTTCAATTGAGTGCTTAATAATATCTAGGTTGCAACTTTGGTACTTCTTGCACCAATCTTCACACTTCTTTGCAAGTTCTGTAGTTGGGTATTTTAATTTACATTCTTTGCATTGTGAAAGTTCTTGTTTTTTCATATCTATATTTTTAATTAAAGTTTAATAAATCAACCTAGGGAAACCTTTTTCAAAGTCATAGCATTGACTACTACTATAACAGTTGAAAGACTCATCATCAAAGCACCGATCTCAGGTCTCAAGAAAAATCCAAAGACGGCGAACACTCCTGCAGCGGCTGGAATGGCGACAACGTTGTAACCAAGTGCCCAGACCAGATTTTGTATCATTTTTCTGTACACTGCTTTTGACAGTCGGAGAAGCCTAACCACATCCATAGGATTGCTTCTAGTCAAAACCACGTCTCCAGCTTCGACAGCCACATCAGTTCCTGCCCCAATAGCTATCCCTGCATCTGCTTGAGTCAGAGCTGGAGCGTCATTTACTCCATCACCAACCATAAGTACAACAGACCCGTCTTCTTGTAGTTTTCGTATGTGTGAGTATTTATCTTCTGGCAGAACCTCCGCAAAATATGCATCTATTCCAAGTTCTTGTGAGACTCCTTTGGCTACATATTCATTGTCACCAGTTAGCATAGCAACCTTTATGCCTAGAGAATGGATGCTTTTAATCGCTTCATACGCTTCTGGCTTTATCTCATCAGCTAGAGAAATAATTCCTATTACCTCTTTTTTATTTGCAACCAGTATTGCGGTAACTCCTTTTGAAGAAATCTCTTCAATCAATTTATCTTTTGTGTCGGCTATCTTCAGACCCTTTAGAAGGGCGGTGTTTCCAATATAGAAAGTTTCTCCATTAATCTCTCCACTGACACCCTTGCCAGCAATATTTGAAAAGTTTTTTGGATCCTCAAGTTTTATATTCTTGTTTTTTGCATGACTGACTATTGATTCCCCAATAATATGTGAGGAATGTTGTTCCAAAGAAGCTGTAATCTGTAAAACCTGATCAGATGAATAATCGCCGAAAGACTGAATATCTGTCACCCCGAATTCTCCTTTTGTCAGAGTTCCTGTTTTATCAAAAACTACATAATCAGCTTTTTTGATAACTTCAATTTTAGCTAGGTTTTTAATAAAAATTCCGTTCTTAACAGCAAGTGTGGTTGTGATGGTTGTAACAGTTGGAATAGCCAAACCAAGAGCGTGCGGACAAGCAATCACAAGCACCGTGATAGCCAGAGTGATAGCAAATACAAAAGATTGACCGATAACAAGTGTCCAAATAAGTATTGTTAAAAGGGCTGTAATTCCAGCCACAAAGGTAAGCACTGCCGAAGCTTTATCAGCGATTCTTTGAGACTTGGGTTTTGTGTTTTGAGCGTCAGCAATCAGCTTCTGAATTTGACCGATTGTTGAATTTTCACCAACTCGAGAAAGAATTATGGTCAAAGACCCGTCCATACAGATAGATCCAGCCAAGACTGTATCACCAGACTTCTTGGCTACAGGTTTTGATTCTCCAGAAACAAGGGATTCATTTACGTTAGATCCTCCTTCTCTGACTGTTCCATCTGCTGGGATTTTTTCACCAGGCTTTATTAAAACAGTATCTCCTTCTTTTAAGTCTGTTATATCAACGTCTTCCTCCACTCCATTTCGAATCACATGAGCCTTTTTGGGTAGAAGCTTGGCAACCTCCTGGAGAGCATTACCAGCGGCTCCGCTTGATTTTGCCTCCAGATAATGACCAAACAAAAGAACCCAGATTAGTGTTGAGATTTCAATATAAAATTCTACTCCTAAGCTTGGGATAAATGTAGAAACAACAGAAAAAAGAAACCCAGCTCCAACTGCCAGAGACACCAAGGTCATCATTCCATATTTCTTAGCTTTTATCTCATGACTAGCATGCTTAAAAAACACCAAAGAGAATCCAAAGATGACTGTTGCGATGCCGAGTTGTATCCACTTACTAAATCCAAATTCTGGTAGATTAAAAAGGTTTACAACAAACTCATTAGTTAATAGTAGCGGTATAAGAAGAGCTGTTACAATCCAGAACCTCTTAAGAAAGTCTTTTGCTGATCCATGACTCATGCCAGGAGCACCATGGTCGTGACTCATTTTCTCTGTATCGTGACAAGTGTGACCACTCTCCATGTTTTGGTGATGTGAATGGTTCATTATTTTTTAAGTTTGTATACTTTTAATATCTCTTCGACCGCTTTCTTCTGTTTACCTGTTTTAATTTGATTCACTACACATGTTGAAAGATGCTCTTTGAGCAATACATCCTCTACAGACTTAAGGGCGCTTCGAACAGCTGAAGTCTGTGTGATTACATCTATACAATACTTATTTTCTTCAACAAGCTTCTGAAGCCCCCGAACTTGTCCTTCGATTCTCTTCAATCGATTCTGAATTTGTTTTTTATTATCATTTTTCATATCCATCTATTAACGTTATTCTTATAATCAATATATTCTTTCCCAAAAACTTTCTCTAAATCAAGCTCTTCTTTGGTTAATATAACTCTGTCTAGCACATACCAGAAAATTAAAACAAATATTATACCCAACCAAGACCCCGACAAGAGGACGAAACCTAGGGTAACCAACAGAATTGCTAGGTATAGAGGGTTTCTAGAAAATTTAAATGGCCCTGTCATAACTAGCTTTGAATGCTTATCCATTTCTAAAATATTAACTTTGTTTTTAGTGAACTGGTAACCTGCATATATACGCAACAGAACACCCAAGACAATACTAATGGCTGGTATCCAAATATTGACCTCGAATACTTTTAATCCAGCAAACATATTTAACTCCATCAAAAGAACATATCCTAAATATCCAAAAAGCAAGACAAGAATTGTTGCTCCTATGTTATTTAGGAATACATTTTTCATAATCAATTTTGCTCAACTTCTTCTTTTGTCACATTAGCAGTAAACCTAACTTCAAGCTCTGGTGTTTCTGTAGAGTTAGTCATAATCTTTACCATTCTAGTAACAGCTCCTGTTGCATTTGGACCATGGGCTAGAGGGTCATATATTGCCGTTAATGCAATCGACTCGCCGGCGGGTATAGTAACCGAGTCTTTTATACCAAAGTGCATACCAAAGCTCTGACCTCCAATTTCTCCATCTGTACAACCACAGCTAGTAACTCCTTCTGTTACGACAATGTCTTCAGAGCCTGTGTTTGTAAGAACATAGTCCGTACTTACTTTCCCTCCAAAGATATCAATGTCACCAAAATCATATTCTAGAGATTCAGCTATTAGTGGGCTAGACGACTTTACTGTTTTGATGTTCTGCTGTGTGTCATTTTTTCCTCCGAAGATTACAATACCTGCGATCACGACTATTGCTATTCCTAATATAATTAAATTGTTTTTCATAATATTTATTTTAGTTAATAATTATTCAATAATTTCTACCTTTATATTTACCTCCGCTTCTGGTGTGCTTGGATCGTTTGTTGGAATAAATACCGTCCTAGTAAATTTACCCTGAGGCTCTTCATGGAAGTTCGGGTCAAACACTACGTTAATTGTAGCTTCTTCATTTGGGTCAATACTACTTGAAGAGATTGTTGCTGATGTACAACTACAGCTTGTAGTTAATTCTCCAATTTCTAGAACCTCTACTCCTGTATTCTTAATTACAAAATCTGTTGTTACTGTCCCGCCGAGTTTTGGAATAGCTCCAAAATCGTATGTTTTTGATCGAAGAGTAATTTGTGGACCATCAGAGTTTTGAGCGTCTGATGCAGATTCATAGCCCACTCCCTCATATGGACCAGATTCTGTAAATCCATAATTATCTTCCTGCCAGTGAACCATTCCACCTGAGACACTTTTAATGTTTGTATACCCAAGAGACTCCATAATCTCGTACGCTTGTCTGCTTCTGTTTCCACTTCGACAATACAAGATGATTTCTTTGTCTTTTGCGTCTTGTCCGAGACCAATATTCTCTAGAGTTGCCTGTGACATTTGTCCGACAGGAAGTAGTAGTGAGTTTTCAAGATGAATTTCTTCGTATTCTTCTGATGTTCGAACATCGAGCAAAATAATATCTTCACCATTTGCTATTTTATCTGACACCTTTCCAGGGTAAATCTCATACGAGGCGACTGAGTCTTTTTCTTCCTGTTCGTGAGTGTCTGTTTTCGAAGACAAAAATGCACCACCTGCTACAACCAAAATTAAAACTAAAACTAAAACAATATAATACTTATTCATAAATTGCATATTAAATGATTAATGATAGACTTAAGTATATACCCCCTATGGGTATAGGTCAAACTGTTTTTATTAACATAATTTTAATACCATGTATTTAAAACAATCACACAAAATAGGGATGTTTCTAGCCCTGTTGTTTATAATCTGCTTCTTCTGGTTTTATGTAAATCAAGCAGAGCAAGGACTTCATATGGCACTTTTTAGAATGTCATATATAGGGTTTCAAGATATGAATTTTCTAGGATTCATCCTGGGTCTTATCCAGAGCTATATCTGGGGATATGTTGCTATTGGAGCTTGGCAACTAACTGAGAAATTTTCAGCAAAATAGACCTTCTTTTGCACAGATAATCAAAAAGTTCGGAATCCCACTTGGGTCCGAACTTTTTGATTTGTATCGACTTTCTCAGAGCCTTAGAGTATAAGGCATTCGGGTCACGCCGATACTTTGTTGTGTTGGCGGAGAGGGAGGGATTCGAACCCTCGGTACCTTGCGGCACTCTTGTTTTCAAGACAAGTGCGATCGACCACTCTGCCACCTCTCCAGGTTTTTCGTGGTCTGGAAGACAAATCTTCCAACATCAAGATATTAACAGAATTGAGGGAAAATTCAAGAGGGTTTGTTATTATGGGTATAAACCAACTAAATCAAGTACCATGAAAAAAATACTTACTTTTCTATTTCTTTGGATACCTTTTATTTCAATTGGTCAAATAATTGGATTTTCAACAGGAGACCCAAGGCCTCCGATATCTGCTCCAGCTTCGCATGAGTCTATCGGATACTTTATGATCTCCTCAGACTCTACTGTCCGGGTAGAGAATTGCTTTATGAGTTTCACTGAAGGTTTCGAATCTATTAATCATTTGTATTTAAATGTAGATGAGCTACCTTATATTTCTTGGGGGGATGAATTCCTGGTTAATCCAATGAATCAATCGCTTAACTTTGTTTTAAACCTAGAAGGTGAAGAAAATACTTCCATGGAGTATTATGCTGACCTTATAGATGTGGGCCACCCTGTCAGTATTGCGTACGATCTGGTGTGTATGGTTTCTCCTTTGGAGAACACCAATTTAGATGTTTGGACAGACACTCTGCATGTTTCTACGCCAGTTTACACTTACGTTGCAAATGCTGGAAAATCAAGTCGACTATCTCTAAGAGGAAAAAGTATTCTTGTTCCAAAGCATATGAACGTTAGTGTTCATGATATGACAGGTAGGGAGGTTTTGTTTATACCAGCAAGTCACACAGAGAAAAAGTATTATCTGGACTTGCAAACAGGTATTTATTTTCTGATTGCAAATAACAAATTTTCTGGACGGATATTTATTCGGGGTTAGAATTTTCTAGGCGAGCTTTGGCTCGCTTTTTTATTTACCCTTATTTTGCTAGACTGGGCTTTATGAGATATCTAGGCATTGATTTTGGAACAAAGAGAGTGGGGCTCGCTATATCAGACGAGCTTGGGATGCTTGCTACTCCATTGGAGGTTGTGGAGATTGCTAAGATTCGAAAAAGGATAGGGGAGCTGATAGATGAAAAGGAAATATCAGAGATTGTGGTTGGAAAGCCAAAAGATGGCTCAAATATGGATCAAGAATTAAAAGAGTTTGTGGCTCAGATAAGCTTAGAGACAATGCTCCCGGTTCATATGCAAAACGAAGAATTTACTTCCGTGTTTGCAGATCAATACAGAGACTACGAGAAGCCTCGAGCAAGGCAGACAAAAAAGGACACAACGAAGAAGAAGGATGAATCAGCTGCGGCTATAATATTACAAAGATTTTTAGATAAACAAAAATAATATGAAAGAAGATAAATACAATGTAGTAATTTTTCATGCGCATAATGACACACCTGAATCTCATTGGTATCCATGGGTTAAAAACAAACTCAATGATATAGGAGTAGATGTTTATGTTCCTGAATTTCCTCTAGGTGACAAACAAAAACCAGAAGATTGGGACGAAGTTTTTTTAAGAATTAAAGAAAAGGTGAATAAAAATACAATATTAATTGGGCATAGTTTAGGAGGTGCCATGATTTTAAGGGTTCTCCAGAGCCTAGAAAACCCCGTGAAGGGGGTTGTTCTAGTTGGTGGTTTTGGTACTCCTTTTGGTGATACCCCGACAGATATTGAATGTAATGAATTTGTAAAAGATTTAAAATGGAAAAAGATTAAAGCAAACATGGGTAAGGTTAACATTTTTGCATCTACAAACGACCCATCAATTCCAATTGAGATAACTCAAACACTTTCACTAAGATTGAATAATCCGGTTACTTTTTTTGAAAAATCTGGTCATTTTTGCAAGAATGATGGCTTTGCTGAATTCCCTCAAATTATTGAAGCTGTGAGACTTATGATCCAATCGACATATGATGACTTTAAAAAAGTAGAAATGAAAGCAGGAACTATTGTTTCGGTAGAGGTTGTGGAAGATGCTGATAAGCTTTACAAATTTATGGTTGACCTCGGAGAGGCTGAACCTCGGCAGATTCTATCTGCTATACGAGAGTATTTCCCAGAGCCAGATTTCTTTGTTGGGAAGCAGTTTATGTTTGTTTCAAACTTGGAACCAAGAACTATTCGAGGATTTGAATCAAACGGTATGATTCTTGCTGTGGACGACGTAGAAGGGAATCCAATGTTCGTAACCCCCAAAGAAACTGTGCCAAACGGAAGCGCTATGCGATAATATTTTTATGAACAAGCTTGTAGAGAGATTTAAAAACAGTTTAATAAGATTTGCAGAGGGTCCACACAGTACTGCGTGGCTTTCCTTCTTTTCTTTTGTAGAAGCTGCCTTTTTCCCAATACCACCAGATGTTCTTTTAATTGCTATTTTGGCAACTAAAGAACACAGAAGGTGGTTTTTCTATTCTTTTGTCACAACAATTTCATCAGTTTTTGGTGGAATGATGGGGTACCTTATAGGATTTGCCTTTTTTGGGTTGATTGGAGAAAAGATGATAGCCTTTTATGGTTTAGAAGATCAATTCATTAAAATAGGGGAAATGTTTGGAAAGAGCGCATTTCTGTCAGTCTTTATTTCTGGGTTCACGCCAATACCATATAAAGTGTTTACGGTGGCCTCTGGTTTCTTTGAGATCAACTTCCTGATCTTTGTTTTAGCGTCTCTTTTGGGTAGAGGGGCAAGATTCTTCCTTGTTGGATTTCTTATGCATATTTTTGGTGAAAAACTTGGTGATGCAATATATAAGAGAGTAAACTTGGTTTCTATAATAGTGGGGGTGGTGATTCTGGGGATAGTTTTATTATTTATCTAATTACGTGAGGTATAATCTAAACAATGAATTTATTATCACTTTTTGGTTTCAAGGAAAAAAGATCACTAGGTCTGGATATTACAGACCATACTTTTATATATACTCAGCTAGAAGGTAAGGGGCGATCCGCTAAGCTTCTCTCTTATGGAAAGAAGGATATTCCCGAGGGAGTTGTTGTGGAAGGGCGTGTTCAAGATGATGGAGTCATATTGAAGCTACTTAGAGAGATACAAAGAGAGACGAAGCAAACAAGTGTTTATGTTTCTCTTCCAGATGCACTTGGTTCATTTTTCAAAATTATAATTCCAAAAGTCCCCGAGGCCGATATTCGTGATCATATTGAGATTAAACTCAAGGAGATGGTTTTGTTTGCTTATGACGAAATGATTCTTGGATACAAAGTCACAAAAGATAAAGATGAAAAACTAGAAGTCGAGACAATTGTTGTCCCAGAAGATATTGGGTATGTATACAAGAAGCTTCTAATGCAGGCTGGGTTTATAGACTTGAACTTTAGAACAAATGCTCAAGCTTCTGCCAAAGCTGTTGTTTTGGATGATCAAGATCCTCACATGGTTGTTGTTTTAGAGGATAAAAACGCTACCGTATCTATGGTTCAGAGAGGTGATTTAAAACAGGCTCATAGATTTAAATACGAAGATCATGATTTATACGATAAAATACACGCACATCACATAAACTGGCATGAGGAAGCTGCTGAACCAGGCAGCGATAAAGAAGGTTTAAAGTGCGTGACTCTTTGTGGAAACAGGGCTGATATGGAAAAGTTGGAAGGTTTGGCCAAAAAACTAAAGACAAAGGTAAATAACCCAGACATGTGGAGTGGAATATTTGATTTCTCAAAAGAGGTTCCAGAGATATCAGCAGAGGACTCACTTATGTATGTTATTGCTCTGGGGCTTGCCAGAGAACATTTAGATGATAGTATGTAATTCGCTGCTCCCGTAGTTCAACGGATAGAATAGGGGACTTCTAAGCCTTAGATGTAGGTTCGATTCCTGCCGGGAGCACATAAAACATTTAGACCCAGATGCGAATGCGTTTGGGTCTTTGTGTTTTACTGCTCCTTTTAGGAATCGAACCGAGCCCGCACGAAGTCAGGCGTAGCCTGAGTGGGCGAGTGGCGGCTGATGGAGCGAGATTTTCTGTAAGAAAATCCGTGAGAGGAGCCGATTCCTGCCGGGAGCACAAAAAAAGATTGTATATACATATTGAGTGTCAATACGGTCTAAAACAAAGACACCCATAAGGGTGTCTTTGTTTTTCTGTGTGTGTTTATTGTACCAAGTTAGAACCTATTTTCAAAACAAAGTGAGGTAATGAATGTAGTACGCTCCGAGAAAGTGGTGATGTGAAATGTAATCGTACGCTCCACGACGAACTCCGTCACGGCACAGCATCCGCTCCAGAACACGCTGGGAGCGTGTTCCTCCGCTTCTGCTGTTCCGTTCCGCCCTCGCCTCGTCACCACGCATTCTGTTTTGA
>CAZOLO010000012.1:7077-35593 GCA_964581035.1 uncultured Candidatus Saccharibacteria bacterium | reverse complement strand
CAAAGTCTATTGCAGATGAGTCCTCTGGTAAATCTATAACGTCACCATTTGGTGTGAAAACAAAGATTCTTTTATTAAAGAAATCCAGCCTTAGGTTCTCTATAAAGTGGTCTGGGTTTGAGATAGAGTCTTGGAGGTCAGAAAGTTCTGGGATCCACTGGGTGCTACTATTTATTTTCTTTTCATATTTTTTCTTCTTATATGCAAAGTGAGAAGCAATACCATACTCTGCTTCTTGATGCATCTCTCGTGTTCTTATTTGAATCTCAGCAATACCACCGTTTCCTGTAAAAATTGTAGTGTGAATAGATTGATATCCATTTGGTTTTGGGACTGCTATAAAATCCTTTATTCTTCCTGGTAGTGGTCGCCAAAGAGAGTGGACTGTACCAAGTACACGGTAGCAATCTTCTACTGTAGGAACTATTACTCTAAGGGCAACGATGTCATATATCTTATCGATATCCATATCCTTCTTTTTTAATTTTTTATAAAGGCTGTATACACCTTTTATTCTATAACTAGCTTTGTCCACCTCTATATTTTGTTTTGCAAGGTCCTTTCTTAAAGATTTATAAACTTGCTCAAGATATTTCTGCGTGGTGTGGGACTTTTGCTTAAGTAAAGATTGAACCTGCTTGTATTCATCTGGATATGCAAAAGGGAATGCTAAGTCTTCAATCTCACTTTTTAGCTTCCACATACCAAGCCTGTTTGCTAGTGGTGCATGTATTTCAATACTCTCCAAGGCTATTCTTTTTTGCTTGTCTGGTCTGTCTTTTATGAATCCAAGAGTTTTTAGGTTATGAAGTCTGTCTCCAAGTTTGATAATTATAACTCTAGAGTCTGCGGCCATGGCCACAAAGAATTTTCTAAGAGATTCTACATGCCTTTCAGCTCCTTTGTATTTTAGAGTTCCAAGCTTAGTAACTCCATTTACAAGAAACAGTACCTCAGACCCGAACTGGTTATCTACTTCATCTTCTGTTACAGAAGTATCTTCAATGGTGTCATGTAGGAATCCAGCAATTATTGTTGTAGAGTCCATACCAAAATCAGCCAGATTCTTTGCAACTTCAAAAGCGTGATAGAAGTAAGGGTCTCCGTTTGCGCGTTTTTGACCTTCATGAGCTTGCTTTGCAAAATTGTAAGCCTTTTCAAGTCGCTTCTTATCTGAAGCACTTGGCGGCTTTTTCATTAGATCATAAACGTCCTGTATGTTTGGGTAATCACTTTTAATCATAACAATAATTGTATCCTAAGGATGATAAATAAAAAAGCCCCAATTATTAGATCAAGGGCTTTCTTAATAGACTAGGAATTCCATAATTTCAAAGCATCTTCTAATTCAAACTTTTCTATCTTTGCAGTATCTGGCAACCAAAGCCTCTTTAGCCCCTTTTGGATATAGTGACCTGATTTTGATTTTAGAAGCCGGATATCTTTTTTAGTCTTTGGGTGTTTTCCAAGAACTTTCACAAGTTCAACTCCTTTAGGTAGTTGCTTTTCTTGGTTTAGAAGTTCTAAGGCCTGATCTAGTGTGATTGTGTAAGGATCTAGACCACTTGCAGCCTTAATTGATCGGAACTCTCTGTCGTGTCCCACGTAAGGGCCAAATCGTCCAACGTTTGCGATAATTGGGACACCGTCATCTGGGTGCTGGCCTAGGGTTCTAGGTAGGATTAGTAGATGTATGGCTTGCTCCAGAGTAATATCTTCCGGCTTTATATTTGTTGGGATGCTGGCCATTTTTGGTTTTGGAAATAGTTTAGCTTCTTTTATTGCAGCATTTTCCTTTTTTACTAATTCCTTTTCAGCGTCAGTTTTCTTGTGTCCTTTTTCAAACTTTGTTTTCTTTGGGATCTTTGGAGATTCTCCAAGCTGTACATATGGGCCAAATCTACCGTTCATCACATATATTGGAAGCTTTGTCTCTGGGTGGATCCCAAGCGGTTCATCATTTTTAACTGGTTTACCATCAATAGTCAGGGCTCCATCACAGTCTGGGTAAGTTTCGCAAGAAAGAAATTTTCCTCCACGACCAAGTTTAATAACCATACCTTTTTTACAGATTGGACATTTGTGTTTAGCCTCAGCCACGCCTAGGTTTGTGAGTTTTGGTATATTTTCCTTTGATTGAACTTCTTTTGAAAATGGGCCCCAGAAGTCTTTTAGAGTTGGGATGTACGCTCGAGACCCGTCAGCGATCTGATCAAGTTCAAGCTCCATCTCAGCGGTGAAGTCATCACTAATGTATGTACCAAAGTTCTCTTCAACAAAAGAGCTCACCACGTCTCCGGTGTCTGTAGGGAAGAGAGATCTTCCTTCCTTGTTTACGTACTCTCTGTCTATAAGTGTCTTAATAGTGCTGGCAAAAGTAGAGGGTCTTCCGATACCTCTTTTTTCTAATTCCTTGATAAGTCCAGCTTCAGAATATCTGTTTGGTGGAGTTGTTTGTTTAGCCTCAACAAAGAGCTCTTCAAGATTTATGCTATCTCCTTCAGAAAGTTTTGGAAGTTCCACATCTTCTGATCGAGATCGAGTATCCACTGCTAGCCATCCAGGGAAAAGTATCTGTTGTCCATTGATTGAGAAGTTTGGAATTGGGTCACCTGCAACATTTGCAGAAATTTTTGTTTTCAAAACTCCAGCAGCTGCCATCTGGCTTGCCACTGTTCTCTCCCATATAAGTCTGTATAGCTCCTGCTCTTCACCCGTGTTTCCAAGAGCTTTCTTTGAAAAGTCAGTAGGTCGGATAGCCTCATGAGCTTCTTGGGCATTTTTACTCTGCTTTCCATAAACCCTAGCTTCAACATGATCTTTACCGTAATTTTTTTCTATGTATGAAAGGATTTGCCCTACTGCTTGCTTCGATAAGTTTCGGCTGTCTGTCCTCATATATGTAATGAATCCTTGTTCGTATAATTTCTGAGCAGCACGCATAGTTCGAGATGGCGCAAAGCCAAGCCTGGTTGATGCTGACTGTTGCATAGTACTTGTTGTGAATGGTGCATTTGGGTTTCTTGAACCTTTGGTTTCCTTTACAGAGATAATTGACCATGATCCAGATTTGGCCTCTTTCTCAATTCGTTCAGCCTCTTTCTTGTCTCTTGGTTCTTCGTCACACTTTAATAGAAACTGATTCTTGTCTTTTGAGAAGTTTCCAGACAATACAAAATAGTCCTCTGGTATGAAAGCTCTGATCTCTCTTTCCTTCTCCATGATAATTCTAAGGGCGGGGGATTGTACTCGTCCAGCAGAAAGTCCATATCGAACCTTCTTCCAAATTAGTCCAGATAGCCCATAACCAAATAGTCGGTCTAAAACACGGCGGGCCTCCTGTGCTTCTTTTAAAGGCATATCTATCATTCTTGGGTGAGTTATAGCCTCTTGGATTGCCTCCTTTGTGATCTCATTGAATACAATCCTCTTTGGATTCTTAAGACCAAGAGCTTCTTGTAGATGCCAAGCGATAGCTTCTCCTTCACGGTCGAGATCAGTTGCCAGAATAACTTCGTCAGACTTTTTAGCTAGCGCCTTTAGCTCTGAAACAACTTTTTTCTTTGATGGAGATATTTCGTAATTAGGAACAAAACCCGCCTCAATATCGATAGCGGTTTTTTCTGACTTTGGAATATCTCGTATGTGTCCAACTGATGCGCGAACAACAAAATCCTTTCCAAGATATTTTTCAATTGTTTTTGCCTTTGCAGGGGACTCTACGATTACTAGTTTACTCATTGCAATACATTAGTATCATTGAAAGTTCATTTTTGCAAATAGTAAATTAAACTTAATTATAAAAATACGGCAATAAAGCCTATGAAATTCTTCTAATCAAACCAGTGTCTTCCTTTATAACCCCCTTTATCTCTAGCATTGAAAGTGTAATATTTAATTCATATATAGGTAGCGACAACTCTGAGATTAAATCATCTCTGGATTTTGGTTCTCGTAGTGCGCGTAGAACAAAAATTTCCTTCTCTGTGAAATTTTCTAGCGGCAATTCTTGCTGAGTAGAATCAACATTTAATCCTAAAGCCTCATGAAGATCTTCAACGCATGTTATAGGAGTAGCTCCCTGGTGTAGAAGTTTGTTCGCACCTTTTGAGCTTTCAGAGAAAATTGAACCTGGTACCGCTAAAACATCTCGTCCGTAGTCGTTTGCGATTTTGGCTGTGATGAGTGTCCCGGACTTCTCTCCAGCTTCAATCACAAGTACAGCGTGTGCGAGTCCAGCCATAATTCTGTTTCTCTGTGGGAACGCCCATGGGGCGGCTTTGAACTTGGGGTCAAATTCAGATATAAGTGCACCGCCAGCTTTGAGAATGTCTTGAGCTAGTGCGTAGTTCGTACGAGGGGCTATCACTGAATTATCTAGTCCTGAACCTGGTACAGCAATTGTCTTTAGATTATTTTGAAGAGCTGCTTTATGAGCGAGAGCATCTGTGCCGAGCGCAAGACCTGAAACAATTACCACTGACTTACCAGCTAAACTTCCAATAAGTTTTTCTGTTACATTTTTCCCGTAGTTGGTGTAGTTTCTAGAACCCACAACGGCTAAGAATATGTAGTCATCCCAAGAGGGAAGCTCACCTCTATAGTAGAGATTTCCGGGTGGTTTAGGTATTTCAGAAAGACGAAGAGGAAAGTTTTCAGGATTTAGTATTTCCATGAATAAATTATATCAAAATAAATTTATAGCCTTACTGGGGAATGGGGGATCTATTGACTTTCTATAATCAACGTGCTATAATATATAAAACAAAAAAACAGATTGAAATGAAAAAAATACTGATATTACTTGCAAGTTTAATTTTAGGAATTAGTGTAATTATAATCGTATTCATTAAGACTCCTGATTTTATTGTATCTAGAATGATAGATGATCGCTTGGAATCGTCTAACGAGCTAATTATAGAAATAACCAAGAGCAATCTACTTTTGATGATGGACGTAACATCTACCAGATTGGCATTTCATTATTACGCTTCTCTGGAGAGTCCTTCAGAAGAGAAAGACTCGCTTGTTAGAGAGTTTACAGCTGCTTTCGATTCTTTAGATACTTTATCTATAAGACTAGAAAGAGATAGAGATGAGATCACAGTATGTATGGAATCTCTTGAGCCGTGGTATTTCAATAAATTTGAAATATTAAAAAATGACTTAGATCTCTATCACATACTTTCTGCTGTTCTTGAAGTAAAAGCTCTAAAATACAAAGAAGATTTAGAAGTCACAAAAGAGTTTGTAAAAAATGATCTGTATCCACTCTCAGAAAGATTGTGATTTGAAATCCTAAGTGAAAGCCCTGTCCGAATTCGGATGGGGCTTTTTTTATTTGCCCTTCTTCTATATAATGAATCACATGTTAGATATTAAATTTATTCGGGAAAACCCTGATCTAGTGACATTTGCTGCGACAAAAAAACGTATCAAATTTGATGTAAAAGAGCTCCTAGCTATAGATGAGAAGCGAGTCGCTCTTACAAACGAAATAGATCACCTGCGAGAAGAGCAGAACAGAGTGACAAAGACCGTCGCTGAAACTCAAGACCAAGACAAGCGAGCTGAGCTTATTCGTCATATGCGAGAGCATAAAGAGCGTCTTCAAGGAAAAGAATCAGAAATGAAAGAGATAATGAAAGAGTGGCAAGACTTGATGCTCCGAGTCCCAAATATCCCAGATGTATCTGTTCCAGATGGTCTTAGTGATGAAGACAATCAACCAATAAAAGAATGGGGAGAGAAAGTGGATTTTGATTTCGAATCAAAGGATCATGTGGAGTTGATGCAAGCACTAGAAATGGTGGATTTTGAAAGAGGCGTGAAAGTTCATGGGTTTCGTGGATACTTTTTAAAGAATGCAGGATCTGATTTGTCTTGGGCTGTTTGGAACTATGCAAGAGAATTTTTCGGGGCAAAAGGATTTATTCCTGTTATTGCTCCGGCTATTGTTCGAAAAGAGCATTTTTATGGAACTGGGCATTTACCAAATGACGCAGATGATATCTATAGAACTCAAGATGACGACTACTTAGCAGGTACAGCAGAGGTTCCAGTTATGGGTTATCACTCAAATGAAGTATTGGATAGCAAGGAGTTCCCGATAAAGTATCTTGGATTTTCTCCGTGTTATCGAAGAGAGGCTGGTAGTCATGGTAAAGACACTCGAGGACTTATACGAGTGCATGAGTTCTATAAACTAGAGCAAGTTATTCTTTCAGAGGCTAGTCATGAAGAGTCTGTGAAATTACATGAATGGATAAACAGAAACACAGAAGAGTTTATAGAGTCACTTGGTATTCCGTATAGAACTGTAGTTAACTGTGGAGGAGATCTTGGTCAGGGGCAAGTTAAGAAATATGACGTTGAGCTTTGGGTTCCAGGAGAAAAGAAATACAGAGAGATCTCTAGTGCTAGCTACTTCCATGATTTTCAGACAAGAAGATTCAATATTAAGTATAAGGGGGAAGATGGAAAACAAAGATTTGCTCACTCTCTAAACTGTACAGCTATTCCTACTCCACGAATTCTCGTATCACTTGTTGAGAATTTCCAACAAGCAGATGGAACAATAAAAATACCTGAGCCACTGCAAAAATACATGGGAGGAAAAGAATTCATTTCTTAGTTTAACCTTATGAAGGATATAAAGAGTACATACAAGAAAAATGGATCTACTAATGTATCTCCAGAGCCCACTTCAAAAAAAAGCGGGAAGCGGGCGCCCAGAAGAAATATTCCAGGGCGTTTGTTTTTGATAGTATTATTTATATTTGGACTGTATGTAGGCTTTGGGTACTTAGTTTCGATTGAGCCTCTTCGAGTGGAAACAATTTCTCTTTCTGGAAACAATGTCATTGTTGCTGCTGATATTACTCCTGTAGTAAAGGGCTATTTAAAAGGTTATAGATTCTGGCCGTATAGAAATGACTCAATATTTGTTTTACAAAAAAAGGACATAAAAGAAGCCCTGTTTCTTAAGTTTAAAAGAATAGAAGGAATTTCAATTAAGAAAGTTGGTTTAAAAGAAGTTGAGGTTGTGGTTGAAGAAAAAGAGGGGCAGTACCTATGGTGCGGAGAGATCAACTCACTTGGCAGTGAAGATACTTGCTACATAATCGATGCAAATGGATCACTTTTTGATGTTGCGCCGCAGGTCTCTGGGGATGCTTATTTTAAAATTTTTGGAGGGCAAGTAGATGGAGAAAGTCCGATAGGAAGTGAGGTTTTCTCTCTTGAGGATTTTAATAAAATTATTGAAATAAAAGACGAGCTAGATCTTCATAAATTGTCACCTATAGCTCTGCTTCTGTATGATGATGGTCTTATTGAGTTTATTAAAAAAACTGAGGATAAGAATCTTTATGAGGGAGCTAGAATAAAGTTTACACTTCTTGTGGATTACAAAGAGGCTATAGACAATCTACTTTCTGCTTTAAATTCGGAGCCTTTAAAAAGTGAGTTTGCAGAAAAGGAGGGATTATTGCAGTATATCGATGTTAGGTTTGATAATCGAGTCTACTATAAATTTAAGTAATGACATATTTCCAGTGGAGAACATTAAATACATTCAGAAAACTCTTGGGTCTACCCCCTAGGCTTAATTTTGGTTTCTGGCAAAAACTTAAAACTAGAATCGAAAATGGAGGTGAGAAGATGGTTGTTCTAGCTCCAATGGCAGATGTCACAGATGAGGCTTTCCGAGAGATAATAAGAAAGTATAGCCGAGCAGGAGAGTTGGGTGGTGGTCCAGATGTATTTTGGACAGAGTTTGTTTCAAGTGATGGCTTGTGTTCGGTTGGGAGAGAAGTACTTCTTCGTGATTTAGAATATGGAGAAGGAGAGAGACCTATTGTGGCTCAGCTATTTTCCTCTAATCCAAAAAATATGGAGAAGACGGCAAGAATGTGTAAAGAGCTTGGTTTTGATGGAATAGATATAAATATGGGTTGCCCTGATAGATCTATAATCAAGCAAGTTGCTGGATCTGCCATGATCACTCAGCCTAAATTAGCTCGTCAGATAATAAGGGCCGCTCAAAAAGGAGCCTGGCCTCTGCCAGTTTCTGTAAAAACTAGAATTGGATACAACAAGGTTGAGATTGACAATTGGGTTCCTAATCTTCTTTCTTGCGACATTCCAGTTCTAACTATGCATTTGCGCACAAGAAAGGAATTATCAAAGGTTCCTGCTCATTGGGAAATGGCTAATCTAATAAGAGAAGAAATTAGGAATAAAAAACTAGAGACAATGTATATTGCAAATGGAGACATTCAGACCCTTAAGGATGCTAAAGATAAGAATTCAAATTATGATATAGATGGTGTTATGGTTGGCAGAGGAATATTTGGTAACCCTTGGTTTTTTGATTCTAATCGTGACCCTGAAAGTATCTCAATTAAAGAAAAACTTGAGGTTATGCTTGAGCATACAAAGCTTTTCTTGGAGAGGCTAGGGGACATAAAAAACTTTGCCATAATGAAAAAACACTATAAGGCTTACGTTAATGGTTTTGATGGGGCAAAAGATCTTCGTGTAAAATTAATGGAATCACATTCATATGATGAGATAGAAAGGCATGTGAGAGTATTTCTTGGTAACTAAAGAAACTATTGACATTTTAAAATAAACATGATAGTATATTCGGCATGGTCCTAGTTGATCAAGCTTTTAATTAAGCTACTATTATAAGTCTAATCGATATAAAAATATGGATACAAACGACACAAATACAAACGCAGCTGCTACAGATACACCAGTAGTAGAAGCTATAGCAACACCAGTTGCAGAAGAGAATTCAGCCGAGGCTACTCCAGTAGAAGCTCCAGCAGAAGAAGCTACTAGCTCAGAAGAAGCTGCACCAGCAGCTGAGCCACAAGCGTAATCTCAGACTCCTTTAAAAAGCACTCAAAAATGAGTGTTTTTGTTTTGGGTCTCTGTGATACAATTACTTTTGTAAATGTTTAAAAGAATACTAAAATTATTTAAAAGAAAACCAAGAATCGGTCGCTCAGAGAAGGTTAGCTTGCCTGAGTTTGGCATATCGACTATTGATGCAAAGATAGACACAGGAGCATATCGTGGAGCAATTCATTGTAAGAAGATTGTTTTCTTAGAGAGAAATGGGAAGAAGTATGTATCGTTTCGTCTTTTAGATGATTCTCACCCTGAGTATCAAGAAAAAGATATAGTGGCTCATGATTATAAAATAGTTCAGGTTACAAGCTCAAATGGCTCGACCGAGGATCGTGTAGTTATAAAAACTGAGATAATTATAGCTGGTCACTCTATTCAGGCAGAACTAACCTTGGCTGACAGAGAAGCCATGACATTCCCGTTATTGATTGGAAGAAAATCAATTAAGAGATTCCTTATTGACCCATCGCTTAAAAACATATAATCTAACCCCTATGAAAATAGCAATATTATCTAGAAGTAAAAATATCTATTCAACAAAAAGACTTGTGGAGGCAGCTGAAGCTCGAGGGCTTGATGTTGTTGTTATTGATCACACAAAGTGTTCTCTTATTATGGAAAAGGGTAAGCCAGCAATTCTTTACAATGGAGAAGAGATCAAAGATATAGATATTATTATTCCAAGAATAGGTGCGTCTGTTACATTTTTCGGTGCGTCTGTTATTAGACACTTCCAAGCAATGAAAGTTATCTCAACCCTTTCATCTGTATCACTTGTAAGATCAAGGGATAAATTAAGAAGCTTCCAACTTCTTTCTAAGGTTGGTTTAGGTATACCAAAATCTGTTTTTGCGAAACATCCAAAGAATCAAGAAATTGATCAGCTTATAGAGCTTGTTGGTGGAGCACCTGTTGTTCTAAAGAGACTTGAAGGAACTCAGGGTGTTGGGGTTGTTTTAGCTGACACCGTGTCTGCTGCGCGATCTATGATTGAAGCTTTTTCTGGAATGGAAGAAAATATAATTATTCAAGAATATATTGAGGAAGCGGGAGGTGCTGATATTAGAGTTTTTGTTGTTGATGGAGAGATCGTCGGAACAATGAAGAGATCTGGTAAACCCGGAGAATTTCGTTCAAATCTTCATCGAGGAGGATCTTCTGAGGCAATTGAGATTACGAAGAAAGAAAAAGCTTTGGCAATTGAGGCTGCTAGGTCACTCTCACTATCTGTGGCCGGTGTAGATCTAATTCGAGCTAAACGTGGCCCATTAATTATGGAGGTTAATTCATCTCCTGGCTTAGAAGGTATTGAAGATGCGACTGGTGTAGATATTGCCGGTAAGATAATTGATTTTGCCGTTAAGGTTGGGGGAGAGCCAAAAAAGAAAAGAAAGAAGTCTAGAAATAGAGATTTATAATACTCAAAATTGACCCACTTTTGTACACAAAAGTGGGTCAATTTTTTATGATACAATATCGCCATGACAGAAAAAAACAATTCCTTATATCAGAAGTATCGACCAAATGACTGGGGTGAAGTTCTAGGGCAAAATCACGTTATTGATGTTCTAGAGAAATCTATCGCAAACAACAAAATTTCTCATGCATACCTTTTCTTTGGTACTCGTGGTACTGGTAAAACTTCAACAGCTAGAATCTTCGCAGAGAAAATAGGGGTATCAGGTAATGATCTTTATGAGATTGATGCTGCTTCAAACACCGGGGTAGATAATATCCGAGAGCTTAGAGAGTCTGTTCATACTCTTCCTTTTGACTCTCCGTACAAGATATACATACTAGATGAGGTTCACATGCTCTCAAAGAGCGCCTTTAACGCGCTCCTAAAGACTCTAGAAGAGCCTCCAAAGCATGTAATCTTCATATTGGCTACAACAGAACTGCACAAGGTTCCTGATACTGTTATTTCGAGATGTCAGCTGTTTACTTTCAAAAAACCAACAGAGCTTGTTTTAACAGAGCTTGCCCAAAGCGTTGCGAAGAAAGAAGGTGTGACTATCGATAAAGGTGGGGCAGAGCTTGTGGCACTTCTCGGTGATGGATCGTTTAGAGATACTCTCGGAATACTTCAGAAGGTTCTTTCATATTCAACAGACAAAAAGATAGAAAGAGAAGAGATTGAAAAAGTAACAGGAGCCCCATCCATAAAATCAGTTCAAGGAGTCTTAAGGTCTCTAACAGAAGGATCTATTGATAAGGCAATAGAGGCCTTGGGCCTAGCACAAGAAGCTGGGGTAGATATAAAAGTTTTTGGCAAGATATTAATATCAAATCTTCGAACAGGACTACTGCTAAGATATGCTCCTGATTCACGAGAAAAAGTTTTTGAGAAGATTTCTGAATCAGACAAAGAGTTCTTCAAGGAGGTTCTTCAGGAAACAAAAGGGGTATTTACATCAAAGACTTTATTGGTATTCTTGGATGCATACCTGCGTATAGATTCATCTTTTGTAAAAACTCTTCCTTTAGAGCTTGCAATCATAGAGATTCTCGGTAATAATAGCGAGGTATAAAGATACGATCTATTGCCAGATCGTCTAATGGTAGGACTCCGGTTTTTGGTACCGGCAATCTAGGTTCGAGCCCTAGTCTGGCAACATAAAACAAAAGGCACAGATACAATGTATTTGTGTCTTTTGTCTTACTGATACGAATAGGGTGAGAAGTAAGGACAGACGAAGTCAGCGTAGCGGCCTGGTCGAATCGGGATCAATGGAATGAGATTTGCGTTTAGAGTTTGAGGTAAATAAAAAGTCCCACCAGTTGGGTGGGGCTTGGGTGTTTTTCTACTCTGGGTAGATTTCTTTTTGGTTGACGGTTATGACTCCATTATTTTTGTCTATGCTCATACCAGTCTTCATTGGGAAATAAAAAGGTTCTATTTGGCCAACTATACATGCGTCTGATAATGGCCACTCAACACCCCAATCTGTAGATATATAAGACATACCTCTTGGGGAAGACAACTCATCCTCAATAATTTTTTTCAGAGATTCTTTGAACGCTTCAATCTGTTCTACTGTAACGGTCTTATTTTTGGTTACCGTAAGTTTTGCAAATGTTGCTAGTAAGGATTCTCTTCCTTCAAGTTGGCCATTCTGGTCATCTCCGTACTTGGTGTTTGATATATGGTTAGCCCACCAGTTAACAGCAAATTCAATAAGTTCTTCAACATTTTTTGCTTCCATGAAAAATTGTTTTTAATTACTCTAGAATAAAAGAATATTTTTGTCAATGTTTATTACTATTTAATCCCAATCAGCCGTTTGAATTTTACTAAATAAGGTAAAATAAATAAATGACAAAAATAATTGGAATTGCAGGAGGGAGCGGAAGCGGTAAATCAACGCTGGCCGTATCTTTATGTAAAAAGTATCCAGATAAATTTTCTTTGATTCATTTGGATGATTACTTTGTTTCAAAAGAAAATGTCCCAAAGCTGGCAGGTTATAATAATTGGGACTGTCCGGAAGCGATTCGATTTGAAGATTTGTATAGAGACCTCTCTGAGCTAAAAGAGGGCAGATCTGTAACGGTAAAAACAAAGAGTGAACTGTACAATCCAGACTATCGCCACGAACTGAGAAACTATATTGATCACACAATAGAGCCAAGAGGAATTATTATCGTGGAAGGGTATCTACTGTTTGCAAATGACAGAGTTCGAATTCTTCTTGACCACAAGATCTTTCTATCAGTTCCGATTGAAGAATCGATTAAGAGACGCTCTCTTGGTAAATTTATTCCAGAAAATGATTACGTGGAAACGGTGGTGATCCCAATGCATTTAGCTCATATTGAGCCAACAAAACAATATGCTGACTTGGTGATAGATGTTGGAGAAAATAGTATTGAGGAAACAGAAAAACTAGTTCAAGAGTATATAGATAAAATTTAACCCCCATCTTGGGGGTTTTGTTTTGAGGGTGTACAATACCCTTTATGAACATAAATGAAAGATCAGAAAAAATACATAGAGAGCTAAAAGGGAAGATCGGAACACAAATAAAAACAGAAGTTAGAAACAAAGATGATTTGTCTATTGTATATACTCCAGGAGTAGCTCATGTGAGTTCGCTCATAGCAGGAGACAAAAATCTCGCTTATGAATTTACAGGTAAAGCAAATACTATCGCTATTATAAGCGACGGCTCTGCTGTGCTTGGACTTGGGAATATTGGTCCTGAAGCAGCACTTCCTGTTATGGAGGGAAAGGCTTTAATACTGAAAGAGTTCGCTGGAGTAAATGGTGTACCTATTGTACTTGATACTCAGGACACAGAAGAAATAATTAAAACCATTAAACATATTGCACCAGGATTTGGAGGAATAATACTTGAAGACTTTTCAGCTCCTAGATGTTTTGAAATAGAGAATAGGTTGAAGAAGGAATTGAACATTCCAGTAATTCATGATGATCAGCACGGTATCGCCATGGTGGCGTTAGCTGGGTTACTGAACTCATTGAAACTTCGAAATGAAAATAGAGACGGGGATAGAGATGTGAGAATTGTTGTCGCTGGCGCAGGAGCTGCAGGAGTAGCTATCGCAAAGATTCTTCACGCAGATGGCTTTAAGAGTATATTAGTAACCGACAGCAAGGGAATCATCTCTAAGAATAGAGAGGATCTAAACAGTACAAAAAAAGATCTGCTTGAATATATAAATAATGAAAACATAGAAGGTGATTTGAAAGATGCTCTTAAAGATGCAGATGTATTTGTGGGTGTGTCAGTTGGGGGAACTGTTACAGGAGATATGGTTGCTTCTATGGCTAAAGACCCAATCATCTTTGCACTAGCTAATCCAACACCTGAGATAGATCCAGACACGGCTTATGAATCTGGGGCATTTATCGTAGCGACCGGACGAAGTGATTATGCGAACCAGTTAAACAATGCCGTGGTATATCCTGGGCTTATGAAAGGTGCCCTGGGAGGCTCAAAATGCCAATTCACAATGAATACTTTTATAAGTGTATCTAGAGCACTAGCTGCTCATGTAGAGCCCACAAAGGAGGCTATTCTGCCAGATGTTTTTGATAAAGAAATAGTGGAGGTTGTAGCTCAAGTTGTTAGAGAGGCTGTTTGTTAAATCATTATGGGTAAAAGTGACACAACTGGAAAGTCAGCAGATATAATTGTTTTAGATGATCAGAATAGAATTTTGATGCAGCTTCGTGACAAGGAGGGTGAGCACAGTTTTCGTGACTGCTGGGCGCTTCCTGGGGGCTCAGTTGAGAATGGGGAGACCCCAGAAGAAGCCATAAAGAGACAATTTGAAGAAGAGACTGGTTGTGAATGTAATCCAGAGTTAGTATCTGTTGAGAAATATACAACAGAAGATGGTAGGGTTATTGATAAGTATATGTACAAACAATAGCTACGATAGTTGTCCTTTGAAGGTTTTAGAGGGTCAGAAGTTTGAGTTTAAAACAATAGAAGAAATCGAAAAGATAAAAAATAAAAATCCTCAAAGTGAAGTTTTAATAAAGAAGTCTTTAGGTATATAAAAAATGCAACCCAGGGAAGTTTATATATTATATTAAATAGTTGTGTTTATTTGAGTTTGTGGTATTTTTTCATAGAACTAATTTGTACAAAATGAAAAAAATCACAATTTTATTCTTTTCCTTATCCTTTTTAAAGCTATCTGCTCAAGACTTAAATCTGATAGACGTAGATCATAGTACGGTGAAAATAACCTCCATTGGGTTGAATTCTAACGCCATGGCAACTGGTCACGGAATTGTTTATGCTCATCAAGACACTGTAAGTTTTATTGCCGTGCCCATGCATCTTTTAAAGGTTGATGATGTCGTAGACAAGATTAAAATATCCTTTGGCGATAAATCTATGAAATCTGTCTACAGAAAAGTCGTGGGTTATGTAGGATCCGAAGACTGGGACTTACTTGTTCTTGTGGTTGAAAGAATAGACTGCGCTGATATATCATCTATGGATCTAGTCTTTGATTTTAAGGAATGGTCCAAAGCCGCTGTAATTTCACCTTTTAATGTAAGGGGGGTAAAAAGAAAAACAGGGATGGTTTATATGGGGGAGGTGATGCATCCAGGTAAGTACAAGATAGAGCCTGGTGACTCAGGGTCCCCTGTAGTCGATGAGCATAAAAAGTTAATCGGGCTTGTTTCTGCAAATTCACCTGACGGAAGAACTGTTGCCATTATACCTGTGCGTTTTATAGAGACAGCTTATGTCTCATTGTTTAACAGGGTTACATTTTCTGATATATCAGACTTACCCTTAATGATTAGCCCTTAGGCAAATCAAAAAAGGCGTTCTATAGAGCGCCTTTTTTTATTCATTATTCTTTATAGATTTACATAAAATAATTAAAAAAACCGATCATGTCGGTCTTTTGTTCTAGATTTTTAGACATTATCCCCGTGCTCTATTGCACAGAGTCGGTCATTTGTGAACTTAATTCCCGAAATCTTATTAAGGAATGAGCCAGGTGCTTTGTTATCAAAAAAGAAATTTTCTTTTGACAGCCAATCATTCAATACTTCGTAAGAGCCAAATACACGATTGCCATTCTTTAAGAAATTTAACAGGAGTAATAAATGCTCCTTTTTTCCCTCCTCAATCTTTGTAATATCTGAATATAAGTCCTGGATTTCTCCAATATCCATGCTCATCCATTCAGCAATTTGAGAGTCCTCAATAACTGATACTTGTTTTAGGTCTTCGGAAATGCTATCTCCATTTTTTTCTGGAATTCCCATGTTCTGTTATTTTTTAAAATAATAACATTTAACGGCAGAAAGTCAAATAATTTATTCTATTGAAGTTTTGATTGTTTAATCGTTTTCTTCACCGTTATTCTTTTTAGAAAGCCCGGGAATGATAGTTGGGACATAATCTGTAACAGTTTTTGTAATATCTTTTAGGAATCTTTTACTCAAGAACCTGATGAATATAATCAACACGATTAAACCTACAGCTAAAAGAAAGTAGTCTTTAAAGACTCCAACCCCTTTAACAATTGCAGATAAATAGTTATGGAAATAGTTTCCTGTAAACAATACTGTTGGTACATAAACACATAGAGCTATGAAGTCATAGAACAGAAAAGTCTCCCATTTTGTTTTTACACCGCCAGATAGAACTGGTCCAATCCATCTAAAATACACAATGAATCTAGATATAAAAATAATCTTTTTTACATGATTTTTAACCCAGTTATCATCCTGGAGTCTCTTGTTTCCTTTAATTTTACTTTTTAGTCTAGTTATTAATTTCCCACCTCTCCTGGATAAATAGAATAGAATAATATCTGAAGTAAACATTCCCGCAATCATAATTGGGATTACTATCCAAATATTAAAAGCGCCTGTTCCTGTTAGGTACCCAACAGCCAGAAGAATGATTTCTTCTGGAGCAAGAGGGAATGCGTTTGCAATAAGACCAATAAAGGCAACTCCCCAATATGATAAACCTCCAATAGATTGGATAACTTCGTTTACTTCCATGTGTAATTATTATAACTCATGTAGTACAATAAGTGTATATGAATGAGAATAAAAAATTTAATTTAGCGCTCCTTTTAATGTTTGTCTTAGTTTTGACTCTGGGTGCTTATCTTTTTTTAAGTAACAAGGAATCATCTGAATCAGAAACAGTAGACATGTCACAGGAGATACCTATGTCAGAATTAGGCTCTGTATATGATCCAGTAATTGATGAAGTTGATTCAGAAAATGAATATCAAGGTAGAGTTTTGGCTGGCGGAGACTCACCATTTATTGAATTTAATAAAGAGGATTATGATCATGCCTTAGCATCAGATAAGATTATATTCCTATATTTCTATGCTAAGTGGTGTCCAAGCTGTAAAGCTGAAAATCGAGATGCAACCATTCCAGCCTTCGATGAATACTCAGGTGAAAATATAATAGGTTTCCGAGTTAATTACAACGATAGAGATACAGATGACTTTGAAGAGTCTCTTGCTGAAAATTTTGGAGTCTTGTATCAGCACACAAAAGTAGTTATTCAAGGTGAAAATATTGAGATTTATCCAAACACTTGGCCCAAAGAAGAATATATAAATAAATTTATTTCTCTATGACAATTTTGATTATAATACTAGTTATACTGGTTTTTGGTTTAGCCTGCCTAACTCTTATACCTGCACTTCCTATTGTCCCAGCGCAGTTTCTAATAATACTAATCTTCGGTAGCCTAACTTCATTTTCGGTCATATCGGGCTGGGAAGTTGTTATCTTTGGTTTTCTAGCAGCTCTTTCTCTGATTGTTGACTATAGTGCTGGTGCAGTTGGTGCTCGTCTTGGTGGTGCACATAGGTGGTCTATATTATCAGGGGTGATAGGTGGAATATTTGGATCAATATTACTGCCTCCTTTTGGGGGATTTATAGGAATACCTCTTTTTGTTTCAATTTCAGAATTAATGATTAAGAGGTCGCCAAAGAAGCTCATGCATACTGCAAGCTTTTCATTTTTAGGGGCTGTGGCTGGGGTTATGTTGAATGGATTCCTCGCTTTTACCACAGCTGTTCTGTTTCTAATCTTTGTTTTTTAAGTACAATATATATTGATATGAAAAAGTATATTGCTTTAATTTTATTTTTTGCACCTAGTATTGTTTTTGGTGCAGGTTTTGTTCCAGATACAATATGGATATCTACTGAGGATCCAAAGCATGGTGATATTGTTGAAATTTTTGTAACTGTGTTTAACCCTTTAGATTCATCATCAGAGGGTGATGTTCGTTACTATGATGATGATGTTTTATTAGGTGAGGTGCCTGTTGCTGTTAGCCCTAATTCGGCAAAACTAGTTTCTCTGTCTTGGAAGGCTGAGCAAGGAGATCGAGTTATCTTTGCGCAGTTTATATCAGATTCCGGAGTACCAGAGGAGACAAAGAAGATTAGACTGAGAATCAAGAAACCAATAATTCCAGAAGCTGCTTCTTCAGAAATAGATAATGCAGATGAATCTGCCGGCGAAGGTGTTAGTTCGGAGGGTGTAAAAGATTTCGCAAAGCAAGCTGGAGATACCGTGGTAACTTTAGCTGTTGATGGTTTTGATAAATCAGAAGAGGGTAGAGATATATCAAAAAACTTTCTACAAGATAAAAAAGACCAAATTTCAGATAAGAAAGATTTACTTATGTCTGGAGAGAGTGAAAAAGTTGATTCAGAGTTTGAATATACTGCAAAGAAGGTAGGCTTAAGCCTATTGATTTGGTTATTATCTGCTTTAGTATTCATAACCGCATATAAGATTGTTTTCTACGCAGCAATTCTACTAATTCTATATCTAGGGTTTAGAATTTTTAGAAGAAGGAGGGAGGCCTACGACTAATTTCGTAATATTACAATTTTGCGTATAATGGGCTCATGAAGCGTATATTTTGGTTTATTCTTGGAGTATTTTCTATATTTTTCCTACCTTGGTATGTCACAGCTATAATTATTTTAGCTGGGTTTCTTTTGTTTCCAAAATACTATGAAGGTATAGGTCTTGGTTTGATTTATGATGGTTTGTATTTTATTTCTTCATCTGGATCAGATTTGCCAATATGGCTTCTTTCATCTGTTGGAATATTCCTAATTATATATTTTATAAGTCCATCACTTAGAACCCATGTTTAATTTTCTCAAAAGACAAAAAAGATTTTATCGAGAGATAGATCCAGATGATATATTTTTAGATTCTCAGAATATATCGTCATTAGACAAGCAACAATTTGAAGGAAAAATAGAAAAACCAATACCAAAAAAATCTATCTATTTTCTGTTCGTATCCTTTGTTTTTGTCAGCTTAATATTTGCTGTTAAACTTCAAGCTCTTCAAATACAAGAGGGTGATTCATATTTGGAAAAGAGTCGGAATAATAGTTTGTCACAAACTATTCTATTTGCTGATCGCGGTGTTATCTATGATAGGAATTTAGTGGAGCTTGCCTGGAACGAGTCTCTTGGTGATGAAGAGACATTTCCGCTTAGGGCTTATATAGACAAGCCTGGTTTTGGTCATGTTTTGGGTTATGTTGGTTATCCAGAAAAAGACTCAAAGGGTTACTACTGGCAAAAAGAGTTTATTGGAAAAGCGGGGATTGAGTCTGCTTATGACGAAAAGCTTAACGGTAGAAATGGGCTTAAACTTATTGAGCATACCGTAAGAGGTGAAATAACTTCAGAAAATAAAGTGGAAGCTCCTATAGATGGGGAAAATATAGTTTTAACAATTGATTCTGACCTACAAGAGGTTTTATATAACGCCATCGTAAGCTTAACAGAATCAAATAAATTCGTAGCTGGAGCTGCTGCTGTTATGGATATAGAGACAGGAGAGCTCATGGCTCTGACAAGCTACCCAGAGTATGACCCAGAAATTCTTTCTCTTGGAGAAGACACTGCTGCTATAAATGGCTATCTCCAAAACTCAAACAAGTCATTTTTAAACAGAGCGCTGGCTTCATATGCCCCTGGTTCTATTGTGAAGCCATATCTTGCCGTTGCAGCTTTGTATGAAGATATTATAGATCCAGATGAATGGCTTGTTTCAAACGGTCAGATTGTCATTCCTAATCCATATGACCCAAGTAATCCAACTATATTCAAAGATAACCATGTTCATGGGATGGTTGATATGAGAAAAGCTATCGCTGTATCAGCTAACACATATTTTTATGAAATAGGAGGTGGTTTTAATGGTAGAACAGGTCTGGGTATTTCAAGGATAGAAAAATACATGAGAGAATTTGGATTCGGTGCAGAGACAGGCTTCGACACTCTTGGCGCAGAGGCGGTTGGAGTAATACCAAGTCCAGAATGGAAGAAGAAGAACTTTGCCGAAGGGGCGTGGCGTCTTGGAGATACTTATAACTCATCCATTGGTCAGTATGGATTCCAATTTACACCAATACAGGCCTTAAAAGGTGTTGCAACTATTGCAAGCAAAGGTTTGGTTGTAACTCCTCATATTATAAAAGATGAAGCTCAGAATCATGCTGATAGAATAGAGACACCCTTTACAGATGATCAATGGAAAGTAGTTCATGAAGGTATGAGACAAACTGTTACAGACGGTACATCTAGTTTTTTCAATCTTCCTTATGTGAAGGTTGCGGCAAAAACAGGTACTGCGCAGGTTGGTTCTGGGAATAAGTTTAACCACTCTTGGGCAACAGGATTTTTCCCATATGATAATCCTAAATATGCATTTGTTGTATTCATGGAAAGAGCACCAAGAGGTTTTTTGTTAAGTGCAAATGCTGTTATGAGAGATGCATTTAATTGGATGCATATAAATAGACCAGAGTATTTAGAAAACTAATTTTTTTGAGTACACATAAGCTATTTCCAGTGCCTTGCGAAATTACGGACTTGTCTGTATAATTGCCCCAATGACAGATAAAGAATTTATAACAACAGAGAAAAAAGTTGAACTAGAGCAAGAGCTAAAAACACTTGAAACAGTTAAAAGAAAAGAAATATTGGATGCCTTAGAGTATGCAAAGTCTTTGGGTGATCTATCTGAAAATGCTGAATATCACCAAGCGCGAGATGATCAAGCTCGTCTTGCAGACAGGATATCTACAATTAAAACTATCCTTCAGAATGCAGTAATCGTTAAACCTCACACAAGTAGTTCTGTGGAAGTAGGTACAACAGTCGTTGTAAAGAAAAAAGGAGATAGCGCAGAGAGAACATTTCAAATAGTTGGATCTGAAGAAGTAGATATGGCTGCTGGAAAAATCTCTTACAAATCACCTCTAGGTGAGGCTTTACTAGGGAAGAAAAAAGGGGAGACTTCAAACTTTGAAACTCCAGGAGGAATGACAGAGTATGTGATTGTAAAGATTCAATAGAAAAAACGCCGAGAGGCGTTTTTTTTGTTCCAAAAGCTCACGATTGACAAAAGATATTTTTGTAGTAATTTAGACTTAAACAAAAGTTAATTTTATGAAAAAGAAAGTGATCAATATTGATTTCTTTGGAATCTTTAGATTTGAAAAGTTTCTAAGAGAGAAATTTTCAGATTGTTATGTATGTATTGGAATGTCAGAGCATGACCCTCATAAATCTAGCATCTGTATTTATAAGAATTTGGAAGAGTGTATTTCAGTAAATATCTATGTTGATAGTGCATTCAACGAATTGTTTAAAGAATCTTCAGAGATTAATAGAGATGTTATTGATTCAGACTCATTAACTATCAATGTTTCATTTTATCTACATTATAGTTATAAGGAGAAAAGAAGATTATTTGAAAGACCCATTTGTAAAACATTGAGAGTTAAACTCTCTTCATTTGACGAAAGTGATTTTTTAGAATGCTTAAGGTTTATGGTTGACTCAAAGTTATCAGAGAAAACTCCAGAACAATTCTCAAATAAAACTACTGAGTATTGGATGGTTCATTTGGATTCACTTCTTGAAGCATCAAAAATTAATCTTTATAGCCTTGAGGCCTAGCCCGCTGCTCAAACCGCCAATTATATAATTGGCGGTTTTTTATTTTATATGTTTCCTGTATACTTTCCTACATATGGCATCAATTGAAGAAATACGAAAAGGTAAGCTAGAAAAGCTTGAGCTTCTGAAAAAATCAGGAATGGAGCCTTTTGCTAAAGACGCGACTAGAGATATGACTTTGTCTGAAGCAGAGGCAAACTTTGCTGATTTAGAGAAATCCGGAGAGTCAAAAACTATAGTAGGTAGAATTATGGCACTTCGAGGTCAGGGGGCAATTATGTTTGCTGTACTTAGAGATGCGACAGGTGAATTTCAGGTGGTTTTCAAGAAAGACGATATGGAAGAAAAGCTTTTCAGTCTATTCCAGGATGCGGTTGATATGGGTGACTTTATTTCTGTTACCGGAACATTTTTTATAACTCAAAGAGGTCAGAATAGTATGTTAGCTAAGGAATGGAAGATGGCTACAAAAACTCTACTTCCACTACCAGAAAAGTGGGC
The DNA here is from genome assembly GCA_964581035.1 of uncultured Candidatus Saccharibacteria bacterium. Lineage (GTDB taxonomy): Bacteria > Patescibacteriota > Minisyncoccia > Phycocordibacterales > CSBR16-119 > CAYHDV01. The sequence goes on along the minus strand of CAZOLO010000012.1, from coordinate 13,684 downwards.
AGGTCTTCAAGATGTAGAAGAGCGATACCGAAAGAGATATTTAGATTTAATCTCAAACAAAGAAGTATTTGATAGATTTGTGACCCGAAGTAAAGTGATTTCCTATATTCGAGCATATTTTGATAAAAAGGATTTTCTAGAAATAGAAACTCCAGTTCTTCAAACTCAAGCAGGTGGAGCTATGGCTAAGACTTTTAACACTCATCACAATGACTATGATCTAGACATGGTTCTTAGGATTTCTCTTGAACTTGAACACAAGATATTGATGGCTGGTGGATATGACAAAGTATATGAAATAGGGAAGAACTTCCGGAACGAAGGATCAGACTCAACTCATATTCAAGAGTTCACTATGATTGAGTGGTACGCTGCTTATGAGTCACTTGAGACAAATATGAACTGGACCGAAGAACTTCTAAAAGGTCTTGCGAAAGAAGTTGTGGGTAAAACGAAATTTACAGTATACGACAAAGAAGGTGAAGGTTTAGAGGTAGATTTTGACGGTGCTTGGCCAAGAAGATCTTTTGCTGAGATTGTAGAAGAAAATACAGGATTGGATATCCTGAAGGCTAGTCGAGATGATCTAGAGGAAAAGGCCCTGGAGCTTGGTATTGGTAAGGATGAAATGAAGAAAACAGGTGACGCAAACTTGATGGACTTTATTTTCAAGAAATCATCAAGATTAAAAATCATTCAACCAACATTCGTCACAAATTATCCAGGAGACTTGAAACCTCTTGCTCAACAAAATGAAGATGGTTCAGCGGATGTTGCTCAGCTAATAATCGCGGGTTCTGAGATAACAAATCAGTATGCAGAGCTTGTTGATCCTATTCGAGAGCGTGAACTTCTAGAATCTCAAGCAAAAGCTAAGGAGGCTGGAGATGAGGAGACAATGGATGTGAATGAAGGTTTCTTGACTGCCATGGAGCATGGAATGCCTCCTATGACAGGGTTTGGAATGGGAATAGATAGGCTAGTAGCAATACTGACAGAACAAAAAAACCTTAGAGATACAATATTCTTCCCAATAATGAGACCAAGAGATAAAGAATAGGAATTTTAAAAGCCCCGCCAAATCGGCGGGGCTTTTTTGTTGTCGTTATTTTACTTTGATGCAAATAAATCCATAGTAGTCTGGGTGTTGTTTTGACTCACTAAATGTTCCAAAGATGCTTTTAATCGGAAGAATTCTTCCTGGTTCATAAGAGCTGAAGAAGACAGGTGAGATGTGACCATTTTTTAGTTTGACGGGCTCAGAGTTATTTTTTGGCATGACGCTTGGTTTGTTTTTAAAAACAGTACAACATGTACTGTTTTTTGTCTATCGCCTCTAAAGCAATGTGGAAAACTAATTACACAAAGTGGGACGAAGTGGTGTATAATTGTATCAAGGTGGGAATGAGTGGGAAGTAGTAAAAAAGAAAAATAATCATGTTAATCGGAGAATACAAACACACTATAGATGGCAAAAGCCGAATCTCACTTCCGGCGAAGTTTCGCAAGGAGATGGGAAAGAAGCTTGTTGTTACTTATGGTTTAGACCATTGTCTGTTTGTATTTACTGAAAAGGAATGGAAAACCATTTCTGATCATCTTTCTGGATTTTCACTACTTCAATCTGACAATCGAAGCTTCAACCGATTTATGTTTGGAGGCGCTGTAGAAGCATCAGTAGACTCTATCGGAAGAATCTTGATTCCGGACCATTTAAAGAACTGGGGGACACTGAAGCAGAAAGCTGTAATTATTGGTGTTCAAAATAGACTTGAAATTTGGAGTGAGAGTTCATGGAATTCTTACAAGAAAGAAGTTGAGAAGAGAGCTGATGGTTTGGCCGAGAAACTTGGTGGAGCCGGAATATTATAGAAAATCAGAATATGACAGATCAAACCATACACAAAACAGTACTTTTAAAAGAAACAATAGGGGGTCTTGATATTCATGACGGATCAGTGATTGTGGACGGCACACTAGGTGGTGGTGGACACACTAAGCTTATCTGTCAGATAAATCCAACAGCAAAGGTATATGCCTTTGACTTAGATGGAGACGCAATAACTCGATCAAAAGATATTTTAAATGGGTGCAATGTTGAATATATACAGAGCAACTTTAGAAATATCAAAGAAGAGTTAAGCGAGAGAGGTGTAGAAGAAGTGGATGGAATAGTTCTTGATCTTGGATTCTCTTCAGATCAGCTGGAATCAGCTGGGAGAGGTATTTCATTCCAAAAGGATGAACCACTAATCATGACTCTTTCTGACAAGGGTGACGGCGTTACAGCGCGTGAGATCGTGAATGAGTGGGGAGAGGAGACTCTAGCTGACATAATTTATGGTTTTGGAGAAGATAGAGCTGCAAGAAAAATAGCAAAAGCAATAGTAGATTCTCGTCTTGAAGCTCCAATAGAGACAACATTTCAGCTAAAGGAAATTGTTTATCAGGCTGTACCTTTTTTTAGAAGGAAAGGAAAGATTCATCCAGCAACTCAGACATTCCAGGCAATAAGAATTGCTGTAAACGAAGAGCTTGAAGTATTGAGGGATGTATTAAAAGATGGATTTGAAATTTTAAAACCAGGAGGAAAGATGTCTGTAATATCATTTCACTCATTAGAAGATCGAATTGTTAAAAAGTTTTTCAGAGAAAAAGAAGATGTTGGTCTAGCTAAGAGAGTCACAAAAAAACCAATTATTTCAGGGGAGGAAGAGTTAAAAGAAAATAGAAGAGCAAGAAGTGCAAAACTTAGAATATTAGAAAAATTATAATGAAAACATATACAAACAAAAGAATAGACTTGAAAAAAGTTACAAAAACATTATTTGTTGCTTCGGGGATTCTTTTCTTTGCATATGTATTTATACTAGGTAACACAATCTTTGATGTTGTAGCTAGAAAAGTTGCTGAGAAAGACTCAAGAGATCTTCTTGCGGAAATCAGCTCCCTTGAATTGTCTGCCTTTGATTTATACAACGACCTGTCACTTGAGGAAGCTGGAAGATTAGGTTTTGTAGAATCAAATCCACACTTTGCCTCAAGATCTCTATTTGTAGTACGATAGTTGTATGAATAAGAAACAATATCTAAAACGCCTATATGTTGTTTCTTTTTTTGTTGCCCTTTTTGCCCTTTTTATAATAGTTAGGCTTTTTTTGCTTCAAGTTGTAAATGGTGAATCATATAAAAACAAAGCAGAAAGATCTTATATCCAGGCCGTAGACACTTTTGAGAGAGGGACAATCTTCTTTAGCAAAAGAAACGGAGACAGAATATCAGCAGCCACTGTTACTACTGGGTTTCGTGTGATTATGCATACTGGCCAAATAGATAGCCCGGAGTCGCTCTTGGATAGCTTGAGTGACATTTTAGATATTGATGAAGAAGATTTTTTACGAAAGGCCTCTAAAGATAATGATCCACATGAGGTAATTGCTGATAAAATAACGAAAAATACAGCCGATCAAATTGATGCATTAGACCTACCTGGGATAAGAATGGAGCGTCAAAAGTGGCGATTCTATCCTGGTGGTCAGATGGCGGCTCAAACTCTTGGTTTTGTTGCTTATAAGGGCGACGATAGGATTGGACAATATGGTGTTGAAAGGACTTACAACGGCACTCTCTCTAGAAAAGAAGATGAGCTTTATATTAATTTTTTTGCTGAAGTCTTTTCTGGACTATCGTCTTCATTCTCCGGTGAAGAAAGAGAGGGTGACATAATTACCACCATAGAACCAAATGTTCAAGCATTTTTAGAGCAAGAACTAGTAAAGCTTGATGATAAGTGGGGTAGTGATGCTTCTGGTGGAATTATTCTTAATCCTACTACAGGAGAAATTTTAGCTATGGCTAGTACTCCGACTTTTGATCTAAATAGTTTTTCGTCAGTAGATGACTCTGCTGTTTATAGAAATCCACTTGTTGAAAATGTTTTTGAATTTGGTTCTGTTATTAAGCCTCTGGTAATGGCAATTGGAATAGAGAAGGGTGTTGTTACTGCAGATACCACATATTATGATGCAGGTTATGTAGATGTGGGTAAGGATAGGGTTTACAACTATGATAAAAAAGGGCGAGGTACTGTAAGTATGCAGGAGGTTTTAAACCAATCCTTAAACACTGGAATGGTTCTTGTTCAACAAAAATTAGACAAAAAGGACTTCAAGGAATACATGAAAGCTTATGGATTTGGAGAAAAATCGGGGGTTGAACTTCCTAATGAAGCTTTGGGTCTTGTCTCAAATCTAGATAGCGCTCGTGATATAGAGAACGCAACAGCTGCTTTTGGTCAGGGTATAGCGTTCAGTCCGATGGTTGCAGCAAGAGCATTTTCAGCGCTTGCAAATGGTGGAACAATAATAGAGCCTCATCTTGTAAAAGAGATAGATTACAAGGATGGAGGTAAAGATGTCACTGAAATACCTGAAGGAAGAAGGGTTATAACAAAAGAAGCCTCAGAAGAGGTAAGTCGAATGCTTGTTGAGCTTGTAGACACCGCTTTGTTTGCTGGAAGAGAAAAATTAGACCGTCATACAATTGCTGGAAAAACTGGTACAGCTCAGATCGCTGGGCCAAATGGTGGTTATCTTGAGGGTCAAAACCTTCATACATTTTTTGGATATACTCCAGCCTATGATCCTGAGTTTTTGGTAGTTTTATTTACAAAACACCCCAGAGGAGCTCTTTATGCCTCACAAACGGTCGCTCCAGCCTCTATGGAGACTATAAAGTTCCTTCTTCAATACTACGAAGTACCCCCTGACAGATAAAAATCCTTAAAATAGTAAAAAAAACCATCTTAATAAATTACAAAAGAAGCTTATTTGAGTTTCAGTATTTTTGTGGATAACTTTTTAAGTCTTGTTAATTTATAAGGGTAAGTTAATTTTTCCAAAATTTTTCAGAAAAAAGAAGTCTGCTATAATGGGTATCCAGTAGAGAAATATTGGGACATTATAATTAAACTTATTAAAATTCTATGGCACAAAAGACATTGCAGATACAACCAACTATCGTAAGGAAGAGAAACGACGAAACAGTACCTTTCGATGAAAAGAAAATTACGAGAGCGGTATATCTTGCTATGCAAGCTACAGAAGAAGGAGGTCAGGCTGAAGCCAAAGAGATCACTGCTAAAGTGAAGTCTGATTTGGTTAAGGTTTTGACTAGATATAAGAATTTTGTCCCAGATGTTGAGGGGATTCAAGACTCTGTTGAAAAAGAGCTGATCCTATCTCAATATGTAAAAACAGCAAAGGAGTATATTCTATATAGACAAAAACGTGCTGAAGAGAGAAATGCAAAAGTTGAAGTGCCAAAAGAGGTGGTGGAGCTTGTTAGAGAAGGAAAAGGGTATTTTAATAATGCCATGTCTGAATTTGTATACTACAGATCTTATTCAAAGTGGATTGATTCTAAAAACCGAAGAGAAACATGGATAGAGACAGTAGATAGATATATGGATTTCATGAAGGAGAATCTTTCAGATAAGCTTTCTCAAGCAGACTATACAAAAGTTCGACAGTTTATTTTAGAGCAAAAGGCAATGCCTTCTATGCGACTTTTTTGGGCTTCAGGAGATGCAGCAAGAAAGACAAATGTTTGCGCCTATAACTGCTCATTCATAGCGCCATCTAAACTTCAGGATTTTGGAGAGATAATGTATATCTCTATGTGTGGTACAGGTGTTGGATTCTCTGTTGAAAGAAGTAGTGTAGAGAAACTTCCTCAAATTGAAAAGCAAAAAAGAGCAAAAATGGAAACCCATGTTGTTCATGACAGTAAGGAAGGTTGGGCTGATGCATTTGTATTAGGTCTTAAGAAGTGGTTTGCCGGAGAAGACATCAAATTTGATTACTCTAAGCTTCGACCAGAAGGGGCTAGGCTTAAAACTATGGGAGGGAAGTCTTCAGGACCAAAGCCCCTTATGGAACTTATGGATTTCTCTAGAAGTCTTATCTTGTCAAAACAAGGAAGGAGACTTTCTCCTATAGAGGTTCATGATCTTGTATGTAAGATTGGAGAAATTGTAGTTTCTGGAGGAGTTAGACGTTCAGCTTTGATTTCACTTTCTGATTTGGACGATAGCGAAATGCGAAATGCTAAAAATGGTCAGTTCTACATCACAGATCCTCAAAGGTCAATGGCTAACAACTCAACTATTTATGAAGACAAGCCGGGCAACATTCAATTTATGGAAGAATGGATGGCTCTTATGAAATCAGGTTCTGGAGAAAGAGGAATCTTCAATAGAGGGTCACTAGAAAATCAGCTACCAAAAAGAAGGTGGGATATGTTTAAAGATCATATTCATACATCAGGAACAAACCCTTGTGGAGAAATTATTCTTCGATCAAAACAATTCTGTAATCTTTCAGAGGTTGTTGCTAGAGCAGGGGATACAGAGGAAATTCTTATGGAAAAGATTAGAATTGCCACAATAATCGGTACATATCAATCAACTCTTACAAATTTTGGATATCTTTCAAAGGAATGGAAGAAGAACTGTGAAGAGGAGAGATTACTTGGGGTTTCAATTACAGGGATTTGGGATTCAAAGGCAGCTAGAAGTGAAGACTCTCTAAATAGACTTCGAGCAGAA
>CAZOLO010000012.1:0-7067 GCA_964581035.1 uncultured Candidatus Saccharibacteria bacterium | reverse complement strand
AACAAGCAATATGCAAAGAAATTTGGTGTAAATGAATCATCATGTATTACATGTATCAAGCCATCAGGAACAGTTTCTCAGCTTGTTGATGCTTCATCTGGTATGCACCCACGACATGCTAAGTACTACATCCGAAGAATTAGAATTGCTTCAACAGATGCGCTATTCAAAATGATGAAAGACCAGGGTGTTAAATACAGCCCAGAAGTAGGTCAATCAATGGATACAGCGAATACATATGTTCTAGAGTTCCCTATAAAGGCCCCAACTGGAGCGGTTGTAAAAGATGATCAGTCAGCATTGGAGCAATTGGAGCACTGGAAGAGTGTAAAGACAAACTATACTGAGCACAACCCATCTGTAACAGTTTCTGTAGGAGATGATGAGTGGATTGAAACAGGAAGCTGGGTATATAAAAACTGGGATATTGTAGGAGGTCTATCATTCCTTCCAAGATCAAATCATGTTTATGCTCTTGCACCATACGAAGAAATTGACAAAGAGACATATGAGAAAATGGCAAAGAATTTCCCAGAGATTGATTTCTCTCAAATTGTATCTTATGAAATTCAAGATGAAACAAAAGGTTCAAAAGAGCTTGCTTGTATGGGAGGGACTTGTGAAATATTCTAAATATCTAAAATAACTATGTTCTACACAGGAAAAGGAGACAACGGAACAACCACAACCTTTGGTTGCGATCAAAGATTATCAAAGTCCTCAGCTATCGCTGAGGCTTTGGGGTCTCTGGATGAGACTAATTCTATATTAGGGGTTTTACGAGCGCACCCAAGATTGCCTGGGGTAGAAGTTTGTGACGTGAATCTTAAAGATATCTTACTTGGTATCCAGCAGGATTTGTTTATTATTCAAGCTGAGCTTGCTGGAGCAGACAAGAAGACCAAAGAAGAGAGTGTTAAAAAGCTTGAAAACTATGTAAATTTTTGTGAGGAACAAATGCCTCAGATCCAAACATTCCTGATTCCAGGAGCAGATGAAATTTCAGCTTATTTTGATTTAGCTAGGACTGTTTCAAGAAGAACAGAGAGGCGAGTGGTTGCCGTTTCTGATGAGGGTAGCCTAAAATTGAGCGATCATACACTTGCTTATCTTAATCGCCTTTCGTCAGCACTTTACGCTTTTGTGAGGTATATAAATTTCCTTTATGGAGCTGAAGAGATTGCGCCTAAATATTAAAATGAAAAATAAAAATCTATTACTTTTGATTTCATTAATGTTTCTAGTAAATATTCCTGTTTTTGCACAAGAGGTGGTATTTGGTTACAAAGAAAAGCCAAAGGAAATAGAGGTAATAATTAAAGAGTTTTTTAAAAATGATCCGATAATGATTCACATCGCCAAATGTGAATCTACATTTCGTCAATACTACGATAGCGGGAAACCTTTTCGAGGAAGTGGAATATATATCGGGATATTTCAGATAGATGAAAACATCCACACACAGGCAGCCATGGATCTCGGCTTTGATATCTATACCACAGCAGGAAACATCGGCTACGCAAATCACATCTACCAGAGAGAAGGTTCTAGGCCATGGTATAACTGCGCTAAGACTTATTTGCCAGATACTGCTCCTGATGTAGAGGTTGTAGATCTCGATACTTTGACAGTTGATACGAATAGCCAAATCACATCAATACTCGGATCCGGACTGTGTCCTGAAGAGCTTCGCTTGATCCAAAACCTAAGAGTCTCAGACAGAGACGGGAGATTTAGTACATATCAAAAAGGGGAAGTGACAGAGGTCGCTCTCCTGCAGTCTCATATAAATAGAATCCTAAAAAGCCAGTATAATGAGGCTTCAGGGCCAGTGGACGGTATCTTTGGAAAACTGACCAAGCGTGGCGTAGAGCGTCTCCAGATAGCTCTAAACGAGGTCTTAAATCCCGCCAAACCTCTGGTAATAGATGGTGTGGTTGGTCCGTATACTAGATCTGCAATTAATAACTCTTGTGGATATAATCTATAAGAGTTTACTTGATCAAAAATCCAAAACTCGGCTAAGCCGAGTTTTTGTGTTATTTAGGCAAAATTTTTTACACTATTCAGATTTATGTTTCTTTACCGCGTCGATCATTCTGGTCATTCCTATACCACCTCCACACCTAGGAAAGAAATCCAGAGATAAGAACTCCTCAAGTTCTTTTTCTACACGATTTTTACCGAAGAGATCGAAGAGTTTTTGAGCATATTTCCCATCACTTATGGTGTGAAATTCTTCTCTCATTTCTTCTACATTGCTACTTCGCTCAGCTGATCCAATTGTTTCCTTGCCATACATAATCACATCTATCTTATGCGAATAATCTTTGTTTATTCTTTTCATGTTCCAAAAAGGTGATGTGTAAGAAGGGAATTCATTACAGAAGACTACTGAACCGAAGTCGTTCTTCATACTTTCTTCATCACCATGACTGAGTTCATTGGTTTTGTAATAATCTTTTAGCTCATCATATGTTTTGTGGATGTATTCTTCTCTAGACCCGAAACCTAGGTGTTCAAGTAATTCTATTTCAAATTTTTTTAGATCTTCTGTTGATCCTTTTATTTCAAATTCAAACATTGGGAAAATAAGTTTGTGCCTTCCTGGGACTGGATTAGGCTCATTTCTATAGCTTGTGCTTATACAAAAAACACCCGGCAATTCGGGGTTTGTAAGTAATTCATATTCAAGCCACATTTGACCAGTTTGAGGAAGTGGCCACACCTCTCCATTGTAATTATATGTTGCAACAGTATCTGGGTCTTCACATGCAGCAAGTATACTTAGTCTATCTTGGGTATTAACTTCCACAAATCCTTTATTAATACAAAATTCACGCATTTTATTAGCAATCTTGCTAAATGAAATTATATCTTTTTCTCCGATGTAGTTATTTATCATAATTTAATTATTGATTATTTGGGTAAAAAAATAACCCCTGATGGGGTTTAAACTTCAGATTTTATTATCTGTGAACAAAGACAAATGATCAATCGACCGCACTCCTTTTTGAGTTTTGATTTATCTCTATACACTATTAATTAGGATAACACATAATTTGAAGTTATTTAATACTGTTAATTATCTAATGTCAAACGTATGTTTTTATTGACAATTTCAATTTTCCATGTAATATAATTTAAAATTTAGAATATTGAAAACCTGATACTTAAAACATGAAAACATGAAAATTGTAAGTCCGAATGGTAATGAATACCAGGTCGGTAAAAGGCTTGGAGGAAACAGTCGATTTACGCTCTATGCGTGTTCGTCTGAAGAGAAAAAAGATACGTTGATACTAAAGATTTCTACTTTGAAAAAGTTTAATTCTGATGTTGATCGAGAGGCGTTTTTACTGGGAGAGCTTTATAATGAAGCTCAACTTACAGAAGAAGCCTTTGCTAAGGAAAAAGAAGAAGGTAATGATACATTCTTGAATTATCATTTTTTCTTTCCATTACTTATAGAGAGTTTTGTATCAATTGATAATGGAAGTCGCACAGTTTCTGTGATTGATTTCTCTCATATTTGTACAAAGCTTGTTGAGTTAGTTCCAATATCGCACATAATCAAAAAGCAGCGACTATCTGTTGATCCAAGGACAAGTGCCTGGATCTTAGGAAAGCTTCTTAAGCTTCTTGATTTTGTTCACTCTCAAGAAATTTCTGTTGGTAATATTTCCATTGGGAATATCTTGATAAATAGAGATGAGCACTACGTGTTAATTTTTGATTGGAGTAACGCTACAATTCAAGTTTCTGGTCTAAGTGATGATACTAAGACAGAGGAAATTGCTAGTGCAACAAAATCAGTCTTGAAATTACTTGGTTCAAAAAATGATGGCTCTTTGTTAAAAAGTAGCCAGATTCCAGATGATCGTTATGAGTTGTTACTTAAAAGTTTTGCTTTGGGTGATAAATCAAACGCTCTTGAAGCCAAGGATGAATTTTACAGCCTAATTAGAAACATGTGGCCACGGGAATTCTATCCGTACACAACAGTAAAATAAAAATAGTTTAACCTAAACTTTGAAATAATGGGAAGAAACCCTTTATCAGATTCAAGCTACGAAAGAGTAGCAAAAAAGGCTAAATCAGCCGGATCCGCCACATATGCTGGCGAAGAAAGACAAAGAACTGGACAAGGTCTTCATGACCTGGTTGACCCAGCGGGGCATGCCCTGGTTCGAAGATGTCTTTCATTTCAGGAACCAAAAGATGGTCGTTTTGTTCTTTGTAGAGGAACGGCCATGCCTATTGAAACATTGTTGGATACAACAGGATCAATGGGGAGAAACGTGGAAGTGGCAATGAATTCACTTCCAAAGTTCTATCACTTGCTTGCGGAAAGCAGTAATGCTGTTCTAAAAAGATATGATCCTCAGCTGATAACAGCTATTTTTGGAGATTATCTTGATAATTATATTCTCCAAAGATCTCAATTTGAGTTCGATGAAAGGATAGCTGAGCAAATGACACTTATGTACCCAGAACATGGAGGCAAGGGTAATAATGCGGAGGATCCTCAGTATGGACTTTTTGGAGCTGCATTCTTAACTGATGCAACCATCACAAAACTAGGTTTAAAAGGTTACCACTTTTTGGTTACTGATGAGCCTGGAAGACAGATTGAGATTGATCAATTGGAAAGAGTTTATGGAAAAGAAGTACTTCAAAGAACCAAAGAAAACGGTTATGATATTTCATCTAAAAAGTTTCCGGTTGGCGCAGATGAGGTTGTAAAAGATCTCATCAAGAGGACGCATGCATTCGTTATTATTGTGAGAGGCGGTCTCTCTGAAAGAGCAACTTCCTTTTGGAAGGGTGTCTATGGATCCGAAAGATTGATATCTCTTGAGTCAACAAAAGGTTTACATGCAGTTCAGGCGGCCATTATTGGTCTTACTGAAGGAACATTGACTTTGCCTAATGTTGAAGATTTTCTTGTAAGCTCAGAAGAGTTTTCAAGAGACCAAGCTTTGTCGGTCAAGAAAGCTATTATGCATATCCCAATAGGCGCACAATCGAACCTTCCTAATTTTGGAAAGGTTCCAATGAAGGGTGCTGTTTATGCGGATAAGCATGATGTTTGGCCAATTGACGGGCTTGTTGATTCTGGACTACCTGTAGACGTTGATCTTTCTTCTGAAGAAGAAAGTGAAATTTTTGATTAAACCAAAACCTTGAGGAGGAGCAAGTTGCTCCTCCTCAATAAAAACCTAAAAATGAAAAAACAAGTAATTGTAATTACAGATTTGGGTGGTGGTGATGGTGGTAAGGGCGGAGTAGTTCATAGCCTTTGTTCTCATTACAACGCTCACACTGTTGTGAAAGTTGGTGGTGCACAAGGTAGTCATGGTGTTCATACCTCCAAAGGCGAATCTTTTAATTTCAGTCAGTTTGGCTGTGGGACATTCGATGGAGTAAGAACACACATATCTAACCTAATGGTTGTAGAACCTTTTTCTTTTCTAGAAGAAGGGAACAAGCTTATGTATGAATGGGGGATACGAGAAGCATTTAATCTTGTCACTTTAGACGAGCGAGTGCTGTGTGTAACCCCTTACCATACTTTTGCTTCCAGACTTAAGGAGCTTGCCAGAAAAGATAGTCCGAAAGGCACTGTTGGTGTTGGTGTAGGAGAAGCTTTTCTTGATCAAGATCTTGGAAAATCGCATTCAATTTATGTTCGCGACATTCACAAGTCAAAGTTTAAGAAAAAGCTGAAACGCATTCGTGATAAAAAAATCAGTGAGGTTCAATATCTTATTGATAATCCAGAAGAAGGATTCAAGGAGGAGGATTTAGATTTAGCTAAAGAACAAATCAGGCTTATGCTTGGTAAAAATCTTTTTGATCTTACAGTTCAAGAATTTGAAACCATGTGCAAGTTAGTGAAAGTTGTTGATGATAATTATCTCTACGAAGAAATTCTATCGAAAGATGGAATGGTCGTTGTTGAAAGTTCTCATGGAATACTTACTGATCGGTACAATGGATTTTATCCGAATGTCTCTAGGTTAAGAACCACACCTAATCGTGTGATCGATATGATAAAAGCTCGTGGTTATGATGGGGATGTAAAACTTCTTGGAGTTACTCGAGCGTTTCAGATTCGTCACGGTGCAGGGCCCATGGTCACTGAATCATCTGAGTTGCTAGACCAGCTTTTGCCGGGAAGCAACAAGGATGAAAACAGATGGCAGGGAAGAGTTAGAGTTGGTCCTTTAGACTTCGTATCACTTCGTTACTCAATAGGAGTATGTGGCGGACCCGAAGCCTTTTATGGAATAGCTGTAACTTGGTTTGACCAAGTAGAAAGTGTTGGCAAATGGGATCTATGTGATTCCTATATCAATGCAAACGATTCAGTATTGTTTGATTCAAAGGGGATTATTATTCGCCAAGGGGTGGATGAAGATCAACTTATACATCAAACAAAGCTTAGCAATGCGCTCAAAGAGTGCAGACCTGAGGTTTCATCGATTGATTTGACTCCTTATTCTAAGGAGGAAGATTTGATCCAGCTTTGCTCTGAAGTAATTCAGGATAAAACTGGTGTTACGGTCAGAATGATATCATTTGGGCCAAACGAAGATCACAAGACGTGGTTGGGTGAAAACAATTTTCAAACAATAAAAACAGTAATTAACCATTAAGAAGAAGAAAATGGCAAAAACGAAAAAGTACCCGGAAGGGTGGGATAAAACAGTTGAAGCCTTCGCGAAAGCGGTAGGTAAAACAGTTGAAGAAGTAACCGAGGCACTGAAGAGTGTTATAGGTGAACCAAGCGAGGCAGCACTTGAAGCTCTGGCTGATGCTGGAGCAGCTCCAAATGATGATGTAAAGGTGGCGATGAAGGATCTTTTGATTCCTTCTGCAATCTTTAACAAGAATGTCCATTTGCTTCGTGGCAAGAAGGCCGCGGTTGAAACATCAGCTTCACAAGGGGGTCGTGGTGTTGAAGCATTGGCAATCTTGCCACAACTTCCAGATGAAGAATCGTTTATTGAGGCACTTAAGACAGGTGGTGTTCTGAAAGTTGATGAGTCTGTTGTTCTTTC
>CAZOLO010000011.1:0-35737 GCA_964581035.1 uncultured Candidatus Saccharibacteria bacterium | reverse complement strand
ATGCCAGATATAGCCACCCAACTTTAAATTCTTGGCAGCGAGAGACATGGTCTCTTGATAAGCAATATCACTTGGTTCATTAGAGCCAGAAGCTCCATAGAAAAAGATCACGTCAGCTTTCTTGTTTTGATCAAAAGAATCCTGGAGGAAGACATTGTTGTCAGACGTATGTATTTGAACATTTCCTTCTAAATTATTCTCTCGAACTTTCTCGATTGCAAGGTTATTCCCTTGCTGTGAAAAATCAACATGATGAATAAAAGTTCTGGGTACTTTTGCCAAATCACGTGTGAAATCTCCTAAGCCTGCACCCATATTAAATATGGTTATTTGTTCAGTGCTATTCTGTGAAAGATTGTAGATAAATTCCAAGGGACCTGTTCGTGGTTTCCATGAATTTTCAAAACTTTCATTTGCCCCATATTGAGTATCCCAATGACCAAAGTCATCTCGCTTCAAATTATCCGGAATATGATCTGTTATGTAGCCAAAACCAGGTTCGTATATACTATGTTTTAATACTTCTCCATTTGGTGGAGCTAAACTAATTTGCCCTTTTTTAAGATCAATTATTTTTTTTACTGTATCCATGATTAAATTTTAAGTGTTTTTAATTACATTACGAAATATTACTATAATGTCAATTAGTACTCACTTTCCTTAACTGATATCTATGTACCTCCCTTTTAATTTCTTTCATTCCTATTTTTTAAGTTAGCTAATCATACCTAAAAAAGGATAAATTAATCTTTTACCATCCTCTTCACCTGAAAGCAAAGGGTGAGGATATGTATCTCCTTCTGTTATGCTTGAGTATGCTTTTTCTAAATTACCTTTTGCTCTAAGACTTGAAGCCAACCCAATACAAGCTTTTCCAAATTTATTTTCCAAAATATCAATCATAAAAAGAAAGGTGTCTTTTGATTTAGATTCATCTAAAATTCCAAACAAATCCCCTTGAGGAGACATCTCTTCTAAACAAGCACAAGTGACTGATACCTGCCTGTATAGAACGCCTTTTACATAAATTTTGTCGAGAAGTTTTTTTGCTTCACTTAATATGTATTCTGGGTCTCTAGATGGTGAAATAAAAGTAACAAATACTTTTGTATACGCAAGATTTTGATCACGAAGTTTTAGACCAATCCTTTTTGTAAACAAACCTTCATTTCTCATTCTTTTTGCAAGATGCTCTATATTCATAGAAGTTTGACTGTAGATGTATTCGTAACTCTCAGTCGCTTGAAATGATCTGTCTCTACTCATGCTCTTGATATCCTCCTTCTGCTTAGGAACACTGTTTACGAATCCCAAAACCTGCCCCTGTATAGCTGGTATAGATATACTGAAATTTGATTCCAGCCATCGAGAGTCAGCTTTAGCAAAATCTCCCACAGTATAAATCCCAAATTTATTCAACCTCTCAACCCCCTTATTCCCTATTCCAGAGATTTTCCCTACGGGTAAATGATAAATATTAGACTCCACATTATCATCCGTTAGTATGGTGATCCCGTTTGGCTTATTGAGACCAGAAGCAAGCTTGGCGAGAAGTGGTGTGCGAGCCACCCCGAAAGAAAATGTACACCCAAGTTTTAGGGCTAGCTCATTCTGAAGACTTTCAGTAAGAGATCTTGCTCCTTCAAAGTTTTTTACCAGATCACCTATATCTGCCGAACACTCGTCAACAGAATTCTTTACTAAATTTGGTATATGGTTACGGATTATTCTCTCTAGCCTGCTTGAGAAGATGCCATAAGCGTGGAAGTCCGATGACACGATACTTACTAATGGGTATTGTTTGCGAACAGAAACTATTGGCATAACACGAGTAACACCAATATCTTTTGCCGGGTAACTAAGAGCAGAGACAATACCTCCATTTTGACCTACAACAAGCGCCTTACCTTTCAACTCTCTATGAAGCACCTGTTCCACTGATGCAAAGAATGCATCCGCGTCTATATGAACATGTATCTGGTTATTTCTTTTTTGACTCATATTTCCTTACCAGTGATCTGACAACAGCATGTATCTCTAGGTCACCTTCTGGGTAAATGTCAGGATACTGATCATTTGCAGCTTCCAAGTATGGTTTTCCATTTTTATTTCGGAGGTATTTCATGGTCCACTCATCATTAATTTCAGCTATAACAATATCTCCAACAGAGACATCTTGTGTTCTTTCGACTATAACGTAGTCCCCTTCCAGAATCCCAGCATCTATCATTGAGTCCCCTGAGACTTCCAATAAGTAGGTTGAGTCTGCGCTATTTACAAGCCATTCATCTAGAGAAAGATGATCACTTTTTTCCTCTTTTGCAAAAGTTGGGAACCCCGCCTGAACAGCCCCTAAAACTTGAATACCATAAAGCTGCTTACCAGGAATTAGAAATCCTTTTAAGTCTTTTTCTAATATATTTTCTTCTATGAATTCATTTGCTAATGAGTATGCGGCATTCTTGGATTTGAATCCATAAAGAGCCGCCAGTTCAGAATAGCTTGGCATTCGTTTGTTGGAAATATAGAAACTTACTATTTTATCTTTACCTCTTTTCATAATTTAATTATACATGAACGTTCGTTCACTAACAAGATTTATATCGTGGGATGTAGACTTAATTGACATTGTGTACATTAATATGTAGTATGCGTTTAAACAAAAGAGTATAAGATGAACGAAAAAACGTTTTACACAGATGAATCGGTCTATAAAATTGGCAACATGTCATACAGACTAGATTCAGCCCCAAAACACAAACTTCTAAAAATATACAGGAGACAGAAAAAGAACCCAGATAAAATGGATCCAGCTCTGATTACCTATGTAGAAGAAAATGTTGAAGTCTGGAAAGCTGAAGCAGTGGTTAGGGGTTTCCGTGGTCTTGTAGATAGTCTAGACCAGCTGATTAAAGAATATATAAAGGTTGATAAACCTAAGGTCGTTGAAACAAGACAAAGAGGAGACCCAGATCTAAGTCGAAAAGAGCAATTGTCTGACATATGCGAAAGTGGCAAAATTCCCTATTTATCAAAGAGTGAGGCTAGAACGGCCCTTAGAAACATTAATGCGATAGATCAAGAACATAAGAAACCTATAAGATCATACGAATGTGATAAATGTAATTGGTGGCATCTAACATCACTGCCAATCGATAAATGGAAAAAACAAAAAAAAGCTAAATAAGACACTACTTCTGTAGTGTTTTTTAATTTAAACAGTTGTGTCTTTAATTTGATATACTTTTAAAATGAATCCTAAAAAATCTTTTTTAGCCTTTCTTAATAAATCTGAAGACTTAAAACAAGAAGAGAAGGAGAAAATCATGGAGAGTCTTAACGCCATTCAAGTCTCTACAGTTTTCAATATATCTATCACCCTGTTTACATGGAGTATAACAATGGCTTTTGTAGATCTTTTTTTAATATCCGGGCTCATTGTCTACATAGCAATGCACCATATGGGATTCAATATTCTAATTATTCCAATAGCCTTTCTTATTTTAAATATTGTATGCAAGTTTGCAGTTATCAGCATCATGGCTAAAAACAGAATAAAATACATTGTGCTTTTTATATCAAGTCTCCCCTATGCTGGTTTCGCATTTCTTCTTGGGCACACTCTAAAAAAGAACCCTCTTTTTAGAAAGGCTCTTTTATCTTATCTATCACAAAGAAAGAAAAACTTTTTAAAATTTTAATTTAAGAAGATTTAAGCCTTTTATTATATTCGTAAGCGAAAATGATTAAACCAGACACAAGGGCAACTATAGCCATTATTGCCAGCTGACCATTTGCCATTTCAAAACCTAGAATGGTTGAATGGAAGTATAAGGCTCCTATCATAAGCCCTATGATACCCAGAGAACCTAGGATTGCAGTTCGAGGAATAAGCAGTAATACAGAGGCAACAAGCTCTACTATTCCAATGCCAATTCTTCCAACTGATTCATTTAACCCAAACAATCCAAGATTAGTAAAAAGTTCTACTGACTGTACATGCCCAGTAAATTTAAAGAATAGGGTTTGCAAAAGAATAAATGCAGCTACAGCTTTAAGGGTCCAAATTCCCCAATATATAATTTTCTGTTTTTTTGTCATAACTTAATTATAGCAATAAATACTATCAAAAAAGTAATTTACTAGTTTCATCCAATCTGATAGTATCAATTTGAGGGTTCTTTAAGACTTTCAAAAAATATACCAAATCTGATGACATACTATGTCGTGGTGAATGGAATGCTAATGACGTGGGAAGACTACGTTGATATGCTAAATCCATGAGTCAGGAGTCCGCTACTTAGTAGGCACGAGATGTGACCGAAAGGCATGGCTGATGGGACCAGAAGGAGTTTCCTCAAATAAACACATTCATCGTGTTGAGGTTGCGGGGTGATGAAAATCATTTTTTGAGTAAAATGGAAATACCGTAAGTAGTTTTTCTCTTACGGTGCCCACATAAGATGTGTATCTTATCTGATGAGTTCAAAAGAACGAATGGGAAACGGGTGAATTTCCACCTGTAAATCTTCCAAACTATGCAGATTACTTTATTATCAAGTGTTTCTAACAAATTAGATATCTATTGACTTTCCATTTTTATGTGTTAGTATAATTGAAAATCAACAAAGATAGACAGATGTCAGAAGCACGAATGAAAAAGACAGGTGATAACTCCTACATGCAAAATGGCGTCACTATTGACTTCAAGCACTCAAATAAAGATTTATACAGCTTTGAAGTTAGAGATGACCCAGAGACAACAGGTAAACTTATAGCTTCTGTAAAAAGAAAACGCGTATCAAAAGATTCCTTTTGGCTATGTGCAAAAGCGCTCTTTACAATTATTGAAAATGATGAGTTCGTAGAACTCATCACACTTCAGGAGTTCAGAAAACTTCTCTCAGACTTCGAAGAGAAGTTTAAAGAAAAGTCAGATATGATTACGGAAAATTATTCAGACCCGAATGATCCTTGTTTTACCGCGATGGTAAGAAATGATGGATTTAGTCTTTCAACTCATTCTGGTAGAACAAAACGCCAAGCTATGTCTCTAGCCCTTAGAGAGGCGCTGGAGAAAGGAAAAGCTTAATTATGACCCCTCTTTTGAGGGGTCATTTGTTTTATTAAGACTAAATAATAGTTTTATTTCAATAGAAATTGACAAATCTGTTATTTTGTGATTATATAATAATAAATGTTAAATTCAACCAGATGAAAATAGTACTATCAATACTTGCTCTTTTATTATGTTATTTATATTACAAACAGAATAAGGAGCTAAAAAAAGAAAGAAAGAAATCTTCAGACAACTTAGGGAGACCAGAAGATTTGCTAAATGCAGTTAATAAGCTAGATCCAGTAAATTGGAGCAATGCTTTCGTTGTCCAAAGCTTCATTCCTTATGATCCAGAGCCTAAAGAGCTCTCTGAAATGAGCGTGGGTTTAGGTCTACTTGCTCACCCAGGATTTCCCAAATATCCAATCTTCTTTAAGATTGTTTTCAAATTTGGAGAAGAATGCTCGGATGGAAAAACCTTACACACCGTTAACACATCTTTGAATGGTGTCACTTATATTGAAAAGCTCGTCAAATAAGACAGTTTTAAAAGTCTGGTAGTTTACTGGACTTTTTTGATACAATGTAATAATGATTATAGATTTTTTAAGATCATTTAGAATTGGACCATTTGCTATTTTTGATTTTGCAGCTTCTTATCTAGCGATGTATTTTTTGGCGCCTCACCTATCTAAGCTTTTTTCCATAATAGGAATCAAGGTTACTCGCGAACAATGGCTATGGCTTACTCTACCAATTGCCACCCTGGTGCATATTATATTTGGAACTAAAACTGCTTTTACTGCAATGGCCCTAGACTCTTCAGGGGGATGGATTGCAAAAATAACTATATTTTTCATGATTTTTATGACTTACCTAAGAAGATATAAATAATAATGAAGAAACCAAATCTATTTAGTATCAAACTCAGAGAATTAGCTCGATCCATACCAAAAGGAAAAGTTACTACCTATGGTCTATTGGCGCGTGCAGCTGGAGCTGGTGGTCAAGCGGCAAGAAGCGTGAGTAGTATCCTAGCTAGAGATCCAGATTATAAATCAATCCCCTTTCACAGAATTGTATACTCTGGTGGACGAGTATGGACAAATGAAAAGTGTGGAACTGAGAGGTTAGCGCTACTTGAAAAAGAAGGAATCCCAGTAGACAACAAAGGAAGAATTGAAATGTTCCAAGATTATTTGTATTTGAAATAATTTCTTCTGTTTGACATATGTAACTTATTGAGATACTCTGATATCAAAATATAAGTAAACATATGGAAAAAGCACTTTTAACAGAAGCAACAGCTGATAGAGTATTCAGTGAAATCTTAAAAATACTCAATAACGGACCTTTATCCTTGGTGGAATTTGACTTCGCAGGAAGAACAGATAAAGTTGAGGATCTTAGAGTGGCAATAGCCACAAGAAATAAGGTTCAGGAAAATACTTTTAAAGACTTCTCTTTTGAAGGGCCAAATGAATCTGGCGCGATTTCTATGGCAGTTCTAGCTATTACAGAACCAACATCAGGAGACCAAACAGCGACCCACCTACAGTGGGGAGATACCGTGTACTGGGATAATGATTCTGGAGAGATCATTGTCTTTGAAATGGCTGATAAAGAGCTCATGGAATACGAAGGAGATCCGATTGATATTCTAGAAGTAAAGCCAGAGGCCAAACTTGGCTCACTGGTTTACATTAAGAAACTTTGATAAATGATGACCCCAATTGGGGTCATTTTTATTTGACATATATACAATTTATGTGTTAATGTCAGGTAAATTAAATACATTGAAAATGAGTACTATTAAAATAGGAATTTTTGATGAAATGCTAACAGCTTGGGAGAGTTTTAACATTTCAAACAAAGCAATTTTCTTAACAGAACACATTACTAGCGACACACAAGAAACTAATCAGTTTACACAAAAAAGTCCTTTGACAAGGTCTGAAAGAAGTAAGGTCTACTCTGAGAAGGAACTTTTTGGTTTTGCGAGCTGCTATGCAGATGGTATGTATGAATTGAGAACAGAAATAATGAATCACAAAACTTTCGACAGTGAGGATTTTCTAGTTCCGGTACCTAAAGTACTAAAACCTATTTTTGGTGATGACAGGTACAAATTCATAGAAAGTTATGGTGTGGGGTCAATAAACAGCTTTCCTGTTTTTCTGGGAGACTGGCTAACCAGCAAAAAGGTCTGTCACATTGATAAGGGAGCTAGTATTCCAACAATATCTCCTTGTGATGAAAACTATCTAGAATTTCTTCCATATGACGATTTCTTAGTTGTTTTTGAAAATGGAATCAAAATTAAGGATTCTAAAAACACTCGGGCTGTTGAATACAAGAATGTAATGGTAAGTAGACATGAAAATAATGTTTATTTTCTCGCTCTACCAGAAGGTATGGATAAGTGCTTTATTAAACCAAAGTATCGAAATCTATCAAAAAAACTTCTGAATGAAAAGAAGGGGGTTGATCGAGAAGATTTTTTTCGAAGAAACAAGTTATATAGAAATCTGGTTGTACCTGAAGGAACAATCGATTTTAAGTACCTACCTCTTCAAAGTAAGTTTGATATTAACCAAAGCTCTTGGATGTGTCAGTCTACTAACGGCATAGACTTCCCTGTTCAACTACCGGCTGAATACATGGAGTCTGAAGACCTTGAGGATCCTCAAACAAAAGGACTGGAACTTCTTTTCAGAATCAATGGACTCTGCAAAAGACTTGCTGAGTCTAAGAAACTTGAAGGAGTAACTGTGGCAACTGTAGGTGGTAACACACAAGAGGCCACACCTCCTGAAAGTAAACCAGTGCAGCCTTCCGAACCACTAAAAGAAGGTCTTCGTAGACTGGAGTGGAACGAAGTTCCTTTAGGAGAGGTTATGGGTGTAACCTCCAGAAAAGACTCAGATGGCAACGTGAGGACTATTTTCCGAATAGGAACAGAGGTCTCACCACATGTCAGAAGAGGTCACTGGAGAAGACTACGCAAACCAAAACCAGATGGTACAACCCGTATCTGGATCAACACAATGAACATTCGAGAAAATCGAATTGCTGAAGTAGGCCTTCGTAGTGGAAAGTTAGAAATATCAAAATGATTAATTTTTAATCACAGTCCCGCAGGCTTACGCTTGCGGGATTTTTAATTAGCTTGACGTTTTAATATATATATGCTATTCTCTTTTTATCTTTTGATATTTGTGTAGAGCTCAAAGGTGACAGGCGCTTATAGATGACCGTTTGAATTAATGTCTGCACGTGGAGGCTCTCGAATCTCCTTTTTTTAATTAAATTAAGTATAAATGAATACAAAAACAACACGAGGATCTCGTGATGGTTCTAAACCAGCCCTACGAAAATCCTCTTCCCTTTCTACCCCAAGCGGTAGAAAATTTAATAAAGATTCTAAATCTGGATCAACAAGAACAGGAGGTAGCTCTCGTGGCAACTTTGGTGGTGGCCGAAGAAGCTCTGGTGGTTCTAGTCGTGGAGGCAAAAAAGGTGGTGGACGAAAAATGCCAACATTTGACCCCTCTGTTTTTATAAACACAAACCCGATTGATGTAAAAGAAGAAATCTATGTTCCAAAGCATAAAACTTTCAAAGACTTCAATCTTGTTCCAAAATTATCTCAGATAATTATGAATATGGGAATTAAGGTTCCCTCACCTATTCAAGACCAAACAATTCCATCTTCGCTAGAAGGACGAGATGTAATTGGACTAGCTGAAACAGGTACTGGTAAAACAGCTGCTTTTCTAGTTCCGCTTATACAGCAAACAATGGATACACCATCTATGAAAACTCTAGTTCTAGCCCCAACTCGAGAGCTAGCTATACAGATTCAAGATGAACTTCGAAAGATAGTAAGAAATCTACAGATCTACTCTGTAACTTGTGTTGGTGGTATGAATATTCACCCACAACTAAAAATGCTCCAAAGAAAGAATCATTTTATTATTGGTACACCTGGACGAGTTCTTGATCTTATAGACCGAGGAGCTATCAAGCCAAAAGAACTATCTACTGTTGTTCTTGATGAGGCAGATAGGATGCTTGATATGGGATTCATAAACGACATGAAGAAGATACTCTCAGCTACCCCAAAGAATCGACAAACTCTTTTCTTCTCTGCAACCATGACACCAGCGACAAAGCAACTAACCGGAGAATTTCTAAATGACCCAATTATTGTTTCAGTAAAGAAAAAAGATGTTGTGGATAGTATTGAACAAAATGTTGTATCATATGGAGCTCATTCTAAGTTTGACACTCTTGCAAAACTTTTTGAAGATAAGAATCTTGATAGAGTAATTATATTTGGATCTATGAAACATAGTGTGGAGAAACTTTCAAAAGAGCTTCAAGCGCAAGGAATATCAGCAACTTCAATCCACGGTAACAAGAACCACACACAAAGACAGAGGGCTCTTGAATCATTTAAGAAAGGAGCAGTTCGAGTACTTGTAGCAACAGATGTTGCCGCTAGAGGGATCCACGTAGATGATGTATCTCATGTAATTAACTATGATTTACCCCAAACTATGGAGGACTATGTCCACCGAATAGGAAGAACGGGACGAGCTGACAAAAAAGGAAAAGCTTTGACCTTTATACCTTCTGGGCCATATTCTGATAAATCTAAAACAGAGAAAAAATCAACTTTTAAGAAAAGACGATAAACTAAATAAAAAAAATCCCATAAGGGGATTTTTTTATTTATTTATTATTTCAACTATTTTTGGCATAAATACAAGCGCCCCAACAAGGGCTGAGGTAACGGAAGCTATCAAGACCGCTCCAGCGGATACATCTTTTGTGTCTTTAGCGTACGGGTGGTGTTCTGGTGAAGTTAGATCCATATCAATTTCCATTGCAGTATTAAAGGCCTCAGCAACTAATACAAATCCTATCGCAAAGATTAGAAGCATCCAATCAAGTCTTTCTATTTTTAGATAAATACCTGCTGCAATAACAACAAAAGATACAGTAATATGAATCCATGCATTGTGAGTGCTTGCAACAAAAACCTTGATCCCTCTCCCTGCGTGAGTGAAGCTTTTTGCTCTAGCAACCATACTAAATCTTTTTTTTGATTCTGGAGATAATTTTTCCATAAGACTACTATGTAATTTACTTTATTCGACGGTCACAGATTTAGCTAAGTTCCTAGGCTTATCAGGGTCAAGACCTCTTCCAACGGCAACATAATAAGCTATCAATTGAAGAGGTATCACAGTGAGTAGAGGAGATATTGCTTCATCCACATCCGGAATTTCTATGGATACGTCTGATAATTCTTTCAAACTTGAATCCCCTCTTGTAATAACTCCCAATATTTTTGCTCCACGAGCTTTGGCTTCTTCTATATTTGCTTTTATTTTATCTCTAGCTATACCAGATATTCTATTCGCCACCACCACAACTGGCATACCTTTATCAATCAAAGCAATAGGCCCATGCTTCATTTCAGCAGCGGGAAAACCCTCAGCATGTATATAACTTACTTCTTTTATTTTTAGAGCCCCCTCTAAAGCAACAGGGAAACCATATCTTCTACCTAGATATAAGGTGTGGTTTTTATTTTTGAAAATCTTTACTGTTTTCTTTATTTCTTTGTGATCTTTTAGAATTTCTTCAATTTTCCCTGGCATCAAACGAAGCTCTTTAACAAGTTCTTTGAATTTTTTTATAGAGATACTCTTTCGCTCTTTAGCGAGCAATAAACCAATCATGTACATAACGGTCAACTGACCTGTAAAAGCCTTGGTTGAAGCTACACCAATTTCTGGACCAACTCTTAAATAAACACCTGCATCTGTAACCCTAGCAATACTAGAACCAACTACATTTACAACACCCAGTGTTAGGGCTCCATGTTTTTTAGCCATCTTAAGAGCGGCCAAAGTGTCAGCTGTTTCACCAGACTGAGAAATAGCTATAACAACATCATCTGAACCTATTACCGGCTCTCTGTATCTAAACTCTGAGGCATATTCAACCTCAACAGAAATACTTAGTATGCTTTCAAAAAAATATTCCGCCACCAATCCTGTATGCCAAGATGTTCCACAGGCTACTATTATTATTCTTTTTGCTTTTAGTAGTTTTTTAAAATCTTTTTTGGAAAGTGTCTCCAATCCGCCTAGTCTTATACCGTCAGAAGTTAGTCGCCCTCTCATTACATCATCCAAAACTTTTGGCTGCTCAAAAATCTCCTTAATCATAAAATGTGGATATCCGCCTTTTTCAATTTGCTCAATACTAAGCTCCATCTCCTGTATGTATGGATTTTCTATTTTATTACTATCTATTTTTAACAACTTTTTAGAGCCAGATTTTTCTAGAATAATCATCTCATTATCATTCAACTCTATAACTTTTTTTGTTCGATCAATAAATGGTGCCGCATCAGATCCTATAAAATACTCACCTTCCCCAACACCAACCAAAAGAGGGCTTCCATTTCTAGCAGCAATTAAAGTGTCTGGGTTATCTTTGTGGACAACAACAAGGGCGTATGCACCAACAACCTCTTTTAATGCTAATCTTACAGCTTGATCAAATGATTTAACTTTACTTTTAAGAAAGATATCTTCTATCAAAAAAACTAAAACCTCTGTATCAGTGTCTGTTCTAAATTTGTAGCCTCGCTTCTGTAGTTCAATTTTCAAAACATCGTAATTCTCAATGGTTCCATTATGAACAATTGCAATGTCTCCCGATGCAGAGGTGTGAGGATGTGCATTTACCTCCGACGGCTCTCCATGTGTAGCCCAGCGAGTATGCCCAATCCCAGATGTAGCAGAAAGATCTTTTTTCTTTTTCTTCTTTAGAAAGGATTCAAGTTTTTTAATATCTCCTTTTTGCTTG
This sequence comes from uncultured Candidatus Saccharibacteria bacterium, assembly GCA_964581035.1. Lineage (GTDB taxonomy): Bacteria > Patescibacteriota > Minisyncoccia > Phycocordibacterales > CSBR16-119 > CAYHDV01. Next base: position 23,787 of record CAZOLO010000011.1, on the reverse strand, counting down.
AAAATATTTATAGAATTTGCAGATATAAGCGCAATTCCCGCACTGTCATAACCTCTGTATTCCAGACGTTTAAGGCCTTGCAAAAGAATTGGTTCAGCTTTTTTATTTCCAATATATCCAACGATTCCACACATAATCCAATATTAGCATAGTCGTGTGATATTATATACATATGGAATTACCAATAGAAATAATAGTATTTTGGGTCCTATTATTAGATAGCTTGATCGCAAACTTTATTGCTTATTTTGGGCCTCGATGGTACATCAAACACTTTCGAGTATTCTCTCGATTTTTCCCAATGGCAAAAGGCTGGACAGCTTACTATCTAGTGCTTGTACTATGGATGGGATTTATTCTTTGTAGGGCGGGACTTCTATATTAATCAAATGCTTGTAGTTGTAGTCTTTTTTGCATATACTGAGGATCATGGATATTAAGAGTGCTGAGTTCGTAAAAGGGGTGATAATAGGCAAGGAATTCTGGGATAAAAATAAACCCCAGTTTGTTTTTTATGGTAGATCAAACTCTGGGAAGTCTTCAAGTATAAATGCTATTCTCAACAGAAACTCCCTTGCTCGCCCATCCGGAACACCAGGAAAAACTAGGGAAATAAACTTCTACGACATAAACAATGAATTTTATTTTGTAGACTTACCTGGATATGGCTATGCCAAAATGAGTAAGGTTGAACAAGAAAAATTACGCCAGCTTATACTTTGGTTTGTAGATGAAACTGAAGTAGCAAGCAGAACGCATGTTGTGGTTATGGACTCAAAAATTGGAATGACAAATCTGGACAGAGAGATGCTTGAAATACTTGAATCATCTCACTCGGGCAAAGTTATTGGCCTTTTAAATAAAGTAGACAGACTTAACCAAAAAGAGCTTTCGGCTTCACTTAAAAAAGCTAAGGAGGAAATTCCACCATTTGTAGAGCTAATTCCCTTCTCTGCAGTTAAGAAGACTGGAGTAGACAAATTCTGGGAAATAATTAAGAAATAGCCTTCATTTAAAAAGCCCAGCGCCTAAGCGCTGGGCTTTTACTATTTGGAGAAACCCCCTATAGCAAACATAAGTCCTTCTAGATTCTTCCTCCTACTCAAAACAGTCTCACCATTTTTCTTTCTACCCCCGGAAAATTCTTTAACTCTAAGGGATTTATCATCCTCCTTGGAAGCTAATCTTTTTCCTTTGTATAGATATCCGTCTCTACCAACAGTTAAACCAATAAGATTAAGAATAAAAAAATTTTCTTCTAGATTAAAAATTGATTCTGGCAATCTTTTTTCATCTTCCATGTAAAAACATTGTTTATATGAAGACTATCAAAGAAAAATCTAATGTCAAACCTAAGGTCTTTCTGTTGTAAGCTCTGGAGTTTCAGCAACAGAAACCACTCGAAGATATACATATCCAATTACCTGACCTCTATCTGTTGTAACGCCAACACGCCATCTCCCATCCTTTATGTCTTGCCGATAACTAAAGCCTGCCCACCCCTTCTTACTACCCCCTTGAATACTTAGAGGGACAATACCTTTATGAACCCATTTCAATTTTTCTGTATCATAGTATTCCCAAACATGATCAACTTCTGTGCTAAAAGAAGTAGGAGCAAAAACAGAGGCAAAAACCCACACAGGTTCAGACCCAACCCTATGAAAGACCCGACTTCTTTTTCTAAAAATATTGTACCAAGGGTTAGCCTCATAAGTTGCCTCATATCCAGGATATAGTTTTTCTACATTATGATAAACAGCAGTAAATTTAAGAGACAGAGGCACTGGAGGTATTATGTTTGTAAAGTATGCAACATTAAATATTACAAAAAATAAACCACTTGAAATAATTATTTTACTAATATACTTTTTATATCTTCCCTTGTTTAACCACCTCAAAATTAAGTAATAAAAATATGTCAAAACTAATGTTGAAAGACCGCTCAAAAGAAATACCCAAGACCCCATCTTATTTAAGATAAGCGGAACAAACATTATCATGTAGGCAAAAATAGATATAAAATAAAGTGTGATCTGAAAAACTAGCCTTCTATATACTTTCTTATATAACTCTGTACCAACCATAAGAAGGATCATAATCAGAATAAATGGCCAACTTGAAGCCAGGGATCCAGACCGAGTATAGAAAATCGCAAACCCAGAAAACAAACCACCAAAAGAAAACAGCATTAAGGCCTCAAGTATTCCAGCCTTTTCTTCAATATTAATTTTCTCTCCTAATTTTGAACCAGTTGTAAAAAGCATCGCTATAGCAAATCCAGAAATAAGAAGATGAACCACAAGAACCCCTTGGTCAAATACTTGATCAATCTGATTTAGTGTAAATATGTCGGCAATAAATCCGCCAAAAATAGCCACGGGGGCAATCCAATGACGATACTTTTTTAGAAATGACTCTTTTTCGACTATCACATCTTCCATAGAAATAAGTATACAACAACAACCCCTCTTATCCCCAGCTTTTTTATTTTCTTTTTTTTAAATAGGAATAAAATATGTGTGCATGAACTTCTCCTCTAGGTTCCGTGCACCTAAACAGGGTGTACTTTCCCAGGAGATAGAATGTGAGAGTCGTGGGTCGTTTTTTATAAAACATTTTTTTCATGACATCCTAAATCCACTAATATTGGTGAGGGTAAATAATAATATGGCAGCAAAAAAGAAAGCAGCTCCAAAGAAGGCAGCAAAAAAGGTAGCGAAAAAAGCAGCTCCAAAGAAAGCAGCAAAGAAGGTAGCTCCAAAGAAAAAATAAATTAGAGTATAGAATTATTCATTAGTAGCTACAAGTGAAAAGCACTATGTCAAATGATGATTATGAAGATCTACTAGAAGAATCTGGATGGATTGGATCATATGATGATTCGTTCGACGAGGAAGATGAAGAGAGCGAAGAGGAGGATGATGAATACGAACCAGAAGATTCTAGTTGGTAAATATTAAAAACACCCGTAAGGGTGTTTTTAAATTCCCGTTGACTTTAGAAAAGATTACGGTAAATTAAAGAAAAAGAAGGAAATGAAAAATATTGAGATAAGTAAATTAGATATTGATTCTATTTATCATGTTTTGAATTATTGGGGTCACGCAACAGCAAAATCCTCTAGCACCGTTGGTTCAGATTATATAGGAAGAATTGAGTTCCTTCCCAAAGATAAGATAGAGGAATCTGTTTTAAAATTATTTTCTTTTTTGAAAAAGGAAGAAAGTAACCTTGAGAACAAATACTATGGTTGTGTTCTGTACATACTAGACGCACTAAGGGAGCACTACCCAGATGAGTGGCTTATTGAAACTGTTGCTGAATTCTTGAGCAAAAAACCAGAAGGTATAGACTCTGACAATACATCTCTTGTAGAACATCGACTAATATCCATATCTTGGATTCAAGAATTTGATAATTCTTTTTTTTCAAAAGATGAAATTGAGTCTGAGGTCAGTATTAAGAAATTTTTTCATTGGGACTGGATTGACCTATTCCTAAAAACTGATTGCGGTGATGACTATATCGAAGCACTTGTATTTGATCATGTTATTTCTGAAAAAGAAGCAACAGCAGATCTGATTATAAGAATGACAGGCTGGAGACATTCAAAAGAGGCTATGGTTCTGAGTACTGTAGATAGAATAATTAAATCAGCTGATTTTGATATCAGCCCTCTAAAAAGATGGAGAAAGAAAAGATTTGCCTATTAGGTAGAAAGACCCATACGGGTCTTTTTTTACATCTCCCTCAACACACTCAACTCATCACGTAGAATTGCCGCTGTTTCAAAGTCTAAGTCTTGAACTGATTTTTCCATTTCTTTCTCTTTTTTCCTTACAAGCTTCTTTAACTCAGACTCTCGCTTTTTTGCTGGAAGATCTTCTATCTTAGAAAGTTCAGTACTCAATTCTAGATTTACAGCTTTTTCATGATCAGACTGAAGAGCTTCTGTAATGTCTTTTATGCTTTTAATAATAGTCTTTGGTGTGATCCCGTTTTTCTTATTATAAGCAAGCTGAACATCTCGACGACGCTTGGTTTCTGCCATAGCACGCTCCATAGAGCCTGTAATTCGATCAGCGTATAGAATGACTCGCCCATCCACGTTTCTAGCTGCTCGCCCAATAGTCTGAACTAGAGAGGTTTCTGACCGAAGGAACCCTTCCTTGTCAGCATCAAGAATACCAATGAGTGTTACTTCCGGCATATCCAATCCTTCTCGAAGAAGGTTGACTCCAACTAGGATATCAAACTTCCCTTTTCTAAATTCTGTAATTATTTGAATTCTCTCAATAGTTTTAACATCACTATGAATATACTCTGATTTAATTTCTCTCTCCTTTAGGTACTCAGATAAATCCTCAGCCATTTTCTTAGTAAGAGTAGTGACCAAGACCCTTCCACCTTTGGCTATTTCTTTTTCAGCTTCATCTATGAAATCTTGAACTTGACCTTTGTACACATCTTTTTCTGGAACAATTGGTCTTATATCTATCATTGGATCTACCAATCCTGTAGGACGAATAATCTGTTCAACTGTCTTCTCTTCTCTCTCGACTTCTCCGGGAGTAGCAGAAACATAGAGAGTACTACCAACTCTTTCTAAAAATTCCTCGTACTTAAGTGGCCTATTATCTTTTGCAGATGGAAGCCTAAATCCAAATTCTACAAGATTTTCTTTCCTAGCTTGATCACCGGCATGCATAGCTCTAAGCTGTGGGAGTGTCACGTGAGACTCATCTATTACAGTTAGAAATTCTGGATTACCATCATTATCATGTGGAAAATATTCCAAAAGAGTATCCGGAGCCTCCCCTGGCATTTTCCCAGATAAATGTCTTGAATAATTCTCAATCCCAGAACAATACCCGACCTCTCTGATCATTGCTAAATCATAATTTGTCCTTCTTTTCAATCTCTCAGCTTCCAAAATTTTCCCGCCTTTTTCTAATTTCTTAAGATGAACTTTTAATTCAGCAGTAATTGATTTGATTGCCGCCTCTCGTCCATCCTCGCTAGTCATAAAGTGTTTTGCTGGTGCGATAAATAGCGTATCAGGCTCTTCTAATATAGTTGAGGTTACATGATCAATAACAATCAAGTTAACTAGTTTATTTCCTACTAGCTCTAATCTATAAACCTTCTGAATAGAGATTGGCATTATTTCAATAGTATTTCCAAGTGCTCGAAATTTACCAGGCTCTAGGTCTGCATTTGTTCTTTCATACTGCATTTCTACAAGCTTTTTGAAAAGATCAATTCTTTTGATTTCTTGATTCTTGTTAAAAAATATAAATCTCTTTTCGTACTCTTTTGGAGAACCAAGACCATAAATACAAGAAACAGATGCAACTATAATTACGTCTTTTCTAGTTAGAAGTGACTGAGTGGATGCATGTCGTAATCGATCAATCTCTTTATTTATTGAGGCGTCTTTTTCTATATATGTATCAGTGACTGGAACATAGGCCTCTGGTTGATAGTAGTCATAATATGAAACAAAATAATGAACAGCATTGTCTGGAAAAAATTCTTTAAACTCCTGAGCTAGCTGAGCTGCTAAAGTTTTGTTATGGGCTATCACTAAGGTTGGTTTTTGGATTTGTTCGATAACATTCGCTACTGTATAAGTTTTTCCAGAACCAGTAACACCAAGAAGTGTCTGCTTGCTCAAACCCTTCTTTACACCAGAAACAAGGCCTGCAATGGCTTCTGGCTGGTCCCCAGCGGGGCTATATTCACTTTTAAGGACGAATTTATTCATATAGTGAGATTATACACAAAACTTCTTAATGCGGTAGAAAAATAGAAATTACATAAAAAATAACTAGACCTAAAATAAAATACACAGCATGAGTAATAATTTCTTTTGAGCTTTTCCTAAAGACAGAAACAGGAGCTAAATCATGAACAACAAGATATATAAACACACCTGAAGAAAACGATAATAATAAAGCTTGAATTAAGCCGGTTGAGTTTATTAAAAGTCCGATTATAACACCAATAAAAATTGCAGTAGAAACCCCGGCATTTCTAAGAATTGCCTGTCTAGGTGAGTAACCAGCATTTATTAAAACAAAATACTCTGAAATGTTATGTATTACTTCATGAACAAGAATGCTCAGTGTTGTGATTACCCCTACTGTAAAACTAACAAAGAATGCTGGAACAATTATAATACCATCTGTAATTTTATGAAAAGCGTCTCCTACAAGCATTCTTATAGCCCCTCTTTTCTCATGATAATGATTGCAGTCTTCTCCATGATGATGATGTGACTCTGGCAATAATTTTTCCAAAAAGAAAAGTAATATAAATCCTAGAAAAACTCCTCCTAAAATTACAGATGGAGTTGATATTTCTAAAGACTCTCTGAAAAGATTAAAGGCTGTAAAAAGAAAAATTCCCGCAGAGAATGTAACAAGATACTGAAGATATTTTGTAACTGTTTTCTTAACTAGATTAGATGTGAAAATAATTCCAATAAAAGAAACAAGCACCACGGTTAGAGCTGCAAATATGCTATAGATCATAATGATTATTTCTTTTTCTTATCATCAACACCAAAAAGCATGGTGAAAGGCATCATTATCATCTCAATCAAAGTATTCAAAAATCCACTTATAAAATCCATATGTTTATATTATCTCATTAGAGAACAAAAAAAGATAGCCTCGTCGCAGTCTATCTTTTCTATGTTATTTATTTTTTTTAGATACACACGATAAGCATAAACATGGCTTACAATACTCATCTGTATACTCTTTACCATAATCATAATTCAACTCCTCTTCAGCTTTAATATTCTTTATAGCATAAACATTTATATGACCCCTTTCTATAGATACTTCACAATTGGGTTTACAGGCATGATTTATATATCTGGCCTTATTTGACCTGGCTGTACCATCCACAACTCTGTTTGAGCTGGTTTCAAAAAGATACTTACCACCTTTATCATCAGCCTCTTTTCTAGTCATTATATCTCCAACATACTCAATGATAAAATCACCTTTTTTAATATCCTCTCTAGCAAAAAGTCCAATACCAGCAGAAGACCTTCTTGGGATTGTGTCCTTTGGAGTTTTTACCAATTTTTTCATAAGGAAAAGTATATCATGGAAAATAAAAAATCCATGCACATCACATGCATGGACCCAAACTTTTAATTTGATCTGTAATATCTCGATATCTAGTAGATCTGTAGTTAGACTCTCCACTTATACTCTTTAAGACTGAGACCCAATTACTTAGCTCACTATCTATGTGAATTGCATATATAGTAATACCATCTTCTGCTCTCATTTTCTTAGCAAGACCGACAGTTTCATTGGTCCACTCATCTATCTGACCATCAGTGAAAAGAATTATAATTTTTTCATATGGAACACCTATATTTTTGTTTTCCAGCAAGAAAAGCTCTCTAGCATGATTGAGTGGTGAGTACAGATTTGTACCACCACCAAATCCTCTAATATCATGGAAGAAGAGATTCATTTTCAAGGAGTCCCTACTATCTGAGAAATTAAACCAGTCCATATCTGAATCAAAGTATGAGAGAGCCACCTTTATCTTATCTTTTTCAATAGGTAACTCATCAATATAAAATCTGTGAGCCTGAATAACTTTTGCTTCACTACCTCTCATACTCCCAGAAACATCTGTCATGAGAACTATTCTTGCATATAAACAAGGGCTAGTCTTCAAATCTTGAGCATGAATAATTATCGGAGTAAGACTCAATAAAATCAATATTAAATTTTTCATAGCGTTCTTTTATTAGAACATTACTCCCCCCTCTTGTATTTTGCAAGAAACTCTTTTTTAAATTCAAAAAAGGTCCCATCTTTTACAGACGCTCTTATTTTATCTACAAGAGTAACGATGAAGTACAAATTATGTATCGAAGCTAGGCTTTGCCCTGTCATCTCTTTTGATCTAAATAAATGGGATAAATATGCCTTTGTGTAATTTTTTGAAGTATAGCTAGGAGTGCCTGGATCAACAGGAGAAAAATCCTCTTTAAACTTTGCATTTAAAATATTTATGGGACCATCTACTGTATACAAGGTTCCATGCCTAGCGAGACGAGTTGGAGATACACAGTCAAACAAATCACATCCATTTTCTACCCCTTCAAAAAGATCCGTTGGGTCACCTATTCCAAGTAAGTGCCTTGGCTTATCTTCTGGCAGCTGTTCATTTACCCAACGAACAGCTGTACCCATGTCTTCTTTATTAAATGATCCACCAATTCCAAAACCATCGAAACCTTCTCCTGTATCTAGTTTCATCCCTGCAAGAGTCTTAGCAGATTCTTGACGCAAGTCTTCAAACCTTCCACCCTGCACAACAGCGAAAAGGGCTTGAATATTTTCGGGGTCCAACTCTGTGTGCCTAGCTAGGCTTCTTTTGGCCCACCTATGAGTTCTATCCATGGCCTCCTTCTGATATTTTTTATCAGCAAGTGGGCTAGTGCATTCATCAAAGGCAAATATCATATCTGCACCCAAATCCCACTGCACCTCCATAGACGACTCTGGTGTAAATCTATGCTTTGACCCGTCAAGATGTGAGGTAAAAGTAACCCCTTCTTCATCTATCTTTGCCAGTCTAGAGTGTGCAACTTTTGTATCTTTTTGTTTTTCAGTAACTGTCATCTCTTCCCCACTCGCAACCTTTGAGACTTTTGTTCCAAAAGCTTCTCCTAAGGAGAAAACCTGAAAACCGCCAGAGTCAGTCATTGTTGGACCTGAATAATTCATCATCTTCGCAAAACCCCCCGCTTTTCTTACTACTTCAGATCCTGGTTGCATATATAAATGGTAGGTATTAGCTAAAACAACCTGAGCACCCAGTTCATTCACCTGTTCTGGTGTCAAAGTCTTCACAGTAGCTTTTGTACCAACAACAACAAATGATGGTGTTTGGATTTCGCCATGGGGCGTAGAAATAACACCAGCCCTAGCCAGTGTTCCGTCTAATTTGTCTGTAATTTTAAAATCAAATTTTTTACCCATTTTTATATTCTTTTTATAAATACATAATTTAAATAATTCATATTTATTGGACTCTTAGCTATAACCGTCTTTGATGGATCCTGGGGGTCACCCGTCACCCTAGAAACCTCACCAATAACAAAACTGTCATTCAAGGTTGAAACAATAAATTCACCCTCTTGAATTGGAATATCTCTTGGGACATTCACTGAGAATGCTCCACCTCCTCTTCCAACTAAAGTAAGCGCCAGATCCGAAATTGGGAATCTTACCTCTGTCTCTATAGTAGAAGTAGATAGAAGTTCAACTAAAGAAGATCTTGACCCAGACTCTCTTACAATTCCTAGAAAAATATTTTCTCCTGAAAAAATTAAATCTCCCTCTTCAACACCATCCACCTGTCCACGGTCTATGACTAGAGTGTCGTATGAGGTTTTTGGTGGCCTAGAAAGAACTCTAGCGGTTTTTTCAAAACCGAACTCTTTATACAATCCCAGTGTTTTTTCTAGCTGAACATTTTCTTCAGCTAAAACATCCCTTTCCTTCTTGAGTGAAGCCATAGAAACAAATTCTTCTTGAAGATCCAGTAGTCTTTTTATAAGAGTTTTTTTTGATTGAAGAGATAAGAACCCCTCTGTTATCTCTCCTGAAATAAAGTGCCCAACCCCCCAAATTGGTTCAGCGGCCAGAATACTTCCTTTATTAAAAATTGAAAATATTGGTTTTCTTAAAAAAATAATTGATATAACAAGCACGGCTATAAAAAGCATGATAGCCTTCTTATTATCTTTTTTTTTACCGAATTTGTAATTCATAGTCATCTGGGACAAGTGATTCTTTATAGAACTCAACATCTTCTAATATTATTCCGGTTCCTCTAGCTACTGCAGTTAGTGGGTCGTCACCAACCCTTATTGGGATCTTAAGGATAGCCTCCAATAATGTCGGCAGACCATCTGTGAGTGCTCCACCTCCAACAAGGATAATACCCCTTCTCATAACATCAGATAGAATTTCAGGAGGAGTTGTTTCTAAAACTTCTTTTATTCCATCTATTAAAAGATTAACTGATCCTGAGATAGCCTCTCTAACATCTGCTGCAGTGATAATTACTTCTCTTGGAAGTCCTGTTATCAAATCACGACCTCTTACTGAAACTTCATCGTTTTGTTTTTCTGAAACAGAACCTATTGTAATTTTTACATGCTCCGCAGTCTTCTCTCCAACTAGCAATTTAAATTCTTCTCGAAGGTAATTCATTATATTTTGATTTAACAAATCACCCGCCACCTTCATACTTTTTGATTGAACAATTCCGCCTAAAGATATCACAGCAATATCTGTTGTCCCTCCACCGATATCCACTATCATAGTTCCAACAGGTTCTTTAACTGGCATTCTAATACCTATAGCTGCAGCCATTGGCTCCTCTACAATATACACCTCTCTCGCCCCAGCAGATCGTGAAGCATCAACCACAGCCCTCATTTCAACATTTGTAACATCAGAGGGAATACCAACAACAACCCTGGGTCGGAAAAGTTTCTTAGAAATTTTTTCAGCTTTATTTATAAAATACCCAAGCATCTCTTCTGTGATTTCATAGTCAGAAATTACACCATCAACAATTGGTCGAATAGCTTTTATATGTCCAGGTGTTCTACCAAGCATCTTCTTAGCCTCAGCCCCAACAGCAACAACTTGATCAGTTTTGATATTTATAGCCACAACAGAGGGTTCTGTAATAACAATCCCGTGACCTCTCAAATAAACCAAAGTATTGGCCGTACCTAAATCAATACCGATATCATTTGAAAATCGGTTATATAGTTGTTCTAGTTTTTTAAACATACTTTATGTACTGAATCTACCAAGAAAATCATCTTTTGCAAGGATTTCTCCTTTTTCCTCTTTTCTGGCCTTTACCTCCACTCCACCAGCCTCCATACTCCTTCCTGATACAACAACTCTTAAAGGAATACCTATGAGGTCACTGTCAGCAAATTTTTCTCCCGCAGAAACGTCTCTATCGTCGAACAATACCTCTACGCCTTTTTTCATAAGCTCATTGTAAATAGATTCAGATTCTGAATCTTGCCCAAGGTTTATAAGATGAACTTGAAATGGTGCCACAGACTCTGGCCAAACCAAACCAGATGCATCGCTTGTCACTTCAACGATTGTTCCAAGAAGCCTAGAAATACCAAGACCATATGAACCCATAAAAACATTCTTTTCTTCACCTGATTCATTCTTATATTTTAAACCAAGTGGTTCAGAGAACTTGTATCCTAAAGAAAAAATATTCCCAGTCTCAATGGCTTTTTTTTCTACAAGATCTTCTCTATTTACCCCAATATCTGCCAAAACCTCATCATTCAAAACCTCTTTATTTATTGCTATACCTTTTTTCTCATCTATATATATGATGTCCTCTCCAGCCTCTGAAAGAGTCTGGAATTCATGAGAATACTTTGAAAAGCTTCCTCCTGAGGCAAATGTTAAGTAAGTAACGTCACCAAGGCCAACTTTCTCAAAAATATTTTTATAGGCCACTTTTGATTTCTCATAAAAAACATTATGCTCTTCTTCGTCTTTTGAAAATGAGTAAAGAGCCTTCCAGTAGAACTCACGCCCTCTCATTAACCCAGACTTAGCTCGAGTTTCATTTCGAAAAACAGTCATAATGTCATATGGATAAGCAGGTAGATCTTTGTAAGAGTTAATATATTCGGCCATCATTACCGTCATAGGCTCTTCATGAGTAAAAGCAAGCCCCAGCTCTGTGCCATTTTTCAAAGATGTTTTAAACCAATTGTCTACCACATCATCATCCCATCTGTTTGTTGCCTCCCAAGTCTCCTTTTTCTGCAGAGATGCAGACTGAACCTCAACACCGCCAATAGCATCCATCTCACTTCTAATGATATCTGAAATCTTGTTAGTAACCCTAAGACCCATTGGGAGCATGGAGTAAATCCCAGCCATGTCTTTATGAACAAAACCTGCTCGAATAAGTAATTCTGCATTTTTTGAAACCTCATCCTTTGGAGCTTCTTTTCGTGTTTTTGTAAATAGTTTAGATTGTCTCATAAACCTCATAATACAGGAGAATACCTGGCCGGTCAAAGAAATAGAATATCGTATCAATACCCTTGTAGAATATACCTTTTTCTGGTATTATCGATCCTGTCGAATGACCCCTTAAAGGGTCGTTTTATTAATAATAAACATTTTGGTTCAAGGGCTAATTGCCCTTAGAAATTCAGGCCAATATCAAAAGATATGTCTACAGACAAAGATACAACCACACAAATGTTTGAAGTAGGAGCGCACTACGGATTCTCACGAGCCCGAAGACACCCTTCTATGAGAGATTTTGTGTATGGTACAAAGAACGGGACCGATATTATCGATCTATCAAAGACTGCTGAAAAACTTGAAGCAGCAAAGGAGTATATTAAAACTTTCGCTCAAGGAGAGAAGAAGATTCTTTTTGTGGGAACAAAAGCAGAGTCAAAGAGAGTTATGAAAGAAGCTGCACTATCAATTGGGATGTCATACGTGACAGACCGATGGGTTGGAGGAGCTCTTACAAACTTTTCTGAGATAAAGAAGCGAATCGCCAGACTGAAATCAATTAGAGAGATGCAAGAGTCAGGAGATATCAAGAAATATACAAAGAAGGAACAACTTATGATTCAAAGAGAAGCTGATAAGCTTGTCTACTATTTTGGAGGAATTGAAGACATGGGAAGAGTTCCCGACCTTATGGTTGTGGTTGACCCAAGACATGAGCACATCGCTGTGACTGAAGCTCAAAGAACAAACACACCTATAATCTCACTAGCAAGCACAGACTGTAACGTAAAAGAGATTCAATTCCCTATTCCAGGAAATGATGGAGCTATCATGAGTGTAAAATACTTCATAGATGAACTTGTAGAAGCCTACAAAGAAGCGCGAGCTTAGTCTATATTTGCGTTATAATATAATCGCATTATTGCTTATTAGTACTTTAATCTAAATTTACAAAATTATGTCTATAACAATAGAACAAGTAAAAGAGCTTCGAGACCAAACAAGTGTCTCAATCATGCAATGTAAAAAAGCTCTTGAAGAAGCTGGAGGAGATATGGAAAAAGCCTTGATCATTCTAAAAAAGAAATCAGGTGCCGCTGCAGCAAAAAAATCTGATAGGGATGCAAAAGATGGGACAGTGACCGTTAAAGAGTCTGCTGAAAAAACCATTATTCTAACTCTTAACTGCGAGACTGATTTCGTGGCGAAGAATGAGGACTTCCAAGGTTTAGCTGATAGATTAGCTGAAAAAGCTTTGACTGAAGGTATTGAAACGGTAAAATCTTCATCTGAAGAAATGATTTCAGAAGGAATTCAAAAAGTTGGAGAAAATATCCAGCTTGGAGAAATTTCAGAAGTAACTGGAACAGTAGTTGGATCATACAAGCACAATGCTAAGAATGTTGCTGTTGTAGCACTTTCTGGTGGTACACCAGAACTTGCAAAAGACATCGCAATGCAAATCACTGCCATGCGACCAGCTTACATCTCAGAAGAAGAGATTCCACAAGAAGCAAAGGATAAAGCAAGAGAGCTTTTTGCTGAAGAGCTTGCAAAAGAAAATAAACCAGCAGATATGCAGGAGAAGATTCTTGACGGAAAAATGGCATCATATTTCAAGGATCAGGTTTTGATGTCTCAGTCATTTATCAAAGATCCAAGCAAATCAATCTCACAACTTCTAAAAGAGGCTGGTGATGTAACTATTGAATCCTACAAGGTTCAAACAATCTAAAGAATTCATGATTACTTTTATTACTATTTTTGGTGTAGCGCTTCTGGCAATACTTTTCTTTATATATGTTCGGATACATAATATTCGAACAGGTAAAGTAGAAGAACCTAAGGAGTCGTTTCACAGAGCTAGGAAGGCTTATACCAAAGTAGTAGCAACAAAACAAAAAACAGCTTGGTATGGTAAGAATATATTTAAAATATCAATCTTACTAATTCTCAAAGTATTTGTTTTTGCGAATTTCTTAATTAAACAGCTTATAAATGAAGCCAAAGATTACTTAAGTGAAAAAATAACACCTAAAAAAATAGAAGGTTCTGATAATCCATCTGCTTTCCTAGGTGCTATGAGTGACTATAAAAAAGAATTGACTAAATTCAAAAAAGACTTAAACAACAAAAAGTGATTGACATAAGTTTTAAAATAAATAAAATATAGTAATGTTTTCTTGAGGTGAAAATCTCAAGAACATGCCAGAGTAGCTCAGTTGGTAGAGCAACGCTTTTGTAAAGCGAAGGTCGGGAGTTCGAATCTTCTCTCTGGCTCATGTAAAAAGAAAATCCCCTTACGGGGATTTTCTTTTAGTTTAGAAATTTTAATTAATTGAAGCTTTTATATCTCTTAATGAATTCTCATGATTTATATACTTTTTATATTCTTCATTGTAGTTATAATCCAACTCTACAAGAGTATCTTCTAAAGAGTTATACAAATTATGCTTTTTTTCCTTAAACTCAACAGTATCCGACTCTTCATTTTCTAAATGTGACAAAACAAAAATCCCATTTCCAATATTAGATAAATCTTGCATTAACTTAAGTAAACCCACTGGAGTGTCATTGTGTTTTTTCAGATCATCCAGGCGAGAATCAACGTATTCAACCATTTCATCAAAAAGGATTTTTGTCTTCCCCTCATTGTTTAACTCTAAAGCTTTAGTAAATTGTTCTTCATTTAACGATTCCATACATAAATATTAGCATAATTTTTATATCAAATTTAAACGAATCTCTACTTCATCTCCATCCATAACCCCCTCTTTTTTACGTACCTGTGCTTTTAGCGGGAAGATGTAGCAATTGTCTTTTTTACTCCAGAACATTGATGACTCCCAAATCGTCTTACCAAGAGTGGCTTTTACTCGCACAGATCCAAATCCACGCTTACCTTTTGTTTCTTCTCTAATCTTTAAAACCCCAGGAACATCTACATATACAAAAAACCAGTTAGCATTCTCCCCTGGCCAGATCCAAACTTTTTCCTTAATTTTTAAGGATTTTTTCATAAAAGCTATTTCTTCTTCAAAAACTCAACTCTAAGAACCAGATTCTTGACCCCTGGAGCCGAACACTCTACCTCCTCAGGATTGTCTGTTAACCTAATACTCTTAATAGATGTTCCTTTTTTTAAGGTAACCTTTGCTCCTTTTACTTTTAATTCTTTTGTAAGCTGTACTGAGTCCCCGTTTTCAAGGACGTTTCCAAATGCATCTTTTGTTTCCATATTTTTTATACTATCACAATATTAAAAAAACCACCCAAAGGATGGTTCTTTTTTTAATTTATAAGGGACAAGTGACCCATACTATGAAGAGGGTCTCCTGTTACCTGCCTTTCTATATGAAGAAAATCAGGTAATTGAGTTGATTCATTAATACTTGTCTTTTCTCTTTCAAGATAATATTTACCAAGATGACGACCAAGCATTTGGTCTACTTCAAAGTATTGATCTCCAAACAGGAAACAGTATCTATCTTTCAAAATGGCATCCCTGCTAGGGTCAGATCTTTCCAGAAGATTTAAGTACTCTTTAAGGGACACTGTTCTTTCCACTTCAAATCTCCCACCAGATCTAGAGTCCTTTCTCTTTTTCGTATGGTAATAGGACCTATAACCATGCCAAGATCTTTCTCGGACTCTTTCTTCCCATCCAAAATCAACAGGATTTAAGTATGTCTGAGAGATTCCAATCTTTTGATATGAAACAGGAATGATACCTGGATCAAAATCCCGAAGAATATATTTATCTTCGATCTCTATCGGAACAGGAATTCCTAAAATTGAAAAAATTTTCTCTCTGGCGATTCTCTTCTTTTCCTCAAAGGAAATAGATTCTCCGTCTTGAATATTAGAGACAACAGATATGTGGCCATGACCTAACCAAGCCTCTTTGATCTTCTCGTCAAGGATTCTAGCCTCTTCCAAAGTTTCTGTTCGAGCGGAGTTGTTTGCAAGAGTGTAAAACTCTTCAGCTCCGTTTGCGGCAGTTGTCAGATGTATAACACCTTCATATCGTGCCCGAACCTCTTCAACACCAAGACCTATCCCATGAATTTCATCCAACAAGATACTCCTTTGGAAATAAACCAGTGAGCCCTCGATAGAGTTCACGTATGCAGCACCATCTAGGACTCCTCTGTCGCAGAGTATAACCTTGCGAAGATCTTTTTCTAGATTAGAATGCTCCGCAAGACTATTAAAGAAGTCTTCATTGTATTTTTGAAGCTGGGCAATCTTCCTCTGAAAAAATGGAGGGCTCACCAGACTAGGAGAAACTCCTCCCTGAATAACCATTGTAGCAGCTTCAGGGACAAAAAATGGATGAATTCCTTTTGAAAGCAAATCTTCTCCAATCTGAGAAAGAAACGTTGTCTTTCCAGAACAAGGTCCTCCTGTGATAACAATCTTAGGTATATCTGAATAACTCATTTTAAATAGATTTAAGGTTCATTTAAACTTAAGCTCAGATTAACACATATCTTTTGTTGGTCAATTAAAAAGACCACTATGACATAGTGGTCTTCCAGAATAAATAATTCTTAGTCTACATTCTCAGGAGTTCTCACTCTTGAGGTTTTTTTAAATGTTCGAAGGCGTTTTTTAACACCTCTATTCTTGGCACCAAATTTATCGTAATAATCCTTCGCTTTTATTAGATCAATAATCTCTTTTGGTGAACCAACAAAGAAATCTCTTTTTTCAGATCCGTCTGCAGATTTCCAGCCCAGGTTTCCATACGAAGTTCTCTCTAGAAGCATTGGCTTATTGTCTGAACCAAGCGGTCGAACTTTTAACTGCTTAATCAGCTCTCTAACAAATCGAATAACTTTGTATTGGAAATTACCTTTGCGGTGAATCTGACGATAAAAAATACCCCCTGAGTTTCTGCGTACAACAATGTAGAGACTTCCTTTTTCTGAGAAATCTTTTAACGATGGATCGTATGTAGTCCTTACAACGATCTGATACCCCTTAATTTCAAAAATAAAACTCACAGTGTTCTTTGTATGAGAAACGTGCGCAGCGTCTGAAAATTCTACACCAAACTGCTTCTGATACAATTTCCACATCTGCCTTGTCTCTCTAGAAAAACCTAATTCTTTAAGTTGTTTTTTTAGAAATGCAAACTTTTCTTTTGGGTTTTTAACTTTACTCATCTTTTATTTTTCTTTATTTCTTAGTGATATTACGTAAATTGGGCTATTTTGTCAATAATATGAGTATTCGTTGCCACATAGTATCTATTTAGTATAATTAAAATACATTACAATTAATCAAATAAATTTATATGGGAATATTTAGAATGTTTAATAGCGCTCCAAAAGAAGATGCGCCTAAAGAAGAAGTTAATTCTAGCGATGAAAATTTAGTACACACAGGGCCAGTAGATGCTAGTAAGGATGTCTATGGTGATTATGCTGATCATATAAAGACTGATGAATATGGAGTAGCTCAGCCACATGACGTACACCAAGCAAAGAATGAAGCTATTAAAAACTCTGAGGAAGAGTAAATTACTCTAAAGAAAAACACCAATATTAGATTGGTGTTTTTTTATTTTTTATCTAAATTCAACGTCTGATTTATATGAATTTGTTTTAAAAATTCTGGAACATGGGAAACAACTATCATGGCTCCCTCATATTTATCTAAGGCTTCTGCGATAACGGGTAGATGTCGAAAATTTATATGGTTTGTTGGCTCGTCCATAATTAGAAGCCCTGGTTTTTGTAGAACAAGCCTTGCAAAAGCTACGAGACCTTTTTGCCCTTCAGAAAGTGATCCAATTTTTGTATACATCATATCCCCTGTGATAAGGAACCCTGCGGCCATACTTCTAAGAGCTTGCTCATCCACCCTGTCCATAATTTCAGAAAGAGATTCAAAGACAGTATCTTCAAAGTTTAGTGTAGAAAAATCTTGTCGGTAGTAACCAATCTCAACTCCATCTGTGATAGTTACCCCGCTAGCTTTTCCTGTCGCCAGAGACTCCAGGAGTGTGCTCTTACCAATTCCATTTGGTCCAGCAAGAAGTAGCCTATCACCCTTTCTAAGAGATACATCAGCCTTCTTTACTTGAACTTTTCCGTTTTTCAATCTTTCAAATGATTCAAGTTTAAAGAGCTCACCACCTAGGTCTGCTTGTACAGGAATGGTAAATGGGCGGATTGTCTTGTCTTCTCTGTGACCATCTACTTTGTTTGCTTCTGCTTCAGCAGCCACTTCCCTCATCTGCTTAGCCACAGCACGCAAGCGACCTCCTTTGTTTGCAAAGAAGTTTGCCTTATCCTTTTTCTCTTGAATACTTTTATCCATTCGAGCGTTTAGCCTTCTTTCTTTTTCTACCCTTATTTCAATTTGCTTTATTACATCAAAATAGTCACCAACATAACTATCAATTTTTTTTGTGAATACATCTAAATATAAAACTCCTTCGGTAAAGGCGTTAAGAAATTCAGCATCATGGGAAATAACAACAACAGTTTTGTCATAAGTTCTTAGAAAATCAGTCAAATGACTTATTCCGGCATGATCTAAATTATTTGTTGGCTCGTCTAAAAGAAGCAGGTCTGGCTTCTGAATAAGAGCAGAGGCTAAGAGAAGTCTAGCTTGTTGACCACCAGAAAAATCCTTAATTTTTCTGTCATAATCCTCTAAGGGTAAATTTACTATCTCCAGAGTTTCTTTGATTCTAGGATCCAAATCATAAACTTTCTCTTTAAAAACCTTTTGGAAAAATTCTCTAGTGGTAAGCTCTAGTTCTTCCCTTGGAATTACCTGTCTTGATAAAGCTATTGATAGCTTAGAATCTGTAATAATACGCCCCTCTTCGGGTTCTAAGGAACCAGTAAGTAACTTAAACAAAGTACTCTTTCCAGCACCATTCTGTCCCATCAGGGTCACTTTTGAGCCTCTCCGAAGCGAAAAACTAGCCTCATTCATAATGGGCTTATTCACTCCGAAGTTAAAGGTTACTTCATCAAATTTTACGATACTTCCGTTTCCTGACATGGTGATTAGAATAACCCATTATTGGCTTATAGTAAAGCAGAATAGCTGCACCTATCAAAAAATCACCCTTCAGGCGATTTTTCATATTAACTATTTTTTAGCTTTTTTCTTTGCTACCTTTTTTACAGCTTTCTTAACTGTTTTTTTAGCCGCTTTCTTTACAGCCTTCTTAGGTGCTGCTTTTTTAGCAACTTTCTTTGCAACCTTTTTAAGTTCAATCTTTTTAGCTGAAACTTTAGCTACAGCTTTTTTAAGATCATCTTCTTTTACGGTCTTAACCTTAGCTTTCTTTGGCTCTACAGACTCTTTGGCTGCTCGGAATACTGTTTCAGATTCATGAGCATCCTCTGTTGGAAGATTTAATGATTTTAGAATTTTATCCATCTTTGCATGCAACGCATCAACTTTTTGAGCTAGACCACTAACGTCCGGTCCTGCTGGTCGTCGATCTCGATCATTTCGTCTTTCTCCACCAAATGATGGCTTTCTATCTCCACCACGACCATCTCTTCTGTCTCCACCGCGTGAATCTCTTCGATCACCTCCACCTGACTCTTCTCGTTTTGCACTAAAGCATGCGCTACAGAAGACTGGTTTATCTCCTGTTGGCTTAAATGGAAGTTCTGCGGTATTACCACATCCATCACACTTTGCCTTGTGCATAGTTGGGGCTCCATAGCCACCTCGATCACTTCTTCTATCTCCACCTCGGTTTCCCCCTCGGTCGCCACCATAACCACCGCGAGAACCTCCACGGTCTCCACCTTTATTTCCCCCAAAACTTCCTCCTCCTCTATTGTTGTAATCGCTCATATAAAAGAGTATATAGATTAATCATAAATAAGCAAGTCTTTTCGGTCTTTGTCAAATCTATTCTGAGCCTGCGACTAGTGCCTCTTTTCCAGCCCTAGACAACTGTTTTATCCTAAACTCTTCTTTCATAGCTGATGATCTGTCTGGGAAAGCAGTAGAATAGACTAGTGTGACAGGGCGTCTTGCCCTGGTGTACTTTGAACCCAGATCCCCTTCTCCATTGTGTTCAGCAATACGCTTATTCAAATCTATTGCAATTCCTGTGTAAAAAGTGCCATCTGAGCATTTAACAATATATGTGTGATAATCCATACTATTCAAAGTTTATTGTAGATTCCATGCCCTCATGATCAGAGAAGTCATTCTGAACAATGCCAGAGTTGTCACTTTTACTAAGAAGATGTTCTTGAGATTTAGGTATTAAAATCATATCTATTCTCTCTGGAGGGCTATCCTTGAAAACTCTTTCAGCAACAAAGTTATCATCATATCCAGGAATCCAGGTGTACTGAATTTTATTCTTTCCATGATTACCTTCATCCCAAATAAAAACATCTACAAAATTCTCAAGAAGCAACTCATAGTTTTTTGCAGAAGACTCTGGTCCAGCGTTAAAATCTCCAGTTACGACGACAAGTCTTTCTGGATGCTCCTCTATTAAATATTCTACATTTTTAACTATTTGGTTTATCTGACTATTCCTTATGTCTTCAACATGAGACTCATGAGAATTCTCAAACCATCCTAGAGCCACCAGATGAGTCGTAACCACAACAAGCTCTTGATCATTTACTTCGAGAAAACAAGATAGCATACCTTTTTGAATAAAAGTCATTTCTAGTCTTGTATTAATTTTGAATTTTTCAAAAGTGCAATCTTTGATAGGATGCTTAGATAAAACAAGCATCTCTGTGGGTATTATTTTAGGTGTAGAGTATTTGGCTGAATACGGATATGCACTTTTTATATCTTTTATAAGCCTACTACTCCAATATGGAGATACTTCTTGAAGTGTCACCAGATCATTTGGGTTTTGCAATAAATAATCAACAAGCTTTTTGTATCTATCCTTGGCACCACTCTCAAAAGAAAAAACAGGAACTCCAAAAAAAGAGACTGTTATAAGTGCTACATTTATAGTAAGAATACTTATCATAATTAATTTAACCTTTCAGGGCTTATCTTGAGCAGTCTTTCCTTAAATTCTTTATTTATTTCCTCAAACTCCTCAATCTGAGACTCAAACTCTTTCCTGTATGAGTCGCTCTCTTTCATAGAGTCTCTAATTTTTTGGATTATTTCTTTTGTTTCATTTAGATCTTTTCTGGCTTTTTCTACATCAAGATTATCGTAGCCTGTCATATTAAATCCCTCTTCTTTATTTTCTTCGATCCATTCTTTTTGCTCAATCATTAAAGATAACTGCTCCCGCCTTTCTCTTAAATGAACCAACATATCTCTAAGATACTCAACATCTTCTTCTAGTTGAGTTTTTATCCGATCAATATTCTCCTTAGCAAATTCAATGCCTTCTTTGGCCTCAAACATAAGAGGGTTATTTTTAGTGTTTTTTGGAAATTCTTCTTTCATAAGACTTATTTTACCTTATTTTTATCTGGAATACCCCATTGCCATTTGGGCTTTTCGCCTTTTTTATATGCAATGAAACTAAAAATAGAAATAGAAATGAGCACCTTTATAAGTAATCCCAAGACTTGATCTCCCGAAGGCTCAATACTTTGCGATTCTAAGATAATTGACTGATATACAATATAACCAAAAACAATAATTGTAACCAACCAGCCCTGCCATCTAGCAGGTGTCCACCCCCATCCAAAAATCTTTCTCCTGAACCAATAATTGTTTGGATTATCCTGTATGTATTCTATGTAATTTTTAAGATTTATCATGAGTATATTTTACCTTATTTCCAATAAAAATCATTATATAATGTTACCTAAGCTGATATAATTTATGAATGCTTACAACAAAGACCATTGTCGCTATTATTGCCGCTGGGATGGCTATTATAGGTAATGTACCTTACCTAATCAGTGTTTTTAGGAAACAAGTTATTCCCCATCCATACACATGGCTAGTCTGGTCTATTGTTTCTGCTGTTACTTTTTTCGGTCAGATTGCTAAGGGTGCCGGAGTTGGAGCCATACCAACAGGGGCTTCTGAAATATTTACAATAATTATTTTTCTTTTTTCTCTGCGGTATGGTTTCAAGCACGTACACAGAAAAGATACTATATTCCTTGTTATAGCCCTTCTTGGCTTGATACCTTGGTTTCTTACAAATGATCCGACAATATCAGTGATCATTGTTGTATCAATTGATCTAGTTGCCTTTATACCAACACTCAGAAAAACAAAGGCTCATCCAGAAACAGAGCGTCATATTCTATACAGCATGAATGCCGCCAGACATGGTTTAGCCTTGTTTTCTCTTGAAGCATACAATATAGCAACAGTGCTTCATTCCGTGGTAATGGTCATGGTAAACACAGTTATGAGCTACTTAATTTTAAAAAAACGTAAATAAAAACAGCAGTATGATCTGCTGTTTTTATATTTACTTCTTTGGTTTTTTTGGTTTTTTTATCTCCTTTCTTTGCGAGTTATTTCCTTTTGCCATTTTATTTTTTGATTAGTTTTAGTAACTACATTTTCATTATAACATTTTTTATATTATTCAGTACAAATATAGAAATACTACTCTGGTGTGAATTCATAAACAGAACCTGAGCCAGTAATCCTCTTTGTAATAACAACATCACCGATATCAACGTAACCAACCTTTGTAGACCCTGAAGTTCGAACATCTAGGGTATTCTCAACAGAGAGATCTACATTCGCTGAGCCTGAAGATTTAACAAGTGCATTCTTTATCACCATGTTCAAGGCGTCTATTTTTGATGAGCCGGAAAGTCTCAATGAAAGATTTTCAGTAGAACCTCTTAGTCCAATTTTTCCTGAACCGATAACTCTCACGTCTAGATTCTGTGAAATAACATCTATATCAAAAATGGCGTTCCCAGAGAATCTAGCAGAGAAATTTTCTGATTCAAACCTGTCCATACTACCATTTACATTCCCAGAGAGAGTAATACTTTCTAATTCTGGGGTAGTGACAGTAATGATTGTTTTTGAAAAAATATCTGAACAATATAATATGCAAATATAGAAGTCTTGATCTCTATATATACGAAGATCTCCTTCATTACTCTCGACACGCAAAGCTTCCAAAGCCCGCTCTGAACCCTCCACAACAACCAAGTGCTCCTCCCCTTTAATAAACCTTACTTCTGCATTATTTGAAATATCTACAGAGCTAAATGCGGCTATTTCATCGTATATTTCTTCAGCATATGAAGCTTTTACCTCTTGCTGAGCTCTATCAACTCCTAACCGGATGTCGTCGATACTTGTAAGCGCTGCAGCTGAAACTATGTTTGCCGATATAAACCAAACAACGAAAAGAACTGAAGCCCCAATCCAACCAAGAGCCTTCTTTCTTCTAATAAGAAGTACTCCGAAAAAGACTAACGCCAACAGAGGAACAAGAACTAGTAAGTACAGACTTATCATTGTTGCCACACCCAAAGCCCCCGTAGAAAGTACACCCGTCACAGCTGAAATAACTGGGTCTGCATTTCCACCACCTGAGATTAGCGCAACATAGGCTATTGAAAATCCGAAGATTGCAACAAGCGAGGCAAGAGCAATGGATCCACCAATTATCCCAGACAAAAGTGGACCTGTTTTCTTTATCAAATTAAACACGAAACTAAAGATTTTCTTTAGAATCATAAATGGTAACGAAAAAAACTTTTTCCATTTACCTTCTGGAACTTCA
>CAZOLO010000010.1:0-36671 GCA_964581035.1 uncultured Candidatus Saccharibacteria bacterium | reverse complement strand
ACTTGCATGCCTTATCCACACCGCCAGCGTTCATCCTGAGCTAGGATCAAACTCTTCTAAAGAATTAGACAAGAATTTACATTCTTGTAATTTAGAGCGAAACAAAACAAAGAAAACCATTTCTTGCTTGTTTCGAAAACATACTTACAAAATATGTTTGTTTTTTCTAGTTAAAAATAGATGCTGGCAATTTACTTATATGCATATAGTAAATCGCGTATTTAGAAATATGTCTTAGTACATAATTCATTTTTTCAAAAAACAAAAAACTGTTTCCAAAAAAACAGTACTGCCTCCAGACGCTAGGCATCTCAAAGTTATACGTGTGTTTTTGGTTGTCTTTTGCCTACTGGCAGCAAACCAATAGACGTGAGAACTAGTATAGTCATCTGAGAAAGATTGTCAAGCGATATTCAAGTCTTATTTGTTAAAAACCATAAAGCCTTAATCTGTCAAAATAAAAAGGGCCCAATTGAGCCCTTTTTCTCTTAAACTAATCTAAAATTATTTGAATTTGAACTATTCTATCAAGAGGAATCCAGACAGAATCTTTCTGTAAATAGCCAGTTATATCAAGATCTTTCCAGCTCTTAGTCAGCTCCTTGGTTGTCTTTAAATGAAACCTTTCTCTTACATCAATAGGTAAAGGGAATTTTATATCCCTGAAATAGAAAGCTTCATCTAGAAAGTTTTCCATTACCCACTCTTCATCCTTGTCTTCATCATGAATCTTTTCAGCGTCCACGGAAAACATAGCTATCATCATGAAGTCCACTTTAAAGAAATTTTTATGTCTTTTTAAGACTCTCAAAACTTCTTGCCAGGGTTTGGCGCATTCTTTTAGCTCACGAAGAGTTAGCGGGTGTGATATCTGATTTATCCTTAATGTGTCAGCTTGACCCATTTTTGGCTCAATAGGAACATTAATTTTATCAAGATCCCGAAGCAGAGCATCATATTTGTGGTTAATATCTACTTCTTGAATAAGATTTCTGTTTCTAAAAGACTCTTTTTTTCCTGCCATAATAAAAGTACTTAGTTTTTCACTAAGTACTTTACGTTATTTATATATAATGAGTCAAGTTTATTGATTCTCGTTTAACCAATCTATCATCTTCTGGAAGGTTTGAGGACCTGGTTCTCCGTCTGCAAATATCTTTACGGCTTTTTGGAATGCAATTACTTTTGCTTTTGTTCCATTTCCAAAATCATTGTCCACCCCAGAATTTACATCCTTACTTCCAAATATATTTAAGAACTTCTGAACGGTCCCAACTCTAGTTCCACTGGAACCAATCTTCATAAATATCTGATCGTCTATGAGTTTTTGAAGCTCATCAATGATTCCTTGGTATGGATTAATAACTGGATCAGATACTGGATTTACAGTCGATGTTGCTGGTTTGTTATTTTGTTCAATTTCTTCAGTTAAATCTACTAATGAGTCTGTAATATCACTAATATCCTGAGCTGTATCACCAAGGTCATTCATATCTGCAACAACCACATCTCTTGCTCTACCAAAATCAAGACTAGAGAACGCCCAATGACCCACCGCTCCTAGCGCGATAAAAAACAAGGCTGCTATAAATTGAAATTTTCCATCTGTCATAGTCTTATATTTGTATCATATTTATTATTAATTTGAAAATAGGCTGTTCAGAACCTCTCGAGATCTTGATCCTACAACTAATCCCCATCCAGATATTCCATTCTCTTTTTGAAATGCCTTAACAGAGCTAAATGTTTTACCATCATAAACACCAGACGGTATTTGATCATAAAGACCTAATGCATACATCGCCTCCTGCACAGCAACAACCTGAGGCCCCCTATCTCCAAAGAATAATGTTTTGTCGAAAACAATACCACTTAGATCTACTTGATATGAATTTAGCGACTCTTTTTGTTTAGAGGTCTCTAGACTTGGGAACAATGAACATCCACAAACAGATGACCCTCTATCTATATAAGAACCGGAACAAATCAAACTATTATTACTATCTTTTATCTCACAATAATCATCTGATTTTTCTACTACAGGAGCACCTACACCAGTTCGAATAACTGGATTGTAAATATTTTGTTTTTCACTTCTGTCAAATATACTTTTTGGTGTAGGGGCTACTGAACCACCGGAACTAGTATTCCTAGGTCTGAAAAAATTAGCTAGAGAATCTAGAAAATTATTTCCTTCCGGCTCTATCTCAACACCCCAGTCAATAAAGCTTATTGGATAATCAAAAGAATCCGGAGTACTTTCATCTGCGATATGTTCATACACTCTAATATATCCAGTTTCTGTTTCTGGGGTATTTATTATATATATCAAGGCTTGGAAGTATGAAGGCATTTGCATCCATGATCCAACAGAGCTCAATATTCGGTATTCACTTAACAGATTGTTGTTGTCATCATAAACCTCAACACCTCCTGCGTTTGCTTCAAAGACCGTCCACAAGCAATCAGTATCTGGAACCTCGTCAACATAGCCTGAGACTACAAATGTATTTGGAACAACGCTACCAATCTCTGGCTGAAGAACAAACATATTACAAATTGTAGGAGGGGTTCCAACCTCAACCTCAGGATAATCTTCTGGCTCATCTTCTTCTGTTAACCACCAGAAGGATCCGGACCCAGCTCCAGAGCCTGAATAGCTCTGGCTTCCCCCTCCATCACTTCCATCACCTTGACTTCCTGAGTCATCACTATTTCTACCACCTAGGCCGTCAGAAGGATCTCCGGCGCCACCGTCACCTCTAGACCCAAGGTCTCCTACACTTCCGTAACCTTGACTTCCTGAGCCATCACTATTTCTACCAGTAAGATCGCCCGTGTTACCGAAAAAGGTACCAAGGTCAACAACCCCATCACCTTGGATGCCTGAGTTATCTTTAGATACAGAGAGGTCTCCGGCATCACCATATAGATAATCTAAACTCAAGCCAAATGGATTTTCCTGACCATCTGAATCACTTTTAAGAGCTAAGACAGCTGAAGCAACCCCACGATCTGAAATCCTGTAGTCTTCTTGGTTCGCAGCAATAGCCTCAGAAGAAGTATCTACAACCTTTCCCTGAATAAATGCTGTCGCTAAAAATACAATTCCTATAAATATGAATATGGCATGTACTTGTTTTTTCATAATTAGTTAATCTTATTTATTACATCCTGTTTTTCATCTGAAGGTAATCCTGAAGTTCTAACACATTCTCTAATTTGATTTTTCTGACTATTTAATGACTGACTTGTGTCTATTTCACAATATAGATCCTTACTCAAAGGATTGCTTGAGATCGCTCCGCCATCGATAACTCCGTACCCAACTCCTGTACCATCACCAGGTTGATCTGCACAAACAGTACTTAGGCTTGGTTCCCAACTACAATCATGTGTATATTCTACGATACCTGGGCAGTTAACTCTTGTAGTGCACTGATTATTTCTCGCTGAAGTCTCTGGCAAGAGATCAAAACCTGAACCTGTATTGCCAACACGAGGCATTACAGGCCAATCTGAGGGACATTCATCTGGGTGATTATCACAAACATCCTGGTTTGCAATATTTCCATTACATTGGCCGTTCACAATAGCTCCGTCGCAATAATAGATAGCTGTAGCAGGATTGATACCACCTCCTATTGGATTTGTATCAGGATCTGGGTCTGTAGCTGGTGACACAAATCCAGTGACACATACACCTATTTCTCCATCCCCGGTCTCGGCATATTCACCACCCCATAGTACTCCACACCATTCCTGAAGCTGGTCACAAGATTCAGCACCTTCACAATATACATTAGCAACTGAGGGATCGATTCCGTCATATGGTTCGATTACATTTGATTCTCCAGTTTGCAGACTTTTTTGAGATCTGTCAGCTATTTCTCGAACAAGCTTCTCTTTAGCTTGTTCGTATACACCTGGAGCAACTGCATCTGGAGGTGTGCTCCCTGGGTCAAGTGGGACAGCAAAGAAGACACATGTACCAGAAACCTCTCCGTTTGATGTCTCTTGCTCATATGTACCACCAAATAATCCATAGCAATTTAGCTGAAGGAGATGACAGTCATCAGCTCCTGTACAAGATATGTTTGCATTTGAGGGGTCTATTCCATCATCATCTGGGTCTAACACAGGATTATCATCGTTAGTAGAGACTTTTGCACCGCCTCCAAATATTCCAGAGTAAAAATTCTTCATCATAGAAGTAAACGAATTCAGGAATTTACCAGTGGCCGTCCGACTTACCTCTTCTTTCTTTTCTTTAGTGTAAATATTTACAGTAATATCCTGATTAGATGATCTATCAATATCATACACCTCTATTACCTCTTCTTTTCCGGAGAAGCTAATAACCTTAACCTCTCTCGCAGAAGATTCCTTTAAGATATTCTCCGGTGGAACAGGCTCACCATAATTAAGAGCCCCTGCGGGAGGACACCCATCTCCACCACTGTATGGTTGCCAAGAATCTATGACATTAGTTACTGTGGCACCATCAACTCCATTAGCATATGTAGTCTCCACAACCCTCCTATAACAGTCCCCACTCAAAGAAGTAGCAAACTGATAGTGCCTTGCAAAAGCCACATCAGCAAAAATAAATAGACTTATAATAAAAGCCCCCACAAAAGCGACATAGGATAAGTTTGTTTTAAATAATGTTTTCATATTGATTTTTTTAGAAAGAATTTAAATTAATAAAAGATATACTTCTATTGTTAATTATAGCTTAATTAAACATATAATTTATAAGTTTTACACAGCTATTGCTTTTTAAAATTGGCTATGCAATAATCGTGTCTATGGAGCTATCTAATGTATTGCCGTGGGTGCAGATAATACTTTCTGTACTACTTATAATCGGTGTTTTGATGCAACAATCTGGAACCGAGCTCGGTGGAGCTTTTGGAGGTGGTGATGGAAGTGCCACATACCACAAAAAAAGAGGAGCAGAAAAATTCTTCTTTGTTTTCACTATTGTTGTTGCTGTACTTTTTGCAGTATCAATACTCATTTCTATTTTTATATAGAAACCAAATACATTCGTAGTCACCTTTTTGACTAAAACATGAACAAAAAGTCTATATTAGAGATACTAAGGAATTTTAAATTTCCATCTAAAAACGAGATAAACAAAAGCCTACAAAGCTTCCAGGAAAAGGATTGGCTTGTTGTTGCAATACTCCTTCTTATTATGGTTGCGAGTACTGTTGTGATTATCTCAAAAATAAATAAGCACATCGCCACTGTTATCCCAGCAGACGGAGGATCTATAACCGAAGGAATCGTAGGTACGCCTAGGTTTGTAAACCCAGTGCTTGCTTTATCGGGCCCTGACAAAGATCTAACCAAATTAGTGTATTCAGGCCTTACAAGAAAAAATAACTCAAATGAGTTTATTCCAGATTTGGCTGAAAACTATGAAATATCTGATGATGGTCTAACATACACCTTCACCTTAAAGGATGGTGTAACTTTCCATGATGGGACACAGGTGACCGCAGAAGACATCTTATTCACCATAGACAGAATACAGGACCCACTTCTTAAAAGCCCAGAGAGAGTAAGTTGGGAGGGTGTATCAGCTGAACAAATAGATAGAAAGACTGTTAAGTTTGTACTTAAACAGCCTTATATATCTTTTCTGGATAACACAACTTTGGGAATACTCCCCTCTCATATATGGTCAAATATACCAACCGAACAATTTTCATTTAGTGACTACAATCTAAAGGCCGTTGGATCTGGACCATACAAGGTGTCTTCAATACAAAAAAAGAATTCAGGGGTCATTGAATCCTTTGAATTAAAATCTTTCAGAAATTTCAGCCTAGGTAAGCCTTATGTTGACTCTATCAATCTTGTGTTTTTTTCAAACGAATCAAACCTAACAAGAGCTCTTGATAATGGATCTATTGATGCCGCACATGCTCTAACTCCAAGCTATGTTGCAGATAATAACTTTAAACCAGAAACTGTGGTAACAGCACCTCTAGCCAGAACATTTAGTCTATTTTTTAATAAAAATAAAAACCCAATATTCCAAGATCAAAAATTAGTTGAAGCATTAGAGCTTGCTATAGATAAGCAGACAATAATAAGTCTAGTTCTTAGTGGTTTTGGTTCAACGGTAGATAGTCCAATACCAAAAAATATTGCAGAGTTCCAAACACTTGAAGCTGCTGAATCAGAAAAATCATTCAAGGAACGACAGGTTGAGGCTGAAGAAAAACTAGATAAGCTTGGATGGAAGAAGAATAAAAATGGCATTAGAGAAAAGAACGGAAAAGAGCTTTCTTTTTCTATTTCAACAGGAAATGCTTTCGAGCTTCAACAAGCAGCAGAGATTATTCGAGAGTACTACTCTCTTATAGGAATTCAGGTTGATCTAAAAGTTTTTGAAATTGGAAACCTAAACCAAAATATTATACGAGCTAGAAATTATGAGGTTTTATTTTTTGGGCAAATAGTTTCTAAGGAAGCGGACCTATATGCATTTTGGCACTCTTCTCAGATAAGTGACCCTGGATTAAACATTGCCATGTATGCAAACAATAGTGTTGATAAAATTCTTGAAAGTCTCATAAAAGAGAAACCAACTCTCGAAAGATTTAAATTGTATGCAAACTTAAAAAAGGAGATGGATAAAGATAAGCCAGCCATATTTGTATATAGTCCAAACTTTATTTATATAACACCAAAGGAGGTACAGAATATATCTTATAAAACAATAGTCGATAACTCTGACAGATTCAACATGGTTCATACCTGGTATATCCATACAGACACTGTCTGGAATGTATTCCTACAAAAAAGCTAAAAAATATTAAAAAATAAACTAATCAAATTATGACAGAAAAAACACAAGGACACAGCGCAGGAGAAAGCACCGCACGAAAAGGATCTATTAATAGAGATGGAAGATCCACAGGATCTAAATCTAGCAGTGTTCAGAGCTCAAGCAGCACGACAAAGAAACCATATAGCCACAACACTTCAAAGAGAACCTTTACAAAAGGCTCAAGACCAAGCAGATTCAACAAGCCGGCTCATAAGAGTAGACCTTCTCATAAAGTTCCAGCTCTAGCAGATGGAGATATTAGGGTTGTACCTGTATCAGGTGTTGAATGGGTAACAAACAACATGACGTTTGTAGAATTCAAAGATGAAATCATTGTAATCGATGCTGGTTTCGGATTCCCAAATATTGAGCAGCCTGGAATCAACTATACTATTCCAGACGTTACATATCTAAAAGAAAATAAACATAAAATTAAAGCTCTTGTAATTACCCATGGTCACATGGACCACGTTGGAGCTATTCCTCATGTGATGGCAGACCTTGGGAACCCTCCAATCTACACGCGTGAATTTGGAGCTATGTTTATAAAAACAAGAATGCATGAATTTAAAAGTGCACCCAAGCTAAACATTATTACAATCGATGGAGAGACAGGATACATACAAATAGAAGGAAGTGCTCACTTTAAAGTGAAGTTCTTCGGACTCACTCACTCTATACCAGACTCAACAGGAGTAATTCTACAGACTCCATATGGAGGAATTGTGTCTACAGGGGATGTTCGTGTGGAAAATGTTGATGGCGTACCTGTAAAAGAAGAAGTGGATCAGTACGAATTCTTTAAAAAAGAGGACATACTTCTTATGACAATGGATTCAACAGGAATTGCAACTCCAGGATGGTCCCCTAACGAAGGAAAAGTAAGAGAAACACTAGATGGAATCATTCGAGATGCAAAAGGTAGACTTTTGATTGGAGCTTTCTCTTCTCAAGTAGAAAGACTGATCGCATTTCTGGAAAGCGCAAAAAAGTACGGTAAGTACGTAGTTATCGAAGGTCGTTCTATGAAAAACAACCTAGGGATAGCTAAAGAACTAAAGCTAACAGATTTTAGTCACGTTATATCTCTAGATGAGATGAAAAATTATCCAACGAATAAGATCGTTTTAATTGTAACTGGAGCTCAAGGAGAAACATATTCAGCTCTTGATAGAATCTCGAGAGGGGTCCACAGACATGTAAAACTAGACCAGACAGATACTGTTGTCCTATCTTCTTCTGTTGTACCTGGTAACGATTACTCTGTTAAGAAATTAAAGGATCAACTATATAGAGGTAGCTACCAAATCATTACACATACTGATAACACGGTTCACGCCTCAGGTCACGGTAAAAGAGAAGAGCTAAAATGGCTACACACACAAATTCCATACAAATTCTTTATGCCTATTCATGGTGACCATTACATGGTTAAGATGCACGCAATGATGGTGGAAAAAGAACTTGGAGTTAAAAGTGAGAATATTGTAGTACCAGACAATGGATCGATTATAGAGATCCGAGAAAACGGAACAAAACTTGTTAAACTAAAAGAAAAAATACCAGCAAAAGTTATTGTGGTAGATGGTAAATATATCGGACCACAACATGATGCTGTAATTAAAGATAGGCTTGCGCTAGCTTCTGACGGAATATTCGTAGTGGTAGCAATGATAAATCAAAGAACTAAAAAACTAAAAAAATCTCCAGATATTATTTCACGTGGCTTTGTTTACCTAAAAGAAAACCAAGAACTTCTAAATGAAACCAGAGATCTAATCAGAAAAACTATTGAGGACAGTTTAGAGGGAAAGAAAAATATTGAATTTGATAATCTTAAAGAACTAGTTTCAAAAAATGTTAGCAAATTCCTTGTGAGGAAAACTGATAAAGAACCTACTGTAATTCCTGTTATACTTACAGCGTAATGCACCATAGGAGACTTTTCCAAAATATAAAAAACCATTCAAAAGTAACGCCACTCAGGTCACTATTTTTGATTGGTTTTTTATTTGCAATGAATGTGTCTTTGACAGCCTATGTGAACTCAAACTTTCTCGGGAGCTACGTCCCTGAAAAATTTGTTGGATTAGTATATGCATTTGGATCAATTCTTGCACTGTTCGGCTTGCTTTGGATGCCACAAATTTTGAGAAAATTTGGGAACTACAAAATGACTCTTTTCTCAATGATACTAACAGCATTATCCTTGCTGATTTTCTCTGTCACAAAAACACCTTGGCTTATAGTGTTGGCATTTATCTTATATTTTGGGTTTGGAACCATAATATATTTTGGTTTAGATGAATTTCTAGAAGCAAATTCAAAAAAGGCCTCAATGGGTAAGACTCGAGGGCTATATATGACGGCACTTTCTTTGGGGTGGATGATCTCCCCTTTTCTATCGGGAGTTATTGTAGATACTTTCGGTTTCCAACTTGTATACCTTTCCGCTTGCGCCTCTATTTTATCGGCAATGATAGGTGTAATTTATTGGTTCAGAAACTATAGGGATCCTGTATATCCAAAGAAAGTTCCTCTGTACGAAATATTTACAAAAATGTTCAACAGAGTAAATTTATACAGAGTGTACAGAGTAAATTTGTTACTACGATTCTTTTTTTCTTGGTCTGTTATATATATCCCTATTTATCTTCATCAACATATCGGATTTGATTGGACAACACTGGGAATAATGTTCACAATAATGCTTTTACCTTTTCTTCTTTTTGAGCTGCCTTTAGGAAAGCTTGAAGATACAAAATACGGAGAGAAAGAGATTATGAGTCTAGGTATTATCGTTATGACAGTCTCAGTTCTAACTATCGCTCTTGTTCAAAGCCATAATGTAATTCTTTGGACAGCCATACTCTTCCTTACGAGAACTGGAGCAGCTATGGTTGAGATCTCAGTTGAAACATACTTCTTTAAGAAGGTTGATGCTAAAGAAGCTGATCTTATAAGTTTCTTTAGGAATGCATCCCCTCTCGCATTCATATCAGCACCACTGCTTGTGTCTGCCCTACTTTTAATAATGCCTATTCAGTACACCTTTTTTATGTTATCTATAATTCTAATAACAGGTCTAAATTTTTCTACGAAGCTTGTAGATACAAAGTAATCGTGTAGTATACATCCCATATGGAATTTCCAATGCGAATAAATAAATATCTATCTCAGAACGGCTACGCTTCAAGGCGTAGAGCTGACGAACTCATAAATGAAGGGCGTGTTTTTATTAATGGTCAAAAAGCTGAACTTGGAAGCAAGGTTTCTAAAGAAGACAAGGTGACCCTGGACGGTGTTGACCAGGAAGAAAAAACTTACATGGCATATTTTAAGCCAACAGGAATCGTGACGGTTGGAGCCCAGGATGGAGAAAAAGAAATTAAAGATGTTTTAAAGATATCAGATAAAATGTTCCCTGTTGGGAGGCTTGATAAGGCCTCACATGGACTTATTATACTTACAAACGACGGTAGGGTTACACAGAGACTTCTCCACCCAACACAAGGTCACGAGAAAGAATATGCTGTAATTGTAAACAAACCTATAACCCATACTTTCATAATGGAAATGTCTCGTGGTGTTGATATAAAAGGTTCTAGAACGAAAAATGCAAAAGTGCGTAGAACAAGTAGGATGTCTTTTGACATCGTACTTACAGAAGGTAAAAACAGACAAATTCGTAGAATGTGCACAGCCCTTGGGTATGAAGTAAAAGATCTTCAAAGATTTAGAGTGGCCAACATTGAATTAGGAAAACTTAAAGCGGGCCAATTTAGAATTCTTAAAGGAAAAGAATTGGAAGACTTTCTACATTTACTTAAAATTGACAAATAAAAATCCTTTTGTTATAAATAAAAAAACAAAGCCTATGCGTCATGAGAAAAATAGCACCTTCTGAAAAAGATCTCACGCCTAAAATGGTGATCAATAGTATAAAGAAAATATCACCGGAAACACATACTCTGGAAGAATTTAAGCTTTTAACAATAAAGGTTGATAGGCATCTAAAATCTGGTTGCAAAAAGGAACTTCAAGCACTGAACCTCTTTCTACTAAAGGTTGAGAGGGCCAGGTATTCTGATGAGCTAAATGGTTTCTACAAAAGGCTAAATAAAAGAAAAAGAGAATTTCAAACAAGACTCAATCTTGAAAAGCAAGAAGAGTCAGGTTCTAATAATTTTTTAACACAATTTGTTGAAGATTTACTAGAGGCTAAAAAAGTAGAAATATCATTTTGGTTTGTAGTCATTGTTTCAATGATTGGGCTACTTGTCTATTTTTTTACTCCGATAAAATTTCTTGGAGTAATCCTAGTAGGTCTTCCACCTCTTGCATTTTTGTGTGAGAAATGGGAATCAAAACTAAAGTCTAAATAGCTTATACCTCCTTTTAGGGGGTTTTTAAATTGTTGCCAGACTAGGACTCGAACCTAGATAACAGGTACCAGAAACCCCTACTCCCTTCTATCCTATTCAGAGTTGCCAGACTAGGACTCGAACCTAGATAACAGGTACCAGAAACCTGTGTCCTACCATTAGACGATCTGGCAACTCTACATACGATATTATCGGGAATTTCTCGCAAAGCGAGTATCGGATGAAATAGAAAGAACATTCTATTTCATCCCCACCACCAGACGATCTGGCATTAGAAGGTCTAAACCTCTAAAAATAGAGTTTACATGAAAATGAGTTATAATAAAAGTCATATGACAGATAAATACAATATAAATCTAGATGGGCATATTATGAGACCAAAACATCTCACTCCAGAAGAGATTCGAGAAGGATGTAGAATTGTAACAGGTGGAGATGGAACAGAAACTAGAATATGTGCTATCAATGAAGAGTTTAGACAGGGATTTGCCACCCTTTTAAATCATGATAAGCACGAAAAATCTATTACATTTTGGGGTTCTGCAAGACTCCCAGAAGGAAGCGAATACTACGAAAAAGCTCGTAGACTTGGAAAAAGGATTGGAGAGCTGGGGTACACAGTGGTAACAGGTGGAGGACCTGGAATCATGGAGGGTGGAAATCGTGGAGCTTTTGAAGCTGGTGCACATTCCATAGGCGCCACTATCGATCTACCTTTTGAACAACATACAAACCCGTATGTAACAGAAGAGATACCTTTCTATTTTTTCTTCTCAAGAAAAGTAATTCTTGGTTTCTCAGCTGAAGCCTACCTATACTTCCCTGGAGGGTTCGGAACTTTTGATGAATTATTTGAAATGCTAACCCTTGTACAAACAAAGAAGATCCCTTCTCTTCCCATTATTCTTGTAGGTAAAGATTTTTGGGAACCATTTATAGATGTTCTTAAAAAACAAATGTTAGAGAAATTTGAAACAATAAGCGAGGAAGACTTAAGCCTATTTAAAATTCTAGACGATGAAGATGAAATAGTAGAGATAATTAAAAATGCACCACAGAGAGATGAGTAAGAACAATCTGCAATGTCTATCTATAGATATTGACATAGCTATTTTTTTGTTATAATATACAAAAAAATAAAAAAGGATGAGAAATATCGCTTTTGTAATTTGGACACTTGGATGGCCTTTAGTTAACTCCATATCAATCTTTTTAATTCACTTGAGGGGGATTGATTATTCAGACACTGACAGAGGAACAATGTCTTTAATCTTCTTCGTAATATGGATTTTTGTGGGGTATAAACTTTATGAGTCAAAACCAAAAAAATAGAATAAACAAAGAGGTGACCTAGTACGTCACCTCTTATTTTTTTATTGACGCTTTTATAAAAGCAGTGAAAAGAGGGTGTGGGTCAAGAGGTCTCGCTAGAAACTCTGGATGGAACTGTGCTGCCAAGAAAAATGGATGCACCTTCTTTGGAAGCTCAGCTATTTCCATTAAAAGACCATCTGGAGAAGTCCCAGAAAATATTAGCCCAGATTCTTCTAATTGTTTTATATAATCAATACTTACTTCATATCTATGTCGATGCCTCTCTATAATATTAGATTTTCCATAAGCCTTGTCTGCCTGTGTACCTTTTTTAATTTTTGCTGAGTACCCACCAAGTCTCATTGTTCCACCTAAGTGACCCTGTTTTACCAGCTCTTCCTGAGCCTCCATAACATTAACAACTAGATTTTTCCCCTTGGGGTCAATTTCTGGGCTTGTGGCGTCTTTAATTCCAGCCATATTCCTAGCATATTCTATGACCATAAGTTGCATTCCATAACAAATACCAAAGTATGGTATTTTATTTTTTCTAGTATATTCAATTACATTAATTAACCCTTCAGTCCCCCTTGACCCAAAGCCTCCTGGGACCAAGACTCCGTCATATTCCTTTAGTGATTTTAATTGCTTCTTGTCTTCGAATCTCTCAGAGGACAACCAATGAAGAACAGGCTTCCTCCCAAGAGCATACGCTGAATATTTCAAAGCTTCAATAACAGAGAGGTATGCATCTGAAAGCACAAAGTCTCCTGTTTCAAAATACTTACCAACAACAGCTATGTTTACCTCCTTTTCCACTGAATGAACCCTCTTTGCAAATTTCTTCCATTCAGTCTCTGCTTTAATGTTTTTCTTTGTATTCGTAATCTTTAGTTTGTTACATAAAATATCTCCCATTCTTTCTTTTTCGAAGTTAATTGGGACATCATAGATACTATTTATATCAGGGGCTGAAATTACCTGCTCTGATGGAATATTACAGAAAAATGATATTTTTTCTTTTCTTCTTTTATCTAATTTGAGCTTTGATCTTGCAATAATAAAGTCAGGCTGAACCCCGGAAGCATTTAACGTTCGCACAGCGTGCTGGGTTGGTTTAGTCTTCATTTCTCCTACTGTTTTAGGTATTGGAAGAAACGAAACCATAACAATAGCTACGCTATCAGGATCCTTAGCTTTAAGCATTCTAGCGGCCTCATAGTAGAGAATAGTTTCATACTCACCAACTGTCCCACCTACTTCAATTATTACTATATCAGCGTTTGACTCCTTTTGAGCTGCTTCAATCCTCCTAATAACTTCCAGAGGGACATGAGGTACCACCTGAACACACTTGCCTTTGTATTTCATATGTCGCTCATCGTTAATAACACTCTGGTAGACTCTACCTGTAGTCATGTAATTTATTTCAGGAAGTGAAATATTTAAAAACCTTTCATAGTTACCCATATCTTGATCAGTCTCCAGACCAGAATCCAAAACAAAAACCTCACCATGTTCGGTGGGGTTCATTGTCCCCGCATCCACATTTACGTAGGGGTCGATTTTTATAGCGGAAACTTCTAGGCCGCGATTTTGCATTATTTTAGCTATTGATGATGTTGTAACCCCCTTACCTACACCTGAGATTACCCCACCCACAACAAATATATATTTTGGTTTTTTTATTTCTTTTGCCATATTATTTTCTTAAATATTTTTTAACTGCCAAGTAACTAGAGAAAGACCCTAGAGCTGTACCTACCAAGACTGAAATAACTAATATTTGGAAGAAATTTGATAAGTAGTAAGTAAGAAGATTTATGCCCAGAAAACCTTCAAGCCTAGAGCCTAGCCACCATGTAACGGGGAAATACACCACAATGTTTATGAGTGCCGATATAAGACCGTAGAGCACTCCTTCCATCATGAATGGACCATTTATGTATGAATTCTCTGAACCAACAAGCCTCATAACGCCAATCTCATCTCTAGCCACATAAATAGTCAGTCTTATCGTATTAAATGTAATGATCACAGAAATAGCTATTAATACTATTGTTAGTATCAATCCAAGTTTTTTCGCTCCGTCTTTCAATAAAAGAAGCCTGTCAATAACCTGCTTATTTTCGTTATAGTTAACCTTATCAATAATTGATAAGTCTGTTGCAGAAAGTGCTATCCCTTGCTCAAAGAAATTTGAAATTGACTCATAGTTAGCAGGATCAACTGCGCTGATCAATAAAGATGCCCCCAATGGATTTTCATTTAGCTCTTCTAAGGCTTGAATGGTGGCATAATCATCCTTATGTCTTTCTCGAAAGTCTTCTAAAGCCTGACCCGCTGAAACATAAGCAATCTCTTTTACTTCAGGTATTGATTCAACTTTTTCCTTTAGAGAGAAGATTTTTTCTTCTTGAGTATCTGAAACAAAGTAAACTGAAACATCAACCTTTTTCTCAAGTTCTCCTAAAGTAAACCCAAGTATAGCCTGAAAGAATATCATAGAAGTTATCACTCCTATTGTAATAGTCATTACTAGAACAGAAGAAAGCGAAACAAATCCGTTTCTCCAAAAATTCAGTACTCCTGATCTTATTATTCGTTTGAAATCAAAAAAATGCATAATTATATAATATATTTACCTTTCTTTACATCGCGCTTTATTGTACCACCTTCAAATGTTATTACTCTTTTCCCTATGGATTCAACAATGTTTGGATCGTGGGTTGTTAAAATTACTGTAGTACCTAGGTCATTTATTTTCTTTAAAATCTGGATTATCTCATGAGTGTTTACCGGATCTAGGTTCCCTGTTGGCTCATCTGCAATAATTAAGTCCGGTTGATTAATGATGGCTCTTGCTATAGCAAGCCTCTGTTTCTCACCTCCAGATAATTGCCTTGGAAAATGATCAGTCTTATCAGTAAGATCAACAAGATCCAGAACATGAGGTACGTCATTTGCTATTTCCTCATCTGTCTTACCAGCAACCTCCATCGCAAAGGCAATATTTTCATATGCTGTTCGGCTTGGTAAAAGTTTATAATCTTGGAAAACAGTACCTATTCTTCTTCGAAGTGAAACTATCTTGCTAGAAGAAAGCCTAGCAACATCAATAGAGTCTAAGTAAACAGAACCATTTGTTGGCTTTTCTTCTCCAAGGAGCAATCTGGTAATTGTAGTTTTACCAGCCCCTGAGTGACCCACAATAGATACAAACTCACCATCTTCTATAACAAAAGAAACATCTTCCAATGCTACGAATTTGTTGTCGTATATTTTTGAAACTTGTTCAAATTCAATCATAATTTACAGTATATATTATATATTATCTTGGACCCAATATCTAACTGCGGAAAAACCTAAAGATCTTTTTCTGCTTCTATAAACTCATCTAAATCACCGTTTTCAAGGACTTTATCAACATCTCCAATTTCAACCCCTGTTCTATGATCTTTTACCATCTTATATGGATGCAAGACATAAGACCTTATCTGACTACCCCACTCATTGTCTGTGCTGGTAGATATGGCGAATCCTCTTTCCTTGGCTTTTTGGTCATCCTCTTGCTTCCTCCACACCTTGGCTTTGATTAAACCAAGTGCGTACTCCTTGTTTCCTTCTTGAGTCCTCTCTCCTGTGGCGTGAACAGCTAAACCTGTAGGTATATGTGTAATTCTAACCGCGGTCTCACGCTTATTTACATTTTGACCACCAGCACCCCCAGATTTTGCAAATGATATTTCCAGGTCGCTTTCTGGTATTTCAAAATCCTGCTTCTTAAATATTGGCAATACTTCTACCATAGAGAAACTAGTATTTCTTTTTGACTTGGCATTGAACGGAGATATTCTAACAAGCCTGTGAACCCCTGATTCGTTTTTAAGAAAGCCGTACGCCCCGGAACCCTTTATCTCAAGAGTTATACTTCTGTACCCACCATGGTCTGTTTTGTGCTCATCAAGAATAGAAGTTTCAAAGCCTTTGTTTTGAGAATATTTACCATACATATTAAAAAGCATTTTTGAAAAATCTTCAGCATCATCTCCTCCAGCTCCAGTAAAAATAGATAACATAGCTCCACCTCT
This sequence comes from uncultured Candidatus Saccharibacteria bacterium, assembly GCA_964581035.1. Taxonomy (GTDB): domain Bacteria; phylum Patescibacteriota; class Minisyncoccia; order Phycocordibacterales; family CSBR16-119; genus CAYHDV01. The sequence continues at coordinate 20,031 of CAZOLO010000010.1, read as the reverse complement.
ATCATATTTACCCAAACCATCAAGAGAATCTTTTAGATCTTGAATCTCCTGGATGATTCCCTGAGCCTTATCTTTGTCCGACCAAAAATCAGGTTTATACATTTCCTTTTCTAGAGAGTCTATCTTTTCCTGTATTTCTGGTTTTTTCATATTAATTTAAAACAACCCAATCACCCTCACTCACAACATCAACCTGATCGTCAACAACCTTCAAAGCAGATTGATCATCAATAGCATATATCTTTCTATCTGTAATCATTGCGGATTTTTTGATATTTTCTTTATTAATATTAGGAAAATATTTATTATTCAAATGTGGAAGAAAGTAAAAATCAATGAAATTTAGCCCGGGTAATTCCTCTGTCTCATCTAAATCCTCTCCATATATTTCCTGAGCCTGCTTTAGAGCAAGATCCACAGCGGTAACCATACTACCAGCACTAACCCCAACATAAACTTTATTTTCTAGCATTTCAGGCAAGATATCTCTGAGTCCAGATTTGTTTATCCATCTCATAAGATGGTAGGTGTTACCACCTTCAAAAAACAAAACATCTGCATCTTTAAACTTAGGCAGCCAAACATCCTTGTCTACCGCAGATATGTCCGCAATATCAATGGATTTTAAATCTAAGTTTTTAAGATTTATAAGGTCATTAATAAACCAGCCCTTATCCCCTTCTTCGAGGTTTGAAGCTGTTGGTATAAAAACCAAGGATATGTCTTGTGGTTTTTTACCAACCAAATCAAAGAATGCACCAGCTATAGACTTATTTGTTATTCCTCCAGATGTAAGTAATAGTTTCATTCCTTTAGTATAACAGATTGAGCCAATGCGCAGAATTGAACTGCGGACCTCTCCCTTACCATGGGAGTGCTCTACCGACTGAGCTACATTGGCATGAAATACATATTACACCCTATATAAAAAACACTCAATTGAATGAGTGTTTTTTATTGATTGTTGCGGGGCCTGGAATCGAACCAGGGTCTGAAGGTTATGAGCCTTCCGAGATACCTCTTCTCTACCCCGCTATATCTACAGTTAACTATTATACAAAAAATTTACTTTTTATCAAGACTATTGAAATTTAGTCTCAAAAATGATACTTTATTACAACGAGCGAGAAGCATTATGGAGGCTATTCTCCATAATGCTCAAGTGAGTTTGTAATATAAGGATAAGCACCTTATGTTATATATAATCGATAAATCTAGGATTTACTAGTATACTTATATTGATTCATGTCGGGGTAGCTCAGGTGGTTAGAGCGGTCGTCTCATACGCGACAGGTCGTGAGTTCGAATCTCACCCCCGACACAGATTGGTTTAATCAATATAAGTATACTAGTGATTCTTATCACAGGAGTATGGCTTTTTTACATACTTTTGCTATACTAATCACGTTTTCTTGCAGTCACATGCTAAGGAATATTATGCAGTCGTAGCTCAACTGGTTAGAGCACTCGCCTGTCACGCGAGAGGTTGCGGGTTCGAGTCCCGTCGATTGCGCCATAACAAAAATACCGCCAAATATGGCGGTATTTTTGTTATATAAAATCAAACTCTTTAAACACCTCTTCATAATTAGCGATAGCTTGTCTAGCATCCTTGTAAGTCAGATTGTAAGCACTCCCCTCGTGTGCGATCTTGTTTCGGACCTTGTGAGCTGCCCAGGCAAGCTGAAGAGTTAGAAAATCACTTGGCTCTGTGTTCTTTAATCTTTCTCCAAGATTCTCACCAGGAATTCCCATTTTCATAACCATATCTTCTAGAATTGTGTCCGCCTCTATAATAGCCAATCTCCATTCTGCTGGATTATTAGCATTTATGTGTTCCTGTACTTGAATCCATCTAGGGTTTCGTTTTGCTGTATTTTCACTTTTTCTAGAAAATAGAACATGATTCATTCTTATAGATTTTTCCCTTTCTAACTCTTTTATTCTAATCATTGAATAAGTAATCCAAGCAACAAGAAAGACAAGAAGCGTAGAAAAAAAGAAAACTAAAAAAGCTCCAAGCTTACCACCAGAAAATAACTCTCTAAAGAATGGGTAGAGTTTTTGAAAAAACTTAGTAAGCTTAAAAAAGACATACTCAAGATTTAGGAATGTTGGCTCAAAAATTGGGTCTGGATTCATGCTTTAAATTATACTATAGAGTTTCTATTTCTTTCCCCAAAGAGAATAGTTTTTCCTCAGCAAAGTGAGAAGCTGTGATTTGAATATCAAGAGGCATTCCATTTGAATGAACCCCTTTTGGGATAGAGATGGCTGGAACCCCAGCAATGTTTGCAGGCACCGTAAAGATGTCTGATAAATACATAGAGATTGGATCGGACTTTTCTCCAAACTTAAAGGCAGGAGCTGGGGTTGTGGGAGTCAAAATAACATCAACGTCTTCAAAAACTTTTTTAAATTCCTCAGTTATTTTTGCACGCACTTTTTGAGCTTTGTTGTAGTAAGCATCATAATAACCATGAGATAAAACATATGTCCCAAGAAGAATCCTTCTTTGAACTTCTTTACCGAATCCCTGCCCTCTAGTCTTTTTATATGAATCGTCTACCCCTTCACCTTGGACAGACAACCCAAAACGTATTCCGTCATAACGAGAAAGATTTGTAGAAGCTTCGGCTGGCATCAAAATATAGTAAACAGCTAGTGAATATTCTATTAAGGGAACAGATATATCTACAATTTCATAACCTTTCTCTTCTAAGCTCTTTAAGGTTTTTTCAAAGTTGGATTTTACTTCTGGATCTACACCATCCATATCAACAAAAGATCTTGGCACACCAATCTTCTTGACCTCACTAGAGATAGAAGAAATTTTATCTTCAGGCATAGTGGTGCTATCCATAGGGTCATTTCCCTTAATCGCATCGTAAACTATTTTTGCATCCTCCACCGTCTTAGTAAGTGGTCCAATAACATCAAGAGATGAAGCCATTGCAATAAGCCCATATCTAGAAACTGTCCCATATGTAGGCTTTAGACCGACAAGAGCGCAATATCCTGCTGGCTGACGAATGGACCCTCCTGTGTCCGATCCTAAGGCTACAAGAGCCCCATTCATAGCTACAGCCGCTGCAGAACCACCTGAAGATCCTCCAGGAACCCTAGTTGGGTCAAGCGGGTTTTTTGTAGGTCCGTATACTGATGTTTCTGTAGAAGACCCCATGGCAGCGTCATCCATATTTGCCCTACCTATAAATATAACCGCCTCTTTTTTAAGCATCTTTATAACTGTTGAATCATATACGGCTGTATAATTTTTTAGAATTCCTGAAGCAGCACTTGCTATCTGACCCTTTATTAAAATGTTGTCCTTCATCGCAAAAGGTATCCCGGTAAGTTCTGTGGCTGTTCCAGCCTCGAACCTAGCTTGAGCCTCATTAATTTGGTCATCTAAATCAAATAATTCGATATATGCATTTATATCTTCATTCTTTTCTTTTATATTTTCCAAATATGCATCTACCAAGCCTCTTACAGAAAAATCCCCCGCAGAAAGTGCGGTGTGAGCTTTTTTTATTGTCATGTTTTTTAAATCAATAGACATATTAGAGAATCTTATTAACCTTGATAAACCCATCCTGAGTGTCTGGGGCCTCTTTCAAAATATCTTTTGTAAACTCTCCTGGCTGACTTGGGTTCTCATCTTCTCTAACAACATTTTTTATCAGATACTCAACCTCAACATCTCCAACATCCACAGATTGAATTTGGTCTACGTAAGCCAAAATAGCATCAAGGTCTCCTTTGAATTCTTCTACCTGATCGTCAGTAACACTTATTCTAGATAGATCTCCTAGTTTTTTAACTTCATCGTTCGAAATACTCATGAGCTACAGTATACCGATTTAGAGCAAATAAAAAAAGCCCCTTAAACTCGGGCTCTTTGTGTAGTTTTCATATCAGAGTAGATGCTTTGATATAAAACTAGAAAATTTATTGAAAAATTTCTAAGATATTCATTCTCTCTTAATACTAAATCTTTTTTATAATGCCTTAAGAATTCTAGAACTCTCTTGTTTAGATAAAGCATTCTTTCATTAACGAGCGAATCAATCTCACAGGATTGTAAATCTTTCACTATCAAGACTTGCCTTAAAGCTGAGGCTTTCCATTTCGACATAAAACCCACATTACCTTGAGGCTCCAGAAGTTTCTCAAGCAATTCGAATCGAATATAAAGAGACTTGTCCTTATGCTCAGATTTTTCTAACAAGATACTAGGGTTAAAAAATGGAAAGTTTTTTACAATGATCCTTTCTATATCTTTTCTGTGTATATCTTTCATATACTAATGTTTTTTATTACGATACAGTTATTTTTATAAATGTCAAATTTAAAAGCCTCACCGATTGGCGAGACTTTTTCTGAATAAATGCAGATCAATGATTTAATGCTATATCTCTTGCGATTTTGATCAGAACCAGAATGCTCTCTCCTATTTTTAAAGCAGATTCATTCTTCATTCCCTTTGGGATGAAGACTAACATCACGTAATCTAAGCTCTGATATATCAAAATATCAGACCAATTCTTTTTAATCTTCTCTTTAATTCTTTTTTTCTCTTCTTCTCTGAGAAAGTCACTTGAATCAATAATTATGTGCAGTTGATCCTCTAGAGTATCCATGAACTCTGGTGGCATACTGCGCAACTTTTCAAGATCTTTATCTAGCTTTGCAAAAGCTTCTGCGATAGGTTTTAATCCTTCTGACATTTGATTGGTTTTTTACAAATCTACCACATATATTTGTTTAGGTCAATACTAAATCATTTTATTAAAAATCACCTCATCTATAACCTCTACCCCAAGATCTTTCGCTTTGTCAATTTTTGAACCTGGATTTTCTCCGGCTAGAACATAGTCAGTTTTAGCAGACACAGAACTTGAGACTTTTCCTCCCCGCTTTTGTATCTCTTCTTTTGCTTCATCTCGAGAAAGCGAATTTAGTGTTCCTGTGACAACAAAAATTTTACCAGAAAAGACCTGTGGCAGGTCTGACCCTTTTGGTTTTTCTATATTTAAATACCTAAGAAGATCATTCAACTCTTTTTCATTTTCTTTGTCTGAAAACCAAGTTACTAATGAATCTGCAACAGTCTCTCCCACACCATCTACCATAGATAGTTCTTCAGATGTTTTTTTTCTTAAACTTTCTATATTTTTAAATTCCCCAGCAAGTAGCCTAGCTGTTTCTTCTCCAATGTGACGAATACCCAAAGCAAAAAGAAATTTTGAAAGTGATGTTTTCTTGCTTTCCTCTATTGCATCAATCAGATTCTGGGCTGATTTTTCTTTAAATTGCTCCAACGGCAGGATATCACCTTTTGTTAGGGTATAGATATCAGATCTCTCAGTAACTAATCCAAGTTCAAAAAATCTTTCAATTATTTTCTCTCCAAAACCGACTATATTCATTCCTTTTTTTGAAACGAAGTGAGTAAGGTTCTCTAAAACTATCGCTGGGTGAGATTTGTCTTTCAGATACCAAGCTACAGATGTTACGTCGCTGGCAGTTTCTCCTTTTTCTATTTCCCAGCCATTCTTTTTGGCATATTTCTCAATTGAGAATTTTTTTTCTTTTCCGACTCTAAGATCCTTCATCACACTTACCACTTCTGGAATAATATCTCCTGCCTTTTTAATTATTACGGTGTCACCTATTCGAATATCCAATCTATCAATTTCATCCTGATTGTGAAGAGTGGCTCGCGACACAGTGGAACCTGCAACCAGAGTTGGTCTTAACCAGGCAACAGGCGTAAGAGCCCCTGTCCTCCCTATTTGGACATGTATATCCTCTACAATAGTTGTAGCTTCCTCTGATTTAAATTTATAAGCGACACCGTACCTTGGAGCTCTGGCTGTGTAACCCAGAGCCTGGTTTATATCTTTCTGATTTATATTTATAACCAATCCATCTACTCCATATTCCTCATTCTGATGAATACTGTTCCAGTGTTCATAGTGATCTTGAATACACTGAGTAGACTCACATATTTTGTATGCTCCGTTTATTGAGAAACCAAGTTTCTTTAGCATTAAAATTTCGCCTTCTTGAGTTTTTGGCTGTGAATCCCCAGAACGAACATCTAGTGCATACATAAATGTCTGAAGCTTTCTCTTGGCTGTCTCTCTAGGGTCTAGCTGACGCAGAGCTCCAGCTCCAGCGTTTCTAGGGTTTGCAAAAAGCGGAAGACCTCTTTTCTCTCTATCTATATTTATATCTTTTAAGTCGCCCTTCCTCATCCAAGCCTCACCCACAGCTATACAATCTACTTTTTCTTTCAAAACATGAGGGAGGCTTTCTATTGTCATTGCCTGCAAAGTTATGTCTTCACCAACTCTACCATCCCCACGAGTAGAGACCTGCACGAGCAAACCCTTTTCATATTCAGCAATGATTTTTAATCCATCTATTTTCAACTCCAAACAGTACTCAACTTCTTTTGGATTGAAACCTTCTTTTTCTACAAAACGATGAATTTTCTTTTCCCAATCAACAAGCTCTTCTTCGTTAAAAATATTTCCATAGGACCATTGTCTATTTTTGTGAGTTACTTTTTTAAAAGAAGCCAGAACAACCCCTCCAACTTTGTCAGTGGGGCTATCTTTCTTTTTAAGATTAGGAAACTCTTTTTCTAAATCTTCAAGCTCACGAACCAGCGAGTCATAAGCTTCATCAGAAATTTCCGGCTCATCTTTTGTGTGATACTTTTCTCTATGAAAGTTTATGAGTTCAGTGAGCTTCTCTATTCGTTTTTCTGCAAGTTCTTCTTTCATGCTATTAATTATTTTGATTTTGAATGGTTGGAACATTTCCAAATGGTGACAATCCACCCCCTCCAACATTTGGATTTCCTGAGCCGGGCTGAGTCAAATTTTGAATTATTTGTCCATCAACATTTGTAGGGCTTGTACCGCCATTATTGTTGCCTGGATTTTGACTAGATTGAGTAGCAGTTGCATCTGCAGGAAATTGACTACCAAGACCTGATGGTGATGATGTACTTCCTCCGCTAAGCTGGAGATCATTTCTATATGTGGCACCTAGAGCTCTCTGAACCAAATTAGGGTCATAAAGGTCGGGCCCATAGGTGTCAGGATACATAGTGGATTTTGTTACATCACAATTTTTATTATACCCAAAAGATTCTACTCTAGTGTAAGAGCTTGGGCTTCCCAGAGGAACATACTCCTTATAAACATTTACCTCCGAGCAAAATCCATTTGGTAGATCTATAAAAAAATTATACCTATCACCATACTGAGAGGCTCCCGGTGGGGCAGATATCTTAGGCAAGGTGTTAAATTCGATATCTAAACAACTAAAACTCTGAGTGGTAGGATCCCCAAAAAACACATTACTTTCTAAATCATTAAATATTGCACATTCAAAACCTGTATCTGCAGCAAAAAAAGCAACTCCACCATCTCTTGCCACAGATGACAAAACGGCTTCATTGTATGAAATTCTTGAAATACCCAAGGTTATCGCTAGGATAATTCCTGAGATTAGTACGGTAAATAGCAATGTGTATCCTTTTGTATTCATAATACTACGGCTGAAGATCAGGGTGTGGCCTTACCCAATTATTTATAACTTCACTCATTGTAACAGAATAAGTTCTACCACCATGAACCCAAGATACGCTAGAGATCACTTCTAATTCTTCATTGCTGTTTGGGTCAACCTCTTCAATATTTATTTTTCTAGTAAATCCTGAAACTTCAGAAGGTGCCAGAGTTGGTATACTCCTATAGAAACCTGTCAATGGATCTCTTCTAAGCTCAGAGCAAATAAATGGAGAATTTTGACTTTGAGCGCAGGGTACAACAGTAAGACCAGAACCATTTGTCGCCAAAGATTGTGTGTCTATATCACAACCTTCAGGGGTAATACAATCCTCAACACCAGAAAGAAATAAAGACCAAGACCCTTGAAATCTAACAGTGGAATCCCTCGCATATCTAATCATCTCAATCCCTTCTTGGGCTAGTAGATACGCTGTTTGCTTTTTCTGAGAGAACCTAGTGTCTGCAACCCCACTAGCTGTAACAGAAACAAGAGCCACAATAGAGACAGAGAAAATAAGCAATGAAACAAGTGTCTCTATCAAGGTGAACCCTTTATTATTTTGTGATATTTTAATAAACATATTTTAAGAATCTATTCTGCGTTGCGTTATAGCAATCTGATAAGAAAAAGGTGTACTAAAGCCTTCTTTTATATTTTCTATCTCACCAACAAACCTTATAAATACAATCGGTTGTTGACCGTCAGAAAAACCGGAATCTGCACCACGAACAAGAAAGCCTGATTCATCAATGTTAAATTTCACATTTTTAGGGGTCAATCTAAATTCAGGATTACTGGTATCCAAACTTGCACCTCCAATATCTGATCTGTACAAACCATCTGAGTAAAAAGCATAGACAATCTGATCTGTAGGATCTTGAGTTGTACCCCCTGTTTTTTCAAAAGACAAGCCTTTTTGAGGAAATGTTATTCCTGAGCCAAGCAAACAGCTTTCGGGGGCTTCATCTGCTGGGTTTGCTACAAAAAAATTCTCACCACTTTGTATACAGTTAAAATTTGATCCAGTTCTAATAAGTCTAGCCATATCTTCTACAATAAAAGCAAGACTATCCATGACAGCCCTCTGGTCTTGGTTTTTTTTATAAGCTACGTTTGTATTTAGAACAGCCCCTACCCCAAGTGTCATAATTACAGCGAATAATCCAGTAGAAATCATGACTTCAATCAGTGTAAATCCTTTGTTATTTTGTTTTGAGTTATTAAATTTAAACATTTTGTTTTAATTAGCTTCTATCTGTCCAGATTTCCAAATATTAACTTTTCTTGTGGCTCCATTTTCAGAAGATATCTGTACAGAGATATCCCTGACAGATGTTTGACCATAATAAATCTCAGGAGAAACATTTGGTCTTGTGTACACAACCCTTGCCTCAGCCCCCCCGCAATCATCACCTTCGTTAGAACAGATCTCAGAGATATACTCACCCCCTTTTATTTCAATAATATCAATAGTCTCTAAAAGTGGAGCGTTGTCATAAATCTTATCATTATTATTATCGGCAAAAACAACAAAAGTTGTTCCAGGTACATACTGCTGTGAAGATAAACCACACTCATTTGAGGTTGCGTCTGCGCTCTTAAAACAAACACCATATGATGGGATCCACCTTCCTCCTCCTAATCCAGTAAATGCAAATTCATACTGAGAGCCAGCAAGTGTCTTCCTTTGCATGTTGGAAACCTGCATAGCTATTTGCTGAGAAAGATTCTGAAGATCCACCCCACTAGAGAAGTCTTTGAAGTTAAAAAGTACAACAGAAGAAAGAATGGCAAAAATTCCAAGTACAACCACCAGCTCTATAAAAGTGAAACCTTTTGCATTTTTCATTTTTAAGAATTTATTTAGAACCATGTGAAGAAATCCATAATCGAATACATATCTATAGTATACAAAAAGCTAACCAAAGACCCTAGGGCAATAAATGGCCCAAAGGGGATAGCTACTTTAAACATTTTCTTTCTTTTGTATAACATAATTATAATTGCAAACACTGCCCCTATCCAAAATGAAAGAAGTATAGCTGAGAATCCCATAGATAAACCAAGCCACCACCCCACTCCAATAGATAGAAGCACATCCCCAAAGCCAAGCCACCGACCCTTTGAAACTAGCCACAGTAGTAGTAGCGGAGCAGAGACAAGTATCCCCTCTGCAAGATACATAAACACCCCCTTTTGACCGCTAAGTAAAAACAATGAAATGCCGCTTAGATAGAACACAAGCAAAGGTATGTTTGGTATCTGCTGATGGTGAATATCAAAAACAGAAATCACTATTAGAGAAGCAACCAACACTAAGGTGGCTATAAGAGTCAAGATTCCAAAATATATTCCAATCTTTAAATAAACAAGTGCGAATATAAGTCCTGTCATAAACTCAACGACTGGATACTGCCATGAAACCTTCCCATTACACCCGCGACATTTCCCCTTCTGGAATAGAAAACTAAAAAGAGGAATAAGTTCATACCAAGAAAGAGTTTTTCCACACGAGAAACACTTTGATCTCCCTCCAAACCCAAGTCCTGTATCTATTCGAAGGATAACAACATTTAAAAAACTTCCAATTAGAAGTCCAAATATAAAAACCATTATTGGGATTAAAATTTCCATTAAATAAATTATAACAAAAAAACCACCGAAGTTGGTGGTTTTTTTGTTACCTTAAAAGTATAAATTCTATGTACAAGTGTATGGTCCAGTGCCAGTAGATACAGAACCATCAGCAGTATAACCTGTACTATCTATACACCATGTATCAGTACCAGTTGTTATGGCATCAGCTGCATAACTAGCATCATCATCTGAACAATGAGGGTCTGAAAGCCCTGCAAAAAGTAAGTCAGAGTTGGCTGGTGTAGTTGCATCAAATCCTAATTCATCACACACCCCAGCATATGTCCCAGTTGTTTGATCGTCATAATACAACTCTCCTTGTGTTCTAATCTGTGAAAGTTGAGCCTTTGTCTTTGCCACTTCCCCCTTTGATCTTGCTGAGTTAAGTGAAGCCAATACAACTGATGAAAGAATACCTATAATTGCGATAACAACCAGAAGCTCGATCAATGTAAATCCTTTTTTGTTTTTAATCATACTTTTTTAATTTAATTAATATTAATAAGTGTCTAATTTTATTATACCAAAAACCACCCAGTTGGGTGGATTTTGGTATAAATATGTTTAAAACAATTTTATTAAGTAGCTGGACAAAGAGCCGCTGTAGTATTGGCGCTAATTTCACGAGACGCCCCTTCACTATCAACGCACCAGAAAGCATCTCCAGCTGGAGCTGAGGCTGCGTATGAAACTCCATTAGTACCCTCTACACATGCAGAAGTTCCAAGATCTGCAAAAAGGCCTGTAGTTGTAGTTTGCCCCATATCTGCACAAACACCTGTATAGTCTCCAGCTCCGTCACCGTCGTAGTAAAGTTCAGCCTCTACTCTAACTTGTGAAAGTTGAGCTTTTGTTCTTGCAATTTCCCCCTTTCCTCGAGCTGAGTTAAGTGAAGCCAATACAACTGATGAAAGAATTCCGATGATTGCAATAACCACTAGAAGTTCGATCAATGTAAATCCTTTTGCTTTTTTCATATTATAAAAATTATATTAATATTAATAAATAAATACCCTTTAATTCTACCACTAAGCAATTGACCCAGCAACGTTGTAAATAGGTACAAGTATAGATGCGAGCAGTACTCCTACACCTACAGCCAATAATACAATCATTACAGGCTCTATAAGCCCCACCATGGTATCCACAGCATCATCCACCTCTCGCTGGTAGAATCTTGCCAAAGTCTTCAATATTTTAGCAGTGGAACCTGTCTCCTCTCCAACCTGGATCATCTGAATCATAATTCCTGGGATCTCGTTGTGGGAAAGAAGTGCCGCAGAGAATGCGCTACCGCTCTGAACCTCCTCTCCGGCCTTTTTCAAAATACTTCTATAAGTAGGACTACCTACAACCTCTCCTGTAATTTCAATAGATCGCACGATAGAGATTCCAGAAGAAAGCATAGTGTCTATGTTATCAGCAATTCTGGAAAGGTAGAGTTTCTGAAATAGATCCCCTACGATAGGTGTACCAAGCATGATTCCATCCAAATACTCCTTTCCTTTTTTTGTTCTAGCAAAATATCCAATATAAGCTCCAAAGAATACAAAGAAGATAAGTATAAAAATACCGTAATCAACTAGGAAATTACTTATCCCTAAGATTATTTTTGTATATATAGGTATCTCCTGACCAGACTCTACTATCAAAGCTGAAAGCTTTGGAATAACTGTAGTAAACATCAGGATCATAACAGCAAAGAATACAGCAATGATAAACGCAGGATAAACAAGAGCACTTCTTGTCTTTGAGGTTAGAGCGTATTGTCTTTCTAGGTAATCAGCCAGGTAAAGAAAGATTTCATTTAGTTTTCCTGATTCTTCTCCAGCTCTCACCATGTTTACATAAAACTCAGAAAACACTTCGGGGTGCCTATTAAGAGCACCAGAGATAGAGGATCCTGCTTGAATATCATCAGATACTGTGGCTAGCGTTTTTCTAAGTAGTCTATTCTCTGTGTTACCAGCAAGCATAGAAAATGCTTTAAGAGCGGAAACATCTGATTCAAAAAGAGTAGAAATCTGTCTTGAGAAAATAACAATGTCCTTCAGTGGAACACTGTCGAAAAATGACATTTGAAGAAATGAAGTTTTTTCGGACGTTTCAAGAGATGTAACGATAAGACCTCTTCTCTGAAGAGCACCAATAGCCAAATCACGATTAGCGGCACTTACTTGCCCCTCTTTAGTGTTACCTTCTGAATTGATTGCTTTGTAATTAAAATTCATATGTTTATTATACCTGATCCTCTATATTTTCTATACCAATCTATCTAAAACCTTTGGATTAAGAGAGTGTAATCGAGCACTATCAATAGAGATCTGACCATTTTTCACTAAATCAGCCAGTGAGTGATTCATGTCTATCATGCCATGCTGCGAACCAGTCTCTATAACCACGTCTATTTCATGAGTTCGTTTTTCTCTAATTAGGTTTGCTACGGCATTGTTGTTTATCAACAGCTCATAAGCTGGAACAAGACCTCCTGTAACTTTGGGTATAAGTCTCTGAGAAAAAACCCCAAGTAGTGTGTTTGAAATCTGAGATCTTATTTGATCTTGCTGCTGTGCTGGGAAAGAATCTATAATTCTATCTATGGTCTGAGCAGCGTTGTTTGTATGAAGAGTTGAAAATACAAGGTGCCCAGTCTCGGCAGCGGTAACGGCGGCCATCATTGTCTCTGGATCACGCATCTCCCCTACCATGATCACATTTGCGTCTTGACGGAAAGCCCCCTTAAGAGCAGAAGAAAAGTCTTCAGTATCAAGACCAATTTCTCTTTGTTCAATAAGAGATCTTTTTGGCTTAAAAACATATTCTATTGGATTCTCAATTGTAACAATATGCTCAGCTCTGTCTTGGTTTATAAGCTCAATCAAGGCGGCCATAGTTGTTGACTTACCTTGACCAACAGGACCTACTATCAAAAAGAACCCCTGCTCTTTGTAGGCAAACTGCTTTAAAATATCCGGAAGATTTAATTCTTCCAAGGTCTTAATTTCTGGTATAAGTCGAAGAGCAATACCAATGTTCCCCTGCTGGAAGTAGGCATTTCCTCGTAGTCGATACTTCTCCTTGTAATCATAGGCAAAATCAAGTTCTTTTTTTTCAAAAAATTCATCTTGTTTTTCTTTATCTACGAGTGTCCCAAGAATTTCCAAAAGGTCTTCTTTTTTGTACTTTGCATGTTCTTCTAAGGTTACTAAGTCACCATCTACACGAATAACAGGTTTTCTGTTTACTGTTGCGTGAATATCTGACCCCTTTTGAGAAATTAGAATATCTATTATTTTGTTTATTTCTTCTTTGTGGTTCATATATGTTTATAGAGCAAATATTTCTTGCATTGGAGTTTTACCATCAAGAGCTTTTATAATTCCGTCTTCTTTCATAGTCTTCATACCTTTGGCTCTAACGGCATTATAAATATCTTGCTCGTTTGGACTATCAAGAATAACCTTCTCTATTTCGGTGTCTATTTCGAACATTTCACAAACTGCAATTCTACCCTTCGTTCCTCCAGGTGAGCTTGGACTAGGTCTAATCTCGTACATCTTGTCTTTTGATAGAAACTCAGCTTTCATTGACTCGGGTAAATCTGCAACTTCCTTCTCTATCATAATCTTTGTACCTTCATCCATTGGAACTTCAAAAATAGAGTCTGGGGCCGCTCTTTTAACAAGCCTTTGCGCAGCAGAAACAATCAATGTTGGAGCGATAAGGTAAGGGTCTACACCCATATCTATAAGACGTGGGATTACTCCAACAGAACTGTTTGTGTGGAGGGTGGATAGCACTAAGTGACCAGTCAAAGCAGCTTGAATTGCCAACTGAGCCGTCTCTTTATCTCGGATCTCTCCAACCATAATAACATCTGGGTCTTGTCTCAATATAGATCGCAGTCCTGCGGCAAAAGTATAGCCAATCTCTGGCATAACCTGAGACTGAGAAACATTTTCTATACTATACTCAACAGGGTCTTCTAGAGAGACGACATTCATACCTTCCCTATCTAGCTCCTGCAGTAACGCATATATTGTAGTAGATTTTCCTGAACCAGTAGGTCCTGTTATCAAAATCAAACCATGAGGTCTTTTGATAGCCTTTCTTAATATTTTGGCGTGGGCATCATTAAATCCAATATCTTCTAGAGACCTAACACCTTTTTCTTTATCCAAAATACGAATAACAACCTTCTCACCATTAGAGGATGGCATAGTTGAAACACGGAAATCAATCTTTCTATTATCTATTTTTGCAGAAAATGAGCCATCTTGAGGCTTTCTTTTTTCATCCAACCGAAGCTTTGCTAGGATCTTAATTCTCGCTACAACTCCACTATAAACTTTTTTTGGGAGCATCAGAGACGTATGAAGCGTTCCATCTACGCGAAACCTAACTTTTACTTGAGATCCTGTGTTTTCTATGTGGATATCAGAAGCGCTTCCTTCAATAGCGTGCCGAATAATAACTGCAACAATTTTGATTATAGGGGCATCTTCTTTTACAGAATCACTTGCTTTTGATGGGTTACCTTTTGTTTGTTCAACCGCTTGAGCTACCTCATTTATGGAGTCACTAACAGCTTTTTCATCTATAGTGTTATCTTCAAAATCATCTATAGCTTGCCCAACAGCAGCAGATATTCCTTGATAAGCATTCATTACGTTGTCATAGTCTTTTCTACCAATTATAAAAAGTTTGAATGTAATACCATTTTTTGTAGAAATAAACTGCAGGGCGTCTGCTGCTTGAGCATTATTGGGATCAAGAATACCAACAAGGAGAGTGTTGTCCTTAAAAGCCAGGGGTGTGATCTTGTAGTGCTCAGCTGAATCCTTTGATATGTATTTCAACACATCATCAGATGGCATTGTTTCTCCAAGCTCATATGAAGGAAAATTGTAATAAGCACTTTTAGCCTTTAGTATCTCTTTTGGATCAACGTTCGACGCCAAAAGAGCGACTTCTATATCGCCCCCATGCTTATCGGCAGCTAGTTGTGCGATTTTCTTTGCACTGCTGTCGTCTATAATTTTATTGTCAACAAGTGTTTGTAAAAATCCCATGATTATATAAGTATTTAAGCGTCAGAGTCAGGGTCAAATCCTGCATCCCCACCAAATGGATCTGTATTATCTGATCCACCATTTGATTCATCAGCTGGCGGCGTTGTATCTCCCCCTTGATCTTCATTAGCTGGTTCTTCTGGCTGAGAAACAACGTCTGTCCCAATAGGAGCAAAAGGATTTGGCCGCCCTTGACCACCTGGATCTCTGAATTGAATTGTTTTATCTACCAAGGAATTAAACGCTGGATCTTGGAACAATACAGTGTCCAAACTAAGGCCTTGAAGGCTTAACAGCATAGAGATAAACTCCTGCCCTATCTCCACACCAGTAGAAACATTTGGAGTTAGTGAAGAAACTGGTTGAGAAGTATTTACAGAAACAAGCCCGTTACTTGTGTCTTCTGACTTATTGAAAAATACACTATATACCACGATCGCTAAGACCAGGATACCTACTACAATTAAGATTGTTTTGAGTCCTTTTTTCATATTAGTCTTTTAACCTATAAGTCTTGATAATAATGTTGTATGTATATGTATCTTGATTTAGGAATGAGCTATCAGAACTGAAGTCAACATTCACAACATCTACAATTCTAAGACTCTCCTCAACCTCCCCAAGGAATCCAATAAACTGATCGTATGAACCTTTTGCTATCATTTCCAATTCAAATACTTCAAATAAATTTTTTGAACCAGACAAATCTCCACCAACAGTTGCAACTCCCTCGTTTTTTGTTTTTGGATCATACTGAACACTTTCTACGGATAACCCTTGATTCTCTCCCATTTGTTGTAGCTCAATAGCAAGCTTAATGTTGTCCACTGAGGCTGGTAGCATCTGACTCAATCTATTTATATCTCTTGGAGAGAATTGATTTTGCTTTTCAATTAGAGAGTCTCGTACAGTTTGTAACTGAAGTGAGTTTGAAAGAGCGTTGTTAAATGCAGACTGCTCAGCTTGAAGAACTTTTACCTCAGCCATGATAGGACCAGTCAAAACAACAAACGAAATGATCGCTACGGCAATAAGTATAATTGGTGTTATATATCTTCCCATGTTAGTTGTTTAGTGAACCTTGTCTTTGTAATGTGTTGTTTGTTGGTGATCCGTATGTAACAAAAGGTTTATTCACAGAAAATGTAAGATCAAAAGTTATTCTTCCAAAAGAGTCTTGAACCAGGTTAGAGAATATTGGATTCTTAATATTTGGATTTGCATCAAATTGGTCCGCTTGTACTCCTACCCAGTCAAAACCAGTTGATCTACCAGCCATTTCTACAAAAACTTCCCCACTTGCTGGGTTTATATTATAGGTAAACTGTGTGTACTGAATACTTGGATATGTTATATCTCTTAGAAGATCAAAGATTGGAGATATTGCAATGTGCTTGCTTAGAATAGTTTCTGCAGCATTGATTCTCTTGTCTAGAACCTGCAGTGAATTAATCGTATCAACTTCAAAAATATCCTTAGCTCTTTCAAGAGACGCCTTTGCCTCTTCGATGTTACCTGTCAAATACACCTTGTAAGCGTAGGCTCCTCCAGCAGATAGTAATGCAATGATAAAAACTATAATAGCTATAAGCATCAAAAGACCGCTACCCTTTTCTCTAGAGGCGATTGTCTGATCGGGAGCTCTTGAAGCAACTGGTCTTTTTGGGATAAAAGATGTCTTAAAATCCTGTTCCATATACTTTATATATTATACATCAGTATAAGATGTATTTTTTAATTAAATGTGAATAACCTATTTTTTTAGGTCTCTAAGACAAAGACCTACAGCAACAGCAAATTCTGGACCTGCTTCAGCTAAGGCCTCATGTAAAAACTCAGGAGATTCTGTCTGACTAAATGGATCGGAGAAAGAAATATCAAATGGCAATTTTTCTATTAAATAAGAAAGCAATCCATTCATTCTAGATCCGCCACCTGAAAGAACCATTTTCTCTATATTTGATCCATTTTTTTGCTCGTACTGATAAACCACATTTTTCATTTCAGAAACAATCATATCAATTGATTGTTGCATATTATTTCTCTTTAATTCATCAGAGACATTTAACCCAGATCTTTTTTTAATGTCTTCAGCCTCCTCAAAAGAAATATCAAAAGATGAGACCAGACCTTGAGTGATATCCTCACTTCCCCTATTGATTACATGAACATCTCTAATCACACCTCCTTCTAGGAATACAAGCTTTGTTCGTGAGGCTCCGATGTCGGCAACCAAGATGCTTGATAAGTCATGCTCAACGCTAGCTCGAACTAGAGAAAAAGCCTCAACTTCGTAAAAATCATTCTTAAGATTTGCATCTAATAGAACCTGCTTGAATGTGTCAACCGTGTCATTTCTAACAGCAACCACAAGAACGACTCTTTCCTTTGGCTCTTCTTTTTCTCTGTTATTCTCTGGGGTTACAAAAGATTGTTTTGGTAGAACCCACCAATCAAGTGACACCTCGGAGATATCTATAGGGATATATCTTCTAGCTTCAATAGGCACGACTGTTTTTAGGTCGCTTTCTTTTACTGATGCAGGAAAAACAATGGTAAACACTAGGGTTGATGCAGCTGGAATAGACATTGCAACTCTTTTTGTCGTTACATTCGCCTCCTTTATGAGCTCTTCTAGAGCTAAGACAAGCTTGTCTCTTTTCAGGTTAATAACCTGCCCCGCAGAACCATCTTCTTCCTTGTACAGACCAAGAGAAATAGATCCATAAGTTTCTAATATGGTCTTTCCTCCAACTTCCCTCATTTGTACAATTTTTATAGCAGAAGAACCAACATCAATACCGAGTACACTCTTTTCTTTGTTTGAACCAATACTTCCAAACATCTTTTTGATTTCTTCTAGTGGGTTATTCATGTAACAATTATATCGTATGAATCCTTTTAGGGCTATACTTGATATCATTTTCCCAAAGAATTGCATTTCCTGCTCATGTGGTGGCTATATGTTGTGTCCAAATTGTATTGATAAAATATCTCAACCATTTGAACAGCTTCAACCTTGGATAATTTCTTTATTCAAGTATAGAGACCCAATTATAAGAAAAGCGGTCTGGGTACTAAAATACAGAGGTTCTCACTCTATAGCCTCTGATTTAGCTCCGTATCTACACGATGAAATAATAAACTTTTTAGGAGAATCAATGTTGATGGAAAAAGAGAAGGTGGTCTTAATACCAATCCCTCTTACTAATAAAAAATATCGTGAGCGTGGGTTTAATCAAACAGAAATACTGGCAAAAGAAATCTGGAAAGAAAATATAGATTTTTTTGAACTAAACTCAATATCTCTTATTAAAACAAAAGAAACAGAGCCACAGGCAAAAATAAAACAAAAATCTAAAAGGTTAAAAAATATGCATGGGGTTTTTTCTATTAAAAAATCAGAATTAATTAAAGGTAAAACAATAATACTGGTGGACGATATAACAACCACCGGCGCCACGCTTTCTGAAGCTCGCAAAGTTTTAAGAAAGGCTGGTGCTAAAAAAGTGTTTGCAGTTACCGTTGGGCACTAAATATAAAAAGGTTCGCTTATCGCGAACCTCTTTTATTCTTACCGAAAGTTATTCTGCTCCAAGGGCTATTTCCCAGAAACTTATTCATCCCAGGAATTTTACTCTTTGGCGGTTTCCCAAGAAATTTTCTAACACCTTCATTTTCCTTAAACTTAGCAGCGCTATTTTTTCTATTGTTATTTTTTGGCATGGCTAATATGAAATATTTAACACAGCCTACATTAAATTATATATTGGCGCAATGGAAATTATAGAAATACTACTTATATCTTTCAATAAAATTTCTGAATATTTTCCATGACTCACTTATGTCCTGCGTTACTATTTTATTTATTATATCCTCTGCTTGATCAGGCTTAAAGTACCCATGATTCTTGTATATACGTATACGAACAGCAAAAGCTTCTGCGTCCATTTCAGGATGAAACTGAGTAACATATACATTTTTTCCAAAGCGCATCATCTGCACCGGACAATCTAAGGAACTGGCAAGACATGTGGCACTCCTTGGAAGAATCTCACAAGCCTCTTTGTGACCTACAATTGCATTAAAAGGTGTCTGAACGTTTAGTAAAAGAGGGTCTCTTTTACCTTCCTCGTTTATGTTGATAGGTTCAACCTTCTGCTGAGGTTCACCATATTTTCTAGAAACAACACCCCCTTCTTTGCTTGTTAGCAATCCAATTCCATAGCAGATAGCGAAGCAAGGTATGTCCTTTTCAATGATCTTGGCTAATATTGGCTGTATATCATTCTCGAACTGTTTTTGTTCTTCAGACTTCTTTGACTCTTCATCACTGTAAGTAAACGGACCACCTCCAATTATTACACCTTTATAATCCTCGGGGTCAATACCAGAAAATGCCAAACTCTTCTCACCACGAACGCGATCGACCTCCTCAGCCTTTAGTTTTCCTATTTCTAGGATAGATTGGTATTCACCGCCTGATGCTTCATCTTCTGGTCTTGATTGTATAATAAGAAATTTTTTCATTATGCAATTATAGCAAAAATTAAAAAACAGTCTAAATAGACTGGTTTTTAATTCAAATGCGGAGAATGAGGGATTCGAACCCTCGGAGGTTTTTAACGCCTCGGCGGTTTAGTAAACCGCTGGTTTAAGCCACTCACCCAATTCTCCATTTATATAGTGGCGGTGCTTTTTGGACGAAGTTCGAACATTGTATGAA
>CAZOLO010000009.1:0-37994 GCA_964581035.1 uncultured Candidatus Saccharibacteria bacterium | reverse complement strand
CTTTGCATTTAGTGTTCACACAGATATTGGAATGCACGCAACCGCTGCAAGTATAAATGGCAAGAACTCAAAATTGGAGACAAAACTAAAGAATGGCGATATTGTAAGAATTGAAACAAAGAAAAGTGCTGTGCCATCTGCAAAATGGCTAGAGTTTGTAAAAACAACATTAGCAAAGAGGCAGATCAAGAACTATCTTGGAGACAATAGTCTGATGAACAAATTTATGAACAGATTTAAGTAAAACAAAAAACCCTTAAAGGGTTTTTTGTTATAGAGAAAAGTTTGAAATATTATACAACTCATCTATTTCCTTCTCTGATTCTTCTTGTTCCTCTTTTGTCTGATCTTCCGCTAAATCTTCTTTTTCGTGATCTTCTTCACCTTCTTCCATTACTTCTGGAGTATCGTCATTCTCATCGGGTGTATTCTTCTCTATATATCTTTCCATCATAGAGTTTTTGCCGTTAGACTGCACTGCGTTTATTAAGTCTAGAATAGTGTGTAGATCCTCATTTGAAAAGAAGTCAATCTTTATTTGCCCTCCATTTTCTTTCTTATCGATATGAACTCTAGTCCCAAGTGCTTCTTGCATCTTCCCTTCCATCTCTTCTACTTCTGGATCAGGGAGAAGTTCTTTTTTTCTAACCTTATCTTTGGCTATCAGTCTGGCAAGTCTTTCAGCTTCTCGAACAGATATTTTTTTATAAATTATCTCCTTGAACAAGACATTTCTCTCATCAACCTTATCTCTAAGCATTAGAAGAGGTCTAGTGTGACCCTCGCTAATCTTCCCAGCAGATAGTGCATCTAAAATTTCATCTGGCAGATCAAGAATTCTAAGTGTATTGGAAACATAGACTCGACTTCTCCCTACTTTCTTTCCGATATCAGTATGAGAAAAACCAAATTCGTCTATAAATCTTTGAAAGGCGCGAGCCCTTTCAACTGAATTCAAGTCTTCCCTTTGAAGATTCTCAATAATAGCAAGCTCAAGCTTTACCATTGGATCTTGATCCTTTCTGATAATAGCTGGCACCTGAGAAAGACCGGCAAGCCTTGAAGCTCTAAGTCTTCTCTCACCCGCTATAAGCTCATACGAGACTCTTATTCCCCCATCTGTCTCCTCCTCAACACGAGTAACCACTAGAGGTTGAAGAACCCCGTACTGGCGAATAGACTCTGACAGGTCTCTAAGTGGACCCTCTTCGAATTCTCGACGTGGCTGATAAGGGTTTGGACCAATCTTACCTACATCTATAAAAAATATTGAATCGCTATATAATTCTGACATGACAGTATTGTATCACAAACAGGGTTTTCACTTTTTTATAGAAATGTGAAAAAACTGTTAAGAAAATTGCAATTTGAGTAAATTTTAGTAGAATCTTCTAAGTAAGCCCGGGTGGCGGAATTGGTAGACGCGCACGACTCAAAATCGTGTCTCGAAAGGGGTGGGAGTTCAATTCTCCCCCCGGGCACAGATAAATTTAAAAAGCCTAGGGGAAAATCCTCTAGGCTTTTTTTTTGACTTCATCTCTCTCTACCGTAGAAATCCTCATATGAGTATTCTGAAGCATAAATTCTACTTGGGAAAATAGGCCAATCATCATGAGACTTCTGAAAATAGAGATAGTCAGTATTGTTGTCAATTCCTTGAAGTCTAATCTCTTTTTTTAGATCTACATAAGGAAGGTAATACTGTCCAAAGAAACCAAATCTGGAGTACTCTTCCTTATATCTCACCCAAGGTGAAGCAACCCAGTTATCATGATTCCTTCCTTCAATCATGTACTCTACAGGATTTCTAACCCCAAGAGATCTGACCTCTTTTTTTAAATCATTATAGCTAAGGAAATCAATTCCAAAGAAATCTGAATCTGAGTAATCTTTCTTATAGGTAGTCCAAGGGTTAGCGACCCATAAAGAAAAATTCTTTTGAATCCTTATGTACTCAATTTGAGTTTTGATTCCCATTTTCTGAACCTGAATCTTAAGAGCTTCGTAGGTTAGGAGTGACCTATCACCATAAACACGTATTTCTACCATTATTATGCATTTAAATATTTAATATAATTTGTAAAACAATATCATCGAAAATATAAATTGTCAAGTATGACTTCAGTAACGGATCCAAAAAAAACGGCAACCAAAAATGGTTACCGTAGGCGATAAGTAAAGTTGTACACTTAATTATTCTTCGTACTCGCCTCTTTAGTTTTCCAAAGAAACCCCCACACTATATAGTGTGGTAACCAGAACACCCCGAAGGGATTCCAAATGGCTAGGTTGCCCCATTCGGAAATCTTCGGATCAAAGGTTATTTGCACCTACCCAAAGCTTATCGCAGCTTATTACGTCCTTCATCAGCTTCGCCCAGAGACAATTTAGCATAGACCCAAACTAAAGACCACTATCCAAATAGCGGTCTTTATTGTTTTTTAAAGCAGTTAGTTGTATATTCATTGCATGGAAAAACCTAAACTTGTAGTAATCTGCGGGCAAACCGCAAGTGGAAAATCAGATCTTGGAGTAACTATCGCCAAGGCTTTTGATGGTGAGATTATTTCTGCTGACTCAAGACAGGTCTACAAAGGCCTTGATCTAGGATCTGGGAAAATTACAACTGAAGAGATGCAAGGTGTCCCACACCACATGCTGGATATTATTGACCCTAAAAAAACATATTCTGTAGCCATGTATAAAAAAGAAGCTTTTAAGGCTATTGAAGAGGTTGTCTCAAGGGGTAAGTTGCCTATAGTTGTGGGCGGAACCGGACAGTACATAGAAGCCATTGTCGACAATCAAAAATTTCCAGAAGTTCCACCTAATCAAGAACTAAGAGATCTACTAGAAGAGATGGAAACAGCAGAACTGTTTGAAATACTAAAAGAAAAAGATTCTAGGCGAGCAAGTGAAATAGACCAGAAAAACAGACCTAGATTAATTAGAGCCTTAGAAATTTATGACACCTTGGGTGAGATACCTGAAACAGTTCATGGAGAAGGATTGTTCGATACTCTGCACATAGGTTTCAAATTGGAGAAAAAGGATCTTATAGAAAAAATACAGAAACGATTAGACTCCAGATTAGCAGTTGGTATGGTAGATGAAGTTTCCGGTCTACATAAAAATGGATTATCTTGGGAGAGACTTGAATCATTTGGTTTGGAGTATCAACAGATCGCAGAATATCTTCAGGGTAAAAAAGACTTCGATGAAATGAAAAGAATTTTGGTTATAAAAAGCCGTCAGTTTGCAAAAAGACAACTAACCTGGTTTCAAAGAGACAAAAGAATAAAGTGGTTTAACCCAGACCAAACTGAAGAAATTCTTGTAGAAGTAAAATCTTTTCTAGGTAAATAAAAACACCCTCTCGGGTGTTTTTATTTATGCGGGCGATGAGGGAATCGAACCCCCCACTAAGGTTTTGGAAACCTTTATTATACCGATTAACTAATCGCCCATAAGCTACAAAATCCGCATTGTAGCGGACTATATTGTAGCACAATGGTTATTATTTTTTAACCTCTGTAAAAGGAACTCTTTTGTTCAGCTTTTTGCTGTACTTCATAAGGGTCATTTTGTCAGGATTTTGCTTCTTGTTTTTCCAAGTCCTGTAGACCTCTTTTGTTTCCTTATTTTTTAGTATTGTTTGGTGATTTTGAGCCATAATGATATTTCGTTTAACAGATATGAGGATACTATAAACAGTAAAACTTTGCAATAGGCTTGTAATTTATCTTGTTTTTTTGTACTCTATATGAGTTCAAGATAGCGATATCTTATTCATGCGTCGGTGGCAGAGTGTTCAAATTGCCATGAACGTAAGTGAACTGTAAATCCTGGATTTACAAAATTGACCAAGAGTAATAGTAGAATAGAATGCGTCGGTGGCAGAGTGGTCAAATGCATTGGACTGTAAATCCAACGACTTCGGTCTACACAGGTTCGAATCCTGTCCGGCGCACAAAAAAAACATCAGTCATGTAATACGAATGTATTGCATGACTTTTGTTTTACTGATGTCGGTAGGATTCGAACCGAGGCGTCGCGAAGCCCTAGAACACAGTGAGAGGAGGTGCCGAGTGGGGGTCGAGGGAGTGAGATCAATTTATAATTGATCCACCAGAGTGACCGAATCCTGTCCGGCGCACAGAATAAAAATCACCCACGTGGGTGATTTTTATTTAAGCAGCCACCTTTTTCCTTCTGGTAACTTTTTTCTTTTCTCCCTCTAGCTTTATATCCAGCTCTCCATTCTTTTCATCTACCAATATTTTTGATCCTCCTACCGCATCTCCGCTGATAATCTTCTCAGCTACTGGATTTAATATTTTTGTTTGGATTAATCTGTTCAATGGTCTAGCCCCATATTGTGGATCGTAACCTTTCTCTGCTAAATAGGCTAAAGCACCATCTGTTACCTTAAGTAGTATATCTTTTCTAGCAAGCCGGGATTTAACAACATCAACTCTAAAGGAAACAATCTCTTTGATAGCCTCTTTTGAAAGAATGTCGAAGACTACTATTTCATCTAGTCGATTTAGGAATTCTGGTCGGAAATGTTTCTTTAAACTCTCTAGAACTTTCTCTTTTGTTTTTGCATATTCATCTTCTTGATTGTGGTCGTTGAATCCAATAGACTCCATTTTTTGAATGTATTCTGATCCAACATTTGAGGTAAGAATAATAACTGTATTTTTAAAGTTCACAACCCTTCCTTTTCCGTCTGTAAGTCTTCCATCATCAAGGACTTGAAGTAATAGATTAAATACTTCTGGATGAGCTTTCTCAATCTCGTCAAACAGAATTACGGAATACGGCCGATGTCTTACAGATTCTGTCAAACTACCAGCCTCATCATGACCGACATACCCTGGAGGAGAACCGATAAGCTTTGAAGTTGAATGCCTCTCCATAAATTCTGACATGTCTACTCGAATCAGAGCCTTCTCATCGTTGAACATAAATTCTGCCAGAGCTTTTGTAAGCTCTGTTTTTCCTACTCCTGTAGGACCAAGAAATGCAAACGACCCTATTGGCCTATCTGGGTCTGCAATACCAGCACGAGAGCGTCTAATAACCTCTGAGACCTTAGAAACAGCCTCTCCTTGCCCAGCAACACGCTTTCCTAGCTCAAGCTCCATTCTTTGTAACTTCTCTCTTTCTTCCTCAAGCATGCTTGAAACTGGAATACCTGTCCATCTTGATACAACCTCAGCAATGTCTTCCTCTGTGATCTCCTCTCTCAAAACTCTTCGGACTTTTTGAAGTTTTCTAAGTCTTTCTATCTTCTTGTCTAAGTCTTTTTGCTTGATTGGAATCTTACCGTATCTAATCTCAGCCGCTCTCCCAAGATCTGATTGAGATTCTGCATTTTCAGCCTCAAAACGAAGGGTCTCTAACTCTTTTTTAAGAGCGCGAATATCTCCTAGGGCTGTTTTCTCACTCTTCCATTTTAGTTCAAGAGTTTTTGTTTTCTCTTTTATTTCTGAAATATCTTTTTTGATTTCTTGAATTCTCTCTTTAACCTTCTTAGCATCAGTATGCTCAATTTCTATATCCTTATTTAAAGCTTCTTTCTCAATCTCAAGACGAACGATCCGCCGATGAGCTTTTTCAAGCTCTGGTGGTTTATTTTCAAGCGCCATTCTAAGAGCTGACGAAGCCTCATCTATAAGATCAACAGCCTTATCTGGTAAAAACCTATCAGTAATATATCTAGACGATAGATTAACAGCTGCCAAAATAGCATCATCAGTAATACGAACACCATGATAGAGTTCATACTTTTCTTTTATACCTCGCAAGATTGCAATTGTATCTTCAAGATTTGGCTCATCAACATATACAGGTTGAAAACGCCTAGCTAAAGCCGGGTCTTTTTCAATGTGTTTTTGATACTCTCTTAGTGTTGTTGCTCCGATAGCACGAAGTTCTCCTCGAGAAAGTGCGGGCTTCAACATATTTGCTGCATCCACTGATCCTTCAGAAGCTCCGGCTCCAACAATTGAGTGAATCTCATCAATAAATAAAATAACCTTTCCGTCGGCTCGGTCTATTTCTTTCATTATCCCCTTTAGCCTCTCTTCAAATTCACCTCTATATTTTGTTCCAGCTAGAAGAGCCCCGAGGTCTAGAGATACGAGCTCTTTGTTTTTAAGAGAATCAGAAACTTCACCTTTTGCAATGCGAACAGCAAGACCTTCTACAACTGCAGTTTTACCAGTCCCTGGCTCACCGATAAGTATTGGATTATTTTTCGTTCTACGAGAAAGAATCTGAACAATTCTCATAATCTCATTGTCCCTACCTATAACAGGGTCAATCTTATCCTCCTTTGCGAGTGCCGTCAGATTTCTCGTGTATTTGTTTAGCATTCTGAAGCTTTTTGAGGCTCCTAATGCTCCACCCTTATCTTCCCTTAGCTCTTTCAGAGATTTTACAACATCTGATTTTTTTATTTTAAATTGAGTGATGATTGCTTTTGTATCTCCAGGAACGTCTAGAATAGATAGAAACAGGTGCTCAGTTGAAACAAACTCATCTTTCAATGAATCTGCTACTTTTAGACTGGCCTCTAGCACTTGTGCTAAGTCTGGGGTCAGATACATCTGATAAGAAGGAGATGCTGTTGAACCAGACTCTGGTGTTTCTATGGCCTCAATCACAAAATCTGTCAGAAGCATTGTGTCTACCTCTAATCTGTCTAACATAGAAATAACCACTGAATCTTCTTGTAGAAGCAGTGCGGTTAGTAGATGCAGAGAGTTAACATTATTCTGCCCTCGCTCAATAGCAAGTTCATGAGCTTTTTTAATGGCTTCTTTTGCTTTTGTTGTGAATTTGTTTAGTGGTGGCATCATAATGTGTCTATATTTAGTATGTTAATATCATACAACTATTATACAAAAAGTCAAACCCCGCTATCCGTTATCCCCTAGAGACTCTACGGCGCTTGCTTTCAAGCTTTCTTTTTTAGCTACAGCAGCCTCTGCCAAGGAAGATATTTTTTGATTAATGTAATCTACGGGAATAGCAAATATATCATTTTCCCTAACAATAACCAAACCTGAAACATCTCCGTCACTTGTAACCAGAGCGCCACCTGAGATACCCTGTCGAGTATTTATGTTTATATTTATTTTTGAAAATAGAGTCTCGTCATCTTGCCCTTCTACTTTTACAACAAACGGAGAAAAGCTAGAAATGAGTCCGGTAAAGGCTCCAAAATTTGGGTTACTTGATAAAACAATTGCGCTCTGCCCCACCTTAACCGATGGTTTTGTTGAAATATTTTTCGCTACGAAAGATACGTCTGAAAGAGTAATTGATTCTTCTACTTTTAATAATGAGAAACCGCTTTTATCTTTTTGAACAAAAACAAGAGGTATTTTTACATCTCCGTCTTCCATATAGTATTCTCCAGGACCAGAAATTAACCTACCATCAGCCACAATATATCCATCTCTTAGATAAATAGCTGAACTATTTGTTAACGTAGTTTCTCCAGATTCATTTGTTACTGTCTCTTTTACTAAAACAATAGAATTCTTGTTAACTTCAATAGCTTCAACAACAAGGTCTTCTTCTTTTACTATTACAGTGTTAACTTTTGTAATCTCCTTAGTCTCTCCAGGAACAATTTGTTGAACCGTTCTTTCAATGACACGATTAATAGTTGGACTGGAAGTAACAGGGGCATCCTCCATAAGACGAACAACCACAATTGCAGCTGTAGTAGAAGAAACAAAAGTAACCAAGAGGCACAAAAGAACTATCTGATGTTTTGTTAGATGTTCAATATCCATACTATATATAATACAACAAAAATATTTTTATTACAGAAGAAATTCTTTTTTTGTGTGGAGAAGCTTAAACAAAACTTCTTGAAGTGCAACAATGGCAAAATCAATGTCTTCGTTTTGAGTATCACGCCCAAAAGAAAATCGTATAGCACCCCATGAGTTGTCATCGTAACCTATTGCAGAGAGAACATGAGATACCTGGGGATCTAAAGTCTTACAAGCACTCTTTGAGGAAACAGAAATTCCTTTAGCATCAAGCTCAATAACCATCTGGTCACTTTCAAGACCCTTGAAAGAGAGACTTATTATGTGAGGAGAGTTATAATTCTGACTTCCATTAACCTTATAATCTAGATCTAAATCTTTAAAGCAACTTTCTTTGATTATTTTTTCTAATTTTTCAAGAAAGTATTCTCTGAGATTTGCAATTCTCAATGATTCCTTACTCTTAGACCCTTCTGATATTTCTAAAGCCCTTGCAAATGAAGCTATCAAAGCAACGGGCTCTGTCCCTGGCCTCAAACCACTTTCTTGTCCACCAGAATAGAAGATTGAATTTAAGGCTACTCCTCTTTTTACAAATAAAGCTCCCACACCCTTAGGTCCGTATACCTTTCCAGAATTAAATGACATCAGGTCTATACCAAGAGAAGATACTCCGATAGGGGCAAAACCAAAGGCTTGACTAGCATCTGTATGTATTAAAGGATAATACGAGTGTCTATCCCCGTGAAGTTTTTTCTTTAGCCTTCTGACTTCTTTAGAGATTGTAGGAATATCCTGTATCACACCTATTTCATTATTTATATACATAATAGAGATAAGTACAGTAGTCTTCTTCACCACATCTTTCAAGTCCTCAACTGCAACCCGACCTTCCTTATTTACCGGAAGTATAGATAATTCTATTTGACCTTCTTTTTCTAGTTCGTGAACTGTATCAAAAATAGCAGAATGTTCTATGGCGCTAATTACCACGTGTGGCTTCCCTTCAAATTTTTCATCTAAAGAAACTTTTTTAATAACTCCTCGAATAGCCAAAACGTCACTTTCGGTACCGCCGCTTGTGAAAACTATTTCATCCTTATGAGCAGATATCATTTCAGAAATACTAAGTCTAGATTTTTCTATTAAGTCTTTTGATTCAGTTCCTTCAGAATAGAGAGCTCCTGGATTAGCGAAGTTTTCACTGAGAAGTGAGCATAGAAGTGAAAGAACCTCACTATCAATTGGGGTTGCTGCCGCGTAATCAAAATAACGCCTTTCTTTTTCTATTTTTTTACTACTAAAAAACATAATTTATGTACCTGTACTATACAGATTTTGAGAGCTATTAACAACAGAATACGACATTTCAAAATGGTCTGCTATAATAGCCTACATGATACCAGGGCTTTCAGTAGAAATATTGGCTTATATAATTGCTGGACTAGCTATACTTTTAGTTTTTCTAATAATTAACATTATAAAATTAAACAATCGCTTATCCTCTGTTTTGCGTGGTAAAAATGGCTCTGACCTTGAAGAGACTCTCAAAACTACTGTTTCTGATATTGAAAAAAGCCTCAAGCAACAATCAGAAATTAATAATTCTATTAAGATTATCGGAGAGAATCTTAAAGATGTTGTTTCTGGGGTCGGAGTTATTCGTTTTAACCCATTTGAAGGCTCATCTGGTTCCAATCAAAGCTTCTCTGTAGCTCTAATAAACAAAAAAGGTGATGGGGTTGTATTCTCTTCAATATACTCAAGAGAAAGAGTCTCAGTTTTTGCTAAGCCAGTTGATAAATTCAATTCAACTTATAGTCTTACAGAAGAAGAAACAAAAGCCCTTGGAAAAGCTAGAGGATTGTAGTCCTTTACTTTAGAGTATTATCATACTATAGTACTAGGCATTACTAAGCCTTCTTAATTATGAGTAAAAACACCGCCAACAAAATAGAGCGGCCGCCTGTTGTGGCCATTATGGGACACGTTGATCATGGAAAATCAACGCTTCTTGACTATATCCGAAGTACAAATATTGTAGACGGAGAAGCGGGTGGTATCACTCAACATATCTCAGCTTACGAAATAACTCACAAAAACGAAGAAGGTGTTGATAAGAAAATTACTTTTCTTGATACTCCAGGACATGAAGCCTTCACTTCTATGCGTGAACGTGGAGCCAGACTAGCGGATATTGCCATTCTTATTGTTTCCGCGGAAGATGGCGTTAAGAAACAAACTCTAGAATCACTAGAGACCATAAAGAGTAGCGGTACACCCTTTTTTGTTGCTATAAACAAAATAGACAAACCAAATGCTGACCCAGAAAAAGTAAAAAATGGACTAGTTGAACATGAAGTTTATCTAGAAGGTTATGGAGGAGATGTTCCATATGTCGAGATCTCTGCAAAAGCAGGAACAAATGTTGACTCACTTCTTTCTACAATTCTTCTTCTTGCAGAACTAGAAGAACTTACAGGTACTCCAGAGATTGCAGCCACAGGGTTTGTAATTGAGTCCGATGTAAATGAAAAAAGAGGAATATCATCTTCTCTGGTTATTAAAGATGGAACTCTTAAGAAAGGAATGTTTATTGTAGTAAATAACATGCTTTCACCAACAAAGATTTTTGAAAATTTCCTTGGAGAAACTATCACTGAAGCCACTTTTTCTACACCCATTCAAATAACAGGCTTCAATTCCCCTATAAAGATTCTTGGAGGATCACTAACAAAGGTGCCTCGAGCAGGAGAGGCTTTCTTCTCATTCGAATCAAAGAAAGAAGCTGAAAAATTTATAGCTGAAGTAAACGAAACAGGAGAAGATACTACCTTCATCACAGAGAGCGAAGTTATTACTGGAGATACAAAGTTAGTTCCCCTTATTATAAAAACAGATGTTCTAGGAACAACAGAGGCCGTTATTAAAGAAATCATGAAACTTCAAAGACCTGAAGTATCTTTCAAAATAGTAGAAGCTTGTGTCGGTGATATTTCAGAAAGAGATATAACATTTGCTCAAGCAGATAAAGAAACTATTATTGCTGGCTTCAACGTAAAGGTAGATAAGAAAGCTATAGATGCAAACGAACAAATCGGAGCAACGGTAAAAACCTTTACTATAATCTATGAGCTAACAGCTTGGTTAGAAGAAGAACTAGAAGCTAGAAGACCAAGACTAGAAATTGATGAGGAACATGGATCTGCCAAGATTCTTGCCTTCTTTAGTAAAATGAAGAACAAACAAGTGGTTGGAGGTTCTATTAATAGCGGATCCTTCTCCGTGAAAGATCATGTGAAAATAGTGCGTAGAGATAACGAAATAGGTACTGGAGTTGTAGTTGGGCTTCAACAAAACAAACTAGACGCTCAGATAGTAAAAGAAGGAAATCAGTGTGGTATCTTGGTGGAGTCAAAAATAGATATTGCACAAGGTGATGTATTAGTAGCCTTTACTAAGGTTGTAAAATAATATGCAAGGAGATAGACAGGTAAAGTACGCTGAAATGCTTAGAGGATTCGCTACTGAGCAAATTGCACGCGAGAGCAACAGAGATGCGCTGATTACGGTAACAAGAGTTGACGTATCTCCAGACCTGAAGAATGCAACAGTTTTTTATACAGTTCTACCAGAATCAAAAAAAGCGGCGGTAGATGGATTCATGCTTAGACAAAGAAAACACATAAGAAATTACATAAAGAAAAACGCACACACTAGATCAATTCCTTATATCGAAGTTGAGTATGATCTTGGAGAGAAAAATAGACAAAGACTAGATGAGCTTTCAAAAGAAGCTAATCGGTTGGAAAATTAAAAGACTTGTTCTATACTAGACCAAGTCTTTTAATTTATTAGACACGAAGAAATAGGCCTGGTGGCGAAGTGGTAACGCTGTGGTTTGCAAAACCTCCATGCGCGGGTTCGATTCCCGCCCAGGCCTCAAAAATTGTCCTGTAGGACAGTTTTGAACTACTCTAAAGCATTCTTTAGAGTAAAGAATTTAAGCACATATAAAACTTGCCCGGGTGGTGGAATTGGTAGACACGAGGGACTTAAAATCCCTTGCTGACATATTGGCGTGCGGGTTCGATTCCCGCCCCGGGCACATGAAATAGATAATTCCTAATATGGATATATTGGGATAATTCTATTTTAGTGTTTGGGCGGGAATCGAACAGAGGGTTGGCGGAGCCGGTCGCAGACCGATCAACCCGAGTGGGGGTCGATGGAGTGAGATTTCTGTAAGAAAATCCACGAGAGTGTCCGATTCCCGCCCCGGGCACACAGATAAATAAGTATTGTTATTTAAAGAAGTTTTTGATACTATGATATTTATGTTTTTAAAGTAAAGACATTCAGCCCTTGTAGCTCAGCTGGTAGAGCAGACGACTCTTAATCGTAAGGTCGCAGGTTCAATCCCTGCCGGGGGCACCAGGGTAAAAACCTTGAAAGTTTAAAAGTATATAGCGTGGGCGAGTGGCGGAATTGGTAGACGCGCTGGTCTTAGGAACCAGTAGAGCAATCTGTGGAGGTTCAAGTCCTCTCTCGCCCACAGTGTATATTTTTACTAAAGAACCCGGAATTCTATCCGGTTTTTTTAGTACTTATGTTACCTTGACATATGCACATATAGTGTGCTATAATAGATACAAACTAAAAAACAATTAAAGAACATTGACATGGAAGAAGATGCAAAGAAAAGAAGGGCTGAACAATTTCCGGAAGACCCGGAGGCTCAAAGAAGACTCCTACAAAGGAGGACTAATGAACAAATGGCCGTTGTGACCATAATATCTGTAGTATTGATTCTAATCGGAATTTTCCGACCTGGATCAGGCGTCTGGATAATGGCATGGTTTGTGTACCTTGTTTGTTCGATCAGTATAGTTGGGCCAAATCAGGTTGGACTAATTACTGTGTTTGGATCACCAAGATGGCTGGTACCTAGAGGCTACGGTTTAGTGTTTGATTTTGTACTTATTTATAAGCTACACAAAGAAAACGCTAAAACAACTCAGAACCAGTTCCCTGGTGAACCTGAAGAGATTAAACAAGGCAAAGTGGAGCCAATAAAAATCTACACAGCTGATTCAAATACTGCTGTTTATGCAGATCTGGATAATGAAATGGCTAGAAGAAAAGTTCTTACCATGGCTGGAATATCTTTTGATGAGGACCTACACGGAATGAAAGTAAATGCTGTAGAGTTTAAGAAAGAATTTGGAGATCAGGTAAAGATCTATGTAGATTACTGGGAAAAGAGATTCAAGGAAATCCCAAATCATAGAATGCTCGAATTCCAAAATGTTACTTTTTTCATAAGATGGAGGATAACAAATATGCTCTACTTTTTTGAAAATATTGGTAGCTCAAAGGAATTCATAAGACATGCAAGGGATACTATGGAGTCTGTGGTCAAAATAGAGTTCGCCAAAAGAACGACTGCGATGATTATCAATCAAAGAGATGAGATCGATTGGATGATCCAAGATAGATTGAATTTCGAAATGCGAAATGAAGATGATAAAGATGCCAACTGGGGTGTCCACATTGCTGATGCTAAAATGGTTGAGCAACATCTCGCTGAGATAATAAACAAAGCACTGCTTGATTACTCAGAGGCTGATATTTCTATCAAGACTGAGACAAAGCGAGGTGAAGCAGAAGCTGCTAGAAAATCTGCTGCATCTGTTGGTACAAAAAGTAGCATGGAGAATGAAGCAGACGGTGAAGCCTATAGAGTGGATAAGATGAGAAAAGCTGCGGGCTATAATTCTGCTCAAATGCTTGAACTCGATATCGCTCTTGGTGTTTCTGAAAATGTTGGAAACATCACAGTAGTAAGTGGTGGTGGAAATGGTCTCTTAGGAGATATTCTAGGAGCTAAAGCTGCTCTTGATGCCAGTGGTTCAAAAAAAACAAGTAAGTAATCCATAAAAAAGAAAGAAATGGAAGATTGGAAAACATATTTATTTTTAGCCATT
The DNA here is from genome assembly GCA_964581035.1 of uncultured Candidatus Saccharibacteria bacterium. Taxonomy (GTDB): domain Bacteria; phylum Patescibacteriota; class Minisyncoccia; order Phycocordibacterales; family CSBR16-119; genus CAYHDV01. The sequence goes on along the minus strand of CAZOLO010000009.1, from coordinate 24,211 downwards.
CTTGCTGCTATTTTACTTTATGTAAAGTACGGCAAAGAATCTGGCAGTGTTGACACTGGAAAAGCTGCAGGGGCGATGAGTTCGTACCTTAGCTCCTTTTTTAGTCACAAGGTCGTTCAATGGGTTCTCGGTATTGTATTCATAATTGGATTTATGGCCGCTGCGCTTAGCTGGCTACTATCCGATGTTTCTGAAGATTCGTACTCCTCATCTGAGGAAACAAATTCGAAGGTCTATTACGAGACTATACATGTGGGTCCCACAGCTTCAGAATACAACCTGTCAGTGCCTCCCGGGTACACAATGACAGAATTGGATGGATACCTACCCTTAGCTCTACGCTACGAGTTTGTTGATCTCAGAGATCATCAACTTAAAACTCTTAGGAAAGAGTCTGGGAAGTTAGTCCAGGAAGTGTTTGCTTCGGCCGTTAAAATAACAACGACCGATGGTTCTCACGGAAGCTTCAAAGCTAAGTTTGAACCAATACGCTAATGGTGCTTGTTCTGAGCACCAAAAAGTCCCGCCATTCTGGCGGGACTTTTTTAATTACTAAAATTATAAACCGTAATTTATATACACATACTCCTCTCCTGCTCCTGGGTTTACTTTTATTCCCTGTACATTCAAAGTACCCATAAGTATATTTAGAATTGTAAACACAGAAAACATGATGGCCATTCCTATCAGACCCCACATGATGTGGCTACCCCCAGTTGTTCTTCCCTCTGGACTTCTGCTGTCTTTAATAAAAGAGAACAGCCCCCAAAGAAAATAAACAAAAGCAAGAAGGAACATAAGTATTATAATGGGATTGATTAAATACTTATTCAATCTACCTACAAGCTCATTTATATTCTGAGGTTGTGCTGCATATGCAATTTTAGGTAGAAGTGAAGACACGATTTATTATACTTAGTAAGGAAGGATATTTGCGGTTGGAGCTTGAACGTTTTGAACACCTAGAGTGTTTGAAATAACAGTAATAAGTCCCCAGAAAGTAACAATAACAAATAGTCCGATAAGACCATACATCATTCTATTCTTTCCTGCATCCTTTGCCTTCTCATCGTCAGCAATAACATACTGAACAATTCCCCAGATGAAGTAAATAACTCCAATTGTAATAAGGATCGGAACTATAGCATTCAAAAGTGGTTGAATGTTTGTAGTAAGGATACCTTGAAGACCTTGGTTTGTTTGTGCAAAAGCAAAAGCTGGTGCAAAAGCAGCCATCAAACTTGTAAGTGCAATACTAATTTTTTTCATAAAAATAACTTAATTAATTAATAACTTATAAAAGGTTGTAAGCCTTGAATTATGGTATTTTTAGATTAAATCAATCTATATTGATTTAATTCCTCTATTACCACAACAATAATTACTATCTAATAATACCACGGAATCAAATCTTGCAATATCTACCAAATAACACCTGGGGAAAATATACTTCTACTGAACTAATTGAAATGTAGGTACTGTGGTACTTGTTATGCCAAAAGTTGCAGTCATAATACCTACAAGCGCCCATGTGGAAACCATTACAAACAAAGCTATTAAGCCATACATAATGAATTGATTCCCTTCTTTTCTCTTTTCTGAGTTGTCTGCATTTCTAATATAAATAACAAGACCGTATATAAAAACAACAACAGCAGCCGTAACCAGCAATGGAACCACTGATTTAAGCAGACAAAGAGCTGTACCAATAAGCCCACCTATACCCCCAGAAGTATAAATACATGTAGTTGGTGAAGTTGGTGGCGTTTGAGCGTAAGTGATAAATGGAGTCATTGCAAAGCCAAAGAACAGACTCCCTACTATAGCTGCTGATAAAAATCTTTTTAATCTAATACTCATAAATTATTTATATTAACCGTTAATAATATTATTAATAGTTGTTTGAAGAGCTTGCGCAATAACCCATGCCCCTAAAACAATCATCCCTCCTACAAGAGTCCAAAGAAATGTACTTCTTGCTGTCTTAATCTTCTCTTTGTCCCCAAGAGCTGTTACAAACAGAAATCCTGAATATATAACAGCAAGCACCACTACTGGTATTCCAAGAGTAATAACAACATCTAAAATTGCAGCAATCAAGCTATTTATACTTGTAATACTCCCGTTACCAAGAGGGTTGGTAAAGGCAATCTCAATGTTCATATTTGATGACCCTGGATTTGTCACTCCTCCTGTTCCTGTGTTCGTAGTGGTTGCATGTGCAATAAGCGGGTTTACTAGATTAAAAAATTTCACTAAAAATAAATTCATATGGATATATTATACATTATTAACTAATTAAACTGCAGGAACCCTCCGTAACCTAGGCCCGAGTACACCGCCTCGACGATAAACCATGCCCCCAAGATAAATACTATGCCAAGACCAACTTTTACAAATATATCCTTTGCTTCGGTTCTCTTTGCAGCATTTCCACCTGATGTCATAACTAGCATTCCAGCCCAGGCCAGAGCAATAGCAATAGCTGGCGCCATCAAGAATGTAGCTATAAATTCAATCACATTCTTAAGAAGATCCAGAAAGTGCTGAAAGGTACACGGTGTTACAAAATTTCCATCACCATTCAAATCACCATTACAATCAGGGAGTATTGTAAATGCCTGAGCAGTCTGCGGCATAAAACTTATAGGAACTATTACAAGTTGCAGTGCAACAAATACTGTTAAAAATGTTCTTTTTATTATATTAGGCATATTTTATCGGCTATTAAATCCTTCTAGTAATAAGTTCAACTTTTGGTGGACCAATCCTGTAGCAGAAAATCTGTCTGCAGAGCCTCTAACAACACTGTCCACAGCTTCTTTAAACAAAGCCTCTGTACTAGTTCTTCCTGGGTTTATCCAAGTATAAGAAATCAAAGCAGATTCTCTAATAGCTGATTGATATGTAGTTAGACCGTCTGTGACCCCTAAAGAATCTCTACGTGGTGAAGATAAATTATTACTTACATTAATTAACTTATTTGATGGTCCATTTGACAAAATATTCGCAGCTGTAAAGGCAGCTTGGCTATTTTTAGAACCCTTTGAGACTGCAATTCCATAAAAATCAGCAGAAGTCAGAAAATTAGATGTTTCATTTACCTGAGGAATCTTCGTTATATCGTAATTTAAATTAATATTCCCTCTTTGAATATCGAAAAACCTACTTGCTGGAGCAAAGTACAGAGCTAGCTTATCCTGAACAAACATATCTTCAGCAGAGGAAAGAGACGCATTCCATGAATATGTATCTAGTAGTGGATTAGAGAAGTTTGTGAAAAACTGAAGTGATGTAGCAAATGAATCTGTAGACAAATATCCTGGTTCAGCAACGACAGAAAGATAATCACCGTTTCCTCTTTTTGCTATAATTGGGTTACCTAACTGTAGAAGTAATGTTTCAAAAATATTACTTGCATATTGAATATTTGAAAATTGACCAAAAGCCAGACCGCTTCTGATTATATTCTGATTTGAATCCTTCTGAGTAAGTAAAGGTATCATTGCAGAGAATTGCGTCCAGCTTTTTGGAGGGTTTGCAATACCGGCTTTATTGAGCATGCTTTTATTGTAGTACATAACTAGAGGGTCAACAGCAAATGGGAAAGCTAGAACACCTCCCTCACCCAAGAACACAGATGCTCCATCTATGTATCTAAGTTTAAAATCTCTTTCTGGGAATGAAGTATAAGGCAGTGGTCTAATTTTATTTCCAAAAGGAATAATCATGTCCTGATTTATAAAAAATATATCCGGACCTGTACCTGATGCAAGAGCTTCAACCAAGTCTTGCTCATATGTTAAAGGGCTTTTTTCAACATAAGTAACCTTTACTCCTGTTGACTTACTGTCATCATTAAATACATTTAGCGGCTCTGAAAAGGAGTTCTTTGAGAAAGTCCCCCACAAAGTAACGCTAACTTCTGCATTAGAACCACTTCCTTTGTTTACAGCAAACATTATTACAGCAGTTAACATAGCTGCACCAAAAATAGACATTAGGACTATTTGAAATGTGTTTTTTTTCTCAGCCATGATTATTTATTGTTAACAATTATACCATAATGATGTTCACCTGCAGGAATCTTTTTTATAAAATCAAAACCGTTTGAGATAAATAAATCTCTGGCTGACTTCTCAGAAAATATTCTACTTGGATGTGGACCAATACCACTAAAGCTATCCTCCCAGTCTACAATCAAGACTCTTCCTCCTGGTTTTGTAATTCTTTTAATTTCCCGAACAAGGCCCTCTTTATCCTCAACTGTAAAAAGTACATTCGTTAGAATTATCACATCTGCTAAGCCGCCTGCGAGCTTTGTTCCATTTGGAAGTTCGGCATCTGCCCAAATAACATGCAAGTTATCCAACCCTTCATTTATGGCTGTTTTTTTGAGTGAATCTACATAAGAAAGTTGGACCTCTGCCGCATAAACAGAACCATGATCACCAACAAGATCGGCTATAAGTAGACTATATGCTCCCATACCAGCACCGATATCAACAACGATCTCTCCTTTTCTAACAGGAAACTCGTCTAAGACCCTTTTCGGATCCGAAAAAGTTGTATCATTCATATCTTTATTGTATCAAATATACTTAGATTTACTCACCAAAAACGGGGAAAAGAAAAAACCTCGCAAGGTTGCGAGGTTTTCAGAGTGAAAATTCACCATCATCCTAATTAGGAATTCTAGGGGCATTACCAGAATTCAGTATAAATAGAATCTTTTGAAAAATCTGATCAGCTTCTTTCCATGATGAATATTCAATATCCTTAGTCTTAGAAAGAGTAGTCCCTAATTCATGACTCCAAAATTTTCTTAATTCTGATTCTGGGTCTTCACCCATTAAGTCAAAGAATATACGAGCTTTACCTCCTCCAAGAAAAAAATATATACCAGTCGGCATTGCCCGTCTTCTGAATTACCCATGTCAATCATACCTGACCAAGACATGGGTTCAAGCTGGAAATCATCACCGATCATCCAGGATCTAACTTTTCCAGAACACTTAAGCATGTTCTTCTCTAGAAACAATTCAATGTCTTTTGTGGCAAAAGATCCTAAGTAATCCTCATACCGATGAATCCAGTCTAGTAAATTTTCCCAGAGCCCTCTTTTAGCAATGGATCATTTGGAACATCTTCTACTTCAATTATTTTTGTCATTTTACTTTGTTTTTGTACAGCTATTTACAATACTATACATAAAAGTTGTTCTGTCAAAAAAAACCGCCTTAGCGGTCTTTTTTAATTGTTTATATCTATAAAACTGTAGCTGAGGCTAGCTTGTCTCCGTCTCTAAGCTTCATAACTGTAACCCCTTGAGTATCTCTACCTAGAGTGTTGATTTCCTTGATCTCTGTTCGAATAATCTGACCCTTATTTGAAACCGCAATAAGCTCTTCTGAGGTTTCATCTACAAGGCGTGCCACAATCAACTTCCCTGTTTTAGCTGTTATTTTCACTGTTTTGATTCCTGAGCCACCTCTGTTTTGGACTTTGTATTCTGAAATCTTTGTTTGTTTTCCGTATCCGTTTTCTGTTAGGACAAAGACATTTGCATCCTTTGTTCCGCTTTTCAGGATTCCAACTCCAACTATCTCATCATCTTTTTTAAGCTTCATACCTCGAACTCCAGCAGCTGTTCGTCCCATTTCTCGAACATCAGCCTCCTTGAATCGAATAGCTTGCCCTTCTCGCGTAGCCAAAACTATCTCATCCTTATCATCTATAAATCGAGCAGAGTATAGCTTGTCATCTCCTTTTAGATTAATAGCTATCAGACCGCTTCTTCTCACCTCTCTAAAGCTTTCAGCGGAAGTCTTCTTGATTACGCCTTCTTTTGTAGTTAGAAGTAAGTACTTGCTGTTGTTCTTTTTCTCAGCATCCATAGCAAGAATACTTGTTACATTTTCATCTCCATCAAGCTGAAGAAAGTTTACAATAGCCTTTCCTTTTGTAGCCCTTCTACCCTCTGGAATGTCATACATTTTCATTTGGTAGGCTTTTCCATGATCAGTAAAGAATAGTAGGTCGCTATGAGTTGTTGTGTTAAGAAGTTCTGTTACAACATCCTCTTCCTTTGTAGAAATATCCACAACCCCAACTCCTCCACGCTTCTGCTTCTTATATTCATCTGGGTCAGTTCTCTTTACATAGCCACCTTTAGTAAATACAAGAACTGATTCTTTGTTTGGAATCAAGTCTTCACTAGAGATGTTTTTTACACCCCCAGCTATAACATGTGTTCGTCGCCCATCCTTGTATTTCTCTCTAATTTCAGCTAACTCATCTGAGATAGTTTTAAGAATCATCTTTGGTGAAGCCAAAAGAGCTTTTAGGGCTTTAATAAGTGCTTGCTTTTCTTTTAGTTCTTCTTCAATAGCTTTTCTTTCTAGACCGGCCAACTTCTGAAGTCGCATCTCCAAGATTGCATCAGCTTGAATATCGGTAAACTTGAATTTCTTCATTAAATTAACTTTTGCTTCTTCTTTATCTTTTGAGGCTCGAATTATTTTAATAACTTCATCGATCTTATCAAGAGCTATTTTAAGTCCAAGCAATATATGCTCTCGAGCCTCAGCTTTAGCAAGATCAAATTTTGTCCTTCGTACAATCACCTCTTGACGGAAAGTTACAAACTCTGCAAGCATAGACTTCAAGGACATTGTCTGAGGTACACCATTCACAAGCGCAACCATGTTGAAGTTGAACTTCTGTTCTAGCTGAGTGTTTTTGTATAGGAAATTTAAAATCTTTTGTGGTTGGGCGGAATTCTTTAGCTCTATAACCACTCTGATATCTCGAGTAGATTCATCTCGTAGATCCTTTAGACCAACAAGTTTTTTATCTCTTACAAGGTCAGCAATAGACTCAATAAGCCTAGCTTTATTTACTCTATAAGGAATAGAAGTGATGATTATAGCGAAGTAGCCTGATTTCATCTCCACGATCTCAGCCTCACCTCGAGTAACAATTCCTCCGCGACCTGTATTGTAGGCATGTAGAATATCATTTTTACCATAAATAATTCCTCCTGTTGGGAAGTCTGGGCCTTTTACAAATTGCATTAGATCTTCTGTTGTTGCATCTGGATTGTCTATAAGATGGTTTGTAGCGTCAATAATTTCTTCCAGGTTATGAGGGGCAATGTTCGTAGCCATACCAACAGCAATACCAAGGGTTCCGTTTAAAAGAAGAGCCGGCACAGCAGCGGGAAGAACAGATGGCTCCTTAAAGGCTCCATCATAGTTTGGCTGGTAATCAATAGTATCTTTTTCAATATCACGAAGAAGTTCCCCTGCTATTTTTGACATTTTTGCTTCTGTATAACGCATAGCAGCAGCATTGTCTCCATCAATAGATCCAAAGTTTCCTTGACCGATAACAAAAGGATATCTGTATGAAAATTCCTGAGCTGTGTTTACCATTGCATCATAAACAGAAGTGTCTCCATGAGGGTGATACTTACCGATTACTTCTCCGACGATTCGAGCAGACTTAACAAATTTGGCATTATAATTTACTCCAAGCTTATGCATGGCATAGAGAATACGTCGATGTACAGGCTTTAACCCATCGCGAATATCAGGAAGAGCCCGAGCTACAATCACGGACATGGCATACGCAAGATATGACTCTTTCATTACTGATGAAATACTTGTAGGGATAATACCCTCATGCTTTGAAGATTCTTCTGGTGTTTTTTCTACTGATTTTTTAGCCATAATATCCTTTAATTATATCATATTCAACTTGAGTTTTCATCTAAAATATATCAGAAAATTCTGTTTTAATTGTGTCAAAAATCCCTGGTTGATCTGTTGTTTTAAAATACTGAGGAGGGGACACAATCATCCAAATAGCCAGAATGGCCAACATTGAAACAGAAACCAAAAATATTAAAAGCTGTCTTTTTGTTTTTGGATTGATTTCTCTCATGTCCTATTTATTATTTCCTTTTAGAAATAAACAACCTCACCTTGCTTACCTGCTAAATCTTTCTTCTTTAGAGTAAGCTTATCTACTGGTTTTGTGTTTTCTGATCCTGATTCCTTCAAAAACGCACCAAGTGACTTCTTATCATAATCCATAGGAATGATAATTGAGGGCTCTAAACTAGTAGCTAGTTTTTGTGCTTTTGCGGGAGATAGAAGTGTATCTGATACGGGAACAAAAACAATGTCTGGATTCCCTATTATTTCCTTTTGCTCAATAGTTAGATCAGCATTGAAAAGTGCCCCCAGAAAACAAATGTTCATATCTTCAAGAGTTAATGTATATATTGTATTGATGTACTCCTTTCCATCTATCTCAGTCTCTGAAGAAACTCCTTTTATAAATACATCTTGAACCTCATAGTCTCCAGGACCATCAACAACAAAAGGCACATTGTCTCCATGTGAAGCATTTTCAATACCATTGTAGTCTTCATGATTTACAGAAGAAAATACTATAGTAGATCCAAACTTTGTTTTTCCTCCATCTTTTGAGTCTTTAGAAATTGGATTAAAGGCTAGGGTTATATCCCCAAAAGTCACCTTAAAAAATTGTTTTCCGAAATGTGTAATTACCATACCTGCTAGTATACAGTATTTTATATTTAGTATCAAAAAGAAAAAATCCCCGGCCAATTGGCTGGGGATTTTAGTAAGGGCATCCTCATTGCTAAACATAACAATGAAGTCGTTGAACTTATATCTAATAAAACCTCGGTAATATTAACCGTAACCACGAGAGAGGTTTTATGTATAAGATAGAAAACTGTTTCAATACCGTGTATGGCGATAACTTTTTCTATTACCAACAAAGATCTGTGGGTGTTTGATGAGCCCTTTTTTCATCACAAAACACCATGTCTTACAAAGAGTATAGCACATTGAGATTATTTGTCAAGTCTTTTTACAAGACCCTCTATTAGAGCTTGCTATCCCCCACCATTATGATAAAGTATTCCCTGTTATAAGCCGGGTGCTGATGTTAACCCCTTGTTTTCAGATTTGGATGAAACAAGGACACTCAGACTACCCACAAGCCTTCCGCCTTATAAACAGGCGGAATTTTATTTAAAATATGACAATAGATTTAAAAAACATTGTAGAAGATTCAAAGGTAAAGCCAGAAGTTGGTACTTTGATTGAAGGAAATGTAATCGATATCCAAAGTGGTGCTGTTTATGCTGATCTTATTCCCTACGGAACAGGAATCATCTACGGACGAGAATACAACTCTTCAAGAGACATCATCAAGAATCTAAGTATTGGTGACACTATCAAAGCTAAGGTTGTTGAAAAAGAAAATGATAATGGATACGTTGAGCTTTCACTTAAGGAGGCAAAGCAAGCTCTTCTTTGGAAAGAAGCTGAAGTATCTATCAAAGATAAGACAGTTTTCAACCTTCTTGTAAAAGAAGCAAACAAAGGTGGTCTTATTATCGACTGGCAAGGACTTCAAGGATTCCTTCCAGCTTCTCAACTAAAGCCAGAGCACTACCCTAGAGTAGAGAACTCTGATAAGGAAGAAATTCTAACAGAGCTTAAGAAGCTTATCGGAGAGCGAGTTACAGTAATTATGCTTGCTGCTAATCCAAAAGAAGGAAAGCTTATCTTCTCTGAAAAAGATACAAACCCAGAAGAAAAGAAAGAGATCATCGGAAAGTATTCACTTGGAGATGAAGTTGAAGGAGAGATCGCTGGGGTAGTAGACTTCGGAGTATTCATCAAACTAGAAGAAGGGCTAGAAGGTCTAGTTCACATCTCAGAACTTGATTGGGGTCTTGTAGAAAATCCACGAGAACTATTCAAACTAGGAGACAAGGTGAATGCAAAAGTTATTGAAATCAAAGATGGAAAAGTTTCTCTATCTATCAAAGCTCTAAAGCAAAATCCATGGGATAAGCACAAGGAGACTTACAAGAAGGGAGATATAGTGAAGGGTGCTGTTATTAAGTTCAATAAGCACGGAGCACTTGTTTCTATCCAAGAAGGAGTAGCTGGACTTGTTCACAACTCACTATTTGGTGGTACAGATAAACTTCGAGAGAAGCTATCACTTGGGAAGACTTATGACTTCCAAATCACATTGTTTGAACCAAAAGACCAGAAGATGACACTTGCTTACCTTGATAAGGACGCAAAATAATCTATTTTAAAAAACCACCTTCGGGTGGTTTTTTGTTTATTGACATGCTAAATTTGTATGTTAGTCTAGATCCAAACTAATACAAGTTAAAATGGAAGTAACTATCATAGGATATGCTCCTTCGCCAGGACCAAAAGGTGGTCTATGTATCCCAATCTACTACGATAGGACGAGTGGTAAGCATATTTTTCACACACTTAGCGAAGATCTAAAAAAGATAACTGATTTCGATAGGAGTCAACCTCTCAAAGGGAAATTTCAAGTGCCGGTTGTTCTACCTGAGGTATTCCAAAAGAAAATTTCAATTGGAGATATGCCGGTATTCATTATCAGTTTTGGTGAATTCAGAACTATTGGCAAATGTATGAATGGATTTTTAATGGGAACAGCTGAAGAGCTTCTACCATACAAAGAAATGCTAAGTGCTTTTTTTGACAGGTCAGCAAATGAAGAACTTTTAGAAATCTTCAAAACAGCTCAATGTTAGACAAAAATCAGAAAACAAAAAACAAGGCAAATGAGCATACTTTCAGCAATCCAAATTCGTAATAACAAAATACTTAGCAGGGCTAGGGAAATAAAATCAAAAATGCCCAAAGCTGAACATACCAACAGACTACAGAAAGTTTTATCTCTTGGTATTAAGGGTCCAACCTTAAAAGAATACTGCGCTCAGATTTAATTATTTGTATCATAAATAGCAAAAAGCCCCGACTTACCGGGGCTTTTTTATATCTAAACAACTCTAAATCTTGGGATGATTTTAATTTTTTGTAATATCCTCCAACAAAGTATTGTTAGGATTAATACATTTATTCCCATAGGAATTGGAGAGAACTCTTTTACTAAATTCCAAATACTTATCCATTGGATACGTAGTGTTCCATTCACTGTCTCTATATTTTCTGTGAAGTCTTGATCTTCCTCGTCTAACATATCAAGTCTATTTTCTGCATTCCCTATTCTAGAAAGAAGATTGCTACTCTGAGAATTGTAGCTATTATTTTCATTAGACTTATCTCTTTTCAACTGACTCAACTGGCTTTGCATGCCAGCAATCTGTGACTCATACCATGCGATCTCTGAATCTGTTGCATCATCTACGGCAGGAATCTGTGAGGTAAGTGTGTCAATTGATGATTCAAGATTAAATATTTGACTATTTAATGAAGATATTCTTTGAGCGTGAGCGCTGTCTAGTTCTTCCTTTTGAGCTTCTAACCTATAAAGCGTTTCATTTGCATCTTCTGTTCTATTCTCAATCCCCTGTTTCTGGTTTAAAAGATTTATAGATGAAGACCCTTCTACATAAAGTTTCTTGTGAGTAAGCTGCTCGATTTGGTATTTGAATTCAAACAGGTTACTCTTCGGTATTACAAAAGAAATATAACCACTTTTATCAGTTTTATTAAGAGAATCAACTCGCCCACCGGAATTTCTAATAATTTCTTCAGAGTCTCTTGTAACCCCTGATACGTCACGAGTCTTAAGTGTTCCTGTATAACTCGTCTTCATAAATTCACGAGTATCTTCGACACTTGATTTTTTACCTTGATCATTATAAATAATCATGTCTGGTATCGCGTCAGTAGACATCATCCCAGGAGACACATTGTACCCAGAATCAATTCCAAGCGTATTACCCATCATAGAGCTTCCAACCCATACAATAAGAGCTAGTACAGCGACCAGCACCATACTGCTAATGATAATTTTCTTTTTTGAAACCTCAATCACCCATTCAGGTTTTTTATTTAAATCTTCTTCCATAAGTTTTATATATAAACTAGTAAGTAATATTTTTATTATACCATCAAGAAACCGTGTTTTAATTTATCTCAATAAATACTTGATTAATCCAATTTTTTGGGTAATGTGAAAATAAACTTAAAATAGGTACACATGCCAACATTCACAGTAAAAGGATTACCTCAGCATACAAATGACAGTGAGTATGATGAGCTTGAGACAGCACTTAAAAAGACTGCAAGTATTGCAACGGGGATGAATATTAAGCCCAAGAACATCATCGTACACTTTGAAGCAAACGCTCGAAGAAGAATGATTCACGCAGATCAAGCAAATATTTCTATTGTAATAGACGGTCTTTATCCAGATAAAAACAGGAGTGACGAAGTTGTTTTTAAGTTATGTAAGAGCGCATATCTTGTAATGAAGCATCGGCTCGGAAAAGAAAGTTTTCAGTATCTTTTTCTAGATAATGAGAATGGAGACTTTCCAGGTTTTATTGAAGCTATACCAAATTTTATTAGAAGCAGAGAATGTGATTACTCCAGCTCAAAAGCAAGGGCTGGGAAATAACAAAAACCCGCCAGTTGGCGGTTTTTTTAATTATATTTATTCATCGCAACCTCTTTCCCGAACTCCATAAAAGTTTTGATCGCTTCTTTTATATCTTTTGCTAAAGCTAAATCTTTATCTAGATCTGTTTTTGAAAATTCTTTTAAAACATAGCTTGACGTGTCTGTTGGGCGAATAGCTTTTCCCTCTTCATCTACGGGAGCAATTCCAACTCTAATCCTCAAAAAAGCTTTCTCTTCAAGCTCTGAGATTATAGACTTAAGTCCGTTGTGTCCGCCAGCCCCTCTGTCAAAAGAAAGTTTAAAAGTCCCCACAGGTAAATCTATATCATCATAGACAACAACAAGACGATTCATATCTATACCATCTCGATCCATCAATTCCTTTATTGCCTTTCCAGATAAGTTCATAAATGTATGAGGCTTCACAAGAATGGCTGTATGACTCAAAAATTCTCCTGACCAGTAATCAGCTTGTGCATATTTATCCTTGTTCCAAGAGATGTCTCCCGCAATTTCATCCAATATTAAGAAACCGATATTGTGTCGAGTTCTCATATACTTCTCTCCTGGATTTCCTAGTCCTGCAATTAAAAACATATGAGATAACAATACAATAATTATCTTTTTGCAACAAGTCGCGCACTATAGTACAATTGACCGCATGAATCAATCACCGCTTAATCAAAGTCCCTTTATTCCTGAAGCTCCCACCCCAACTAAGTCTACTTTCTGGGAGACACTAAAATTTGTTTTTATTGCAATAGTCATCGTGGTTCCAATTAGAATGTTCGTTGCGCAACCTTTTGTTGTACATGGAGAGTCTATGGATCCTACTTTTGATGATGGTCAATACTTAATAGTAGATGAAATTAGCTACCATCTCTCAGAGCCAAAGCGTGGAGATGTTGCTATTATTCGATACCCACAAAACCCAAAAATTTTTTTCATAAAGAGAGTCATCGGTCTGCCAGGAGAAACTATTAAAATAGCAGGAGATGTTGTAACTATTTTCAACAATGAACATCCAGAAGGGTTTGAACTTGATCAAGAGTTTGTTGAGTTCCCCGCTTCTAATGTCCTAGAGAAAAAAATTGGTCCAGATGACTACTTTGTAATGGGAGACAATAGAGCAAAGAGTTCAGATTCTAGAATTTGGGGAACAGTTCCCTCAAAATACATGATTGGAAGAGCGTTAGTTAGGCTGCTGCCATTTGATGAATTAGGATTATTACCAGGTGATATAAATTTTAGTAAATAAAATATGGCTAAAAACGAAAACAAAAAAGAATTACAGTCTGTAAAAGGAATGAGAGATATGATGGGAGATCAGTACTATGCTCTTCAAGGTTTTTTTGAAAAGGCACAAGAGATTTGTGAGTACTATGGACTTCAACCAATTGAAACTCCAACCCTAGAACAAGAGGATGTATTCCTAAAAGGCGTAGGAGAAGGAACTGATATTGCAGAAAAAGAGCTATACTCTTTAAAGACAAAAGGGAGAGATAAGCTGGCGATGCGACCAGAAACTACAGCTGGAATAATGCGAGCATATATTGAACATGGAATGCACAGCAAACCACAGCCAGTTATGTTTTATACATACGGTCCAGTTTACAGACATGATAAACCTCAAAGAGGGCGATACCGACAATTCTGGCAATTTGGAGTTGAAATATTGGGAAGCACAAAGACTATTTCTGATGTTATGGCTATCCATCTAGCAGATTTAATTCTAAAAGAATCTGGAATTAAAGATATTACCCTTAAAATAAACTCACTTGGAGATTCAGATTCCAGAAAGGAGTATGTAAAGACTCTAACTGCTTACTACCGAAAGCATGTTAATAAAATGGGAGCTACAGACAGACAAAGAATGAAGACAAACCCTCTAAGAATCCTAGATTCAAAAGATGAAAAAGTTATTGAGATAAACAAAGAAGCTCCTCAAAGTATTTCTTCTCTTAATACACTAAGTAAAAAGCACTTCAAGGAAGTTCTAGAGCACCTTGACCAACTTGGAATAGAGTATGAGATAGATCACAAGCTAGTTCGAGGTCTAGATTATTATAGTCACACAGTTTTTGAATTTTTCACAACACCAGATAAAAATGAAGAAGGTGAAGAATTGAAACCTTTAGCTCTAGGTGGTGGTGGAAGATATGATTACCTGGCAAAAATAATGGGAGGTAAAAGAGACGTGCCAGCTGTTGGATTTGCCTTTGGTGTGGATAGAATCATAGAAGCTACAACTAAAGAGATTAAGCCAAAAGTTAAAAAGAAACCAAAGGTTTACTTCATCCAACTTGGACAAGAAGCCAAACTAAAAAGTCTTGCAATTATAGAGGAGCTACGAAATGCAAAGATTCCAGTTTCACACTCACTTTCAAAAGATGGCCTATCTCAACAGTTAGCAATTGCTGAAAAACTTGGAGTAACTCAAGTGCTTATATTTGGACATAAAGAAGCCCTAGAAGGATCAGTGATTGTCAGGACGATGAAAACAAGATCACAAAAAACAGTTGCGATAGACAAACTCGCTGATTATCTAAAAAAGACAAAGTAAAAATAATTCTTAAGTATTTAAAAACCTCGCATCAAAGATGTGAGGTTTTTAAATAATCGTATACCTTCCTTCAAGAAAAGATGTTGATGTTTGCCAGCATGGTGTTTTCATGCTTAAATAAGCACACTTATGTCAAAAGAAATCGTACAACTAGGGCATCCTGCATTGCGAGAAGTCTCAAAAGAGATTCAAGATGACCAAATCTCTAGCACCGAAACTATGGCGCTTATTTCTAACATGAAAGAATCTTTGAACACTCAGAATGATGGAATAGGATTATCTGCCCCTCAGATAGGAGTAACAAAAAGAGTGTTTATAGTTTCTCATAAACTTTTTGAGAATGACCCCACCTCAAAAGACATGGTTTTTATAAACCCCGTAGTTACTTGGAATTCAAAAGAAACAGAATCAGCTGAGGAGGGTTGTTTATCTATACGCGGAGTATATGGGAACGTAGAAAGACCACTCAGTGTAAAGATTGAAGCTTTCAATGAAGATGGTGTTTACTCCGAGTATGAAGCAAGTGGAATTTTAGCTAGAATTTTTCAGCATGAAATAGATCATTTAGATGGGATACTATTCATAGATAAAGCCACTGATATAAAAGAAATACCTTATGAAGGATAATTTTGTATTTTTTGGGACGCCTGAGCCTGCTGTAATTGTTCTTGAGCAATTAAAGAAAGTAGGTCTGTTCCCTACTCATATTGTCACAAATCCAGATCGCCCAGCCGGACGAGGTCTTGCTATGCAAGCTAGCCCAGCGAAAATTTGGGGAGAGGAAAATATTATCCCAGTCTTAACTCCGGAAAAAATGGATGGGAATTTTATAAAAAATCTTGAAGAAATAAATCCTGCATTATGTATTGTAGTAGCATATGGAAAAATTCTTAAAAAAGAAATTCTGGATATTCCTGAAAAGGGCTTTCTTAATGTTCATCCGTCACTTCTTCCTCTACATCGAGGGGCCACACCCATCCAAAGCTGTATCTTGTCTGGAGATAAAGAAACAGGGGTTACTGTTATGCAGCTCGATGAAAAAATGGACCATGGCCCAATTGTGGCTCAAGAATTTTTAGAACTACAAGGAAATGAACTTAGTCCAGATCTGCACAAAAAACTTTTTGAAATTGGTGGAGATCTTTTAGCAGAAGCTATTCCAGAATATATCGCTGGAAACATTGACTTGCAAGATCAAGATGATGAGTTGGCAACTTACGCAGAAAAAATTGAGAAAAAAGACGGTGAGATTTTAGAATCTGATACAGATGAAATCAAATGGCAAAAATATCGAGCATACTACGGATGGCCAGGAGTTTTCTATTTTAATAATGATAGGAGAGTAAAAATTTCAAGTGCTCGTTTTGAGAAAGAAAAATTCATAATAGAGAGAATAATTCCTGAGGGTAAAAAAGAACAAGAATACAAAAAATCCGCTTAAGCGGATTTTTTATTTACCAAGGTTTGATTCCTTTTATTCTCTTTTTTAAACTCCGTGCTCCACGAATGAATAGATTTCGAGATCGATCTCGGTCTTGCTTTAGGTAACGTAAGATTTTTTCTTGAATGATATCAATAGCGGCATATAAATCAGACTCAGATGTGTCTGCATAAAAATCTTTTCCAGAAAATGTCACTCTACATTCTGCACGATAAAGATTTTCAGAGTTGTTGTGGTGATTGGTAGTCTTAGCAACCTCAAATTCCACCAAAATGTCTGACTCTACTCTTGAGAGAATTTTTTCAAGGGCAGAAACTTTTGTTTCCACATATTCTCGAATTGCATCAGTAAGATCTATTCCAGTGGCTTTTATATTTAATGTCATATTTTCCATAATGGTTTTTTTGATTATGCTATTAATACTTATATTATAACAGATTAATCGATATCCACAGATAGAAGCTTACTTGGATGGTGGTGACCATTCACAATTCTGACTCTATTTTCTGTTATTTTGTAGTGGCCCGCAACAAGCTCTACCACCCTCCTGTTGGCTAAATTACGCTCTGCTGGCTCTTTTATCTGGGCAACAAAGGAATTCTCACTTTTCTGGATAAATATCTCTTTTTTTGACTTTGCGGC
Source organism: uncultured Candidatus Saccharibacteria bacterium (assembly GCA_964581035.1). Lineage (GTDB taxonomy): Bacteria > Patescibacteriota > Minisyncoccia > Phycocordibacterales > CSBR16-119 > CAYHDV01. Next base: position 7,095 of record CAZOLO010000009.1, on the reverse strand, counting down.
GACTAAAACCTTTATATACATAGTTGCATTTTACCACTTTTTTGATAGAATCTCTTAGTATCAAAAATTGGTACAAAACCAGTATTCCGGTGTAGCTCAGCTGGTAGAGCAGTCGACTGTTAATCGACTTGTCGCAGGTTCGAGTCCTGCCGCCGGAGCTCGTACAAAAATAGCCTTTTAATTAAGGCTATTTTTTGTTACCTGAGATAGGATTCGAACTTATTGACTAAATATGAGTTAATTTTTATTACCTTGGGTGGGGCTTTATTAGATTGTTTCTTTGACATATACCCTATGGGGGTATATGATAATTACATATGAAAACTTCAAAAGAAAAACTAATTCATCGTTTTAATAGGATCGAGGGTCAAATTCGTGGTATTAAAAATTTAATAGAAAAAGATACGTATTGTATAGATGTAATTACTCAAACATCTGCCGTAAGAAGCGCCCTGAAATCTCTCGAGGATATTTTATTAGAAGAACACCTCTCAACTTGTGTGGTGAATCAAATACGTTCTGGTAAAGAAAAAAAGGCGGTGGAAGAGATTATCAAAGTTTATAAATTGAAAAAATAGAATACTATGAAAATCACCAAAACATACCCAATCAAAGGAATGCATTGTGCAAGCTGTGCGAGTATTATTGAGAGAACAATAAGTAAACTTGATGGAGTAGACCAAATATCTGTAAACCCTGCAACAGAGAGTGTAAACATTTCTTTCGACGAAAAGAAAACTACCCCCGATGAACTAAACAGAAAGTTAAAACCCCTTGGTTACTCTTTTGTCCTGCCTGCCACTACCCCAGCAATGGATCACAATTCCCACAATATGACAGCTGAGGAAATGGGTATGAGTGCGAGCGAGCACTCAGAGCACCTTGGGCTAAACCAAACAAAAGCAGAAAAACTAGAAGAGCTTTCTGCAATGAAGACAAATCTTATGTTGGCTATTCCTATTGCAATTATAAGCCTCTTTATGATGGGATGGGATATTTCTATACAGCTAAACCTTATAAAGGAAATGCCTAGTATTTGGATGGATTTCTTTCATCACCTCCTGCCAGTAATGGCAACATATATTCTTTTTGTTATGGGAAAGCCATATCTGCTTGGTCTTTATCGTTTTCTAAAAACTGGATATGCAAATATGGACACTCTGATTGGCCTTGGAACCTCAGTCGCCTTTTTGTATAGTTTTATAATTACCGCTTTTAAAGAGCCTCTTGAGCAATACCTAAATGTTGGTGCGACATATTTTGACGTCACAATCATAGTTATCATTTTTATTGCTCTTGGGAAATACTTAGAAACAAAATCAAAACTAAAAACTGGCGACGCTATAGAGAAACTTTTGAATCTCCAAGCAAAAACAGCCCTTGTTATACGTGATGGGAAAGAAGTAGAGATCCCTGTAGAACAAGTAGTCCAAGGAGATCTCATACTTATCAAGCCAGGAGCAAAGATTCCTGTGGACGGAATTATTACAGAAGGATCATCTTTTATAGACGAATCAATGGTAACTGGAGAACCAATGCCTTCTCAAAAAAGCATTGGTGATCACGTGGTGTCTGGAACAATCAACACAACAGGAGCCTTTACGTTTAAAGCAACAAAAGTTGGAGGAGAAACCCTTCTCGCTCATATTATAAAAATGGTTGGAGAAGCACAGAGCAGTAAAGCTCCTATACAGGCATTGGCTGACAAGATATCTGCAATTTTTGTTCCAGCTGTTCTAGTGATCGCCTTTGTAACTCTTGGTTTGTGGCTTATTATTGGTTCAGGAACCCTAGGGTTCTCCCAAGCTCTCTCTTTTGGATTAGTTTCATTTGTTGGGGTTCTTGTAATCGCGTGCCCTTGTGCGCTTGGTCTGGCAACCCCTACAGCAATTATTGTTGGGGTTGGGAAAGGAGCTAGAGAAGGAATCCTTATAAAAGACGCAACTACGCTAGAAAAGCTTCATGAAGTAGACACGGTAATCGTAGACAAAACTGGAACAATAACTATTGGAAAACCAACACTGGTTGATATCAAAAATAGCTCCAACCTAAATGAGGAAGGATTCATATCTATAATTGCGTCTCTTGAAAAGAAATCTGAACACCCTATAGCACATGCAATAGTGCAGTATGCAAAAGAGCATGATTTGAAAATATCAGAGGTTTCAAACTTTGAAGGGTTACAAGGAAAAGGATTAAAGGGTCTTATCAATCAAACAGAATATTTCCTTGGAAATGAACAATTAGTAAAAGATCTGAATCTGACCTTTGATGGTTCTTTACTAGAAGAATATACCACTCAAGGTAAAACCCCCGTTATCTTAGCAACAAAAGATTCTGTTATGGGATTTGTTATGGTTGCAGACAGGATAAAATCTGAATCAAAACAAGCGATAACAAATCTTCACAAGCTCGGGATCAAAGTAATAATGGTTACAGGAGATAACGAGAAGGCAGCCAAGCATATCGCATCAGTTGTTGGTATCGATGAGGTGGTGGCACATGTCTTACCTGCTGACAAACTTGCAAAGATAAAGGAACTCCAAGCTAGTGGAAGTATTGTCGCAATGGCAGGAGACGGTGTGAACGATGCACCAGCGCTAGCGCAAGCTGATGTTGGAATCGCGATGGGTACTGGTACAGATGTGGCTATAGAGTCTGCGGGAATTACACTTCTTGGCGGAGATGTTTCAAAAATAGTAAAAGCAATCAGACTTTCAAATATCACCATGGCAGGTATCAAGCAAAATCTCTTCTGGGCATTTATTTACAACATAGTGGGAATTCCCCTTGCAGCTGGCCTATTCTTCCCATTTTTCGGATGGCTACTGTCCCCTGTTTTCGCAGGGTTTGCAATGGCAATGTCTTCGGTTTCTGTTGTTTCAAACTCACTTAGAATTAAAGGCAAGAAACTCTAATTAACATCGCTATATGAAAAAATACACATTTCACGTTTCAGGAACTCATTGTCCATCATGCAAAATCTTGATTGAAGATATTTTAATGGAGCAAGATTTTATTAAAAGCACAAAGGTTGATTTGAAAAAGGAAATAATTGATATCGAGTTAGATAATGAAAAATCAGAAAATGAGATACTTCTTGTTCTTAATGACAAATTGAAGTCTCACAATTATGTATTTTCAAACGATAAATTAGAGGTGGAAAATAAAAACAGTATGGTTTTCTGGAAAGCTTTGCCGATTGGAGTTTCTTTTCTGGTTTTATTTTTCTTACTCCAAAAATCTGGAATATTGAATTTTGGAATAAACGGAGAAATAACACCTATTACAAGTTTACTTATTGGACTTGTGGCTTCTGTTTCTAGTTGTCTAGCTATTGTTGGTGGACTAGTACTTTCTCTGTCTGCAAAAATATCTCAAGATGACGTCAGTGACACAAAAACCTTTATTCTTTTTCATGGTGGAAGACTTGTAGGCTTCGCGGTATTAGGAGGACTTCTCGGGTTGGCTGGAAAAGCTATCGGCATAAATTATACTTTCTCAGTAATACTTGGCCTTGTGGCCTCTGTAATCATGATTATGCTTGGCTTGAATTTAATCGGTGTTTTTAAAAATAACAAAATAACACTGCCTTCCAATATCTTCGGCTTCTTTAGAAAAATTGAGCACACAACACTGGCGCCTATCCTAGTGGGTGTTGGAACATTCTTTCTTCCCTGTGGATTTACCCAATCAATGCAGTTCTCTGCGCTCTCTAGTGGGTCGTTCTCATCAGGGCTTCTAATTATGCTCTTTTTTGCTCTAGGAACGCTGCCTGTGCTGTTAGCACTTTCTTTTGGATCAGCTTCTCTTGCCCATTCTAAACACGCTCCGTTATTCTTTAAATCAGCGGGTGTTGTTGTAGTAGGGCTAGGACTGTTTGCACTCATAGGAGGACTCGTTTCCTTGGGAATTATAAACCCATTCTTTAATATATAATTAAGAACATGAAAGATTCAGATTCAAAGAGCTCAAATAAAAGTATTCTACTTTCTTCAGGTTTTGCAATACTTCTTGTTGTAGGAGCCATATTAATGGTCAAATCAAGCGAAGATGGTGCTAGCCCAGTAAACAACGTGGAGGTTGTAGAGGGTGTTCAGTACGTCAATATTACAGCCAGAGGTGGATATTCTCCTTCTGCATCAGAAGCTCAGGCTGGTATTCCAACAAAACTCAATGTTAAAACTGACGGAACATTTGATTGTTCAAGCTTCCTAGTGATCAATGAATTAAATTATCAAGGCACACTTCCTCAAACTGGTGAGACTGAAATCGATTTAGGTGCCCATGAACCAGGAACAACATTGAGTGGAACATGCAGTATGGGGATGTATAATTTCAAAATTAATTTTAATTAACCGAAGAAACCAGGTGCTCTATCTCCTTCATCGTAATTCCTCCATCCCCCACAGCTTTACCCCAGTTAAAAGTTCGAAAGTCGTCCTGCCAAGCGAGCAAAATATAGGACGTTAGAAAAATCACCCGAGAGGGTGGTTTTCTTTTAGAAATAAAAAAAAGCCAGAACATACTGTTCAAGCCCTTTCATTTTGAACAAAAGAACATATCATTTTTTAGTGAAAATGTTTTCGACACCTAAGAGGTCTGCCATAAAATCATAGACAGAACGATTAGTCATTAGTTTATCAGATTCCCATTTAAATGAATCCTTTGCACTACTCAAGTTTCCTTGTTTAAGTAACTTAACCACGATATTTATTATCCCTGGTTGCCACCTTTCTTCTTTGGGAATATCCCCATCTGCAATCCACTTTTGTTGCTCTGATTCAAGCTTATTTATAAGCTTGTCACGTTCTATTTCTGAAATTTCATTTTCCATTACTTTTAGTGTTTGATTTATTATTACTATGCACTTTTAAGATAAATTTGTCTATATTTTGCATAAAACTGGTTCGAATATCTTCCAGCCAACGGAGCCCTCAAAATAGCCTTTTAATTAAGGCTATTTTTTGTTACCCCCAGTAGGACTCAGAACTTTTGGTATAATAAATATCAATGATTACACAAGAATTAATCCAGTTTATACAACAAGGTATATCTCAAGGAAAAACAAAAGAAGAATTAAAACAAATTTTATTATCTAATGGAGATTGGTTGGAATCTGATGTTGAAGAGGCTTTCTCTTCTATTAATACAAATGTATCAAACTCAATGACTGGGTCAGCAACAAAGGATTCAGGTGGAGGTCTCTTAAAATGGTTAATGGTGTCTGTGATTATTTTCGTACTTGGTGTAGGTGGATATCTATTGGCTACTGAATTCATCACACCAAACACAGATAAAGGGGTGATAGAAACAACCAATTTCCCAGAAGCTTTTAATGAAGAGGTTTCTGAGGTTTTTATTCCAGACAGTGAGGATCTTTTGACTGAAAATTCTTTGGGTGTGTCTAATGAAAACAATCAGAAAATAATCTGTGGCACAAATAATTCAGTACCGATGATGGGTGATACAAATTTTGATGACAATGAAGTTCTTCGTTGTTTAGGAGAAAATATACTAAATGGTTGTCAAAGCGCCTCTGCTATTTTGGGGCAAATAGGTGGAAAGACCTACACCGCAGAATCATACAAAGAATCGGGAGTATGTAGATTTAAGGTTACTATTGATGATAAATCTATACAGTGCCCTATCAGTATTGCCAACACTATTGACGAAGAGGCTTCTAATGCAGCGAATGACATAATCACAAAAAATCTTGATAAAAGTAACCCTGCCGAGTTTGCTGCAAATCTATCTATTTTTAATACTGGTCTTATATTTTTAGAAAACGAATATAACAAATCAATGATCGAAGGATTGGGCTGCAGTGGTAGCTTAATCACAGAAAGAATCAGCCAGAGACAAGCATCTGTATCTGGTTTTCTACGCTCTCAAGTCATGGAGCCAATTAGTAATTCTAGGGTTGAGGCGGAATTTCACTATAACGACAATGGAGCCTACTTAGATGTGTGTACAAGTATATATGCAAGAATTCCAGAATTACAAGAAATAGATGCTAAATGTTATGATTCTGCTGATGAGTTTGCCATAGCTGCGCCATTAAAGGAAGGCGGATTCATTTGTGCAGATGATTCTGGATTTTTGGGTGACATAGAATCAAATATTACTAGCACTAGTTGCAACTAAGAACCCAAATCCCTCCACCTTCCTCTTAATTTTCCTCCAATCCAGAGTTCTGAACTTGTCCAACAATGGGAGCATTTGACAAATACCACAGTAATGTGGTATTTTGTTTTTAAATAGAAATCGACACAGATGAAAACTAAAGAAAACTTTTCAGGAATAGAAAATCAAGCGATTCTCTTTGCGTGTACCTTTATCAGAGAAACTCTGTTTACAAGTGCAACAAGAGTCTTACTCAGTGAAAATCCAGGGAACAATTCACTTAAGGTGGCTGAAGATATGGCTCCAGACGGTGATATTCAAGCTTTGGTTCGAGATCAAAAATGGGAAAAACTGTTTGTAGATGATGTCTGGCTGAACGCTTTAACAGCTGCACAAAATCTTTCTCATTTTAATCAAGAGATCAAAGAATCGATAGGTGTCATTCAAAAGTACTTTTCTAAAGAGACCACCCCTGCTTACTTAATGCCAGTATTCTAAGCAGAAAAGTGAGTATTACAACTCCAGAAACCCACCAATAATCTCAGGTGGGTTTTTATTTACACAAAACTCTTTCGAACATCATCCAACCAGTGGAGCCCCCAAAACAGGTTTGCAATTAAAGTAAATAAAAAAAGCGCTACAATACGCAGCGCCTTTTAGTCTTTAGAAAATACTAAAAACTATTCCATATACTTATCCAATCTGGATCTACAGCCTCCTTGAGCCCAATAGAAAACTTATTCATACGATTGATGTCATTTGTAAATAGCCCTCTGTAAGCCATATGCAAATGATCAAGCGGTTCCCCTCCTGGCTCCAGAGGGTGCCTATCAGGGCGCTCCTCTACTAATTCCTTCACCAAGGTCAATCCGGCCTCAGTAAGTACCTTCTTTGGCATCCCTGGAGCCTTTGGAAAGTCCCCCAAGATATCTAGAATTCGAAGATCATTTTTATCAGCAATCATTGGCT
>CAZOLO010000008.1:4527-48188 GCA_964581035.1 uncultured Candidatus Saccharibacteria bacterium | reverse complement strand
GGATTTTCTCAAAAAGATTGGTTCGAACCCGCTCCTGCGCGACCGCGCGCTTTCTGTGTCCCTGAAAAAACCTTGGCGCGTAGCGCAAAAATGGCATTCCGTGTCGCGAAGCGACACGCTCGCTCCCGCCGTTTCGGGCGAAAGTGAAAATTGGCGGAGACGAGAGGATTCGAACCTCCGGGGGGTTAAGCCCCACTTCCTTAGCAAGGAAGCACAATAGACCACTCTGACACGTCTCCTGATTATTCATTTGTATATCTCTTTTTGTCTGACACCGGGTCACCCGATTATTAAACACTAATTCAGAGATAGTCGCCATACTCCTTCCTTCATAGAGCACCCTGACACGTCTCCGACAAAGAAAAGGATAGCAGAAAACGGAATGAATTTCCAGCCTTGCAATTCAAGAGATACGGATATAGACTAAGGAAAAACTACATTATGGAAAATAGGACCCTAGAGATTACGCACTTAGTAAGAGAGGTACTGCCCCAAAAAGGACAGTTGAAAAAACTACTATGGTATACAAGAGACAAAAAAACCTGTAAATACTATCTCGGAACGGGTAATAATTCTAAGACAAAAGAAGACATGGAGCACATGGTTGAAAAAGGATATCTTTTTCCGCTTCCCGAACCAGTCTTACTTATAGAGAAGAAAGGTCTATGGCAAAGCTTTTATGGAGAAATTATCTATGCAGATTTGGTAAAGCCAAATGGAGATTCAGATGGAAAAGTTCTCTTCATTAACACTGAGGCAGCTATACCATCTTAGGTGTACTCTTGAAAGCCCTAGATCCATGGGGCTTTTTTATCTTCTTGCAATCTCGCATGATAAAAGATAATCTAATTAAAAATCAATAAGCAAATGGCAATACAGGACGAAACTACCAGAAAATTATTGAATACAAGCACTCATGAAAATTTCAAAAGGGCCTTCAAAAAAAGATGGCCCGGATCAGAAGGCATCACAATAGATGTAGACCAAGACACCCAAATAATCAAAATTAGCGGATACAACGGATACCGGAATGGCTCCTGGGAGATCACAAACAAGACTGAATCAGAATCTCAAGATGAGCACAAGAACGTTGTTTATTTTGAAAAAGCTTTTTCTGAAAGAAGAGGCATTAACGACATTATGTTTAACCTTAAACCTGAAGATCTTTAGACCATTACCAAGCCTTTCATATTAATGGAAGGCTTTTTTATTTTTCTGTTATTATATAGACATATATGGTGACAAAGAAAAAATCAACAAAACAATTTTACAGAGACCTTCCTTCTCAAAAAAAATCTTTTAAAGATGTAATTCGAGACATAAAAGTTTTTGAGAACGTTCCAGAAGATTGGTTTGTAATAGTGACTGATATTAAGGGGTCCACCCGCGCATTTTCTCATGGTAAATATGAAGAGGTAAATATAGCTGCAGCAAGTAGTGTTGTTATTGGAATAAATATTGCTAAAAAAAATAAGACAGATATTCCATTTATCTATGGAGGAGATGGGGCAACGCTTATTGTCCCACCACAACTCTTAGATGAAACACTTGAAGAGCTTTCAACCCTTAGATACAACACACGAGTCCGTTTTAAATTAAATCTTCGAGTAGGATCTATATCAGTAAAAGAGATAAAAGAAAAAGGTTTTAAACTGAAGGTTACAAAATATGCAGTAACAAAAAACTACCACCAGGCTATATTTATAGACAGTGGCTTGTATTTTGCAGAAAAAACAATAAAGGATAACTTTAGCTATCAGACACATAAGGATGGATCAAATAAAGCTCTTAATTTACAAGGTCTCCAATGTAGATGGAACACAATTCGTGTACCAGAGAACAAAGAAGAGATTTTATGTCTAATAGTTGATGCTGGGACTGAAAAGAAGCACCCTAAAATATACTCTGACGTCCTAGAAAAAATAGATTCTATCTATGGATCTTTCGAGGATAGACAACCAGTAAAGAAGGAGTACATATCTCATACACTAAAAATCCAAGATCTTCACAGAGAATCTCTTGTTAAATTTGGAAAACTAAAAGGATCTCATGTTATAAGGAGATTATTTGAGGGGTTCATGGAAAGAGTTTTTAATGTAAGAAATCATTCTCATCAACTAGCCATGGCAACAGACACGCTGAAAATTGATGGAACACTAAAGACGCTCATCGCAGGAAATCTAAACCAAAGAAAGAAACTTCTAACCTACCTAGAGAGCAAAGAAACATCTGGCGCTTTTTCTTTTGGCTATTATGTTACATCATCTACAACAATGACATGTTTTGTCGAACCAAAGGATGGAAGGTTTGTAAATTTTCTAGATGGCACAGGTGGAGGATATATTCAGGCAGCAAAACTTTTGAAGAAAAAAGTTTATAATAATAAAGTAAAAAAATAACATGAATAACCCCGCATCAGAAGAAGAAATAATTGATTACATAGAAGAGCTTGAAAGACAAAATGAGTTTAAATCAGAGCTAATTTCTACATCATCTCACCAAATGAGAACATCATTGACTGCAAACAAGTGGGCTATTTCAATGCTCTTGAATGGAGACTCTGGACCGATAAACGAAGAACAGCGAAAACTATTGTCAAAAATTGCTGAAAATAATGGACAGATGATTGCATCTGTTTCTGAGCTTATAGATATAAATCATACAGAGGAAACTCACCCAAGATACAATTTTGAACCACTAAACCTACATGATCTCATAGTAGATGTTATCGAGGATTTTCATGCAGAATCTTCTGAAAAGGATATTGCCGTATCTTTTGATGAAACAGGAGAAAATCATATTCTGATTGGAGACAAGCAGAAGATAAAGACTGTCTTCCAGGCACTTATTGAAAATGCTCTTAAATATAGCCATGAAGGTGGATCAATCATGATACACACTGAAACAGGAGAAGATGAGGTTGTTATTTCAGTAAAAGACGAAGGTATTGGTATACCAGAATCTGAACAGTCTAGTATTTTTCAGAAATTCTACAGAGCCAAGAATGCACAAAAAGAACATTCTATAGGCTCTGGTCTTGGTCTATTTTCTGCAGCTCATGTAATCCAGGCTCATGGTGGAAATATCTGGTTTGATTCTGAAGAAGGATCTGGTTCTACCTTTTACATATCCATTCCTTTTCCTCCAGAAGAAGTTATAGTAGAATAACAATATGGCAAAAATACTAATAGTAGAAGACGATACATTTTTACAAGGATTAGCAGCTGGGCGCCTTCAAAAAGACGGTCATGAAGTGGCTGTTGCCTCAAACGGAACAGAAGGTACTATTCAAGCGGAGAAAAGAGGGTTTGATTTAGTCTTGCTTGATCTTATGCTTCCAGAAAAATCTGGTTTTGATGTCCTAAGAGACATGAGAGATTCTGGAGACATGACCCCAGTTGTAGTATTTTCAAATATGTCTGATGAAGAAGAGATAAAGAAAGCACTAGATTTAGGAGCAAATTCATATTTAATTAAAGCCAACTTCACTCTTGATGAAGTAGCAGCAAAAGTTGCTGAATTTATAAAATAATAAGATTGTAAATTAAAAGCCTCGCATCAAAGATGCGGGGCTTTTTTAGCAGAAGCTAAAGATCTTCCTTCTTTCTTATAGATAGTGTGCGCTCTTGAACAGAAATAGACAGAACAACAAATGAAACAGAGGCAGAAATTATCGAGGACAAAACAGCCGCATCCAGAGTAGAGACTTGAATATCTTTCCCATAAAGGTAGATAACTGTGACTACTACAATAATAAAATCAATTACTACACTAAAAAGTGTTACACCATCTATGGATGGCATTTTTTCTACTGAATCATCTGAAAATACAGATTTAAGAAGAAATGACAGTCCCCCACCTGCAAATGAAACCCCTAGGACCACCAAGATAATCACGGGGTCTATAGAAAACGAAGCAGTTAAGATTCCAAATGCGAATATTGCAACAAATTTAAACAAGTAGATCATATTATGAAGTTTTGAATTTATGTAAATACTAAACTAAAGAGCCGCAAAGTCAACAAAACAAAGCTAATTACATAAATGCTACAATATATTCCATGAATATTAGTGATAAATTAGTGGGTCATTTCAGAACATTAGAGCCACAGAAGAAAGCCTTGAAAAGACTTGGAGTAGAAACTATCCAAGATTTACTTCTGTACTTCCCTACTAGATATAGTGATATTAGCTCAATTAAAAACATCGAGGATTTAGAAGAGGGTGAGGTCACGACTATTTCAGGAAAAATAACTAAACCTAAAGTTAAAAAGGCTTTCCGAACAAAAATTCCAATGGCTGAAGCCTATATAGAGGACATGACTGGGAAAATAAAAGTAGTCTGGTTTAACCAAGCCTACATCGCAAAGATGATTCATGATGGACAAGTGGTTTCCTTAACTGGAAAAGTTACAGGGGGTAAAAATGGTTTTTCTATTTCAAATCCAGAAATAGATGGGTTAAAAACTCTACCTATTGATTCACATAATTCCCTGTTCTCAGAAGAGGAGCATGCTAAAAATGGCCTGAGATATCCGATATATAAGGAAACCAGAGGGCTTACCTCAAAGTGGATATATCACACTGTCCAAAAAATATTTGGTGAGGGTCTTCACAAGGAAATAGAAGAGTATCTACCAGAAGAAATATTAAAGAAATACCACCTTCCAGATATACAAACAGCGCTTGTCTGGATTCATATGCCAAAAAAAATATCTGATTCTACTGCCGCCAGAAAGAGGTTTGCTTTTGAAGAAGTGTTCTTTATTCAACTTGCAAAAGCCCAAGAGAGAAAAGAATTTATTGAACACAAGTCATATGAGGTAACCATAGACGAGGAAGAGCTAGAAGACTTCACTCGAAGGTTTCCTTTTGAATTAACAAAAGGTCAGTCAAAAGCTGTAAAAGAAGTTAGAAAGGATATGTCATCACCCCACCCCATGAGTCGCCTTCTTGAAGGTGACGTAGGTTCTGGAAAGACAGCTGTAGCCGCCGTAGCTAGTTACGCGACTATTAAAAATAGGCCAAAGAACCAAACCTTTGGAAATTTACAAGTGGCATATATGGCGCCAACAGAGATTCTTGCTACTCAACACTTTGAGAATTTTATAGAGTATTTTAAATATACAGGAATATCTGTTGGGCTTATCACTTCTTCTGGGTGTAGAAAATTTCCTTCTAAGGTAGCCTCAGCTATAGGAACAAGCCAGTGGACAAACATCTCCAGAAACCAACTTCTAAAGTGGATAGACAACGGCGAGATTCCAATTGTAATCGGAACCCATTCTCTCATTGCAAAGTCAGTGAAGTTTAAGGACTTGGCTCTAGTTATTATTGATGAGCAGCACCGATTTGGAACCAAACAAAGAGCTGGTCTAGCCAAGAAAGAAGGTTTTGCCCCTCACTTTTTATCCATGACAGCGACCCCTATCCCCCGAACCCTGGCTCTAACTGTTTACGGTGACTTAGATTTAACGCTTCTTGACCAGATGCCTCTTGGAAGAAAGCCTGTGATAACAGAGATTGTACTTCCGCAAAAACGTGACGCTGTTTACGAAGAAATAAAAATAGAAATGGACAAAGGGCATCAGCTATATGTAATCTGCCCCAGAATAGATGAGCCAGACCCAGACAAGGCACGTGCCCTACAGATGAAGTCTGTAAAGTCAGAGGCAGCGCGTTTGAAAAAAGAAGTTTTTAAAGATAAGGAAATTGATATCCTTCATAGCAAGATGACAAAAGAATAAAAGGAAAAAGTTATGGATAGATTTTCCAAAGGAGAAATAGATATTCTTGTGGCAACATCTGTGGTTGAGGTTGGGGTAAATGTTCCAAATGCAACTATAATAATCATAGAGGGCGCAGAAAGATTTGGATTAGCTCAACTCCATCAGCTAAGAGGTAGGGTTATACGAAGCTCAGATCAAGCATACTGCTATGCATTTTCTGATAGTGGTACATCTAAAACTGTGGACCGTTTAAAGGCGTTCAAAACTGCCAAAAATGGTTTCGAACTATCTGAAATGGACCTTGAGCTACGTGGTGCAGGAGAGCTCACCGGGGCTAAACAATGGGGTATTTCAGACCTTGGAATGGAAGCAATCAAGAATCTAAAAATGGTAGAAGCAGCAAGAACAGAGGCTCAGAATATGATAAAGAAGGATACTTTAAAGGATTTCCCTGTTCTAGAAAAAACACTAACTAAGAAAAATCTCCAACTTCACTTTGAGTAATTGCGCTTTGTCACTATTTTGTATAGTATGCATATTGAGCATACGTTCATTGGAAAAGAAAATAACAGACTTTGTTTGAACAAAAGATTAAGACCCTTTTGTATGCGCATCCGAAGCCTAGCTATTTTCAATAGACAGGACAACACTGAGAGACTTCATGTCTTATTACTCCTCGGAGTGATAGTTAGATCCCGTCAAAGAACATCCTCACAACAAAAACCTCAAAATCGAGGTCGGTCACCATATTTGGTGCACCCAAAAAGAACCCGCAGTTTATTTAACATAAGCCGGGTTATTTTTTTAATATATGTAAATAAAAAACTGATCAAGTGACCAGTCTCTGTTCAATTAAATACCTTTCTACTGCATTTTTAAATCTCTTACTCATGTGACCCTTTGGTGTCTCATGATACATTTTGAGATACATATCAGGATCATGCGCAAGATTTCTCCTTAACATGAGGTCTTGCTGATATTCTTCTCGCTGAGAATCATTCATGGTCATCATAGCTCTTACATCAAGATCAAGAGACGGGTGAAATTCATCTTTATGAAGCCAGGCTCGATCTAGAACAATCTTTACTCTACTTCTAATATACATGGATGTGTGAATGTAAAGCATTCGAGCCTTAAAATCTAAAGAAAGAACAATCCAGTATGCACGTCTAACGAATATGCGAAGTCTTTTTTTCATGATTTATAACTGTTTATTAAACCTTATCACAAGTTCCAAAATAAAAAAACGGCCATATGGCCGTCCTTAAAAGCAATGTATCCTATACCAATCAATCGTGGATATTGTTTTCTTCTTTTTTTCAAGAGGGTAATCTTTTTCACCTAGATGCCACCTTTCCACAAACTCAGAGAGACCAAGCTTGTAACTCTCATAATCAGAATCCAGCCATGAGGTCAGTAGATGTATAGCAACACTATCCACACATTCGGGGTAAAAATTCTCGACTTCATCTTGACCTCCGAACATACTAGCTATTCTTTTCTTGGGATAGAATACAAACAGAAATCTTATTGATACATAATCTACAATTAGCGATAGAACGTCTATGAAGAACTCTAGGACCTCGTAGCCTGCCTCAATTAGATTTTTTAAGAAAGAAATAGTCTTACGTCTCATTTATAATGATTTTTGATTTAATCAAGAGATTATCATAAAGAATTAATTATCGCCAGTCATTAGAATAAATAAAAAGCCCTTCAATTTTGGGCTTTTTTGGGTGGTTTTGGGATTCTTTTACGATAAGCATCAACAGAACTACACACTTGATTGTACCAGTTCTCCCAAGTGTCCATCTCTGGGTCACAGTCGAGGTCAGGGTTTTGAAACATGTCTCTTTCAACGTCCATATCTGAAAACATTTCATTCAATTCTTTTCCGCATAAATATTGATGTGAGCCTAACACAATCTCTTTCTTATCAAACCAAACAATTAAAACTGGTTCGACTGAGTGTCTAAAATCAACATATCTAATCTCAGTACTTTTTAAAACGCCAGCAAAGTTTTCCTCAAAATATAGGTGGGCCTTAATAGACGGATCTATATCTTCAAAGAGCTTCTTCCAACCCTCTAAATATTCTTTCCTTTTATCTTCATTCAATTTTGTACTTTTTACAGGTTTTGGAACCATGGCATTATTCTTTTATTGAACTCTACCATATCAAAAAGCCTGTTGCCAGGCTTTTTGATTATTTATTTGAATATTCCACCTTCAACTTTCCATCTTCTATCCAAATTTTTTCAACTTTTTTCCCTTTTTCTTTTTCAATATGATCCTTTATAGAACTGGATATATTTTTAATATTTGGCTCTATAAGATTCTTTACAATCCCCTCCATACTTGAAGCTTTTATAGAATAACCATCTTTTATGCCTATACCATCTTTGGTATTTTCTATGTCAGCTTTCAGGTCTACATTTGTACTTATTGGACCCTTTTTAGCCTTAATGCTTGTATTGATAGATATTGTATCTCCAACACCTTCAATTTTCAAATTCTTAATTTCGCGAATTGCACCAATGCCTTTTAGTGTATCTCTTATCTGGTCTTCGATAAACTTATCATCAAAAGATTCTCTCTCTGATTTTTCTACTGCCACCTCCTTTGTTGTATCTAGTGATTTTCTTTTCTTCTCACTAAAAGCTTTCAATCCATCTCGCACAGTTTCAAGATGTCTATAAGTCAGCCTATTTGAATTTGCACTCTCAGATTTCTTGTACAAGATCTTTGCATAATCAGTTTCAAGATTATTTAAATCAAAATCACCTTTTGGCTGTGGGATTATACGAGCATCAAGATTGCTAATCTCTTTATCTATTTTTTCCAAATCATCTGCTGTAGCTTTCTTTTCAAAATCCTTCTTAATTTGATCTAGAAGCTCCCACTCATCCTTTGTAATTTCAGAAGATTTTTTCTCCAAAAGATTTTCGATTGTTACGTCTTCAACCTTAGTTTCTATACTTCCTGGTTTTTTACTAGATATTACCTCAGGTGTTGCAGGTTCTGGTGTTTTAGCTACTTTTTCTACTTCTGATTCGCCAGATTTTACAGGCTTACCATCTGGACCCATTATCAGACTCTCACCTTTTTTCTTAAACTTATACATTGTAACTGCTCCAAATCCAACAGCTGGATCAGTTGTGGTGTAGTATTCATACTCACCATTCAATTCAGGGTATTTAAGTATATTCTGAGCATTATCTAATTCTGTAACATAGAATTCACCTTTTTCAATCGCCTTCAATGTTTCTTTTCTAACCAAAGTAATTGGATCATCTAAATGCTCTTTTTTTTCTTTTTCTGAACCCTCACCTCCTCCATCTTCTGAGTCAGAGGTTTCTTCCATTGCCTCCTCTGAAGACTCACTTTCTTTTGTTTCTGCATTAACTTCTTTCTCTGCTTTAATCATCTTTTGCAAGATATCTTCTATTTCTGAAGCAAGAGCCTTTCTCATATCCTGCTCTCTATCACTTAAAGTAACTCCATTTTTAATTTTTTTAGCGATATCATCCAATCGATCTCCGTGAATGACCGGTGTCTCTGCTGTGAATGCCTCCCATTCTTCATCTGAAACCTCTGGTAAGTATGTTACCTCAGCATCAAGGCCTTTTTCTATTTGAACCTTTCTGTCATCATAAATTTCCTTCTCTTTATCGTTCAAGGATTCTTTTTCCAAGATCTTCTTTGAAATACTCTGGAGTCTTCCCACAGAAACAATTCCTTGGTCTTTAAAAGCTTTCCATTCTTCATCTGAAATTTCCTCCATTTCAAAATCTTCCATCTTTGCTTTAACCTTGATCCTGTACATTTCTTCTGTCGGGTTCCTTTTGAAATCTTTATTTCTTACAAGTTCATCGAAAGTGGCGTTAACCTCTTCAAAGGTTTTAAATGCTTCATCTAGATTTCTCTTTCTTACTGGTGTTTGATTCTCAGCATATGAGTCCTCTGCCTTTAAATATCTAGACTCTGCTTCTTTTATATATTTATCCATATACTCATCAGGAGTCTTCATGTTCATACTACCAACACCAGATAATACACCACCTTCTTTTGTGCTTTTTAGGAAAGTTTCCTGAGTTTTGTCAGTTCTATTATTCTCTCTTAGGTAGTCAACCTCAGCCAAAATTTGCTTCATTGCTTGGATAAATCTCGCTTTTTGTCGAATATTTTTTAAGCTTTTATTATTTAATTCAAATGCGTAGCTTTGATACTTTTGTTTCAAGTCGAAAACATTCCTCTTATTATCATTGAATCCTTCAACTCCTCTTACTATTTTTTCTGAACCAGAAAGCATATCTTCTAGTTCGTCACCGATAACACGAAGTTCAGTTCGATTCCATGTAACAGGAATACCAGGTCCAATATTTTTCAGGTCATCATATCTTTCTTTTGCGTACTCTGACTTAAGCTGATCTTTTTCTAGATTAAGTATACCTTCATGACTTTGGATCATTAGGTTTATTAAAATCAAATCATCTTTCATTGCCAAGTACTCCTCCTTTGTTATTTCTCTTTCGTAGAATATTGGTGCAGGTATGAACTCCTGAGGACTTGGTTTTGGATCTTCACCTTCTGGCTTTGGTACTGGAGGTACAGGATCTATTGGGTCAGGAATTGGATCAACTGGCTTAGGCTTAGGATCAACCGGTCCTGGTTTTGGATCGTCTTCTCCTTTCTTCTTATGGTAACCCATTGGCTCAAGTGGGAATCTACCAACAATAGGTATAGCTGGTGGATAGTCCCAAGGTCTATCCATGTTATAGACTAGATCATTTATATTTTCTGAAACAGGAATTTCACCCTTTGTAATAATCTCCTCCAGACCATTACCTTCTACTGTACTTAGAAGCCTTATATGCTCTACTCCATCCTCTGAACCCATCATTTGTGCAACCTCAGCAAATCTTCCTTGGAAAACAGCTTTACCATCAACATTTGCAAAAAACATTTTACCAATCTCACTATCTGGGTCTATTATCGCATTACCATTTACATCTATTGGAACCTCAAAGACCATATTCTGAGTATCTCGAGACATGGATAGAAGCATCTTCACTCCTCCATTTTTTACTAACTCTTGAGCGTCTGCAGAAAATCCACCATGATAAGAGCCGTTTTCTGCCATGTGAGAGATATTAAATACATAATTCCCATCTGTATCTATTCCCGTTCCATCTTCTCCTCCCCACCAAGTAGCTAATTCATTTTTATCAAAAACTGGAGCTTCTGTGTCATTGTCATACCACAAATCTCTAGCAACTTGCATCACCCCTTCTTTCTTCTGCTCTAGAAACTCCTGAGGTGTCATATGAACTTCACTTGTCTCCATAACAGTGGCTGTAGAGTGTCCTGCATCCAAGAGACCAGAAGCTGCGAAAGCTTCTTTTGTTGAATCAGAAAGAGTCCCGTCTGGATTATAGTTAAGTGGAATATTTTCTGCAATTTTATTTCCATCACTCAAAATAGAAATTGTTCCGTCTGCGTTTTCATCTAGAGTTAGACCTTTAGGAAGCCTTAGTATATTCCCAGCTACATCGTGCTCTTCAAAAACCGCACTTTTGGCAATCTCAGATGCTGGGATGCCAGACTGACCAGACATGTATTCCCAGAAACCTCTAAGAGCTGTGGTTGATTTAGCCTCCACACTAGAACCTTTGATAGCAGATTCTAAAGCACCATCAACCTTTGGATTCCAGAAAGCTGAAACTTCTTGTATAACAGTACCAATAACAGCAGCTGATACAGCCCCCTTTAGAGCAGCTTTAACAACAGCCTTTCCCTTTATCTTTGCAAAAATTCTATCTTTTTCCTCAAGCTCATCTTTAGTAAGGGATTTCTCACTAGCTTCTGTCATTGTAGACAACGCAGATTTCAGATCTTCTCCAGACAAGAACTTTTTTAATTCAGGGTTTTCTTCTAGTTTTTTATTTAAATAAGCCTTAGCTCTAGCCTGAGATATCTCAAGAGAAGCCCTTTCTGATTCAACATTTGTAGCCTTTGAATATGAAATTAAATCAACCTTTTCTTGATTGTTTAGGTTAATTCTAGATTCAATATCTGCCATAGAGGCAATCGCTCTATCTAACTCTTCTTTTGTACTAAAATCTTTTACCCCTTTTTCTGGATCACCGTCTACATACACATCCGCCAAAAGAGCTGCGGTAAGATCAACAGCCTTTTTTGATTCATAAAGAGATTCTTCCATCTCGTCTCTTCGTGGAGTCTCTTTGTCTGGGTCAGTATTCATCCCCTTTGCCCTTTCTCTTAGATGCAGACCCCGCTCTTCTTTCATTCTTCTGTTTTCTTTGTAAGCAAGTATCCCAGCTGAAACAGCCACACCTCCAAAAAATCCAGCTGCTCTTCCGATATTACGTGCTCCAGATTGTGATATTTTCGTTGCTATAGCTGTCGCACCAAATATAGCTGCGGCAATAGTTGTCTCGTTACCAATAAGAGCCCCAACTCTACTTTTATGAATACTTCGAGTTAGATTTTCAAGTTTACTTGTACGAGCCTCAGTTTTAACACCACTTGTAGCTTTACCTAAAACAATATCTAGATTCAAATGCTTGTCTATCGCATCTATAGAAACACCATGCTCTAGCGCCTGCTTAACCTGCTGGACAATATCTTTTAGATTGTCAGCATAAATCACCCCATCTCCTATAACATCTTTTCCAGCCCCTTTTACTTTTGAGAGAAGTTTATTTCTTTCTGATTCATAAACAACTTCGTCATTTATTTTCCCTGTTGCATAATCCAAAACAAGCTTCTTAGTGGAAGTCTTTATATCTGCTACTCCTTCTTTACCATCCTCTAGAAGCTTTTTCTTCTCTCCAGCCTCTTCTCGAACCACTCCATCATACTCAGAAAGGAATCTTTCTGTAATAGCGGTCATAGCCATGTCGTGATGAGCCTTATCTGCGCTTTCACCTGCGTAAATATTTCCAGAAGACTCTATTTCCTCTCGAACCTTACTAATCTCCTTGAAGCGATTATAGTCTCGCATAATGTTATGCTTCCATATTCGCTTAAAAATATTAGATAAACCTTTTGTTTTTTCATAGTCTTCAGTAATTCGCTCTTCTCCAGCGTCGCGAGCCTCGTCCTCAGCCAAAGAACTAACGTCAACAAAAGAAACCTTTTCAACTTTAGATTGAAGTTCTTCTAGAATTTCCGCCTCAGTCTTTTTAGGAAGATCCTCTTTTTTTTGATCTTCTTCCAAAGCTGGGTCTACTGGTTTTGGGGGGTTATCTCCAGGCATAGTTAAGCTCCTAAATACATTGATCTAAACTTTAATAATGCTGCAGTGACAACAGCTTCCATGTTGTCTATATTTTTCTCTAAGAACATTTGAAGTTCATCCTTGTTAGCTCCACCATCCAACAGCTTCTCAAACTCTGACATTTTATCTTCAGAAAGCTCATCTAAAAGAGCCCTGTTGATCACATCATCAAGTCTTCCGAGAAGATCTTCTTTCATCTGAGCTTCTACTTCTGGCTCAAGATTAGAAAAAGCCTTTTCCTTTAATATTCCTTCTACAAAAGTTTCTAAAGTTGGTTGTGTTTCCATATAAAATAACAGCGATTATTCTTAATGAGTTTATTATACACCATAATTATATTTAATTGCATAATAATAAGCATGTTGAAATTTTTATCAAATGCTATACAATCAACAATGTCCAACCCTTGCGCGTATAGCTCAGTTGGTAGAGCGCAGAGCTTATACCTCTGTGGTCCCAGGTTCAAGTCCTGGTGCGCGCACATAAAAAAACACCCCACTAGTGGGGTGTTTTTGTTTTAAGCTATATCTTTTGGAAGCTCTCTTGGTTCTATTCCAAATGATTTAATGATTTCATTATACTCAGCTTGTTCTAAGGTTTCTACCTCTATAAGCTTCTTAGCGATAGCATCAAGCACTTCTCTTTTTTCTGTAAGCACTCTTTCTGCTTCTGCTAATCCACCGTGGATTATCTTCTTAACCTCTTCATCAATAATAGTACTCATAGCCTCTGAATATTCTCTATCATTAACACCTCTACCAAACATTGCTCGTCCTTCATTTCCCTCAAGAGCAATAGGTCCAATCTTTTCTGACATTCCCCACTTTGTAACCATACTTCGTGCCATTCTAGTTGAGACTTGAAGATCATTTGATGGTCCTGTAGTAATGTCTCCAAAAACCATTTTCTCTGCTACATACCCTCCTAGTGACATTGCAATATCATCTAGGAACTCTGCTTTTGTTTGAAGCTTTCGTTCTTCTAGTGGGAGTTTAATTGTATACCCACCAGCTCTACCTCTAGATATTATGGAAATCTTATGAACAGGATCTGCATTTGGTAAAACTGACGCCACAAGAGCATGACCTGCTTCATGATACGCTGTAACCTCTTTTTCTTTTTTACTAAATATGTGGCTTTGTCTCTCTGGGCCAATCATAACCTTCTCTATTGAATTAATGATATCCATTTGCCCTACTTTCTTTCTATCATAACGTGCAGCTAGAATAGCGGCTTCATTCATAAGAGAATAAAGATCAGCTCCAGAAAATCCGGGTGTTCGCTCTGCGATCACCTTTAAATCTACATCTTTTTCAAAAGGCTTCTTTTTTGCATGAATCTCTAGCACCTCTTCCCTGTCACGTCTATCTGGAAGCTCCATGATTACCTGGCGATCAAATCTTCCAGGACGAAGAAGAGCAGGGTCTAGAACATCACTCCTGTTTGTCGCTGCCATAACTATCACCTTGTGATTCCCTGCAAATCCATCCATCTCTACCAAGATCTGATTCAGTGTTTGTTCTCGCTCATCATTCCCTCCTCCAGTACCTGTCCCACGCACTCGCCCAACAGCATCAATTTCGTCGATAAATATAATAGCTGGCGCAACTTTCTTTGCTGCTTGAAATAAATCTCGAACGCGGCTTGCTCCTACTCCAACAAACATCTCCACGAAGTCAGAACCAGAAAGCTGGAAGAATGGCACTTCAGCTTCTCCAGCAACAGCTCGAGCGAGGAGAGTCTTTCCTGTTCCTGGTGCACCTGTTAAGAGAACACCCTTTGGAATCTCTGCTCCAATCTCTATAAACTTCTTTGGGTTTTTAAGAAAGTCTACAATCTCTTCTAGCTCCTGCTTAGCTTCTCGTGCTCCCGCCACATCTTTAAAAGTTTTTTTATTCTTCTTATCATTTGGGTTAATCATCTTTGCTTTTGATTGCCCAAAAGACATTGCTTGCATTCCACCCCCTTTCATAGAGCTGGTCATAAACCAAAGGAATATCAATATAAATATAATTGGTATAAGTATTGGTAGAATTTGCATTAACCAATAAACAAAACCAGATTGGTTTTTAATTTCAAGAGGAATCTCTGATAAAGCCTCAGAGCTAACACCGTAGTTTGTCATCATTTCTGAGAATGATATCTCTGCCTCCTTTTTGGTTTTATATACAGTACCGGCTACGTCAGTAACAACAACGCTATCTCCTTCTACAACAACAGACTCTAGATCTCCACCCTGCACAAGTGTGGAAAGTTCTGAAAGTGAAATTTCTTCTTTTTTATTTGTATTTTCTACAATAAGAGTGTAAAGACCACCAATCAAAACAAAAATGAACAGAACTGTCATTAATTGATTGAAAAAATTAAATTTTGGCATCTTTGGTCCGCCTTTTTTCTTGCCCTTTTTAGGTGATTTTTGAAATATATCCATGCCAACTATTATACATGAATGACTTATTGAAACAATGAAAAGATGATAGACTGATTCTGTATGACAATCTACATACGAAACAAGAAAATAGGTAGGGATTATACTATTGTAGAAAAATTTGAAGCTGGAATAGTTCTCTCTGGAGCCGAAGTAAAATCTATCAGAAAAAGTGATGGATCTCTTGATGGTTCTTATGTAATTCTGGAAGGAGAAGAGGTTTTTCTTAAAAATGCTCTAGTTTCGCCATATCAAGAAAAGAATACCCCAGGAGATTATGACCCACGTGGACTAAGAAAGCTTTTGGTTAAAAAATCAGAGATTGCAAAGATAAGGGAGATGAAGAAGTCTCAAGGATTGACAATATTACCTATTATGTTGTATAATAAAGGTAGAAATATAAAGCTTGAAATTGCAATTGCAAAAGGAAAGAAGAAGCATGACAAAAGAGAGTCTATTAAAAAAAGAGACCAAGAGAGAGACCTGGGAAGATCTTTAAAATAAAACACGATACCCCTCCCCGAAAATATAGATGTACAATTATGTATATTTTCGGGGGGTGCCTTGATTCGACAGAGGTATCTTACAATAATGCGCATACCGAGTTTGGGAAACTCGTAAAACAGCCCAACAATGTACCTGGAAACAAGTACTCTAAAGTAAAATCACCTTTTGGTGCTTTTGCTCCAGCATTCGCGTAATCGCGGCTGGTGCAGATTCGTTTGACGCTCGATAAATCGAGTTCTGTATCATATACATCGAGATTGGTCTTAAGGAATTTTCTGCCTTAATTCTGAAATTAATTAGAGATCGACTTTATACTGTTTCGTTTACTTAATAGGTATATCGTTTAAAACAAAAAAGTAAAATAAGTATGTAGATCCATTCTTGTGGACCTTATGGACGGGGGTTCAAACTCCCCACCTCCACAAAAAACAAAGTTCTCCGATGCAACGCATTGGAGGCTTTTTGTTTTACTGGTGCTGGGGAGTTTGAACCGAGCCCCGACGAAGTCTGGCGACAGCCAGCCGGGGCGAGTGGGGCCCGAGGGAGTGAGATATTTTATGAGTTTGCGAAATAAAATTTCCACGAGAGTGGGCAAACCCCCCTTTAGAGAAAAGGTGAGTTGCGTCCAGGAATACTTATGAGCATAGCGAGTTAGTAATTCCGGGATCAATCCCCACCTCCACAAATAAATAAAAACCTAGCTTACTGCTAGATTTTTTCAAATACAAAGCATAATCTGAAGCAATAATTTGAAGATATAAAAAACGCAACCAATGGTTGCGCCTTCTCTGAACAGTTACAGGTTTTTCATCTCAGTGAAATTTATACTATGAATATCCTTAAAATCTTTTGGATCAATTAGGTGAGCTGAAGAAGTGTCTATCCTAAATTTAAACTCTGAAGTAAATTTTGCTATCGCAAGTCTAAATCCCCCATGTTTCCATAAAGATTTTTTAAACTTTAAAAAACCCTGTATATCTTTTTTAAATGGCGTTCCAAACAAAATATTTAGATAGACCCAGCTAGTAGACTTGCTCACTTCTTTTGAAAGATAAGGGAACAATCTTTTAAGATCTAGTGAGTCAAGATAACAACTAAAGCTAAATCGAAGCTCGGGATCGCTATCTTTAGGTTCAAAGTATTCAGGAGTAATATTAATCTCATTTTTACCTTTTCTCTTTAGAATTTCAACCAAACCTTTTTCTATCTCCTCACGGAAATTCATTAATATAATTCCACCGATATTTGATGTGCGCAATTTTTCCTCTAAACCCAGAGGACCCCCAACAAATGCGTGGCTAGGAGCCAGGATCACTGTCAGAATTGATACATCACTCGCAACAGCCTCATTTTGGACTATTTGGTAATCTAAACCTTCTTTTTTAATCATCTTTAAAGCTTTTTTCTTAGATTACATCAAATATGCAACTTGTAAACACATATTAAGGGATTCTTGTTTACATTGACAAAACTACGTAATCATTATAATGTCATTAAAAAGAAAGTATGAGAACAAAAGAGATGGAATTCGGTGGGGTTGGCACAATTCACTATGTACACAGACCTCTTGTGGTATGGTTCGGAGATAGTCATGCCCCAATGAAAAAATATACGAACATTGTAAGCAAAGAAACTGCTAAAAATGACATGTTCAACAAGATTGAAATATACGATCATGAGGAAGCTTTCTTCCTTGCAATGATGAAGTCAGACATAAAAAGAACAATTAATACTAGAGCTTGTGTTGTTGACTATAAAGAGAAGAAAGTCTTTTATGATCACACTAGATGTCTTGATATGCTAAGAGGAGACACTTCCATGGGAGCAATGCTGGAGACATGTGAGCATATCAAGGTTGAAAAATGGCTCGATTTACAATCTAAACCATAACAACATCTAGTAACCCCAGATTATGGGGTTATTTTAATACATTGACAAAATACAATATATATGCTAGTATATTTAGAAACTAAACGGCGGGGTTGGCGGCCCATATAACTGCTAACATGTACAAAAACAATAGAAAATGGAAAAGAAAGGAAAAGCTGTAAACGTAAAAACAGCGACAATCACAGAGTTAAAGTTGGCTTTCAAGGAAGGATACCCTATCCAGGGAATTGAAATCTTGGCGGTACACCCCGGCACTCATGCTGAGGAGCTAATGAATCTTGCTATTTGCCACACCGGCTACGCAGAACATAAGTTTCCAGGAATAAAGAATGCTAACGTGGCCACACTTACGAGTACAGTTCTGAATGCTGCAAAAGAAAAACTTGAGCCGCATGAAAGAAATGATAAAGATTTGTTTTTCTTGATCATGAAGGAGATGAGAATGCTTGTCTTTGGTGTTGGAAAAGGTATGTTTGATGAACATGGTAAGAATGGAGAAAGCTCCAGCTTAATGATGTTCGCTAAATATTTGGGAGTTGAGAACAACCCTGACTTGAAAACACTTATAACCTATCTTGATTGGGAGGACTCTCATGGAAATCTACCTCATCATGTTACGGAAACAGCCACCGCACCAAAGAGAGTTATTACCGCGGCTGGACGATTAATGTTTCCAGAAATGGTAAAAAGATCTTGGAGAAAGGTTCGGAACCAACCAGAAGCTGAACAAAATCGTGTTTTAACGATTATGATGGAGCTTATGGAGGATGCGATTCTTGAAGCCCAGGAATTTCCCAGAGCGATGAAGGCTTTGAGAGGAGAAATTATTTACAAGTCTCTCTTTAAGAAATACCCGAATCAAAAAGGAAAAAAGACTTCCGAACTTGCAATCATTCACACAGATGAGCCACAAGCTTTAAAAGCTGTTTGGAAGTTAAGTGAAAAAAGAGCCAAGGCTGTTGCTGCAGTTCTGCAAATCAACTCTACCGGACAATTCCAACTTTTTAGCAATCAGGACAAAACTTATGATTTCAAAATCATGGATACTGTCAGAATGCTTAGAATGAAAGAGTTTGAAGCTAGAGGGCTTAGGGTTCCAAACTGGAAAGAAATCAGAGAGGACACTCTAGAGGGTTCTTATATTCACTACCAAAGTGAAGCTGAAAGACTTTTTAATGGATCTCTAACTCAATCCGATGTGCCACCAATCATCGGAAATATCCTAACGGAAGATCAGGTGATCGAGGCTGTGCTAATCGGACTACAGGATTTCGTGTTCGACAAAGTCCACGTTAGTGTTTGTGGAGAGCGAAATGGTATCTGCCCAGCAAAAGCTGATAGCAGTGTTAAATGCCCGCTTTTCAAAGCTGGTCTTAAGCGTTGCCATAAAAAGCAACAGCAAACACCAGTTAAAAACAGTAGAGCTCCTAGAAAGGAAACTTTGATTGGCTCCAAGCTTAAAAAGGAGTTGGTCAAAAAATCTGAATCTAAAACACCAAAGGGTGCGAGATCTAGAAGAAAGGTTTCTGAAAAAGGAAGTAAGTAGAGGTATGCTAATTTATTAGCAGGAGCCCGACCAATTGGTCGGGCTCTTTTTTATTATTTCTTAAATATCTTTGTTCTCTGGAGTCGCAGAAGTGAGCCACCTAGATTATTGGCGATACTTCTAATATATGTCCCAGAGGAAACTTTTACCGTAAAAGAAACCAGCTTATATGTATCTTCTGTATTATCTAAAACATCTTTCCATCTACTTTTAATTTCATTTTGACGGAAGTCTCCAGAAACAGAATCTACTGTTTCCGCAATTTCATCTAAGAGTTCACTATTAGAAATATCTTCTATTGAAATATTTTCAATACTATATATCTCCACTTCTTTTGTTGGGATATCCAGACCATCTATCTCCCCTGCTCTTGCATACTCATGTAGCTGCCTTCCATTTATAGTCTTTGAAGAATAAGGTGGGTAGCTTTGAGTAAATTTGCCAATCATACTTTTAAGTTCTTCTTCAAAATTTTCTTTAAGACCAATTTTACTTGGTATACCTAACACATCATAGGAGTCTGTTTGAAATCCAAGCAACACAGTTGCTTCATATTCCTTATCCAGACCTAAATATTCATCCTTTTTCTTACATTCTTCACCTGTAAGTACTAGTAGGTCTCCTGTGGCTATAGGATCAAGTCTGCCTGCGTATGTCATCGGTATATCAAAGTATTCTGGGTTCTCAGCACGAAAACGCTCCATGCAAGCAAGAGGTGTTTCGCCCTTTTTCTTTTGTAAATAAAGGTTTTTATTAATCATATCTCGTTGACATATTATACATATTAAGCTAAAATAATCATTACTTAACTAACCACAGGCCTTAAAAAGGCCTTTTAATTAAATTGAGCTCAACAAGAATAAACAATCAAATAAAATCAAAAGAACTTCGAGTTGTAACTGACACTGGTGAGAATCTTGGTGTTATGCTTACAAATGATGCTATGGCAAAGGCCAAAGAGATGGGTTTGGACTTGATAGAAATATCTCCAAATGCAAAACCTCCAGTGGCTAAGATCATGGACTATGGTAAGTTTCAATACGATACAAAGAAAAAAGCTAAAGAGGCCAAGGCCAAAGCTCATAATACAGAGACAAAAAGTATTCAGATAAAAGTTACAACAGGAGAGCACGACTTAGCTCTAAAAGCTAGAAGAGCTTCAGAGTGGCTAAAAGAAGGTCACAGAATAAAGGTTGAACTATATCTACGAGGTAGAGAGAAAGGAACAACAAAAGAATTCCAACAAGAGAGACTGGAAAGAGTTCTAAACCTTGTAGCTGAAAACTATAAAATTGCAGATGCTTTCAAAAAAGGACCTAAGGGACTAATGGTTACAATAGAAAGAGATACTGGTAAGAAAACCGATGAAAAAGAAGATGTGAAGCCTAAGAAGGTGATTTCTAAAGAAACACCCATCGAAGGAAAATAAGGCTTGATAAATATATAAATATGTGTAAAATAACTATTCGTTATGATTAAAACTAACAAATCACTTACAAAGAGGCTAAAGGTTAAGAAAAGCGGTAAAATTATGGCTCGAAAAGCTGGAATTGGCCACCTTAACGCAAAAATGAGTCGAAGAAAGCAGCTTGGACAAAAGACCGAGGGTGTATTTGTTATGACAAATAAATCAAAATCTCGATTTCTACCAAACAACTAATTTATATTTAATTTTCTAAAATAACATGCCAAGAGTAAAAGGAGGACAAAATGCAATAAAGAGACGAAGAAATATCCTAGGGCAGGCTAAGGGTTATCGACATGGGCGAAGCACAAAAGAGAAGCTAGCCAAAGAAACTCTTCATAAGGGGGCAAATCACTCTTTTGCACATAGAAAAGACAAGAAGTCAGACAACCGAAGACTTTGGCAGACAAAGATCAACGCCGCTGTAAGAGGGTTTGGAATCTCATACTCACAATTCATAGGAAAACTTAAAGGAAAGAATATTGAAGTTGACCGAAAAATACTATCTGACCTAGCTCAGAACAACCCAGAAAGTTTTGAAAGAGTAATGAATACAATTAAATAATCAAATAAAAAACACCCAAATGGGTGTTTTTTATTACTTATTTTTTTGATTTTTTAACATCGAGAATTTTTGCCATTCTTTCTATAAGCTTAATTGGATCTTTTTCAAAAATTACATTTAGAGATTTACCTTTCTTTCCTATCAGATCATGAATTGCTTCGTCTATCTCCCATCCCCCTTCCCATACACCAATCAGCTTACCTTCTTCTAGACCCATCATAAACTCATGAAATGTCTCGATATATCCTGGCCCAATGATAAGAGCGTCTGAAGATCTGGTCATTATCATATTTCTACCTGGGTACCCAAACCCAGTATAAATAACAGAAGAAAATGGCTCAATTGGAAGCTTGTATAAATTCACATGCTCTCTCTCATTAGAAGCTGGAGAGAATCCAATAACAACACCATTTTTCTCTGAAACACCTTTTAATGCCCAGAAAGAGAAACCTGATGCTGTTGCAGTGTTTATCACGAAGCCTGCTTTCGCAAGCTCTTGGCCAAATAGTTTTACGCTATCTATCTTATCTAAACCAAGATGAGATAAGTCACTTGCTCCAGCGATACAAATTGAATGCTTTTGTTTCATTGTGATTATTATAACAGAAGTTTTAAACTTCAAACTCTGCAACCTCATCTTTTTGCACAACTTTTGCAGAAACCCCAAGCTCCCCTTTGAGTCTCTGAGCTAAAAATGAAGATGCTTTCAATTCTCCCATTGCTATAAAAACCTTTTTAAGAGATTCAGCAGATCCTTGAACAAATTCAACTAGATGATCAGAATCTTTGTGTCCTGAGAATCCAGAAACAGTCCTAATTTGAGCTCTAACAGAAACTTTTTCATCCATGATCTCAACTTCTCTTTCTCCGTCCTGAATAGCTCTACCAGCTGTATTTTCAGCCTGATAACCTGTAAACAAGATTATGGTATTTGGATCTCCTAGATATCTCTTTTCGTGATGAACTATCCGACCTCCTTCTGACATCCCAGAGGCAGCAATAATCATCTTAGGGCCATTGTCTCTATTTATTAATTTAGATTCCCAAACCTTCAGAGTTTCTTTTAACCCAGGGAAATCATAAAGATCATCATCGTGAGACAATACAGCTCTAGCTTCATCTTTCAACTCATCTGTGTGCTTTCTAAATATTCGGGTAACCCTGATAGCTAGTGGAGAATCAACATATATGGGCATATCAGGAAGAAGTCCTTTCTCTGCAAAATCATTTAGCATAAATAACATCTCTTGAGTTCGCTCTAGTGAAAATGTTGGAACCAAAAGAGTGCCTCCAGACTGGCTTGCTTCATTTATAACCTTAAGCAGGTTCTCCTCTCTGCTTTCTCTACCTTCATGGTTTCGGTCCCCATAAACACTCTCCATGACCATATAGTCTATTCCTGAAATAGCCTCCGTGTCTTTTAAAATTAATGAAGGTGAGTTACCTAGATCTCCTGTAAACAAAACCTTTTTACTTCCCACCTGCATCTCTGCCATCACAGAACCAAGGATGTGCCCAGCATCTTTGAAATTTATTGTAATATCTCCTATTGTAAAATCCTCGTGATAGTTTTTTGTCTTCCATAGAGATAGGGCTCTAGCTAGATTTTTATCATTATATATATCAGCCAATTCTGGATGAGACTTACTACCACCAAGAATCTTATTTGTATCTTCTAGCATCACAGCCACAATATCTTTTGTCGCTGAAGTAGAATAAATTACACCCCTAAAACCATCATTTATAAGTTTTGGAATTCGACCTATATGATCCAGGTGAGCATGTGTAACAATAAGAGCTTGTATTTCAGATGGATCATATGGGAAATCATCCCAGTTTGTCTCTTCCGCCATCTTGCTCCCCTGCTCCAGACCACAGTCAACAAGTAATTTTGTAGTTTTGTAAGTCAAAAGAAAGTTTGCCCCAGTAACAGAGCTCGCTCCTCCTGCAAAAAGTATTTGTGCTTTATTCATGATTTAAATTCTTTGTCTTATTATTTATAATTAAAAATGCGACTATTCCACCAAGTGTGTCAAAAACTAGATCAGAGATTGAGTCGGGAATACTTGCAATACCAGTTATCTTTATCCAGTCTTGAACTCCAAATTCATATATCTCCCAAACAATACCCATTAATAACACGCAAAGTATTACAAAAATAAATCTTAACCATGGATTTTTCTGAGAAGAAATAAAATTCCACAGAAAAGTCATCGCTGCTAAGGCTATCCAAAAACCACCCAAGAAGTGCATCATGTTGTCATACCAAGGAAAGATAACGTAGAAATACAGGAGTATAGCGGAAATATGTAGAACTAAAACAGCTAAAATTAATTTAAGAGCCCAACTAAGCAAAAATGCAGGTTTCATACCTGCATTATCGCGCATTTTATTTAATTTTCCTAATAAATACTCCTAAAAGGGATTTATGTGTAGCTGAGAATAATTATCCACCATATTAGAAATGGCTGAATCTCCAACAAAACTTCCTGATCCATCAAGACCATAAACTATGGTATCGTTGTTCCAGCTAAGATTTGGATTAAGCCATAGTCGTAGAGAATCTCCCATGTCCTCACTATCTGTAGCATCAACAAAGATAGATATTATCTCATGTGAATTTGCAGCTATAGATATATCTGACAAACTAAAGGTGTTACTAATATCGAAAGTACCATTAAGACTAGAGAATATTCCATTTTCTAGAAGCTGACCACCTTGATCATAGAATCTAATACTCTCTGGAGTAAGATCTGTATCATCATTTACTGTTTGAGTTAGAGATACTACGATTTTATTATTATCACTATTTTTAAAAGTAAGATCCTGAGATGAGTTGTTGGTAATTTTTAACTTACCTAAAAGGTGGTTTGAATTACTTGAGAGAAACGTGTTTGGCACAATCAACCACTCAAAAGACATTGGTGGTGTTTGAGATAACTCTTCAGTAAGACAATTATAAGTCATCTTTGTACTTGTAAGGGGGTTACCTAAATTATATCTTGGATACCATCCAGTTATGGTCTCCAGACCGCCCTCCTCATAACTAGCTGTGGCTGGCCAGAACTTCTGACAGTAAGTAAGCTTATCTAAATTTGCACCAGAAACTCCGTCAGAATCTGTAGTCCAAATACCTCCAACCTCCTTATGCAAGTTTACCTTTCCCCACCAGTAAGATATCTGACCTAATGCATAGGGTGTAACCGAAGTAGCGCGGCTTAGATTTTTATTCAACTCATCGACTGTATCTTGAAGTTTTTTAAGAGTGTTTTTCCCAACAGTCGCTCCAGTAACAAAGAATTGTGTAGGTGGTTCATTTTGTTGATATTCTTTAAGCCCATCTTTTGTTCCTTCACCATAGAACGAATCTACAGGACCAGAGTAGTACCCCTTAGCCTTAAGTATTCTTTGC
This sequence comes from uncultured Candidatus Saccharibacteria bacterium, assembly GCA_964581035.1. GTDB lineage: Bacteria > Patescibacteriota > Minisyncoccia > Phycocordibacterales > CSBR16-119 > CAYHDV01. Next base: position 23,344 of record CAZOLO010000008.1, on the reverse strand, counting down.
AAGTTATAAACATCAGAACCTCTCATTCCTAATTTAATCTTACTTGTTACATAACTAAATGACCTATCAATTACAGTAGGGTTAACAGTTGTATCAGGATCTGGATCTGTAGATGGGAGCACCATATAAGTACAAGTACCAGTAATGAATCCAGTTGAAGAAGTCTCTTGAACATACTCACCATCCCAATCAGCACAGAGCCCTTGAAGGGTCTCACAAGGCCCAGCAAGCGAACATGATATTTCTGACAATGAATTAGATGGATCAATCCCATCGTCATCTATGGGATCAATAACGGGCACACCTCCAGGCGATTTTTGCACCCTTGAGACCCCTGGGTTTTTTACAATTTTACTAAGAACTGTATTCTTATTTAAATAGTCATTCAAAGCTTTTTTTGTAGCAGAATCAATCTTACCAGTTTTTGATAGTCTATTTTTTGCTTGCCAATTCACTAAGGATGAAGATGACCTTGAGCCAAAATCACCATCAATGCTTCCATTGTAAAACCCTGAAGTACTAAGTACGGACTGAGCAATCCTAATCTCTTCCTTGTTCAAAAAATCAAGATCGAATTTATTTCCAATAATAGGATCTGTGGGAGAAACTGGTACAACATAACCTGCAACACCTCCATCAATGCAGTGAAGCTTCTTAAGCCCGTCATCTCCAACCGTCTCAAGAATTTCTCCGGTATAATCGAAGCTTCCTGTCCCGTCATCATTTAAAGTGTAAACATGACAAGGGGTTCCAGGTCTCCTGGTCCCCCAATCTACATACCTAAGATCCGATGGGTCTATTCCATCATCATCTGGATCTAATACAACCGGAGTGTTTTCAGAAACCCTAGTTATAGATGGCTTAATCTCCACTTCTTTATATGAACTCTCGTTAATTGAATCAGAAGATCTTGAAAAGAGTGTATTAAAGAATTTAGTTACCGCTGCTGGATTTTCTTCAATCCTTTCTGCTTCATACTTTTGAGCTTCGGCAGCCTTTTCAGCTTCGTATTTAAATTCTTCTGCAGTCTTATCTACTTCATATTTAGAAGTATCTATCTTAGATACTGATCGAAGTGCTGCCGCCTCTTGGTTTAGTGGTGTACTTTTAAACCAATCAAAAAAACCAGCTTGCGCAGGTGTGCTCATAAGAATCATTCCCCCTATAGCTAGAAGTGTAAAGATTGTTGATAATATTTTCTTTGTAAGAGTCATAATAATAGATTTTAGTTAATAATAATTCTATATATATTTATTATACCCCCCACAGCCTTTGTTACCCTTAGTTGTATGTGTTTTGTGGAAAACTTATAAATAAAAATAAAAAACCGTCAGATGACGGATTCTTATTTACAGCTATTTGGGTTGAGTAACCTAGCTTTAAGCTAAGTGGGTAGGACGATGTGTAAACCGCGATTTAGACAAACGAACCATAACCCTGGTTACAAGTGTTCTAGATACTACGCCAAATAACTGTACTTTTATTATAACTCCTACTTTATATAATTTGCAAGAAGCAAGTTATCAACTACTCAAGAATTCCATCCAAGTTTACATCATAAAGCATTTGCTCTTGAACTAGACGGTAATCTATAAGGTCTTTTGGATCTATCCAAAGGTTTATTTCTCTTTCTGCTTCACTTGGTTCATCAGAACAGTGAATCAAGTTTCTAACAGCTCGGTCATCCACAGAACAAATTGCATATGAATCTATTGTGTAATCACCTCTTATTGTTCCAACGTCAGATGTTGTTGGCTCTGTGCCACCTACAAGCTTCTTAATCACAGCAACGGCCTGATTACCTTCCCAAACCATAGTCACTGTTGGACCAGCTGTCATAAAATTAGTTAGTGCACCAATAATATCTCTTCCATACTCAATTGCTTCTTTTTCTATCGGCAAACCTGAGGCTTTTCTGTCCTCCACGATTCCTGTCCCCTTTTTTAAGAACCATTCATCATCTTTACCATAGTGGTCCCAGATCTTTTTCTCATCAAGGATTCCCATGTTCATATATACAAGCTTCAAACCAACTCGCTCGAATCTACTTACAATATCCCCTATTAGAGATCTCTGTACTCCATCTGGCTTAATAATAACAAAGGTTCTTTCTTTTTTTGGATGATCCATATATCTGAATTATATTAATTTTAATAATGGCTAGATTACCACATAAAGACTCTTTTCTCAATTGATACCAGTAGCACTAAAGCGCTTTTTTCTCTGCAATACTTCTATACCTACCCATTATCTCTGCTTCGATTTCTTCTCTCGGGCGCCCAAATTTCAGGTATGACAGCTCCTTTATCTTCTCAACCATATCCATATCCCCTCTTTGTGTCATACTCCAGTGAGACGTCATAGAAAATGGCTTCACAGGAACACCATTTACAAGCATTGAAACATAAGAATTAAAGTTATCTAGCTTTGTAATATCTGAAGATGTAAATGTGGGTTCAAACTTTGGTTCAACATATTCTGCATCTTCTGTACTAATACGATATATCGCCATAGAACCAACGTTTCCAAAAACGGCATCTCTAATATTATCTTCAAGCTGCTTTATATACTGATGAGCAACGGTCAAAGAAAGTCGATACTTTCTGGCCTCAGAAAGAATAGAAGAGATTGAATCCGTAGTAACGTTTTGGAACTCATCAATATATAGATAGAAATCATTCATTGGCTTACCATGCATGTCTACTCGAGATAGCGCAGCCATCTGAATTTTCCCAACAAGAAGTAGACCTATCAAGTCTGCATTTATTTCTCCAAGCCTACCTTTTGAAAGGTTTACTAAAAGGATTTTTTTATTATCCATTATATCTCTAAAATCAAATACTGATTTTTGTTGAAGAACAACAGGTCTCATGATGTCGTTTGAAATAAAGTTATCAAACTTAGATGTAATATAAGGAATAAAGTTGGCGATAGCTTGATCCCCTGTTGTTTTTTCTGCATTTGCCCAGAACTCCTTAATAATTGGATTCTTACATTTTACAAGAAGTGAGTCTCGGAAAGTCTTGTCCCCTAAAATTCTAGTGATTTCTAGAAGGGTTGCATTCTCTGTTGGATCATCCATCGCCAGAAAAGCACTGTTTTTAAAGTACTGCTCAAACATTGGACCTAGAGCCTCCTTGCTAAACAACTTATTAAAGATACTCATGAGTTCGTTTACAACAAATGTCTTTTGTTCTGGGTATTTTGGGTCATATTCAAGCATGTTAAGCCCCATTGGTCTTGCGGTATATGCAGGGTCAAAATATATAACATCATCAATTCTCTCTTTCGGCACATAGCTAAGAATATCCTGAATATCACTTCCATGAGGATCAATAAAGCAGCAACCATCTCCATTTTTTATATCTTGAGCGATCATGTTTTTTAGAATTGTGGTCTTTCCTGTTCCTGTCTGACCAATAACATACATGTGTCGCATCCTGTCCTCTCTAGACATTCGAATTTCTGTGTCCTGACCTCTAAAACTATTTATACCTAACACAATACCGTCTGAAGACATTCCTGTTGGAGCTGGCGCAATACCAGCCTTAGCCTCTCTTAGGTTTGGTGAACTAGTGACACCCATTGGAAAATGAAAAACAGTAGCCAATTCATCTAGATTTAAAGGCATTGACTGTTCTTCTTTCGTCATTCTAAAAGAGTACAATCTTACAAAATCCTGAATCTTGCTATCTTTTATTCTTTCAAATTCAAAACTGTTTCCACCCGCAAGGTCAAACTGATTAAATGAAGATTCTATACCCTCTACAACATCCTCTGCTCTATCCAGATTTTCCCCTGATCCTATTATTCTAACAGCCACAGAAACGATTGTTGTCTTAATCTTTTCTGAAACCAGCTCGACGGCGCGGTCATCAACTCTTTTTGATTCCGATTCTGCTTCTGGATCTTTTTTAATTGACCCAAAGATCATATCTTTTCCTGCTTTTAGAAGCATGTCTCCCATACCATTAGCTAGGGCATCTTTTGCCTTTTCTCCCTTTTTTATTTTTTCGAGAGCATAAGAAAACTGCTTGATAAACTTATCGCCCGCAGGAGACACTATAATCTGAATAGCCGCCCCTTCGTCCAGCTTAAGCTTAGAAAAAACGTTTATTATAGAATTCATTGGGTCATGATCAATTTTCTCATGAGTTCTGATTGGAAAAGCCTGTAAGTCACGAAGTTTTGCATAAGAAGCCACAACCACACCACGCTCTGCGAAAATATTATAGTCATCTGGCATCTCTGTGACTTTAGCTTTTTGGTAAAAAGATAAAACTTGTTTCTCAAAAAGGTGAAATTTTTCTTTTGGTATAGCCACATAGATCACAACGTCACTAGTGCCAACAGGCTGAGTGATTTCTATTGTGTAATAGTTTTTGTCTTTATTTGAAACATCTGTGGCGATAGATTGCATCCCAGCATAGAATTGCTGCATAGCACCAAGGACTGTTTTAAAGTCTTTTTCTTCATCCTTAGCCTCAGGCAGAGTAACTTCATACAATCTTAGGTTTAGTGACTTGTATAAAGGAGTATTCTCTTTTAATCCAGGCAGTGAATTAACAGCAGCAAAATATTGCACCAAAAATCTATGAAAGTCATCTTCTAGATGGGGGTTGTTCATTCTCTCAATAACAGCAAGTGTATTCTTCAAACCATTCTCCAAAAGCATCCCAAAAAGTTCCTCTATCTGCTTATCATGACTTTCTGGTTTCAAACGAAGAGATATGGCTTCAGATTCTTGAGGGCTGTGCCTCATGTCTTCATGAATAACCTCTTGAGGCTCGCTTTTATAAGATTCAATTGTCTCACGAGCAGCATCTTCTTTCACCTTCTCTACATCAGCCATTGGTGATTTTTCTAGTATTTGCCTCTCTTTATGAGCTACTTGCTCACGCAGAAAAGCCAACTCCTCCTCGGGGTTCTTGAATTGCTCCTGCCCATTAAGATTTCCTCCCTCCATTAATACTATTGTAACAAGAAAGCTTAGTTTCTTTATCCTGTAGTGTGAACAACTGATCTATGAGATAATATAAACACGAATTATAAATTAATTAACTAATAAACGATATGGGATTTATGGACATGTTAGGTTTTGGAGGCAAAGAAAAAGAACAGGAGCAACCAGTAGCAGAAATGCCACAGGAAGCTGAGATGGAGATTGTACAATCAACAGAAGCTCCAGCTGAAGGAGAGTACGATTCAGGTGTTAAGTTTGAAGACCTGAAAGATAAAACCGCTGAAGAAAGTGAAGCAGAACTAGAAGAGCAAATTAAAAATGCAGAAAACCCAGAAATGCCACCGTCAGTAGCAGACGACGAGGCAGACAAATGGAATAAGGCTGCTTAGTCAAAAAAGTATCCTATAAAACAAAAAACAGAGGTTGAACCTCTGTTTTTTTGTTTTTAATATATTTAATTCCAATCTCTTTGAGTTAAAACAATTGGCCCATCTTCAGTGATAGCCACTGTGTGCTCAAAGTGAGCGGACAGGCTTTCATCAGAAGTGATATAAGTGTATTCATCGTCTGCTTGAAAAACCTCCTCTGAACCAAGTGTAACCATTGGCTCGATAGCAATAACCATACCAGGAACAAGTTTTGCGCCCTTACCAACTTTTCCATAGTTTGGAACATATGGATCCTCGTGAACCTCATGCCCTACTCCGTGACCAGAAAGTATTCGAATTATCCCATATTGAGAACCTCTTTTATTTATATATGATTCTATAGCGTGACCTACATCTCCTACTGTATTCCCGGCAACACAGGCAGCAATTCCAGCTTCAAGAGATCCTTTTGTAACTGAGATAAGCTCTTTTACAGCACCAGATGCTTGTCCAACAGCTACAGTTACAGCAGCATCCACGATCATATTTTTATGAGTGAGACCAAGATCAAGCGATACAATATCTCCATCATTTAAAGTTCTATCTCCTGGAATACCATGAACTACTTCATCATTTACAGAAACACATAAGCTTGCAGGGTAGGGATAAGAAATGCCCTCTGGAGTATAATCCAAAAAGGCCGCCTTATCTCCAAACTCTTTAATCTTCTCAACGGCAATAGCATCTAGCTCTGAAGTTTTTACCCCTGGGGTCACCGCTTCAGATACAGCACGAAGTACAGCAGAATGCCTCTTCCCAGCCTCTTTTAGAACCTCCACCTCTTCAATTGTTTTTAATTGTATCGCCATATTGTTATTTGAGATTACCATAAAAAAAGAAAAGACTCTATACTGAGAGCTTTTCTCTGGCGAGATCATACACAGTCTCTACAACCTCAGGAATAGACATTTGTGTGCTGTCGATAAGCACAGCATCCTCAGCTTGCTTCAGCGGACTGATCTCCACATTCATATCATATTGGTCTCTACTGTTTAAATCACTCAAAATGTCTTCATATTTTGAATCTCGCACCTTCTCTTTTAGTTCATCAAACCTTCTCTTGGCCCGAACCTCAGCGTCTGCGGTAAGAAATATTTTCAGGTCAGCCTCAGGAAAAACCACAGTTCCTATATCCCTTCCATCTAATACTATTCCGCCATTTTCAGCCTGTGTATGCTGAATAGACCTTACAAATTCTCTAACCTTTGGAATATGGGCAACTATCGGAACTTTTTTTGAAATCTTAGGATCGCGAACTTGAGATTCAACATTCTCTCCATTTATATAGATTTCGTTTTTACCTGTCTCATTATTCTTTTTGAAGGAAATATCTATTTCCTCTAGAAAATTTTCAATATTAGATACATCATCTGGTTTTATATCTCTCCGTAAAACTTCTAGTGTGATAGCTCTAAATATTGCCCCAGTATCGATGTGAATATATCCTAGTTTTTCAGCAACTAGTCTTGCGAGTGTACCCTTTCCACTTGCGACTACTCCATCTATGGCAATAACGAGCTTTTTATCCATATAATTAAAGGTTAAGTTTTTTAATTAATTCTACGTGAACATCTTCTATCGACTGTTCACCATTAATAGTATGTAAACTAAACCCCTTCCTTTCTTCAAAATATTCAATTACTGGCTCTACATCTTTTTCAAACCAATCAAGACGACTGTTAATATATTCATCTGTATCATCTGCTCTACCTCTTGATTTCAGTCTATCAAAAGCCCACTCTCTTGAAACATCGATATGAACAATATGACAAGGTAATCTATCATAGAAACGAAGGGCTGAGTCTAGTACTGGAGCTTCTGTCATTCTTCTAGCAAGACCATCTAAAACCAAGCTCTCTGTGCCTGTAAATTCTTCAACAAAAGCACTGGTCCAAAGCCAAATAGGAAGGAATACTGGCATAAGCTCACCATGATTAAGTGCTTCCTTTGTTAATTTTGAGGAGTGATTTCCTTCTTTTTCAATAAATTCACGAAAACGCTTACCCGTTTCTATATAAATAACCTCATTCCCTTTTTCTTTTAATTTTTCAATAAGGAGTTCTGCTTGTGTTCCTTTACCAGAACCTGATTTCCCAAAAAATATGAATGTGTTTGATTTTTCTGACATTTATATGAAGAATATTTATTAATAAAAGGTATTAATCCTTATATTGCAACTTCACTCGAACACTGTATAAGCTACGCTTCTACATGCTTCTCGTTTATTGTAATAACCTAGACAAGGATACCATGAAGTGAATTAAAATACACGAATTGACTTAATCTAGGATAATTTTTAACTTCTAAGCATTAATATGCTTAAGATATTCCTCCATTATTCTCTGAGTAACCACATCAATTGAGTTTTTTTTATCACCAGTATCAATAACTAGATCGTATTGATCATAGTCTGAAGGGTCAACATTATAAAATGCTTCATACCTCTTATTCTCACTCTCATATCTCGAAAAAGCGTCCTTTTCAAGCTCCAGAACATCAGAGTACGAAGCCTCAGTATTCTGTCTTTCTTCATTATTCTTCATGTCTTCAAACATTCTTTGGGCTGCGTCCTCTGGATTTATTCTAAGATAGACCTTAAATGACTCAGGTACAAAGTGAAATGCTAGCCGTGAATCAACAACAATCATAGATTTGTCATTAAGTGCTTTAGCTTTTGTGTCAATCTCATTATCAATACTTGGGTCTTTTTCAGCTTCAATATTTAACTCTGTAACTGTAAGTCCTCGATCTATGGCAATCTGGCGAAAAAAATGCCCAGTGGAATAATGTTCATAACCAAGTACTTTAGCTAGAGCTTTTGCTGTTGTAGACTTGCCACTTCCAGGTTTACCTCCAATTGTAATGATTGCTTTCTTAGTCATAATATATATCATCATACTACCTAAGGGATCTACATATTGCAATAAATATCAAATAAAAAACACGAAACATTCTCTGTTCCGTGTTTTTTAATAAATTGACTATGAATTAATATTCTCTCATTGTTACCTGAGCATCAATCTTCTTTAGAAGATCAAGGATAACAGACACTACGATTAGAAGAGCTGTTCCTCCGATAGCAAGTGTACTGATTCCAGTAATTTGCTGCATAAGGATTGGAAGAACTGAGATTATTCCAAGGAATATAGCCCCAACGAAAGTAATTCTAGTTACAATATTCCCAATATATTCTGAAGTAGCAACACCTGGTCTGATTCCTGGAACGAATGCTCCATTCTTCTGAAGGTTCTCTGCCATAGAATCTGGCTCAAATGTAATTGCTGTATAGAAGTATGTGAACAAAAATACAAGGACAAAGTACACAAGAGCATATGCCCATGTTGTAGCTAAGAATGTATTAATCCATCCAGACAATATTGCCCAGAATCCTCCTGCGTTCAATGAACCAAGAATATTCGCAAGCATTTGAGGAAATAGCATGATAGATAGCGCAAAGATGATTGGCATAACACCAGCTTGGTTTATTCTAAGAGGCACATAAGTATGTGAACCCTTAGCTAAACCTCCTCCTCCACGAGCCTGATTAGCATAAGTAACAGCAACAGGTCTTTCCGCTTCTGAAACAAGTACTACACCGGCAACAATAGCTATAGCTACTGCTACGAATCCTATGTAAGTAGGAAGTAGACTTGGGTCATATGAGAAAGCAAGCTGGCTTACTTGTGATGGTAGAGCGGCTACGATACCAGCAAAGATCAATATAGATAGACCGTTTCCAATACCATACTCTGTAACAAGCTCACCAAGCCATGTAAGTAGCATTGATCCAGCTGTTACGATAATAATCGCGGAAATAAAACTAAACAATGACATGTCTCCTAGGATCCCTTGTTGTTTCAAAAGAAGCAACAAACCAAACCCTTGGATAATAGCAAATGGAATAGTTAAATAACGTGATATATTAATGAATTTCTTTCGCCCAATTTGACCATTTTCATGGTACATAGCCTTGATTCTTGGTGAAATGGCTGTAACCAACTGCATAACAATAGAAGCAGTAATGTATGGACCAACTCCAAGCATGGCAATAGAAATTGTCGAAAGACCTCCTCCTGAAAATATATTCAAGATGCCAAGGAATTGGTTGTTTGCAAGAAATCCTTCTAACTGAAATGTATCAATCCCTGGTACAGGAATAGATGCAAGAAGTCGGAAAAGAGCCAAGACAAATAGTACAAACAGAACCTTATTTCTAAGTGCTTTATCTTTTACAATTGTCTTTATTTTCTGTGTAAACTTCATAATATTATGATTTTTTGATTACTTTTCCTCCGGCTTTCTCGATTTTTTCTATAGCAGTAGCGGATACATCACAATCATAGCATACAAGAGCTTTAGTTATGTCTCCTTGTCCTAAAATCTTAATACTTGGAGTTTTTCCAGATCGAGTCTTAACCAAACCAAGATCTGCTAGGTTTTTTGGTCTAACAGCGTCTCCGGCTTTAAAATTAGCCTCAAGAACAGCAAGTGTGACTGTTTCAATTATATCTCTACCACTATTTACTGTTCGAGCTCTATTCTTACCATATCCTCGCATCTTAGGAAGCTTCTTTATGATATCTCGCATTTCAGGTCTAGGTGTTCCAGATCGTGCTTTTTGACCCTTGTGACCTGCTCCAGAAGTCTTCCCTCTAAGACCACCTCGTCCTACAAGTTTAGATTTCTTTTGTTTTGTTTTTCGTTTTACGTCGTGTGTTTGCATAATACGTTTTATTATTTATTAACCTTTCTTGTGAAGGTTCGCTTTCGCTCTGGTCTTTTTTCTTCGACCAAACTTACTGTTACTTTCTGTGAACCAGGAAGCATCATCATAGCTTTAATTACAGCCCTTGAAATGTTTATCTTGTTTTTGCTTCTAGTTGTTATCTTTGCAGTAACATCTTTTACTCCAGCCAAGTTGAACATATCTCGAACAGCAGATCCTGCTACAAGACCCTTACCTTTGTTTGGAAAAACAGAGATAGCAGAGCTTGCGTATTTTGTAGATACCTCATGAGCGATTGACATCTCTTCTGTAAGACCAATCTTGATCATGTTTTTCTTTGCATCCTTAACAGCTTTTTGAATAGCAAGAGCTGTATCAGGAGATTTACCTACACCAATACCAACTCTTCCCTTTTTATCTCCTAGTAGCATAGCTACAGAGAATGAGAATCTTCGCCCTCCAGCCATAACACGAACTACTCGTCTTATGTTGATGATCTTTTGATCAAACTCTGGCTTTGGTCTATCGAAAGATTTTCTTGGACCTCTGTTTCCGCCACCAGACCTACCTTTATAAGGAGCTCTAGCTCTTGGAGCAGCAGCGGGTGCTACTGTTTTTGTTTCAGTTGCAGAAGCTTCTGCTACTGGGGCCGCGACTACGGGAGTCTCGACAACCTCTTTTGTTTCTTGTGTTTTTTCTTCTGACATAATATTAGAATTTAAGGCCACCTTCTCTGGCTTTGTCTGCTAATGCTTTGATGCGACCAGCGTATTTGAAACCATTTCTGTCAAATACAACCTCTGTTATACCTTTTGCCTTTGCAAGTTCTGCAATCTGAACACCAGCTTTTTCAGCTCGTTCTGTCTTAGAACCCTTTCCGTCTTTTAGGTCTGAAGCTGAAGCAATTGTAACCTGTTTAACATCATCAATAAGCTGCACTTGTATGTGCTTGTTTGATCGAAATACTGACAGACGAGGCTTTGTTTCACTTCCTGAAATCTTTGCTCGAATACGATTCTTAATTCGAAGTCTTTTATTATCTTTTATTTCTCCTTTTGTTTTCATAATACGTTTTATTAGCTAACTAAGCTGACTTCTTACCTTGTTTTCGTCGAACAATCTCATCTGAATATCGAAGACCTTTACCTTTGTAAGGTTCTGGCTTCTTAAGAGATCGTACGTTTGCAGTAAATCGACCAACTTCTTCCTTATCTATTCCTGTAACAGTAATAGTATTCTTTTCTGCTGTAACATTAAGATGATCAGGAATATCTACGAACACATCGTGAGAAAAACCTAAAGCAAACTTAAGCTGTTTACCTTGAACATCAACCTTGAAACCAACTCCTTCTAGAATTAGCTTCTTTTCATATAGAGTGTTCACACCTTGAACCATATTCTTCATAATAGAAGCATATGTTCCCCAAAGAGCCTTTGAAAGAACACTCTTTGCTGATGAAGGGGCGAAGCTGATTTGGTCACCATCTATAGTGATAGTAACATCATCTCGGAAAGTCTTCTTAAGCTCTCCTTGAGGACCCTTAACTGTATACACACCATTATCAGCTGTAACAGTTGTCCCCTTTGGTATTTCAATAATTTGTTTTCCAATTCTTGACATAAGCCTACCAGATTTCAAATAATAATTCCCCTCCGACCAGTTGTTGTTTTGCCTCTTGACCACCTAAAATACCCTTTGGAGTAGATAGAACTACTTCACCAAAGCCATTTTTGATAGGTTTAATTGATTTTGCTGCTGTATAAAGTCTTCGTGAAGGTTTTGAAACTCTTCGAAGTCCTTTAATTTTTGGATCTGTCCCTTCTACCAAAAGCTCTATTACAAGCTCTGAAAATCCACCTTTTGCTGTCTTTTTATGAGCAGCGCTGATGTAACCTAGTCTAACTAGAGCATCACACACTGAGTGCTTATATACAGAGTAAGGAGCGGTAACACTGGTCTTTCCAGCGTTTCCACCATTCTTAATCATAATAAGCATATTTGCTAATACGTCCATAATATATATTCTATAAGATTACCAACTAGATTTTCTAACGCCTGGAACTTTTCCCTCTCGGGCTAGTTCTCGGAATTTGATTCGGGATAGTCCAAATTTTCGGAGATATCCTTTACTTCGACCTGTGATAGCACATCTATTTCGTAGACGTACTGGATTTGAGTTTCGAGGTAATTGTTGCAGACCCTCGAAATCACCGGCTTTTTTCAAAGCGGCTCTTTTGTCTGCATATTGGTCAACAAGGCGTTCCCGCTTTGATTGACGTGCGATAACTGATTTTTTTGCCATTCTAAATGCAATATCGCGTATTATTTCCTCTAATGTAGCCACTTTTTAGGCTATTCCACAAGAAATACTACGGATTGACATAAATTAATAAAGCCCTTTCGGGTATTGACCATACTACATTATTGAAAGCATTAGGTCAATATCAAAAAAACCACCTCCCGGTGGTTTTAAAAGTCAGATAATAGAACCTGAGCTGGTGGGTATGTGCCTCCAGGTATATTTACACTGTAGTATCCATGCTCCACACCTCCAGTATCTTGATTTGTAAATCCAAAGTGGATTTGGTGTGATCCCGGGTCTAGGCTTTCTGGAACTCCAACGGGGATAAACCAGTGGTACTCACCATCTAAATATATAGTTAGAATCTGACTAGATGAGCCAACATTTAGCCCAGCAGAATTCAATGTCTCTATTGAGTATTTTTGATGCAAACAAGTTGGGAGTGGATTATCTAGAGAAAGACCTATGCTTAAATAAAATCTATCAGCCTCTCCTGGTTCAGGGTTTATACTTGGAAGATTTGGTGGGTTCACCTCATAGTGGATAGGGTTTAAATTTGGGCCATCACAAGCCTGATAATCAGAACCGTTCATGTTTACCTGAAAAGTAATCTCTGAAGGTGTGACAGCCAAGGTTTGTATTTGTACACCCCAGATATCATCATTAAATACCATTCCTTGATTTAATGTTGTGTTCTTTATATCATCTGCCCAGGACTGACTGGTTGGTGTGGCGTCAATTAAATTATATTTATCTTCATAACCAAGAACTCTTTTATATATAAACAAACCTTGGGTGTTTGAAGTAAGCGAACTGTCGTTAATGAGATTACTGTCAAAACCATAGCCATTTCTAAATTCAACATAGTGAGTCATTCCACCAAAATATGAAGGTTTTATTTTCACCATCTTAATACCACCATTTGTTTCAAGTGGGTTTATTGTATATACACCAGAGGTTGTAACCTCTAATATGTTTGAGCTATCAAACCAACCTAGCATGTCTTTTAGTTGCGCTCTAAAATGATGAGAATATGCCTGCCATCCACCCATAGCATCAAAAAGATTTCCATATCCAACAGTACTACAGTCAGCTGCATTATAGTCAGAAGTATCACAGTCAATACCGTTTGCGTGACCTGATTGAACGTCAAAAAGGTCATGTCCCATCTCATGAGCTATGAAGTGCAAACTTGGCTCATTAGAGACACCTCTCACTACAGCCACAGGAAGCTCTACACCATTTAAAGATGCGTCATCAGAATATCCTCCCCATGTTTGATTTGGGCAATCAGAAAGAACTACAAGGTGGTCGTAACCAGCAAAGGAAATATTATTTTGATCTAGTGCATTTATTAAATCTGGATTACTTAGGCCTCCAAAATTCCCTGAGTAGTCATCATCCATTGGATTACATCCAGTCCCGGCAGAATTAAGTGGCATTGTAAGCCACCCATGGACGTCAGCTATGATATCCATCTTCCCATATGACTGCTCAAAGAAAAAATCTCGAAGAGGATATCCATTAAACCAACTCTCTGCCTCAGATAGAGTAAAGTTGTTTGCATTTTCTGAGTCCAGGAAATTAACAAGAACCACAAGAACCTTATATTCTGTGTTATTTGAGAGAGTTGTTGTAACTGACGCATCCATCATATCCATCGGAATCAACCCATCCAGACAATCCCAAACAGGTTTTGTGCTTGTGTATGGACCTAATCCATATGCACCCATCCAGCCTGAAATAGTCTGTGGATTTTTTTGCTCAATATGAGTAGTATTTGGCCAAAACTTTTTACAGTAAGTTAGCTTGTCTATTCCAGCACCTGAAACGCCATCTGGGTCTGTTAGCCACACTCCCTCTATTTCTTTATGCATATTGACCTTTCCAATCCACATAGATATTTGACCGAGAGAATTAGGCTCACCGAAAAGCGCACCTGATGTCACAGGAGTTGATATCTGTCTTGAAACTAAAACTCTAGATACAGCATTATTTAAAATGCCTTTAATAGAAGTATTGGTTTTCTGAGAGTTATTCTTAGGGTTATTTTTTATTATCGAAATGTTTGACCTTTTTACTGAAAACTCTGTATTTTTTACAGGAAGAGAGTGCTTAATGGTTTTTTCAGTATTTAAGGTTTTAATCTCTGGGTTTAATGGTAGGGTTTTAGCCTCTGCAAAAGAGTAAGTAATTACAAAAAAGCCTGAAATTACGGCTATTAGCAACAAAATACTTGCCTTTCTTAATATATTCATACAACAACTGTATCACATATATTGATATAAGTCAATACCTAGAATCTAACAAAAAAAACACCCTCTCGAGTGTTTTTTATTAGACGACCCCTATCAAATCCTTGAAGAAATTCCATATTGCTTTAGCAAATGATGAGCTTCCTACTGAAGCCTGAAGGTTTGAGTTCTGGTTTGTTTCTAATTCTGGAAGAATCTCAATCTCATCTTGAAGAGTTAGCCCTTGGTTTTCACAGTAAAGATTATTTATTTGTAACCTAGTTGAGATATATACATATCCTGTACCTTTAGAAAGGGTTCTGATAGCTTTTTCTTTAAAGGTTGGAACATACTGGTATTGGTCCCCTTCTTTAATTAGTTTCCATGGCTCTAGAACAGAGTTGTTGTACTTCTCTTGGAAACGAATCACAGCTTTGTAGTCTTTTCTTTCATATATTCCATTTACTGCTAATTCTTCTCCTTCGTAAGTATTTAGGAAGGTTTCTAGTTTAGTTACATCTTCTGGGTTGTTAGCTTTGTTGTTTAATTGAATATATGAATTTATGTATGGAAGACATACTTGTGGTTCTGGTTCTGGAGTAGGTTCTATTATCACTTCTTCATTTGAGGTTGTTTCTTCTACTTCTGTTCCACCATCTATTTTTTCTTCATCTATGGTTTCTTCTAGTTCTGGATATATTTCTTTTGGCTGTGGCTCAATCACTTCCACTTCTGCATCACATATAGTTGCCCCCCACTGATTAATGGCAGCCAGGGTGAATGTTGTTCTTTCAAGAAGTGAATTAATCGCAATACCTTTTGAGATTGGTGAATGCATTCCTTCATATTCAGATATTTTTGGTTTGTCGTCTGAGAGCTTGTAGTAGAAAGAAGAAGCTCTTCCTGGCCAGGTAACGTTCCATGCAAGATTAAGTATTTCTCCTAGAGAAATTGAGCTCGGAGCTTTTAGAGAACAAATAGGTGGTGGAGTATATGGATTTGTATTAACAGATTCATCTTCAAAGTCTACAACAAGACTTGTATTTGAATATCCAGATATCAAGGATGCAGATCCTCCAGTAAATATACTGTCTAAGAATGTCAGAGTTAGGTTTGATATGTCGTTTGCATCAGCATGAGATGCAGCTGATCCTGTTAAGTTAAGAGTGATTGTTGTAGCTGAAGTCGGAGTTACAACAAGAGTTAGCCCTGATGGAACATTGGTTGCAGTATAGTGAGTATTTAGTAATAGTGTTGGGGTTGCAAAAGTATCGCCTGAAAGTGTTATGGTAATCGTAGTATCTACGGTTCCGTCATTGGCTGAAGCCTCGGCAAAAGTTTCAGTGTCATATGAAAAGGTTTTAGCATCAAGGAAGTCAATTCCTAAACTAGTATTTGAATACCCCCCAACAAGAGAGGCTGAACCAGATGTGAACGCTGCATCTAGGAAGGTTAGTTCTATATTTGAAACATCGTTTATATCTTCATGTGCAAGGGCATTTCCTGAGTACCCAACACCTACTGTGGTAGCCGAAGTGCCGGTAACCACCATGGTTAACCCTAATGGAACGTTGGCAACTGTATAGTCTACACCCAGGGTTAGGGTTGAAGTTGAGTTGGTGAAAGTGTCGCCGGTTAGAGTAACCTCAATACCTCCAGTAACAGAACCGTCGTTTGCGATGGGTTCCCTAAGAGTTAAAACTGAATATGAAAGAGAAGCTGCATCATTAAAATCAACAGCGAGAGTTTGGTTTGAATATCCTGTAATACCGGCAGCAGCTCCTCCAGTAAATGCATTGTCTGTAAACTCAAGACCCAGGTTTGAAATATCATTAATATTTTCATGAGCTGCGGCTAATCCTGTAAGAGTGACAGTTGCTGTAGTTGAGCTCGTCCCAACAACAGAGAAGGTAAGCCCTGAAGGAACATTGGATATTGCGTAGTCGAGAGTCCCAGCCATTGGACCACTTGTCGTTGTGAATGTGTCTCCAGATAGAGTAAGTGTGGCTGTTGTAGAGATTGTCCCATCATTGGCTATAGACTCTACAAAGGTTGTGGTGTCGTATGTAATCTCTGAAGGGCAGCCCCCTCCTCCATCAGTAATAATCCAAGAGTCAGAAGAGATCATGTTTGATCTGGCTGATGTTCCTGCACAATACAGAGAATTACCTCCATCAAAATAAACAGAGTTTTGTAATAATTGTGAATTCCAGCCAATCAAAAGTGAGTCGTAATTTGAGGTTGAAAGGGTGACTCCATTAAACATTTCGTAGGCATTCGTCACGTCTGCCACGTCCCAACCACCCAGATCTTGATCAAAAGAAGTAGCATTTTTAAACATATTCCAAATCTCTGAAACAGATGAAGTATCCCAGGTTGAAATATTCCCATTAAAATTAGAAGCCCCCTCAAACATACCTCTCATATTTGTAACATTTGAAACATCCCAGGTTGAAATATTCCCATTAAAAGAGGTGGCATTATAAAACATTTGAACCATACTTGTCGTAGATGCGGTGTTCCAAAGGTTTAGATCCTGATTAAAAGAGGTGGCTCCAAAAAACATATAACTCGTATTACCAAAAGAAGATGTATCCCAAGAGTTTAAAGGTTGATTAAAGGCTGTGGAATTATAAAACATTTCACCAGGGTTAGTAACAGATGATACATTCCAGCCAGAAATGTCTTGATTGAAGTATGCATTTGTTGCGAACATAGAGGACATGCTTGTAACATTTGAAACATCCCAGGAGCTTATTGTCCCGTTAAAGCTACTGTTGTTAAACATACGGGTCATATTTGTAACATTTGAAACATCCCAGGAATTAAGAGGCTGGCTAAAGGCAAATGCCTGACCAAACATACTGGTCATATTTGTAACGTTTGAAACATCCCAATTGTCTAAAGGTTGATTAAAAGCAAAGGCTCCATAAAATGCCCCCGTCATGTCTGTTATACCAGACACATCCCAATGAGAAATATCTTGATTAAAGGAATAGGTTGATTGGAAAACGTAACTTAGGTTTGTCATTCCAGACAAGTCTGGTGCGTCAGTTGCTAAAATCTGAATATTCCTTGCTCCATAAAATGCCTTATCTAAGGATGTCCAGACCTGATTTCCCCACTGATCCACTGAGAGAATCTTCTGCCTGTCTCCAGTATTATTAAAATAAATTCTTGGAAAATCTCCTTGAATTCGAATAGTGTATGTCCCCGCAACACCGAAATCATGAGTTACATCTCCTGTTAGTCCGAATTCGTCAAAAGTACCATCATTGTCCCAATCTACGTCGTAGTTATAACCTGATCCAGTTGTTGGAATAGTAATTGAGGTTGAGTTTGATGATCCTGTATTGTCTGTTTTCCAGGTGGTTACGAAATCATTTAATGAGGGTGTAGTATTAATCCAGAGTTTATTTTGGCCGCCACCACCTCCATTTGCAACATATATATCTATATCAGTATCACCATCAATATCACCAGCGGTAGCCCCTGATGAATAACCAAGATCTCCAGAAATATCATTTGCTGTAAAATTTCCTGATCCATCATTAATCCAAAGATTGTTTTGATTATCACTACTATTTACCACATAAATATCTAAATCATTGTCACCATCTATATCAACCGCGATAGCATTTATAGAGGTACCACCACTTGCATCTCCAGAAATATCATTTGCTGTAAAATTTCCTGATCCATCGTTAATCCAAAGATTGTTTTGTCCACTATTCGTGGTATAGATATCTAGATAAGCGTCACCATCCACGTCAAGTATTATTGCACCAGCTGAGAAACCCGTATCTCCGGCAATATCATTAGCAGTAAATGACCCTGATCCGTCGTTGATCCAGAGTTTGTTTTGTTGACCAGCAGCATTTGCCACATAAATATCAAGATCAGTATCACCGTCTACGTCACCAAATGAAACACCTCTGGAAGAACCCGTATCTCCGGCAATATCATTAGCAGTAAATGACCCTGATCCGTCGTTGATCCAGAGTTTGTTTTGTTCGTTGTTTCCATTTACCACGTAAATATCAAGATCAGTATCACTGTCTACGTCAAGCATTATAACCCCCTGAGAAGAGCCGAGATCTCCAGAAATATCATTTGCTGTAAAATTTCCTGATCCATCATTAATCCAAAGATTGTTTTGGGTG
>CAZOLO010000008.1:0-4427 GCA_964581035.1 uncultured Candidatus Saccharibacteria bacterium | reverse complement strand
ATCATTTGCTGTAAAATTTCCTGATCCATCATTAATCCAAAGATTGTTTTGGGTGTAACTGCCGTTTGCCACATAAATATCAAGATCCGTGTCACCGTCTACATCAAGCATTTCTGTTGCGTAACCGAAACCTGTATCTCCCGCTATATCATTAGCCACAAAATTAAGAGTTACTGCATCAGCTGGCCAAAAAGAAATAAAGCCATAAAGTAAAATAAAACCAACTATTGAGGTTTTTAGAAGAGTTCTTACTATTTTGGAGATTATCATTAACATTAATAATACCAAATTTTAGCACCATAAACTATATCTTATTAACAAAAAAACACTCTCTCGAGTGTTTTTCCTTTATTTTTTCTTAGCTTCTACCACTTTTGCAAATGGAATTCCGATAAGTTCAAAGAATTTTTTTGCTTCTTTCTTTGTCTTAGCTGTTGTAACAATTGTTACAGCGAAACCAAATACATCTCGCAATTCCTCTTCTCCTGTTTCAGGGAAAATAGAGTTTTCCTTGATTCCGATAGTGGCATTACCCATATCATCTATAATAGTATTGTTTACCCCTCGGAAGTCCTTTGTTCGTGGAAAAGCAACGTTTATCAGCTTATCGAAGAATGAATACATTCTTTCTCCTCTTAGAGTTGCTGCAACTCCGATTGGATCTCCTTCTCGAAGCTTAAAAGTAGCAATTGATTTCTTAGCTTGCTTGATAGCTGGCTTCTGTCCAGTTATCTTTGCAATTCTATCTTGAATGAATTCATTCTTGTTTTTATCAAGCTTAATTTGCTTACCTGTTCCTACAGATACAATAATCTTTTCGATCTTAGGGGCTGCAAGCTTGTTTTTATATCCAAACTCATCCTTCATTAGGTCGTACACCTTATCTAGTTTTTGTTTTACTGTTTCCATAATATTTTAGGTTATACTTCTTGACCGCTCTTAACAGCAACACGAACTCGCTTGTTGTTAACAATCTTTTTTGCAATCCTTGTTGGCTTCTTTGTTTTTGGATCAATTAGCTGAACATTTGATGCGTTAAGAGGCATTGGAACTTCGATAATTTGACCCTTTCCTTTTTCTCGCCCCTTCTCATGTTTTTTTGAAATATTAATACCTTCAACAACCACTCGATTTGTTAATCGATCTATCTTAAGGATTTTTCCTTTCTTTCCGTTATCTTTACCGGAAATCACTATTACGTTGTCGCCTGTTTTAAATTTCATAATATATAAAGTAAATTTCTTAAATAACCTCTGGGGCCAAAGAAACAATTTTTTGATAACCTCGATCTCCAAGCTCTCTTGGTATTGGGCCAAAGATTCGCCCTGCTTTTGGCTCTTTCTTTTCTTTTGTAATAATTACTACAGCGTTGTCATCAAATCGAATATATGTACCATCTTTTCTTCTGTAAGATTTCTTTGTTCGAACAACGACAGCATGGTGAACATCTTTCTTCTTTACCTGCTTTCGAGGCTCAGCCTTCTTAACAGAAATAACAACTAGATCACCTAGACCAGCATATCGTCTTTTTGAACCCCCAAGAACCTTGAAAACCTTTCCGATTTTCCCTCCTGAGTTATCCGTTATTACTACTTGTGTTCCGTCTTGAATCATGATTTATATTGTTATGCAATAACAGTAAAGCTCTTATCTTTTGAAATAGGTCGAGTTTCTTCGATAGTTACCTTATCACCAACCTTAAACTGGTTATTCTCATCGTGAGCCTTAATAGTCTTGGTTTGCTTATAAAACTTCTGATATTTTGGATGCTTAACAAACCGAGGAACAGCAACAACCACGGTTTTATCCATCTTGTCTTTTACAACAGTTCCTGTGAATTGCTTTTTGTTTATAGTTTGTTTTGCATCCATAATAGTTTAATAGTTTGTAGTTTACTTATTTTAAGACTTTTGTCGAGCTTTTTGCTCTGTTAAAATTTGAGCGATACTTCTTTTCAGATCTCTCGCTTCTTTTGAATTTTTTGTTGAAGCCCCAGAAACTGCGAATCTAAATTCTTGCAACTTCTTTCGGCTCTCGTTCAAGCTTTTTTGAAGGTCTTCCGCCTTCATTGTTTTGATATCTTTTGACATAATACTAATTCCTTGTGGCTACTTTAGTCTTAATAGGAAGCTTTGTTCCCGCCTTTCTGAGGGCTTCTCTTGCCACTTCTTCTGGTACTCCATCTACTTCAAAGATGATTCTACCTGGTCTAACCTCGAAACAGTATCCTTGAGGGTCTCCTTTACCCTTACCCATACCTACTTCGGCAGCTTTTCTAGTAATAGGTCTATCTGGGAAGATTCGAATCCAAACCTTACCAACTTTTGTAAGGTGTCGAGTCATTGCTCGACGAGCAGCCTCAATCTGGTTTGATGTAACTCTGGCTGGTGTTTCGGCTTTAAGACCAAATGACCCAAAAGATACTTCTGTACCGCGAGTATCAGGTCGAGCCAGCTTATCTGGGTTCTTTCGGCCTGTTTGCCATTTTCTGAATTTTACTTTTTTTGGAAATAACATAAGCCTATTTATTATTAGTATCAAAAACTTCTCCCTTGTTAATCCAGACCTTTACACCCAATACACCATATGGAAGATTTGCTCGTTCCATTGCGTAGTCAACATCTGCTCTAAATGTCTGAAGAGGGATTGAACCTTCTTTTACCTCCTCTCGTCGCGCCATCTCAGCTCCGTTTAGACGTCCAGTAACAAGAATTCTGACTCCCTTTACCCCTCGAACAGCCATAACTTTTTCTTTAGCCATCTTCATAGCTCGTCGGAATGGCATTCTCTTCTCTAGCGCCTCTACAATAGAGTATGCAACAACAGCAGCGTCAGAGTCAGGACTAGCAACCTCCACAATATCAATTTTCACTTCTTCAGCGATTGTGATCTTGTTTTTGTTCATGAACTTAAATAGATCCTTTCGTAGCTTTGAAGCAGAATCTCCTTGTCGTCCAATAATCATACCTGGTCGTGAGGTCTTGATTATAATTCGAACAAACTTTCGTGATCGCTCAATATCAATAGATGAAACGTAAGAACCTCGAAGTCTTTTCTCTAGCCATTCTCGAATAAGAATATCAGCTCTAAGAAATTCTCGATACTTGGGTCCCGCAGCAAACCACCGTGACTTCCAGTCTCGTAGGATTACTAATCTTTGTGCATATGGGTGAACTACTTTTGTCATGATATTATTGGTTATTTAGCTGCTTTAGCAGTTTTCTTGGTTGCGACCTTCTTTTTAGCAGCTGGCTTTTTAGCTAAAGCTGTTTTTTCAACGGCTTTCTCTGCTGGCTTTTTAGCTACAGCTGTTTTCTTCGAAGGCTTTGCTTCTTCTGCCCCCTTAAGAGTTACTGTAACATTACTTGTTCTTTTGTTTATTCGAAAAGCTGAACCTCGAGCTCGTGCTCGAATTCGCTTAAGTGTAACACCTTGGTTAACTTCAAGTGTTGAAATCTTAAGACCTTCAGTGTTTACTCCTGTATCTTTAGCATTTGCTTCAGCAGAAGCAATAAGCTTTGTTAAAGGAAGAGCTGCTCGCTTTGGCATAAAAGATAAAATAAGAAGAGCGTCTGCTACTGATTTACCAGAAATAGCTCTCGCTACAAGGCGAACTTTTCTTGGTGACTGTCGGTAGTTTTTAAGATATGCTTTCATAATTATATATATTATTTAGATGCTTTAGCGGCTTTAGCGGCTTGAATCTCAGATTCTCGCTTCTTCTGCTCAAGCTCCTTCATAAGCTTTCCTCCATGTCGGTAGAATGTTCGTGTTAGAGAAAATTCCCCTAAACGGTGACCAACCATGTCTTCTGTAACAAATACTTCAACATGCTTTCTACCATTGTGAACTCCAAACGTAAACCCAACCATTTCTGGTGAGATTTGACACGCTCGTGCCCAAGTCTTAATAACCCCAGTCTCCTGTGGCTTTTTACCAGCAATCTTCTTAAGAAGCTTTGCATCAATGTATGGACCTTTTTTAAGTGATCTTGTCATAATAAGTGTTTAGGCTGTAAAGTGATGGCTAGGTCTTGTGAATTAAATCACTGCCATATTTACAAAAATAAATAGCCTTCTTTGGCTACGGAGTATACTAGCAAATAGCCTTTTAAAAGTCAACTAAAAACCACCAGAAGGTGGTTTTTGTGCATTTACCTCACAAACAATCTAGCAAAAAATGAAGTAATAGCTCGGAAGAATGGATTACTTCCAGCAGAGGCTGAGAGATATGAGTTGTTTGGTGATGTTAGTTCTGTTCCCTCTTCATCTAGGACTGTTACTGTAGTATTACAGAAGTTTGCTCCCCACATGTTAATTGAAGCTAGATTGTAGGTAGTAGTGTATTCAGGGTTTATTGTTATTGAGTTTACTTTGTGTGAGTATATACCGTTCTTTGGTACTTTCATGTAGTAGTTTGATTGTCTG
>CAZOLO010000007.1:0-49420 GCA_964581035.1 uncultured Candidatus Saccharibacteria bacterium | reverse complement strand
TGTTTCCAGAAATACTCTTATCCAAATCAAAATTATCTTCCTTGATCTCTTGATTAGTATCCCAAAGATTAGATAGCTTAACTGGGTCAAACCCAACATCAATTAATAGATCAATTTCAAAGTCTTTAAGAAGTTCAAAGTCCCAATCTCCACCTAGAGCATTGCTTCCGATGAGGTACTGCTTTGATTCTTCTTCTGTAAGTTTTCGATTTGGAATCCTTACATCAATCTCTTCATTTCCTCGACCTAAGAGTTGAAGTGCCTTGATACGCTGATGGCCAGCGAGTATCTTTCCGTCAAGATCTATAGCTGGAATCTCAGCGAGATTAAACTTCTGGAGACTTTTCTTTAAGTCATCCATTTGTTTATTAGTAATAGTTCGAGGATTAACCTCTTGTGGAACTAAGTCGTCCACCTTTTTTGACACAGTATGCCAGTGCAATTTGTTATCCATAGTTTGTTAAATGGATTAATTATTAAGGAGACTGAGTGGGTAAAAAGAAAACACCCAAACACCAGTCTTTTTCGACATGGTGTTCGGGCGTTCCGAACCAGCTCTTTATCTTCAATTGTTACTTCTATTATACACTAAGCTCATCAGAGATGTCTATATTTTCTTGGAAAAACATAATTTTATGTGAAAGAGTCCTTTTGCTTGCTTGTGACTTATGACAGTCAGGATTTGTACAAAGAATCTCTAATCCGCCACCAGAGCCAATTGGCTTAACTTTTATAAAATCTTCTTTTCCTCCACGGTGAAATAGAAATTTTATTTCTTTTGTGGTGAGATTTTGTTCACATAATGGCTGTCCACACTCACAACGAAACAGTCGTTTAATAGTTTTTCCTTTTCTGACCGTTTCGAACGGAAGATCTTCTCTTTGATCAATAGAATTCATGTACTAAGTATATCATTCTGTAAAATAGCAAGTATCCACAGGTTTTGCAGTTTTATAGACATTTTGTTAAAAATATTGGCTAATAAAAAATGATATAATGTAAGGGTCTGATGGAAAATTTCATCAGAAAAAGCCACTTTCGTGGCTTTAGGAACATAAGATGTCTAATAGTCGTGAAGACCCCCCTTATGTTAAAACATTCAAATGTTTCGCATTTCTCTTACAAGATTACTCTAACATTTAAATGGCCGAAACGAAAAGCTAATTATCAACACCTATGGCGAAGAATGTTATAGTTCTGAAAGAATCAGAATCTGGAAGAAATCTTTTGTTTTTAGACAAAAAATCAAAAGAAAAGATGACCCTGAATCAATTTGTTAAAAAAATTGTTAATGGGAGTGGTTATTCTAATGATTACTATGTTAGGGAGATAAACGGTATTAAAACACCTGTGTCTAAACCTGACGGTAAAGAAAATAATAATCTAGGATAAACGTCAACAAAACCCCAATACGGGGTTTTGTTGATTTATGATACAGTTTTTATATATGAGACTGTCTGAAGAACAAATCTTAGACTTTAAGAAGATCCTTGAGAAAGAAAAGGGTAAGGAGGTTTCTATGGCGGAAGCAACTGATGGCGCACACAGGTTGGCAGGTCTTGCTGAAATTATATACAAAGGAGCTCAAGAAGATATTAAAAGAAAACAAAAGTTAAAAGATAATCCAAAGGGATATACCATAGAAGGTAGTTATACCTGTCGTGTTTGTAAGGATATTTTGCCAGAGCATATTGGTTGGTATGACAAATGGGGTATCAAATGCATGACTTGTCAGAATGCTATTAATAAAAAAATTATACCTGGATCACAAATAACAGATGATGATAAATGGTACAGCAAATGGGATCTAGAAAGCCGCTTTGGTCTTAATAGGCATGGAGTAAAGAAGTTTAAAAAAGAAGGCATTCTTATCTCCAGAGAAATACTGAATGATAATGGTTCAAAACATTGTGAAATCTTTTTGATTAAAGATAATAAAGACTTTTTACCACCAAAGAAATTAGTTGAATCACATTTGGTGCCAGAAAAAAGAGATGGGAAAATATGGCATCATTCTGAGCCTTGGTATAGGTTTGTTGATCCATATGAACATCTAAAAGATTATAAAATAATGAATTATATAGAATTTGTACCAAGTAAAGATAAGAAAAAGTGACAGATTGGTGTAATATCGAAGTATTGTTACCACTGTCACATTTGTCACTTTTTAAACTAATTTGATGTTATTATTATACTTATGGAAGAATTAGAAAATCGTATCGCACTAATCGAAGAAAGAAACAAAAGAGTTGAGTTAGATAAAGCATGGGAAACAAGCAAAACTCGCTGGATTTCGATAGTGATCATTACCTATATACTAGCCACATTTGTTATGTATATTATTCATGTGCCTAAACCCTACCTAAATTCAATAATACCTACTTTGGGTTATCTTTTATCGGTACAATCTCTACCATTCATTAAAAAGCTTTGGATGGACAAAAAGAAGTAATGCTCGAGAAGGGTCGCTAAGTTATACTTGGTTTATTAGAAATAACCTTACTGTGTAATGATCTACATGGTTCGAGCTCGAGAAGGCTCACCTTCAACAGCTAGCACGAGAAGTGTACGAAAAAAGCCCATTGGGCTGTTTTCGTTTTGAGGACTATTTGATTTTTGAAGCTGTAATTTTAGGGTTCATGGTCAATGTTCCATATACTGTATGTATTTAACTTGATTTTGACTTATTAACTTTACTTGTAAAAAATGGTAAAATACTTTTATTATTAACTTAACAACCTTAAATTTATGGCTCTTACTTCTTCATACTTAATCACAACAAAAAATCTTGACTCTTTTTTAAATAGTTTACTTACGGCTCGCGCTCCAGAAGTTTTTACTCAGAAATTTATAGAAAGTCTAGAGTTCAAGAGTACGAACGACCGTCTTTTTATTGCAATGCTGAAAGGTCTTGGTTTTCTAGATCAAACTGCTGCTCCTACAGAACGGTACTTTAAATTTTTAGATCAGACACAATCAAAACAAATTCTTGCTGAAGCAATAAGAGAGGCTTATGAAGATTTATTTAGTGTGAATACTAAAGCTCAGGAGCTGAGTCAACAGGAAGTGAAAAGTAAGTTAAAAACACTTACTCAGGGTAAACCATCCGACAAAGTACTAGGATTAATGGCTACTACATTTAAAGCTTTGGTTGATTACGCTGAGTGGAACACTTCATCAAATCCAAAACCAGCAAACTCAAAGAAGTCGGAAGAAGAAAGTATTGAAAAGAAGCCACAATCATCAAAATCAGAAGAGACTGTCACCACTCCTCCAGAAGAGGAAAAGAAAGTATTACAGGAAGCTATAAAAACAATAGATCACCAGTTGCATTACAACATTCAAATTCACTTGCCTGAATCACGAAATCAGGCAGTTTATGATGCAATCTTTAAGTCTCTAAAAAATCACCTTTTCTAATTATTATGTCACTCGATAAATTATATTCATTCGTATATCGTGGACTACTAACAGAAGAATCTCTTGATAAAAACGGCAGAAAAGATAAGAGCTTGTTTTCTGAAGAATGGGAATCTGCTACAGCAGAACGACTTGGTATACCATTACTTGATGAGGAGTTAGTAAAAAAAGCAAGAAGAATGGCTGTCGTATATACTGCTATTTGTGCTTTTGAGAACACAATAAGAGAGTTCATTTCTAAAAAACTATATGAAGAAAAAGGTGAAAAATGGTGGGATAGTTGTGTAAAAAATGAAGTAAAACAAAGAGCTGAGAATAGAAAAAATTCTGAGAATGAATCCCGTTGGTTAACGCAAAGAGGAAAATCAATGATCTACTACACTGATTTTGGTGATCTAATATCAATAATGGCTAAAAAAGAAAACTGGGGATTTTTTGAGCCCCACATAATCAATATCGACTGGGCACAACAAATAATCACAACCTTGGAGAAATCAAGACACATCATAATGCATGGAGGAGAACTCTCACCTAGGGATGTCGAAAGAGTAGGGACATATATTAGGGATTGGATTAGTCAAGTTGGTGGTTAAAAGTCAAAATTGACCGTAACTTTGATAGTCAAACCACTGTCACTTTTTTATATTCTCACGAGAAGGGTCGTCATGATATAGTAAAAGTATTCCTTACAGGGAAATGAATCAAATTGGTTCTATCTGCTGAAGGCTCACCACGCTGAGAGCTAGTTCGAGTGCTCTAGAAGAGTAATAAAACCACTTCTTTATTAAGGAGTGGTTTTATGTATAATCGAAGTATGTCTAGGCGTAATATAAAAAAGCTTCCAAGTCTAATTATCTCTTGTCAGATTCCTGCTGGTGAGGTGGGTTATGATAACAGTCTTTATATGAAAAGTATTATAGATTCAGTTGCTAGTTCAGAAGTACAAGCTGTTCGAATTAGTGGAGTTGATGCTATTAAATACACAAAAGAGAAACACAAAAATCTTCTTGTTTTTGGACTAAAAAAAGTTATAAATGAGAAATCTCCATTAACTGGATTTGTTACTCCTGATTTTGAATCGGCTAAGGAGATTATAGATGCTGGAGCTGACGTTATAATCGTGGAATCCTCAAACCTCTTGCACGATGATACCTCTTTAAAAGATTTCTTATATAAAATAAAAGAGTATAAAGATATAAAGATTGGTTGTGATATAGGAACTTTAGAAGAGGCCAACCGAGCAGTTTCTTTTGGGGCTGATTATCTACTAACAACTTTTGTTCAAGCTAAAACTAGGGAAAATAAAACTTTTATTGAACACCTAGAACTTATAGAATCACTTTCATCTCTTGAAATTCCAATTATTGCAGAAGGTGGTATCGATACTCCTGATCAAGCTAATCAGCTATTTGTGGCGGGTGCTGGTTCGGTGGTTGTTGGTAGGGCGATCGTGAGCCCAAGATATGCTGGGAATTATTTCTTAAAAGATATTACAACATCACCACACGATCTTATTGAGAATTTTTTAAGAAAACATACACCCAATCAATTATTAAAAATTGAAAATATAGCACCACACGGCTCTTCAAGGAGATATTTCAAATTAATATTTGAAGACACGATTATGCTTGCGACCATGAGCTTTAACGTTCTAGAAAATATTGCGTTTATTGAGTTATCAAAGCACCTAAAATCTAAAGGGGTAAATGTACCTCATGTGCATATATGTAATAAGGAAAAGACTCTCTATATACAAGACTATAAAGGGGAAAGAGATCTGTATTCTTTTATGGTTGAAAAGACAGAACCACTTGAAGAAAAAGAAAGATTACTGGGAAAAGCCATTGAACTTTTGGTTTCCTTTCAAGAGAAGGGGTCCGACGGTTGGGACTATCAAAAATCTTACCCTTTTGCCTCTTTTGATGAAGAAGAAATCGATAGAGATACTAAAAGATTTATAGATAAGTTTCTCTCTTTAAGTAATGTCGAGTTTAATTCCATAGAACTACAGAAAGAAGTTACTTTCTTAAAAGAGCTCATAAAAGAAGTACCTAAAGAAGACTACTGTTTGATGCATAGAGATTTCCAGTCTAGGAACATTATTTTAGACAATGAAGGAGAAATGTCTTTAATTGATTTTCAAGGATCTAGGTTTGGACCTATACATTATGATCTTGCCTCACTGTTGTTTCAATCTCAAGTTGATTATTCTATAGAAACAATAGACAAAATGATTGGAATATATATAGATCTTAAAAAATACAAAGACAAAGACTTATTTATTAAGAGGTTTTATGTCGTTTCTATGGTGAGAATGATTCAAACAATAGGCTCTTATGGAATTGGCGCTTTAGAGCAAAAGAAAGATTATTTTATAAAAAGCATACCTTATGCTCTGGATAGATTTTCCTTTATTATTTCCAAGGTTGCTGATTTGGGATATGATTTTCCAGAAATGTATAGAATTATTAATAACGCAAATATAATTTATGATTCAGCTAAATAGTTTTTCATATTTATTTACACCTGAAATTCTGGTTACAGGAGATAAAAATTGTCTGTACTATGTTTTTGATTGTCGTTTTATTAAGAATCCAGGAAGAATAGATAGTCTAAAAGACTTTTCTGGTCTTGATAAAGAGATTGAAGACTTTTTTAGAATAGAAACTAATATGATTAGTTATCTAGAAGATGTTTATAGAATAATCAAGATGGCCATGGATACATATTTAATTGAGGATAGATATACCAATATACAAATCAACTTTGGATGTACTGGAGGTATTCATAGGTCAGTTTTCGCGGTAAAATTTATTGAAGGCAAATTAAAAGAAGATTTTCCCAAGGAAAGCCTCTCTATCAAACATAAACGATTATCTAAAATATGAAACTTATTGTTCTAGCTGCAGGTAAGGGGACAAGATTTTATCCTTTTACAAAAAACCAACCAAAAGCTTTGGTTCCACTCTCTGAAAAGAAGCTTATTGATTGGGTTCTTTTGCCATACCTCAAATCTGTATCTGAAATAATTTTTATTATAAATGATTCTTCAGGAAGCAAATTAAAGAGCTATATATCTAGTCAGTATAAAAATCACAAGACAAGCTTTGTAACACAAGGGGAGAATGATGAAAAAGGGACATTGTCTGCCCTTGAAAAAGCAAAAGAACTCTTAAAAGAAGGGGAACTATTTTGTGTGTGTAATTGTGATGATTTACTTACAGAAAATGATGTACAGAATGCCATAGATGAGAAAAAACCTGGTATTGGTGTTTCAAAGGCTGTTATGCCTTGGTTCTATCTTGGGATAATTACTGACCCAGTTAACTCGATAATTAAGGGTTTTAGGAGACATAAAAAAACACAAGATAATGAATTTATTAAGGATTTTTATTCAAATGGTTTTCATATCTTAGATACCAGTATTTTTAAATTTAATAAAGAAGTTGCTTCTGAAAATGAGTACGGTCTACCGCAAACACTCTTTGCCAATCTAGAAAAATTAGAGCTTAAAGCTTATCTTTTTGGAGACTGGCAAGCGGTAAACTCACCTGAAGATCTTGAGAAAGCAAAAATATTTATTTCTAGGCATTATGGAGAGACCTTCGCAAAACTAGGTAACGACTAGCAGCAATTTATTAATGTTTAATTTAATCTCTTCTGTCTTGCTATAAAGTTCTGAAAGCCACTCAATTGGGTCACAAATGTATATACAAAAAAACCACTTGCAACAGCAAGGGTTTTTTTTGATTCAAACAACTATTGAATCTACCTAAAGATGCTTTTCGATCCCAAAAAATTCGACACTGACACAGATTTTGTTCTTATAGATCTTCCTCATGTAGTCACTAACCTCTAGAATAATCATTCCATCTAGCTTTTTATTTAAGTTTTTGAAGAAGTAGTCTATATCCACATCTAAACCTACAATATTATAGAATTTTGATAAATTGATTTTACTTTGACTATCTAAGGGAGGGTAAAGTGTATTTCTATTTCGCATTATTAATTCTTCCAACAATGGGACAGTTTTCCTCCCTGGGTCCTTGCTGAACCTGATTTGTATGGTCAAAAAGTTATATTCCTCTTCAGACAAACCTAAATCCCTTGAAAGTATCTCTTCTGCCAATTCTTTGTAGGTTTGGATATTTTGACTTCTTAACTGACGTTGAAATTTTTCGGCTTCCTCTCTTGCTTTAGAAGAAATTCTGTACTGTTCAAACATTTTTTCACTAATGCTACTAGCCTCCATAAGAGAGTCTGTGCATGCATCTAATATTGGATTGCCATATTTACTCTCTTCCATTGTTTTTCCATTTTCTCTGATATTAAGTTAATTTTTCAAGTTGTCAATAATGTATGGTCTTCCTATTTCTACAGAAGACTAGTTCTAGCATCTGGTGGGAGTAACTAAATATACAAATATAAGACTATTTAAACTACATTCATCACTTTCCCAAACTTCTGCCACGCTACTAGCTCAGAAACTATAAAGTTCTGAAAGCCACTCAATTGGGTCACACGAAATCAAGCCTTATAATTCAACACTTTTGAATTAGACCAAATAGTTTTTCAGAACTTAAATAAAAAAACGAGCCATAAAGACTCGTTTTACCAAGGGCATTCTTGACCAGGTGGAATATACTTATCATTTTCCTTTGCCCAAGCAATCATGCTTGAGGGGAAATATTTTGGAGCATATGTTAACTGTGTTTGATATGCTTCCTCTTCTGACTCTTTAATTCTTGCCTCATGCGCCTTTTTATTTACTCTCTTCACATACTCTTCCAAGTTTGTTCCGGGAATTCGCTCTCTTGAACGAAAAAAAGTTTGTAGACTTTCCATATCAACATTTACTCCCATGTAGTACTTAGGCCTCACGGTAAGCTTAACAGAAAGCGGATCCACTACACCTCCATGAGGTAGGATACTCATCATGTCATAGAAAGCAGTCTTTATCACAGAGCGATCCTCCATGACAGCATATCCAAAATGAAGCTTTTCTAGTAATTCTGGGTTAGTTATTGCATCCATTCCATAACAATAGAACGTATGCCAAGGCCAGACCATCCTTTCATCATAGGAATCAAGGCGAAAGTTCTTGATTGACCTTTCTTCAAATTCACTATTTATGAAAAGTCTTGCTTCATCTACATTTTCAAGGAGGTGCAGATTTGTATAAGACTCATAGTACTCTTCCTTGTTTTGGTCTAAACTCTCGTGCCAAATTTCTTTTAGAAGAAGCCTCATGTCTTCTTGAATATCTTTATTCCATTCTGTTCTCATGGTGTGTTTTTTGTTTCAAATTACCAATACATATGTTAATTGTCAAATAGGAAACAAAATTTTTATATTTGCTATAATTGTTCACAATGGAAAAAGAGATTCAGAAAAAAATTAAAACTATCGTGGGGTCTATAACAATAATTGTGCTGGTCTTTTTAGCATATGATGCATCTTCTTATTTAACAGATGATTATCAAGTTAACCCTGTACCATATGACAGATTTGATGTTGTTGTATTGGGTGACTCAATTACAGAAGGGCTTGGAACTTCAAAAGGGAATGATTATGTGTCGCTACTTAGAGATCATACAGGTGTTAAGATTAGAAACAGTGGAATCAGAAATGACGAGTCAGGAGACGGCCTTGCTAGGCTTGAATCAGATGTTTTGTCATACAACCCTGATATTGTTCTGATTTTTCTAGGAGGAAATGATTTTATACACCGTGTTCCAAAAGAAGAAACTTTTTCAAATCTTAAAGAAATAATTACAAAACTTCAGGATAAGGACATTGCTGTATTGCTTGTGGGTGTTCAAGGGGGATTGTTCTTCGACGCTTATCGTCCATATTTTAATGAGCTGGCAGAAGAGACCGAGGTTTTTTATATTCCAAATGTTCTGGATGGAGTGATAGGTAAGTTTAAGTATATGAAAGACCCGCTTCATCCAAATGATGATGGTCATATGATACTTTTTGAGAGAATTGCTCCAGAATTGGATAAATTACTTGAAATTTACTACTAATTAGATGATTTATGCTATAATTGTCTTATATTAGTTTAAAATTAGTAAATTATGAGTACCGGACAAGATATTATAAAGAAAAAAACAACACTTTGGATGCTAGTAGTCCTTGTTGTGGTTATTGTTCTGACAATTATTTTTGCAGGCAAAGATAAGAATCAAGAAGATTTAGCAGACATTAACTCTGAAACTGAAGAAATTCTTTCTTCAGCTATGGAGCCAGTTCAAGATGATACTTACACGTACCAATTTGAAGGAATTGATTGGCAATTCCCAGTGGAAGACCAGGGAGTGAGAGTAAACTTTATGCTTGAGAACTTTTCAAGAACAGAAGGTGCTATCGTAACCTTTGGAAATCCATACAAGCTTGGTTTCTATGAAGGAGAATGTAGTGAGGTAGAAAGTATTTCATATGATCAGGAGTCTGTTCCTGGAATTCCAATTAGCTACGCTGAGTGTGTAGCTCCAAATATGACATCACAGTTTGTATTATTCCAGCAAGGTGAGGAGATTGTTGCAAAACTACGGAGAATGTATAAGGAGATAGAGGGAGCAGAAGATCCTCAATTTGTAACTCTATATACAGTAAATCTAACTGAAATAGTTCAATAAAAATAAAAGGTACTAAACCTTATATTACAACTTCACTCGAACATTGTGTAAGTTTCGCTCCCACATGATTCTAGTTTGTTGTAATAAAGTCCGGCGCTTCAAGCGTCGGACTTTTGTGTTAATATTAAGTATATGGTTAAAAAGAAAGTAGCATTTTTTGACATAGACGGGACGATATTTCGATCCAGTCTTTTGATTGAGCTTGTTGATGTTTTGATAGACGAAGGACTCTTTCCAGAAAAGGCTCGTGCGGAATTTTCCAAGCAAAAGCAAATGTGGATCGACAGGAAGGCTGATTACGATAAATATATAATGGCTGTTGTGAAAGCTTATGTTAAATATCTTAAGGGTATTCATTATAAAGACCTCTTGGATGCATCAGAGATAGTTTTCAAAAAACATAAAAATGAGACATACGTATATACAAAAAAACTTGTTAAGGATTTAAAGAAAAAGGGTTATTATTTGGTTGCCATTTCTCAGTCACCGAAAACTACATTAGATGCTTTTGGAAAAAGCCTAGGGTTTAATAAGATATATGGAAGATTCTATGAGATAGGGCCGAATGATAGATTTACCGGGGAAGTAGGAGATCTTCATTTGATAGAAAACAAAGCAAATATAATTCGTCGTGTAGTAGAAAAAGAAAACCTGACACTAAAAGGCTCAATTGCTGTAGGAGACACAGAAGGGGATATAAGTATGCTGGAAATGGTAGATAAACCAATAGCTTTTAATCCAAACAAAAAGCTATATCGTTATGCCAAAAGAGTTGGTTGGAAGGTTATTGTAGAAAGAAAAGATGTTATATATGAAATAGACTAGCTTGACCTAGTCTATTTTATTTGGTATAAAACAATAAACTTTAAACAGAAAACATGGAGGATGTTTACATTTTAGTCGGTATAACAATTTTTTTATTTTTAGATATTTCTATTAGAAGTGTTGTGAGAATGTACTTCTATGTTTCTTTGGTCAACTATGAGAGTAAAATTATTTCCATCAGACCGAAATCAGGATCCTCTACTTATAGCTGGGCTAATTTGCACAGAATTGCCCTTAGGAAGCTTTTAGATTTGAGCACTGATGTTGAGATGTTTGTAAATAAGTACACGATGTATGGAGGATATATTGGATCCTTCAAGAATGAAATGAATGGTAAGGATAGAATGAAGGAGCTTGAATCGCTAATTATTTCTGAAATTAGACGATGTGAAGAAGTGATTCACTGTAAGGTATATAACTAATTCAAAGGACCCAATCTGGGTCCTTTTTTAATCATCCATTTGTGGTTTATCAAGAACGATTGGATCTATATTTACAGAATCTCCTGTAATCCTTATTACATCCTTATCAACTTTCTTGAGTTCTTTGTGGGCAGCATTATAGTGATTAACTGTTGTCCCTAGAGATGCTCCTAACTTGTTCATATAGGTCTCGTACTTACCAATATGAGTCCCAAGTTCACCAACTCTCTTAATAATGTCTTTTGCAGAGTCTTCTATCTGCATAGCTTTGAGTCCTTGAAGTACTGTCTGTAGATATGCGAGGAAGGAAGTTGGAGAAACAATTATAACCTTGTGTTTTGAGGCAGCTCGTTGGATCAGGTTTTCTGTATCTTCGTTTGTCAGAGTTCCGATTTTGTTTATAAGAAGATCATAGTATATGGCTTCGTGAGGTATGAACATAAACGCAAACTCCATAGTATTTTCTGCCGGCTGGATATATTTTGAAGTTTCTGTGATTCTTAACTTAAGATCATTTACGAAAAGTTTCTCTAATCTATCTTTTTCAGTTTTATCACTAGCTTCCACCATTCTATTGTAATTCTCCAGAGAGAATTTTGAGTCAATTGGAATTATCTTATCCTTCACAAAAACCACAGCATCTACAGTTTCTTTGTTTTTAAATGAGTATTGCATCTGGTATGAACCAGGTGGCATGACATTTTTTAGTAGACTCTCTAAGTAGTATTCACCAAGAACTCCACGCTGTTTTGGGTTCTTTAGAATATCTTGGAGACTTTTTAGTTGATCAGCAAAGGATACAACCTGTTTGTTAGTCTCATCTAGTTTCGTTAGTCGCTCTGTAACATCTCTAATGATATTTATAGATTCTGTAGACTGATGCTTAAGTGATGCATGCATCTCTCTAGCTGATTCACCAAGCTTTTCTTGCATGGATTCTTTCATTTCTTCCTGTCTTCTTGTAAGTTCATTTAGTTGTTGAAGAAGTAGGGAAGAGGCCTCAGAAGTTTCTTTCTTTTGAGGTTTCATAAGTATCCAGACCAAAAGCCCAGCTATTAAAACCAAAAATACTATAATTACTATTTCCATTTCTACATTGTACCCTAATCTTTGATAAATAAAAAAAGAGGTAAAAACCTCTCTTTACTTTAAATCACTTATTTGGTCTATTAGTTTTCGTACTTCATCATAATCAGCAAGAGAGATATTCTTCTCCATTTTTGATCCGTTATCATACACGACTGTTATACTTGCGTCTGTTACGCTAGTTATCTCCACGGTAACCTCGCCACCACCTGGATTATTAGTAAATACAAGGACTAAATTCCCGCAGGTTTCTTCTGCAGATAAAAAATTCTCATTATCCATATATGAAAGTTCCATTTTAACTTTCGTAATAAGAAGATTTGCTGTCACCCGAACTCCTTGCTTAAGGTTTGGTAAGTAGTCTCTGTTATTTAGATCTCTATAAAAGTCTTCAATTTTAGCCATGATCCTTTTTCTTTTTATAGTACAAGTAAAAGGTGTATTTGCAAGTATCTTTGAAATATACCTTGACATAATCTATAATGTGTTATAGTGTTATTTAAAATTTAGTTTAATCTATAAAACTCAAGACATGAAGTTTATTAAGTTCTTTTTTATCATGATTTTTCCAGTTCTCTTCACCTCTTGTGGGGGCAAGGATATGAGTAACGAGAAAGTACAAAATCCTACCAGCCAAGAAGAAGATTGGAGGGCTGACATGAAAAGAGGTATTAGTGTTTACAAACAAGCCTCAACACTAACAGGGAGATGGTCTCCGGTGGCCTACGCATCAAAAACCTATGGAGTCAGTGTTATTCAACTTGTGGATTGCAAAACCCCTGAGGATATAGAGAAAGCAGGTGATGCAATTTTCTTCCTTCCATTTAGTTGTGGATCAGTTGCGGACCTTTCTGTGTCGGAATCTTCTCCAGAAGGTATTTTTGTCCCAATATATTGGGAGATTGATAAGTCTGATAACTCAAACAACGGATGGATACTTTCCGTTAATGTTATCGGGTTTGGTGATTCAGGGGAGATTACCCCAAGGAATCCAGTTGTAATCACTGGAGAAAAAGAAGAAATTGACCGTATTATATCTCTTCTTGAGAGAGAAGATTTTACTCTTTATGTAGGAGAGGGTCATCCAGGTGTTGGTTAAAGATATCTGTAATAAAAAAGGGAGAGCGATTTGCTCTCCCTTTTTAAATTATTTATTTTCCTAGCCAGTGTTCAAGAGTATATATCCAATCTTCATCCTTTATCTCATCTGCAAGCTTTTGTTTGTGTAGCCATTCAAGATAACCTCTATCCTTTTTAAGCACTTCTTCTATTGAGTCATTTTTATATTTTCCAAATTGAAAAAAGTTAATCATAGATGGGCGAGATGAGATGTCTATCATTGCATCTATCGCTGTATCTGCTGAGATATTTTCTGTTTCCATAATTTTCTTTAGAAGTCTCCAGAATAGCTGTTCTAAAACAAGAATATCTCCAAAAGCATCATGTGCTATGGCTTCAACCTCAATTCCTAGTAAGTATCGAAGATATTGAAGTGCATAACTATCAATTTTTCCTTGTGGATCCAGATGTCGAGCTACTTTAAGAGTGTCTATAACAGGGCCAACTGTCATTCCTTCTTTTTCAACCATGCTTACATCAAACTTTGCATTGTGAGCAATGAACACTTCTCCTTTTTTGAATCTAGAATCTAAATCCTTATATGTATCACTCCCTGGGAAAACTGGTTTTCCTTCAATCATTTTTTCTGTGATGTGATGAACTGCCATAGCTCCAATTTTTATGGGTAAGTCAGTAGAGAATAATTCGTTTACATCGGGTGATCCGTCTGTTGTTCGATAGGCTACCTGTATAAGCTTATCTTCAGCTTCATTTCCAGTTGTCTCTGTGTCTATAAATATTAGTGTTTTTGTGATTTTTTCCATGAAAATAGTATAACAAAAAAAGTCGGTGAGCACCGACCTTTGTTAGACTATGATAAATTTTTCTCTTTCCAAATTTCAAATTTAATATTAGAAGGCATCTTTTCTGGTTGCCATTTATTGTATAAACCAGAATTCCTCCAAAGATTAACAATAACCTTACCATTTAAAATCCTTCCTTTTCTTCTGGGGGCTCCTATTATAAGCCCTTTACGAGACCCTCTAGAGAATTCAGTTGTAATGAATCCTTGGCTAGAGGCAAGAGAGCATAGTTCAGGTATATTATTGCCTTGAGAAGGTTTCAAAAAGAGATCTTCTTTGAACTCTTTTATTTGGTTATTTGTTTCAAAAAGGTGACCAATTTCTGTAATAATTATTCCTTCCTCAACTGAGAAACTAAGATATACATTTGCTCCATTCTTTGCAAATAATTCCTCAACGAATTTCTCAACTAGTATTGGATACATCGTGCATTCATTTGCAATAAAGAGAGATTTCATGGATTCAGAAAACTTTTTAATACGATAATAATCATATTGCCAGAACTTCCTTCTTTCGAGAGTTAGTATTGTAACCATGTGTTCATTTTTTTTGAAGATTAACATGTCATTAATTATTAAGCAATTATGATAAAAGTGAGTTATAATAGTTTTATGTCAATACAATTAGAATTAAAAGAAAGTTTAAAGGAAGCCATGAAGGCCAAAGATGCCGTCAGACTTTCTGTTATTAGAAATATAATTACGTCAGTTACAAATGAGCTTGTATCAAAGGGTAAAACTCCACAAGATGAATTGTCTGATGACGAAGTGCTTGTTGTTATAAAGCGTCTTGCAAAGCAACGAAAGGATTCTATAGATCAATTTGAAAAAGGTGGTCGAGCAGATCTTGCAGAGTCTGAGAAAACAGAACTTATAATTTTGGATGAATATTTGCCAGAATTAATGAGTCAAGATGCCATCAGACCAATTGCTGAAGCTAAGAAAGCAGAGCTTGGAATAGACGACCCAGCTAAAAAGGGAATGCTGATGGGGGCTATTATAAAAGAGCTTGCCGGTAAGGCTGACGGGTCTGACGTAAAGGCTGTTGTAGATTCACTTTTCTCTTAAACATGAAAGTGATACTTAAATGGATAATACTTTCACTTGCAGTATTCGGAGCTGGTTATGCTATTGCTGGAGTTTTTGTCGCAGACATTTGGGTTGCAGTATTAGCTGGTGCAATACTTCTATTTATAAATGTGATTATTAAGCCCATAGTTAAAATTCTAACCCTGCCTTTAACAGTGATAAGCTTTGGTCTGTTTGGCTTTGTTTTAAACGCGCTATTCTTCTTCTTTGTTTCAAAACTGATTGGTGGATTTGATGTTGTGGGATTTTTACCAGCACTTTGGGGCTCAATCGTAGTTTCGGTACTCACTTGGATTGCAGATAAAATTTTGAATTAAACATGGAGAGTCAAAGCTCCAACAGAGAAAAGATTGAAATAAAACCCATGGGTTCGTATTTCGAGGTGGACAGCGAAGGCTATGTAATTAACCCTGCTTCTCTTGAAAAGGTGCAGGAAGATTGGAGGCCTGTCATCGATGATATTACAGAGGGGTATAAGAAGATATTCGGTTACAAGCTTACTCAAGTCTACATCAGAGGTTCTGTCGCCAAAGGCCAGGCTGTGCCAGGGGTTTCTGATATTGATACATTTGCATATGTTGATTTACAAAAAGAAGAAATTGATAACAGTAAGAATAAAGAATTCAAAGAAACTCTTGGAGAAAAGTATCCATTTGTGAAAGGTTTCGAATTCTGGGCTGATCCTCAAACTATTTCAGGGAGTCATTCAGAGCAAATCATTCTTAATCAAGCAATTTGTATCTACGGAGAACCTGTTGTGGTTCAGAAATTGAAGCCAGGCAAAGAGATGATGTTGCACACACCCGCTCTGGATACGTACATGGATGGTATCTATAAATTCCTGGAAGAAGAAAATTCTGATGAGAGAATAAAGAGTTGGTGCGTATCAAGATTTAAAAAGGTGCTGCGTGCTGGCTTTGAAATCACCATGGAGCGTTCTGGTTTATACACAAGAGATCTATATAAATGCTATGAAGGTTTTTCAAAGTACTATCCTGAGAAAGAAGCTGAAATGAGAGTTATGTTGAATCTTATTTTAAATCCTATATCAGACAAGGTTAAATTAAAAGAGGTCGCAGAATCAATTGTGCCTTGGCTAACAGAAGAGTCCAAAAAATATGTGTAATGTTGTATACTTTATATTATGAAAATACCAGGAATATCATTTTTAAAAACAAAAAAACTTATTGTAACTCACGATGGTGGATTTCATGCGGACGATGTATTTGCTGCCGCCACACTATCACTTGTGTTTGAGAAGGAGGACCAACCTTTTATTATTAGAAGATCTAGAGAATCAGGAGATATCGAAAGAGCTGACATAGTATTTGATGTTGGAAGTGTCTATGATCCAGAAAAGGGAAGATTTGATCATCATCAAGCAGAGGGTGGAGGAAAGAGGGAAAATGGAATCCCATATGCTTCCTTCGGTCTTATTTGGAAACATTTTGGAATGAAGATTTCAGATAGTGAGTACATATGGAAGGCGGTAGACAATCAACTAGCTTCTCCAATAGATGCCCCAGATAATGGATTTACATTAGCAACACTGACTGTTCCGGGTGTACAACCATTTTATCTTGGAGATGTTTTAAATACTTTATTTGCTAGAGGGCAAGATCCTGATAAAGAATTTTTCCAGGCTGTGCTTTTCGCAAAGAGAATCATCTCTGAATTCATGGAGAAAATAAAAGCAGGTGAAGAGATAAAAAATAAAATAATAGAAGTATACGAATCTGGTGATGATAAGAGACTTGCTATTTTAGACGTGCCAACCACGCGCCAGATGGTGTGGGTATCTCTTGTAGATAAGCCAGAGGTTCTATTTACAGTATTTTCAAGTAGAACAAGCGGAGACTGGAAGATACTTGGTATGAAGAATGACTTATCAGTTTTTAAAGTAAAAAAAGATTTACCAGCAAGTTGGTCAGGTCTCCAAGGTGAGGAGCTAAGTCTCTTGACGGGAGTACCAGGAGCAATTTTCTGTCATAGAAATTTGTTCCTAGCTTCAGCTGAAACAAGAGAAGGGGCAATAGCAATGGCAAAATTAGCTCTAAATAATAATTAAATATGAGTGAGCAATTTGAATTAAATTTCAACAAAGAAGAATCAGTTGATCAGAGTGCTGAATTTAGAAAAGCAGAAAAGATGTTGTTTGAAGGTGTTTTGGATAGGATAAAACGTGGCGATCAAAGAGGTCGTATGGAATATCAAGAGTTTCTTGAATTGTACAAAAGTGATAAAGAAGGCATGAGTTACCTTGCTGAAGTCTATAACAATTGGGCTGAAGTTAATAAACCAGACAAGATATATGAGGTGGATGAATATAAAGACAGGTTTGAACATACTAAATATACTTTAGTGGAGAAACAAAAGCCTGCTGCATAAAAAAATCGCCCTCTCAGGCGACTAACTTGGATTGTCTCATAAAATCCGTAATTTTGATTAATTCATCAGGGCTAATTCCTTTTGTAAAAATATTTTCATTGTTCTCATGACCCATGCGTACTTCGATATCTTTTCCTTTTGAGAAAATTATAGATAATCGATCCGTTGGATCATTTGGGTAAAACATAACCCTAACACCACCGTCCATCTCTGGGGTGATATCAAAATCTTGAAAATTCTGCTGAAGAGTTATTTCTATAGTTGAAAGAAATTCCTCAGACTTTTTAAAAAGATCTTCATAATAAGTTATGTTACTTCCAACTATTAATCTTGCTTTTGACAACTCTTCCTGTAGGTACTTGAACATGATAGATGGTTTTGTTTAGACATAAAATACATCTTGATTAAACCAATGTCAAGTGGTATGATACTTTTCACTTATGGCATTTGTAGACGAACTAAGAATTTATGCAAAAGCAGGAGACGGCGGAGACGGCGTTGTTCGTTGGCGTAATGATAAATATGAACCCAAAGGAGGGCCGGCTGGTGGAAACGGTGGGAACGGCGGAGATGTTTACTTGAGAGCAACAAAGGATCTTGGAATACTTGCTAAGTATAGCCACAATCCAAAGTTTCTAGCTGAGGATGGAGATGCAGGTCAGGGTAGGGGTCTGTATGGTAAAAATGGTGAAAATACCTATATAGATATACCAGTTGGGTCTGTTGTTACAAACCAGGAGACAGAAGAGCGAATAGAGATGAATGAGGATGGTCAGGAGGTTAAAATTCTGACCGGAGGAAGAGGTGGGCTAGGAAATGTTCACTTCAAAGCTTCTACAAACACAACTCCTGTTGAGTGGACACCAGGTAAGCCAGGTCAGGATGCTGACTATCTTATTGAGCTAGAACTTTTTGCTGATGCAGGATTTGTAGGTCTACCATCTGCTGGTAAGTCTAGTCTCTTAAATGAGCTTACAAACTCTAAATCAAAAGTTGCCGAGTATCACTTCACAACACTGGACCCTCACCTAGGTAAATATCATGAATTTATACTTGCAGATATTCCTGGAATTATTGAAGGGGCATCTACGGGTAAAGGGTTAGGATATAAATTCTTGAGACATATAAAAAGAACAAAACTTCTTGTTCATCTGGTTTCTTTTGAATATGGAGATGGAATGATGGAGAGATATACAGGAATTAGAAAAGAGTTAGAAGATTATGATAAAGACTTGGGAGAGAAAGAAGAAATAATCTTGCTTACAAAAACAGACCTTGTTGATTCTGAAGAAATCGAAAGGAAAATAAAAGAATTTGAAAAAACAGGAAATAAAGTTTTTACAATCAGTTTGTATGATAATGATTCTGTAAAGGAATTTTCAGATAAATTCGTAGAGATTTTGAGGAAATAGGATTTATTAAATTATTTAAAAAGCCCAGGATCACTCCTGGGCTTTCTCCTCGATTGAGAAAATCTTTTCTTTGTTACAGAATCCTAGTATGAATCCAAATGATTTATCTACTTTTGGATTTGGTTCTACTGCAACAATTACTGTTTGTTTAGAAATTACAGTGATCTCTTTTGCTGGTTCAACCCAATCTCCAAAAATGGTATCAGGAGAAAGGATTTTAGGCTTATCCTGCGAATAAACACTAAGTGATATAATTGAAAGAGCAAAAATACTAAGTAAACTTCTTTTCATTGCGTGGATCTTTGTAGAATTTTTAGCATTAAAAAAATTTTTAGTCAAATTTGAATTATTGAGATATAATTTAATTACTTATAATTAATTATTTACACAATATGAAAAATACAATATATACAATAATAATGATCGCATTGATCGCTGTGGCAGCATTCCTGATAATTAGTCCAAGTAATAGTGTTGCACCAGTAGATAATGTGGAGCCTGTTGTTCAGCAGGATGAAGTTGTAGAAGAGGTTGTAGAGGACTCTACTTATGAATACTCTGTTGATTTAGATAAAAGTGAAGTTAATTGGGTTGGTACCAAGAAGTTCTTGGATGGATATGAAGATAAAGGAACATTATCACTTCTTTCTGGGGGGTTAAACCTGATGACAGAGGGTAATGTTGCTGAGGGAGAATTTGTTTTTGATATGGACTCTATTATTGCCACTGAAACTGGAGTTGGTGGAGGTGTAAATAATCTAACTAGGCATTTAAAATCAGATGATTTTTTCGATGTAGAAAACCATCCTACAGCAAAATTTGTCATTACAGATTCTGATGAATCATCAGTTTCAGGAGACCTAACTGTTAAAGGTATAACTAACCCTATTTCCATGAACGTTTCTTGGAATGACATGGATCAATTTGTGACAGGTGTAGTATCTATAAATAGAGTAGACTTCGGAATTGATTTTCTGTCTGAGGGACTTGTAG
This sequence comes from uncultured Candidatus Saccharibacteria bacterium, assembly GCA_964581035.1. Taxonomy (GTDB): domain Bacteria; phylum Patescibacteriota; class Minisyncoccia; order Phycocordibacterales; family CSBR16-119; genus CAYHDV01. The sequence continues at coordinate 29,223 of CAZOLO010000007.1, read as the reverse complement.
GTCTAGCGAAAGATAAGATTGTGGCTGACACATTTGATTTAGAATTTAAGGTTCATTATGAGTAATAATAGGTTCTGTAATTAAAAAAGCCCCACCAATTGGTGGGGCTTTCATCTATCATTAATATTTATCCATGTACTGGACAAAGCTCTATTGAGCTGACAGGTGTCCAATAATCTGTGTTTCTGTCGAGGGTAATTCCAAGACCTGGAAAATTATTACCATAAAGAGTGATTTGTTCCATTTCTAGATCAAAATCTATCCTACTTTGGAGAAGATCCTCAAGTTTGTCCATCTCAAATGGTTTACCGTAGTAGTAGTAAATTAGGCCTCCTTTAGCAAGGTTGTATCTAAGTTGGACAATTTGGTACGCGTAAAGATCCCCATCATTATCATAATCATGCCCGTTTACTCTAACCAGCACAAGAGATGTTGCAGAAGAACAATCTTCATAAAGAGGATATATCACCTGTGTTCCAAAATAGTCTCTATAACCCCCACCCTCTATGAAAGCATCACCACAATCATTTATTGAATAAGTAATAGTGTATCTTTCACAGGTTGAGGTGTTAAGAACAGATAATTTTATTGGCTTGCTTAAGTCTTGAGCCTTTGTTGATAAAGAAAAAAATACCGCAAATAATATAAAGATCAAATTTTTCATTTTGTTTAGAATTGATGATTTATGATCATACTACAACTTAATCTTGAAAAGTCAAGTATAAAAAAGCTCCGCCAAATTGGCGGAGCTCGGGTTTAAGATAAAAACCTTAAGCCTCTGTTCTCTTTTTGATCAAAAACTTCTTCTTTTTTGGAAGGATTTCTTGGATCCAACCTTTCATTTCCTCAGAGTTGTAATAACCCTCAAAAGAGAAAGTTTTGCTAGAAATTGTTGCTTGGCCTTTTATAAGCCACTTACTTCTATTTCTACCCCCATCTTCTTGTTCGGCTGATGTTAAAACCACGCTGTGTGATTGCATAAGCTTCAACCTTACCTTAGAACCTGTTGGGATAACTGGTTCAATCTTTAGAATCATAGGTTTCCCATCGAAAAGGCAGTCCTTCAGCCATTGTTTATTTGGCCCTGTTACTGTTCTTGTCGGTCCCTTAACGTGTGTAATTTCCATGGATTGGATTTTTGAAGTTTTAAATATACTAGCATAGATATACAGTACTGTCAACTAATACAGAAAACCCTTATCTGGTATACTCTTTATCATGAGTGATAAAAAATACTACGTAACTATTGGTCTAGAGGTTCATGCAGAACTGAAAACTAAAACAAAAATGTTTTCCTCTGCGCCAAATAATCCAGATGAAAAAACTCCAAATCTAAATATTGATCCAGTTTCATTGGCTCATCCTGGAACTCTTCCTGTTATAAACAAGGAGGCTGTTAGACAGGTAATCCGTGTGGGTTTAGCACTAGGAGCTGATATTGCAAACTTCACTGAGTTTGACCGAAAGAACTATTTTTATCCAGATATTCCAAAGGGGTATCAAATATCACAGTATAAATATCCAATCGTATCTGGTGGATCACTTGCTGGAGTAGATATAACAAGAGTTCATCTAGAGGAGGACACTGCCACAAGTAAGCATGATAAGGGTGATTACTCACTAGTTGATTTCAACCGTGCTGGAGTGCCTTTAATGGAACTTGTGACTGAGCCTGTGATTCATGATGTGGAAACCATTGGAGTATTTGGGAGAGAGTTACAAACTCTTCTTCGTTATCTAGATGCATCAGAGGCAAATATGGAAAAAGGTGAGATGCGTGTTGAGGTTAACCTTTCAATTTCTCCGGACAAAGATGTTCTAGGGACAAAGGTTGAGGTAAAGAACATTGCTAGTTTCAAAATGGCAGAAAAGTCTGCTCTGTATGAAATAGCAAGACATACAAAATTGTGGGAAGAGGGTCGGCAAAATGAAATAGTCCAGGAAACACGTGGCTGGGATGATATAAATCAAAAAACAGTTTCTCAAAGATCAAAAGAAAATTCAGAAGAGTATCGATATTTTCCCGATCCAGATCTTCCTAAGCTTTATCTGCATGAGATGTTTAACCTAGAAGATTTGAAGGCTGGGCTACCAGAGCTTCCATCTGTAAAAAGAGAGAGATATAAAAATGATTTTGGAATTAAAGCAGAGGATATTGAGAGTTTTGTTTTAGATAAGAAGTTAGGGTTATATTTTGAATCTGTAGTAGAGAAGCTAGGAGAAAAGTCTCTAGCAAAACTTACATCAAACTACATCACTACTGATATCGTAGGCCAAATGGTAAATGATGAATCTCTAGATTATCCAGACGTAGATCACTTCGCTAAACTTATAAAAATGACAGATGAAGGTAAGATTGGCTCTAAGACTACAAAAGCTCTACTTCTGAGGTATATGCAAGGGGAGACAAAAGACCCAGAAGAGATTGCCGAGTCAGAAGGTCTAATTCAGAAAAGTGACCCAGATGCAGTGAAAAAGATTGCAGAACAGGTTATTGCCGAAAATGAGAAGCCTGTAGCTGATTATAAAGCTGGAAATGAAAACTCAATGAAATTCTTAATGGGGCAAGTAATGAAGCTTTCAAAAGGAGCCGCTAACCCAAAAGTGGCAGAGGATCTACTAAAGGATTTATTAAGTTAGAAATCACCCTCTATGGGTGATTTTTGCTATAATAAAAACATATGAAAAAAATAAATGTAGCGATAAATGGATTTGGTAGAATTGGTCGGGCTTTTTACAAAGCATCAATGAATCGAGAAGAGATTAATATTGTAGCGATAAACGATCTTGGTGATATAGAAAATTTGGCATACCTACTCGAGTATGATACAGCTTACGGCGTAAGTGAATTTGAGGTTTCTACAAAAGACGGAAACTTGATTGTTGACGATAAGGAGGTGAAAGTACTTCAGGAAAGAGACCCAGCACTTCTTCCTTGGAAGGATCTTGAAATTGATGTGGTTGTAGAATCTACTGGTTTTTTTACAACGTATGAAGGAGCAAATGCTCATTTAAAAGCTGGAGCAAAAAAAGTTGTTATCTCTGCTCCTGCAAAAGGTGATCCTGTAGAAGGGGTAATTGGTGCGACTGTTTTGATGGGGGTAAACGAAGATCAGTTAAAGACTTGTCAGATATCTTCAAATGGGTCTTGTACTACAAATGCTTCAAGTCCTCTGATTTCAATTCTAGATGAAGCTATCGGGATTGAGAAAGCTGTATTGAATACTGTGCATGCTTATACTGCTAGTCAATCAATAGTTGATGGTCCAAATAAAAAGAATTTTAGACTTGGACGAGCGGCTGGTCAAAATATTGTGCCAACTTCAACTGGAGCAGCGATAGCTGTTACAAAAGTTCTTCCTCAGCTAGAGGGAAAGTTTGATGGTATTGCACTAAGAGTGCCAGTGGTGGCTGGGTCTGTTGCTGATGTAACTTTTATCGCTAAAAGAGACACAAGTGTGGAAGAGGTAAATAAGATTTTGATAGAAGCTGCAAAAGGTAAAAAATGGTCAAACATTTTTGGCGTAACAGACGAACAGATTGTATCTAGCGACATTGTGGGGTCTCCACTTGCTTCTATTGCAGATCTAGGGATGACTAGGGTTGTGGGAGGAAATCTTGTAAAAGTTCTTGGTTGGTACGACAATGAAATGGGTTACACTCACACACTAGTTGACCATGTAATTAAAACAGGAGAGAGCTTGTAATATGAGCGATCAATTTAGAAAGACAATTAGGAAAGTTTTAATTATAAGCTTTACTCTTGCTGCGATACTATTTTTCTTCTTCCCGATTGAAAAAACAAGAAGCGTAGTTCCTTGTCAGATTCCACCTTGTGAAGAGCAGGTGAATATACTGACTCCTTATAAATTATTCTTTGAATAATAATGAAAAAGATTATCCTGATAACATCATTAACTTTTGCAATTGGATTCACTGTCTGGTTTTTCTTTTATCCAGTAGTAAAAAGAGAAGTTCAAGTTATGTGTATTCAAGCCCCTTGTCCTCCCATCGTAGAGACACTAACTCCATATAAATTATTTTTAAGTAAATAGATTGCAATAAAATACTCGGATAGAACCCCTAGAAACTGGGGTTTTTATTATTGAAAAAAAGATAAATACAGTATATTTATTTAAATATTAAATTGTAGAATATGGAGATCCTATTGGATAGAGAACATTTTGGGGTATGTGACGACAAGAATAATAAAGAAGCTTTGATCATTGTTCGTGATGCAAACCCTCTTTTGGAGAAAGTCAAAAAGTATCCGTCCATGATAAATTATCATGACCCAAGAACTGAGGGTCAATGGATTGAGCATTGGTTAATTGAAAAGAAGTATCATATTTTACACAAAATCTACGGTGTGGTTCAGTTGGAAGGCCATTCTGACGCTCATGATGAAGTTAAAAAATTTGTGCAAGATGTCTATCAGACACTTGAGTATAATAGATAGAACATACTTACAGAATTTAAATCTGAGCCCAATTGGGTTCGGATTTTTTATTTGGCAAACAATAAATGTAATGATCCTTATAGTAAGCTATTTAAAGGTATTGTTGACGTGTAATGTTTAGAATGGTAATGTCATTTAAAACAAAATTGAAAATTAAAAAATGGAAAAAAATACTAAGAAGTTTTCGATGAAAGGATTCATGTACTTGATGCATAATCCCTTTATGAGTGATAAAGAAGAAGAAAGAGCTCTTCGAAAGGAAGCGTTAGACATCCTAAACTGGATGTTTGGCGAAGGCAAAAAGAAACTTGTTGTGGCAATGAAGTGGTATGACATGGCTAGGGCTGTTGGTTTACCATTTTGGCTGGACCAGCATGTTTCGCGTATTAATTACAGAAAAGCTCATGAGCAAAGGAACTTTTATCCAGATTATTCAAATCTTGAATTAATTCTTGAGCACGGAAGAACTCCAAGAAGGGATCCTATTGCGACAATTGAAACCTTTATTGGTTGCGGATGTTATGAGAAGAGCCTTAAATTCTTCACAGAAGAGTATGGACCTAACATTGATCTTCCACGATCTTATAGTTATCGCGACTTCAAACACGCCTATGCTCTGAATAAGAAAAAGGAAGTAGAAGAGTTGTACATCCTGCTTCCAATAGGTGAAGCTCAAAGCGTGACTGAGGCTATCAAGGTAATGCCGGAGATAGCAAGAATTGCAGAGGAGATCTATCGACAGCCCGTGACTATCTACAATAATCATCCAGCTCAGATGGTTGCTGTTAAATGGGATTCTGATCCAGAGCTTATTCTTCGAGACAGAAGAAGAGCCACGATGACTTATGAAGGAGATGATCTTTGGATTGACTGCGTGGGTCCTTATCCTGTAGAAAACCTAACTGAAGAGCAGATAGCAAAAGATAAAGCCTATTACGAGAAGATGATTGCTCCAATTCGTGAGACATCTGATAGGAGGTTTGCAGAAGAGCAGAAGAGAAAAGAGTCAGATCAAAAAGAAGCCCTGAGAAGGGTTGAAGTTGGTGGTCTAATGGATCGAGATGAGGATTCTTGGAAAGAGCTTACAACTCCAAAAAAAAAGGAAGACCCAGAATATGTGGAGGTAATGAGATATTTCATTGATAGATTTGCAAGATTAATACAATTTCACCTTGCTGCTGGTTTAGATATGAACCTTGCAATTAAAGCAGCTGAAATTGATATTGAGAAGATTGGTGCTTATGCATCTTGTGAGTATCTCTATCTGTGCAGGGGTTATATTGATAAGGTGATCTCAGGATGCTGGAAAAGAGCGGTTGAATATCAAGATGTTAGAGAAAAAATAAAGGCAAAAGAAAGAGCAATAGCTTAATTTTTTGAAGCCATATCCAATTGGGTATGGCTTTTTTATTTGGTATACTCTACATATGAAAATATACCTTGCGGCAGATCATGCTGGATTCGAAATGAAGGAATCTGTAAAGAAATACTTGGAAGTAAAAGGTCACGATGTTACAGATTTTGGCGCACATGAATTTAATGATTCTGATGACTACCCAGACTATATTCGTCCATGCGCAGAGGCTGTGGCGGCCGATATATCATCTCTAGGTTTTATTTTTGGTGGGTCTGGACAAGGTGAAGATATGGTGGCTGATAAAATAGTTGGAACAAGATCTGCTGTATATTACGGTGGTCCATTAGAGATAGTAAAGCTTGCTCGGGAGCATAACAATGCAAACATCCTTTCTATAGGAGCTAGATTCCTAGAAGATGATGACGCTAAGAAAGCAATAGATCTATTTATGGGCACGGAATTTTCAGGTGAGGAGAGGCATATCAGAAGAATTAATAAAATTGACTAATTTAAATTATGGATAAAAATAAACAAACAAAATACGCATTAGCAGCACTTAGAATAGGTATGGGTTGGCTTTTCTTTTATGCTGGATTATCTAAAATTCTAAACCCAGAATGGACATCTGCAGGTTACTTGTCGGGTGCCAAAACCTTTCCTGGTTTATTTCAATGGTTTTCTCAAGCAGGAAACATTGGATGGGTGGACTTTTTGAATGAATGGGGGCTTCTCTTAATTGGTTTATCTTTAATTCTTGGTTTATTTGTTCGATACGCATCTTATGCAGGTATCGCATTAATGGCCCTATACTGGCTACCAGTTTTGGACTTCCCAAAAGTTGACCACGGGATACTTGTAGATGATCATATTATTTATATTCTTGCTATGATCGTATTTATAAAGGCTAAGGCTGGGGAACACCTTGGTTTAGATAAAAAGTATAAAATATAGTATATGAATTTTGAATCACATCTTAATCCAGACGAAAGAATTTTAGACCTTAACGTTAGAAAAAAGGAAATTTTGGATGAGCTGCATCAACTAAATAATTTTGATTCTGAAGAGATTGAAACTCAAATCTCCCACAAAGAGAATGAAATTTTAGAAGTCAAAGAAAAGATCTATTCCTATACTGATAGTGGTCCAACCAAAGAGGGTTTTGATTTTGATGGTTATTCAAAAGAAATAGCCACTCTTTTAGAGGGGTTAATTAAAGAAAAGAAAGATAAGATAGAAGAAAAAAGAAAGCTTGAAGATTTATTAAAACAAGATATTGGGTCTAGAATAAACGAGCTCTTGGAAGATCTACATGAAATTGAAAATCAACTAAATTAGAAAATGATTGAAATAATTCCGGCGATAATGCCGCAAACAATTGAAGAAGTTTTAGAAAAAGCAGCATTAGTTCCTGAGGTTCTTTCAATTCAGATTGACCTTATGGACGGTAAGTATGTTCCAGAAGCAACATTTCCTTATAATGGGAATGAAAAAATGTCTCCGATTGATATTGGAATGTTTGAATTAGATCTTATGGTCAAGAATGCATCTGAAAGAATTCCAGAATGGCTTGGTTTAGGAGCAGCAAGGCTTATTTTCCATCTTGAGGCAGAAGACACGCTTCTGGATAATTTTCAAAAATATGGAGAAGCTCTGGTTGGAGTGGAGCGAGGCCTTGCTGTTTCTATAGATACGCCAGATGAAGATCTGGATGCGCTTGTTCCATATGTAGACTTCGTTCAATTTATGGGTATAAGAAAGATTGGATACCAAGGGCAAGATTTTGACGAAGAAGTAATTGAGAAAATTAAATCTTTCAAACAAATTTATCCAGAAATTATCATTAGTGTAGACGGCGGAGTTTCAAAAAGTACTATTTTGAGGCTAAAAGAAGCTGGTGTAAATCGAGTTGTAGTTGGCTCTGCAATATTTGGATCAGGTGATCCAGAGGAAAATTTAGAAGAACTTGAAAACCTAGCGAACAGCTAGGTTTTTATTTGATATAATAAAAAACATGGAACAATTTAAATATGAAGATAAAACAAACCCAAATTACTTAATGAAGAAGATGGATTATACTCTTCAGTATGGAAGTTTTGAGGATCTAAAAAAACTTTTTGATGAGGACGGAATTGATGTAGATCAGACTGATTTTCAAGGAAGAACTGCTTTACAGTTATATTCATATAAGGGAAAAGAGGAATGTGTAAAATACTTAATCAACAAGGGGGCAAATGTTAATGCAGTTATGATGTATCATGGAGATAAGCCAATGACCGCACTTGATGCTGCGATAGAGAAGGATAGAACTGAAATTATAGAAATTTTGATTACTAATGGGGCAAAAAGAGGAAAAGATCTAAAAAATTAATCATGCATATAAGTGACGAAAAAATTAAAGAACTTGAGTTGAAGGCAAATGAAATTAGAATGTCTATCGTAGACATGCTCGAAGATGCTGGATCAGGACACACAGCTGGACCACTTGGTATGGCGGACATTTTCACAGCTTTTTATTTTCATATTTTAAATCACGATCCCAAGAATCCAGACAAGAAAGATAGGGATAGATTAATACTTTCAAATGGTCACATTGTTCCAGTGAGATATGCTGCTATGGCGCATGCTGGGTATTTCCCGCTAGAAGAGCTAAAGACTCTTAGAAAATTTGGTTCACGCTTGCAGGGTCACCCAGAGCGGACACTCCTACCCGGACTTGAAACTACATCAGGGCCACTTGGCTCTGGGTTATCTCAGGCTGCGGGTATGGCATATGTTGCAAGAATGGACGAATCTCCATCACAAATATACTGCCTACTTTCAGATGGTGAGCTCCAAGCTGGAAATATTTGGGAAGGAGCTATGTTCGCCGGAGCAAATAAACTTGGGAATTTGGTTTGTGTGGTGGATAGAAACAATATTCAAATTGGAGGGCGAACAGAAGAAGTAATGCCACTTGAACCACTAAAGGATAAATTTGAAGCTTTTGGTTTCCATGTTATGGATGTGGATGGTCACAATATGGAAGAGTTTATAAATGCAGTAGAAGAGGCAAGAGCTATCGTAGAAAAACCAATTTGTATTCTTGCACACACAATTCCAGGAAAAGGAGTCAAGGAAATAGAATTTGATTATAAGTGGCACGGTAAACCACCAAGCACAGAAGAAGAAAAGAAATTCTTGAAAGAACTTCGTACATTACAAGGAAAAATAGAGGGTGGTCACTCAAATTAATATGAAAATGGAAAAACCAAATTTTATAGATAAGGAATTAGAGGAAATTGCTGAATTATCTCTTCAAGAAGAAAGAGGAGAGTTGAGTAAGGATGAAATCAGGCTTTTACATAGAAGGCTATCCAGTCACTCTGTATATGAAGATAAAATTGAAACTTTGATCACAAGCTTAAGAAATAAGAAAAGTAATATTTAAAAATATGGATAAAAATAAAAAATTGAATGAAATAATAGGGTGGTATGGAGCAGTGGCTGTTCTTTTGGCATTTTGCTTAGTTAGTTTTGGGGTTATATCACCTGGTTCACTAGTCTTCCAGATTTTAAATGCAACAGGGGCATTTGGTATTGCATATATTTCATATAAAAAGAAGGTATATCAGCCGGCTCTTATTAATGTAGTTTGGATTTTCATAGCGCTTATTTCTATTGTGGTAATAGTTTTCTAAAATGCTTAATAAAAATCAAAAACTCAATAAAAATACACTCAACAAAGAAAATCTTGAGATGGTTCCAACAAGGAATGGTTTTGGTGATGGCCTACTTGAGCTTGGAGGAAGAGACAAGGATGTCCTAGCTCTATGTGCTGATCTGGCTGAGTCTACTCGAATGGAAGCTTTCAAGAATAAATTCCCCGATAGGTATGTTGAACTTGGAGTAGCAGAACAAAACCTGGCAACAGTTGCTGCTGGGATGGCTGCAATGGGAAAGACTCCATTTATAGCGAGCTATGCTGCTTTTTCTCCTGGGAGAAATAATGAGCAAATCAGAACAACAATTTCTTTAAATAATTCAAATGTAAAAATTGTTGGTTCTCATGCTGGTGTATCTGTAGGGCCAGATGGGGCTACTCATCAAGCACTTGAGGATATTGGTTTAATGCGAATGCAACCAAACATGACAGTTGTGGTACCTTGTGATTCAGAAGAGGCTAGAAAGGCGACTATTGCAATAGGTGAGACAGTTAAGCCAGCATACATACGTCTAGGGCGCTCAAAATCACCTCTGTTTACAACAAAAGACACTCCGTTTGAGATTGGGAAAGCAGAGATTCTTTATGAAGCAGAAGAGCCAATGGTGGGTATCATTGGTGCCGGGGCGGTTCTTCACAATGCACTATTAGCTGCAGACGAGATGACAAAACATGGAGTCCCTACAAGCGTTATGAATTTAGCCACAATAAAACCAATAGATAAAGTTGCCATTATTGAATTTGCAAAACAATGCGGTGCTATAGTAACAGTTGAAGAGCATCAAGTTGCAGGTGGACTTGGGTCTGCAGTGGCTGAAGTGCTCGCAAGTGAGTACCCTGTACCTATGGAATTTATTGGTGTTCACGATCAGTTCGGACAGTCTGGAAATCCAGATGAACTTATTGCTCACTACAAGATGGATAAAGACTCTATAAAAGATGCGACAGAGAAGGTTTTAAGACGGAAATAATTATGAAAATATTTATCTGCTCAAGCAAGGCTTTTTACAAAGATATACCTGAAATTAAATCTGGATTAGAAACTATGGGACATACTGTAATACTTCCAAACAGTTTTAATGACCCTGAAGCTGAAAGTAGGTTTAAGTTAGAAGGCAAAGAAAGTCATGCAAAATGGAAGGGTGATAAATTTAGATTATCTATGTCAAAAATTCAAACTGCAGATGCTATGCTTGTTTTGAATTTTACTAAGAATGATATTGATAATTATATTGGAGGAGCTACTTTCCTTGAAATGTATGAAATGTGGAAAGCAGGCAAGGGTCTATTTCTCTACAATCCAATTCCAGAAGGAATGCTTTATGATGAAATTTGTGCATTTAGTCCTGTTATTTTAGAAGGGGATATCCAAAAAGTAAAATATGAATAAAAAGAAAATTATTTCAATGTTTGGTTGGGTTGGAGCACTATCTATTGTGTCTGCATATGCATTGCTGTCATTTGATATCATCTCTGGTGGTCTAGTATATAATCTACTTAATCTAATTGGGGCACTACTTATTGTTATTGATGCTTTTGATGATAAAGCTTATCCTCCCGCAGCACTAAATATAGTTTGGTTTCTAGTTGCGCTAGTCTCTCTACTATCGTAGATTAATTTGTAAAATATTTTTTTGTATAATTTCCATGTTGTGATAGGATTCAAGATGAACATGTAAATTGTACAAAAAAATGAAAAATTTAGAACCAAAGAAGAATTTCTTTAAGTATTCAATCGGACTTTTGATAGTCTTGATTGTCAGATTACTACCTCATCCACCAAATATTGAGCCAATCATGGCCACAATGATGCCTTTCTCAAAGAAGTGGGGAAGACTTTCTGGTGTGGCTTTCACACTTGTTGCTATTCTTGGATTTGATCTTATTACTGGCACAATTGGTACTTGGTCTATCGCTACAGCAGGAACATATGGATTGATCGCTTATCTTTCAGGTATTTTCTTTGAAAGAAAAGAAAGCAGTAGAAGGAACTACGTTTTGTTCGCTGTTGTTGCAACACTTCTATACGATTCTATAACAGGTATTGGAGTAGGGGTTGTGTTCTTTGATCAATCTTTCGCTATTACTGCGATTGCTCAGATACCATTTACACTGGCACATTTGGCAGGAAACATTGTTCTGTCTGCGGTAATTTCCCCTGCATTGTATAAGTGGGTAATAGAAAATCCAAAAATGGAGACAAATCATATTCTCCAAAGTATTGGTTTTGCTAGGTAAATATGCCTTGTAAAATAAAAGCCCAACCTAGGTTGGGCTTTTTATATGGATCTTTATAGTTTGTCTATATCAAATATACCTCCATATCTATTTGGGTCTGTAAAATCTTGGACCTTTTTGCTGTGTATGCGAGTCATCTTTATCTCCACATCACGCACCTTATATTTTGCATCCTGTACAGAGTTTATATCCTTGTACCCGCTAATAAATTCTTTATCAGCAGGAGATGCCTTACCGGTTATTTTTGACTCAGCTATATACTCCAGAAGATACTCACGCTCTTTCCTGTAATCTTCAAAGATGCTCATGTCAGTTAGAATTTCCCCAATAATGTTTTCCATCTCGAAGCGCTCTCTGTCATTTAGTGGTTCTTTGAGAGTTTTTGTGGCGATGTCATAAAGAATAGATACATCTAGATTATCATTTCTTTCAATGACTCTCTCAATAGGTTTAGCTGAAGGATCTTCCTTTTGTCTAAGCTGTTCACCCATCTCGTTTACGACATAATACATCCTCTTTAGCTCAGCTAGAAACTCTTTACTTTCTCCCTTTTTTGCTTTTATTATCTCAATAATTTCGTCTTTTGAAACATCAAAACCTTTAAGCCTAAGATCCTCTTGTATGTCTTCTAAAATCAACTCAGAATTTTCATTTGGGAATGTTCCATAAGATGCAATTGTGTATGATATTTCAAGAAGTTGGTGCTTTAACCGATTTCTTTGCTCTCTCAACTCACTCTCATCTTTCAATATTTCACCTATTTCTTTTTCAATAAAATAACCTCCAGGGTTCATGGCGCTACCTATGGTTAACTCTTCATCGCTAACACCTGAATCCTCTAGTTTCTTAATGTTTGTGGCAATCTCTTCTTTTGAAAGTGAGCCACCTTCAGGGTTTTGTCCAAATTTCATATGTTCTATTTTAGTGATATCTTATAGTCATCAGGTTTTTTTGCAAGCCATCCTTCGATTTCTTCTTTTGTTAGAAGTCCTGCCTGAGCACCAATGTGCTGAACAACATTCATTGAATTTATTGGCGCTCGCAAGAGTGCATCTTCCACAGACATTCCTCCTGCTATAAATGATGTGAACGCGCTTGAAAAAGAGTCTCCAGCCCCAGTTCTTTCCACTGGTGGTTTAGGGTCAGGGTACATTGGCACAAATAACATTTTGTCTCCGTCGTATGTATATGCTCCATCTGGCCCATCTGTTATAACAGTAATATTGGGCCCAAGATTCTTCATCTCTTTAAGAATTATTTTCATATCTGATTCTGATTCTGAGAATATTCCAGCTTCAATCAATATTTTATTTGCCTCTTCTTTGTTGCAGAAAAATAGCTCTGCTGATTCGTAGATATCTTTTAATTTCTCGTATCCAAGTTTCATTTGGAAAGTTCCAGGCTGAAAAGCCAGTTTTGTTTCAGGATTGTCCTTTAAGTATTTGGCAATTTGTCCATGATAGGGAAGTGAATTTTCTGCAAGGGAAGATAGGTACATCCATTCAACTGATTCAACTTCAGAAAGCTCCTTCGCTAGGTTGTAATTAAACTCTGCATGCTTTACTAGAATTGTTCGCTCTGCTTCATATGATAATACATAGTGATAATTTGTAGCCTGTCCATCCTCTACTTGGACTAACTCTACACCCACTCCGTTATCAGTCAGTGCTCTCTTGCAATCCTCTCCATGTTTGTCATTTCCCACATATGTAAGAACTTTAGAATTAAGTCCTAGTTTTGAAGCAGACACACTGGCGTTTGGGCTATTTCCTACACCTTCTACAACTGTCGCTTTTTTAAATGGGATTTTATCCCCAAATCTCATAGAGATTGTACAGTTCTCGTCGTTTATGTCACAAGTAACTCTTGCATCTTCTAATTCGATAAAAGCATCTATAACAACATCTCCTATAGCTAAAAATTGAATATTTTTCATATGTGCAATTATATCACATATGATATACTGCGAAGGTATGGAAGAACTGAAGGCTCAAATTGAGAAGTTTTTTTCTGGGGATGTGGTTCTGGACAGAGTCGAACTCAAGAAAGCAAGCCATGATTGGAGCCTTTTTGAAGTGATGCCAAAAATGGTTGTATATCCTAGAAATGCTAGAGATGTTAAGGAGCTGACAGCCTTCGTTTCTAAGAAAAAGAAAACTCAAAAATGGTTTGATCTATCGCTGACAGTAAGAGCTGCAGGTACAGATATGACAGGTGGTCCGTTAAACGATTCTATTATTGTGGATGTTACTAGATACCTGAAGGGTATTAAATCTATCAATAAAGAAGAAGTGACACTTCTTCCTGGAACTTACTATCGAGACTTAGAGGTAGAGACGGATAAATTAGATGTGATGATGCCGTGTTTTCCAGCATCAAAAAGTATTTGTGCTGTAGGAGGTATGGTTGCAAATAATGGTGCGGGGGAACTTTCTCTTCGTTATGGACAAAATAAGGACTGGGTAAAAAGTTTAAAGGCGGTGCTTGCTGATGGAACGGAGTGTGAATTTGGGTCAGTAACTAAGGATGTTGTTTACGCAAAGAGCCTTCAGAAGGATATGGAGGGCGATATTTATAGAAAGATTTGGCACCTAACTCAGCGAGCAAAAGATGAAATAGCTGAAGCAAGACCAAGTACAAGTAAGAACAGTTCAGGATACTTAATATGGGATGTTTGGGATGAAGAAACAGGTATTTTTGATATGACAAAACTTATTGTTGGGGCACAAGGAACAACCGCAATAATTACTGAGATTACATATAAACTAACTCCAAAACCAAAATCAAAAACTCTCTTAGTTTCTTTTCTAAAAGATTTTACTCCAATTCCTGATTTGGTTTCAGAGCTACTTAAAACAAACCCTGACTCTCTAGAGGTTTATGATGATAATACGTTTAAGATTGCGGTTAAGTTTTTCAAGGATTTAGTAAAGAACAAAGGAGTATTTGGAATTATTAGGTATGGACTAAGGTTTATTCCTGAATTTATAATGTCTATTTTTGGTGGTGTTCCAAAGATGATTGTTCTTAGTGAGTACTCAGGCCAAAACGAAGAAGAGGTAGATCAAAAAGCGAAAGAAGCAAAAAAAGCTATAAGTAAGATAAAAAGAGTTAAATCCAGAGTGGTATCTTCAGAAAATGAGGCGGAAAAGTACTGGCAAATAAGACATGATAGTTTCAAGCTTTTGACAGAGCATTCTTCTGATCAAAGCCATGGAAGCAGAACGGCTCCATTTATAGATGATATCGCTGTAAACCCGGAGCATTTACCAGAATATTTGCCTAAGTTAATCGAGCTTTTGGATAAATACGAATTGCTATACACAATAGCTGGGCATATTGGAAATGGAAATCTGCACGTGATCCCAATTATGGATTTTGATGACCCAAAGACAAAAGAAGTTATCTTGGAGATTACACCAAAGGTCTACGAACTGGTAAAAGAGTATGATGGGTCCTTCAGTGCTGAGCACAACGATGGAATAATTAGAACTCCATATCTTCCGCTTATGTATGGAGAAAAGACCATGGGTATCTTCAAGGAAATAAAAGATATTTTTGATCCGCTAAACATATTTAACCCAGGTAAGAAGATTGGAATAACCAAGAAGTATTTAGAGAGTCACATAAGAGAAGGGAAGTAATCTTAAATTAAAAAAGTCCCTCCAATTGGTGGGACTTAGGCTACTGCTTATAGCAACTCCTCTTTACATCAATGTATCTAGTGAATCCTTCGAGTTCGGTCTTTTCAAAAGGCACTTTACCTAATAACAAGTCCTTAACCTCTTTATTAACTTCTCCTAGAAGAAATAGATTTGCATTATCTCCCTCAGAGAAAACAGCAATTCTTGTCTCTAATAATAACTCTTCCAAATTCTGTTCTAATTTAAAATGCAGAACAGTTTGACTAATACTATTAATTGGGGAAATTTGAAAAAAAATCTCAGGAATTCTTATAGACAATGCGTCTGAAAGCATTATTTCTAAAAATCCTTCTTTTTTACATCTATGAATTTTTGCTTTACAAAGCATCTCCCATAGTAACGGTTTTCTGATGATACTTTGTTCTACAAAAACTGACACTCCTCCTGAGCCTTTAGGTTTTTTATTTATAAAAAGTCTTATAGTAGGTTTGGACTCATTTATATCAAAGCGCAGAACATAACCGTCAATTTCTTTTGATAGGGTTCTTACAAAATCTGGCATCTAAGTAGTTTTTTATGATTTAATCATAGAATTTTTACAAAGTCAATATATGTAAGATTTCATTAAAAAATCCGTCTTATATAGTAGTTAAGAACAAAAAACTATTATTATGAGCAAACACACAAAAACACAGGGGGTGGCGACAACATTTTTCGGATTAGGAGTTTTTGCCTTAGTCTTGTTTATATTGCACGGAATAGGCCTTTAAGAGATTCTAAAGTGTTGATTTTTGGAGTGTTTCGTGTACAATAGCCCGCATGACAACACTAAATGGAAAAAACCGAAATATAAAAGAAAGTCTTGACGGACTACGAGCCGGAGGTCTTTTGCCTGCAGTTTTCTATGGATCTGGGAATGAATCAACTCCAATTTCTGTAGACTCTAAGGAATTTGATAAAGTTTACGACGAAGCTGGAGAATCACAAACAATTACACTTGATGTAGAGGGCAAGAAAGTTGATGCTCTTGTTCACCAGGTGGATCGACATCCAATGTCAAACACACCAATTCATGTTGATTTCTTAGTTATTGACACAAGCAAGCCAATTGAAGTTGCTGTGCCTCTGGAATTCGTAGGTATTTCTGAAGCTGAAAAAGCTGGAGGAATTATCACAAAGACACTTCATGAGGTTGAAGTTAAGGCTTTGCCTGCAAATGTGCCAAGTGAGATTGAAGTTGATTTATCTCTCCTAGTAGACAATGACTCAGTTATTACTCTAGCTGACTTGAAACTTCCTGAAAATGTAGAGGTGGTAAACGAGTTAGAAAAAGTTGTAGCTTCAATTACTATTGCAAAAGAAGAGGATGACGCTGAGTCTGTATCAGCTGAAGATGCTATAGCTAGCATAGCTGTAGAGGAAAAAGGAAAGAAAGAGGAAGAAGAAGCGTAACATTTACATGTTAAAAACGTCTCATACTATGTATGAGACGTTTTTTTTGTATGTTTATAACTGTTGAAAGAAGGGCTTAATCAATATCGTATTAAAGGTTATACTATGTCTACTGTGAAATTAAAAAACAATCAATATATAATCGCAATCTTGTTTGCGTTAATAGCAACTACTTTTGGAGGTTTTTTTGTCTTTACTCATACAGCTGTTGCATTAACCGCTAGTGAAAGAGCTGAGCTTGAAGCTCAATTAGTAAAACTTGAAGAAGAGATAAAGAGGCAAGAGGATATTCTTTTAAAGCAAAAAGGACAATCTGTTTCAATCACAAATGAAGTTCTTAAATTGAAGGCTCAAGTTGATGCCGCTAGATCAAAAATAAGTTACCGAAATACTCAAATTAAGAAGCTATCATCTGAAATTACAACTAAGGATAAAGTTGTTCGTACTCTAAATGTTGATATTAATGAAAAAAAAGACTCCATATCAAAGCTTATTAGAGAAACAAGAGAGCTAGATGATAGAGGGGCCCTACATATAGTGTTGGCAAGTGAAAACCTTTCTGATTTTTATAGAGATGCAGACTCATTTGTATTTGTTAGAAGGTCTCTGAAAGAAAGGGTGGATGAGTTACTTGGAGTTAAGACCTTAACAGAAGAGGAGAAGAAAAATCTCGAAGCTAAAAAAGGAGAAGAAGAGGTTGCTAGGCTTGAGCTAGAGAGGCAGAAAAGGCTCGTAGAGCAAAATAAATCTGAACAAGATGCTTTGTTATCAAAAAGTAAGAATCAAGAGAAAGTTTACGAAATTTTGATTGCAGACAGAGAAAAAGAAGCAGCAAGAATCAGAACCCAATTATTCGAGCTTGTCGGTGTTCCAAAAGGTGGAATTCCTTTTGGGGATGCTTACCAATATGCAAAATACGCTGAAAGTAAGACTGGTGTAGACGCAGCGTTCCTTTTGGCTATCGCTACCCAAGAAACGGGTATTGGTAAAAATGTAGGTACATGTAACAGAGATGGTGATTCAAAAAAATGGTACGATATTATGCCTGGACCAAATGATAACTCTTGGAGAGATGATCAAACTATCTTTCTTGAAATAATGAAAGATCTGGGCATGAATCCAGTAGGGGTTCCACTATCTTGTCCCGCACCTTGGGGTGGATGGGGGGGAGCCATGGGTCCTATGCAATTTATCCCAGCTACATGGAAGCAATATGCACCACGGGTAGCCAAAGCTGCTGGCGTAAGTGTCGCAAACCCATGGAACCCACAGCATGCTTTTATAGCATCATCCACATATCTAGCTGATCTGGGTGCTGGAAAACAGACCTTTGAAGCGGAAAGAGAGGCTGCTTGCAAGTATTATTCAGGTAAATCATGTTATGCCCCAAAGATAAAAAACATGTTTTATGGAAACTCAGTAATGAAGATAAAGTCTGATATGCAAGCTAAAATTGATGTTCTGGAAAGATAGTATTGCCTTTTTATTTAAATCTGCTATTATTTCAACTTATGAAAACTGATATTCATCCAACAAACAATAGACGAGTAATTTTCGAAGACAAAGACGCTGGTGTCCGGTTCTTGATACTGTCTACAGTTAAAACAGAGGCTAAGGGGACATGGGAAGATGGAAAAGAATATGACTTATATTCTATTGAAATCTCAAGTGCTTCACATCCATTTTATACAGGAAATGAGAAAGTTCTTGATACTGCCGGACGTGTGGATAAATTCAAGAAGCGAATGGCTGCTTCAGCTGCAAAAAAATAAGAGCTGTCGCAAAGCTCCCCTCATATAATTCCTTCACTCGAACATTGTGCAAATTTTCACATGCTTCTCGTTTGAAATTATAAAACAAATAAAAAACACCAGATCCACCTGGTGTTTTTTATATTATTTGGATAGTATTGACGACTTATACCAAAAATAGTAAAATCATCTTCAAAAGGACTTGTCATGAAAAAGAATAAGGGAAAAATAAACTATCTATGGTTGTTTGGTTGGCTGGGTATGTTTACCTCGTTTGTCTTAGGGGCCTTATACCAGGAAAATGTAACCATTTGGTATTTTGGTCCAGAAAAATTTAAATTTATTGGAATGTTACTTATGATGATAAGCGCTCCAATAGTTTGGAAGGGAGGAGAAGAAGCGACTAAGAATGGCGAAATCATTTGAATAAAAATGTCCACTGACAGTTTGTGTTGGTGGATTTTTAAATTAGTATGAAAAAATCAAAATCCTATTTTTACCATACTGGTCTTTTTGTATATCAAAATTATGGATATTATTTTCTTTCAGTAGATTGATTATCTTTTTTGTCTGCCATGGGTCGTACTCTATATATATCTTTCCGCCAAGTTTCAAGAATTTTGCACTTTCTTTTATAAGTTTCTCTATGAAAAATAGACCCTCGTTTTCTGCAAAAAGCGCTCCATGGTCTTCATGGTCGATAACCGAATCTCCCACTGTATCAAGTCTAGTTCTCGATATATATGGAGGATTCGCAAGTATATAGTCATACTTTTTCATAGGAATATCGGTAAACATGTCTGACTCAAATACTTCTCCTTGTACTTTGTTCAATACAAGATTCATCTGAATCTGTTCTATATTATTAGGTTTAATTTCGACAAAATCCACATTGGCTTTGCTATTTTTCAATACAGATATACCAATACATCCAGATCCAGAAAACATATCTAGTACTTCAGTTTCTTCAGATAGACTATTTTTTATTACAAAATTATTCACCCAATATTCAGTTTCAACTCTTGGGATTAAAGGTTTATAGCCAAGGTCAATTATGCAGTTGTAGAATGGCACATTACCAATAAGAAAACCTAATGGGGTTCCAGATTTTAGCAGCTCAAGATCATTGAAAAACTCAGGAGATTCCACGCCCTCGTACTTTTCATCTAATAGCCATTGTCTCTCCTTGTTCACTTGCATATACTAGCTTTTGGTTATAGATAAAACAAGATGGTCATTGACTGAATGACATCTAACCAATATGATGTATTGCATACAAGTTATGGATAAAATTAACGAAAAAATTAAAGAATTTGATTTTGATAAACTTCTGGCGGATCACCAAACGTCCTTTGTGGCGGGTGAAGTTCAAAGACTTCAGAAGCAGTATCAAGAGAATATTGAGCTCATCACTGCAGACCCGAGTATGAAAGAGATGGTAGAAGAAGAGCTGGAGAATATTGAAATCCAGCTATCTAGTTATGTTGAACAGATTGAGAAAATTATTAAATCTGAAGAGGAAGAGGAAAAATTTCCAAATGAAATAATTCTTGAGGTTCGTGCTGGTGCCGGAGGGGACGAGGCCAGTCTTTTTGCTAAGCAACTTGCTGTTATGTATGAAAAGTATGCTGAGATGCAAGGATGGACATGGAGTATTATAGATGAGTCAATGAATGATGTTGGGGGGTATAAAGAGGCTTCAATTGAGATAAAAGGACTTGGTGTATATAAAGCTCTTCGATTTGAGACGGGCGTGCACAGAATTCAAAGAATCCCTGCTACTGAGAAGCAGGGTAGAATCCACACCTCAACAGCCTCAGTGGCGATTATGCCAATAAAGAAAAAAGTGAACTTTGTTTTAGATGAAGCTGATTTAGAGTTCGAAACATCTAGATCTGGAGGGGCAGGGGGTCAGAACGTTAATAAGGTCGAAAGTGCTGTTCGTGTCATTCATAAGCCTTCAGGGCTATGGATTCGTTCCACAGCAGAAAGAAGTCAGCTAAAGAACAGAGAGAAGGCTATGAATTTACTTGCACAGAAACTCCAGCAAATAGAGGAGGAGGAGCAAGCAAAGAAACTTGGTGACAGCAGGGCTTCTCAGATTGGAACAGCTGATAGATCAGAGAAAATCAGGACATACAACGAACCACAGGATAGAGTTACTGATCACAGAATAAAGAAATCTTGGGGAAATATTCCCGGAATCTATTCAGGAAATATAGATAATATAATTGAAGCTTTAGCAGAAGCTGATGCTGGTGATGGGATTGAAGAGTAGGGTGTTATAATATTACAAAGTGATGGAAAATTCATTTAATAGAAAAATAGAAAATAATTCAAACCCAGTACCAGAGGGTGTAAACGAAAAGTACTTCTGGGATGTTGTTAAAATTATTGCAGGATCTAAACCTAACGAGGGTGAGTTCTATAAATCAGGAGGTTCCGATGATCTTGGTTCTTTTGATAGAGAAAGATCAAAATCTGGATCGTATGAGCCTTTTATGGAGGGTGTAATCTCAAAAGCACAAGAGATAGTGTTAAACCCAGAATCAAGCCTATCCGAGGAGAAGCTTAAGGATTTATTTGATACTGATTTCAAATCAAAAAGAAAAGCTCTTTCAGAGGCATACAATAGGGTGTTTGACCCCGAACAGACTCACGCTCAATTAGGTGACAAGAATGGTAAGACTGAAAGAACCAGACTAGATTAATTTTCTTTTAAAGGCTCAACTGATTGTTGAGTTTTTTTATATACATTGACATATCATATATACTATGATATAGTATATTAAATCTTTTAAAAAATAGCGATGAAAGAAATATCTTATAGCAGCTCATTAAAAAGCCAAATACCTACAATTATTGCCATTCTACTTGGCATGATCCTTTTGCTTTCAATTGCCATTGTTAGCAATCATTATGTTCAAGAAGTATACACTGAAACAGATACTTCTGGATTTCTTGAATTCGTAGATCTTAAGACTGGGCACGGTCTTAATATGAGTTACGAAGAGCGTAATGATTATTGGATGTTTATTGAATACGAAGATCAGTTCTTTTGGAGTCAGGCAGCAAGGTTATTTAGTCTGATCATTCTCTTATTCCTTGTTTTACCCCTCCTTGAGGTAGTATATGCAAATCCGAAGGATTATATCGAACTTATTATTGGTGACAAATCAATACCATCGAAAATAAGAGTGCATAGACACAATTTTCCTAAAGGGAGAAGTACTGATGGCTACATAATAGATCGAGTCTTAGGATGTAGGGTGTTTCAGGATGGCACTGATGGATTACTTAATGTTGGGGATGTTCGAGTTAATGTGGTTGTATTTGTAAATAACAAACATCACACTAATACGGAGTATCTCAAAGGAGTCAAAGATCCGCATAAAATTCAGGAGTTGATAGAAAAAGAATTTGTCAATCATGAAGGATTTGAGCTAAAGGTAAACAATGCAGTCTAGCTAACGTTTACAATCAGTTTTACTGACCAAAAAAGCCCCACCTTTCGGTGGGGCTTTTTCTATTGGTGCGCGCGCCAGGGATCGAACCTGGGACCTTTCGAGTATCAGTCGAACGCTCTAGCCATCTGAGCTACGCGCGCGCACGTCTGTAAAGACAGAAGATACTATACCAAAATATCTAAAATTTACAATTAAAAAAAGCTCGCTAATGCGAGCTTCAATATTCTGGTCTTTAGCTTATCGTCATGTAAGGTTCTCCGTTTTGTTTTTTGCAAAGGTTGATTGATAAGTAACCTAGGTTAAACATGTGGAAGATAAAGTCTTTTATGAGCCAATGTCTTTTGTGTGACCATGAGGATACTGATATTAGTCTCATCTGGCCTGGTGTAAACAATTTCCTCTCGACTTCTATCATTCTATTCTCAAGGTAGAATAACACTCCGTCTGTTTTAATTTCTGGTCCTTTTTTCTGGTTTCTAAGGTTGATTACTAGAGACTCGTAAGCTTCAGAATTTGATGATGGTTTCTTCATTGTTCAAAATTTAGGAAAATATACATTAATACAATTTGCAAGTCAAGTCATTGACAATCTAAAATATATATGCAAAATGAGAATAAACACTAAATGAAGAAGAATGGCACTTTTTAAGACAAAAAAATTCTGGGGTATCTTTACAACAGTATTAGTCATTATTGTTATTGTTTATGATTACAATAACCCAACCATTTTCTTTTCCAAGGAAGAGGTTTCTAATGTATCAGATACTGCTGAATTAGATTCAGTAGCCCCAGTTCATACAACGTTATCAGATCTAACAGGTAAAAGAGTTGTTCTGCCACTCAATGCTGGAGGTAACATAAAATTTATCTTTGAATCAGATAAGAATTTGTATCAGGTAGAGTTTAGCCCTCCGGAAGATAGTCAGATACCCATATATGCCATGCAAGAGCTCAAAGCATATTATGGCACTGAAAAAGGTTCCAAGGGAACTATTCTAACTGAAGGTGGTGTTCTTGAAAGCATGGGGGTAAAAATTAAGACCTCTGAGAAACCTAAAGAACCTGAAAAAAAAGTTCCTGAAGCTCAAACTCCAAAGGAGTACTTTAAAGTTGGACTTTCTAGGAATGAGAAATATCGTGATGTAAAGCTTTTACAGAGATACCTGAATGAAACCGGTTTTACTATAGCTGAAAGCGGAGAGGGTTCTCCTGGAAATGAGACTATTAATTTTAGAGGAATGACCTCAGATGCCCTTGCAAGATATAAGAGTAAAAGGTCTATAGAGATATCTCGTTTTGGTAGCTTTGATTCATCTGGAGATAACTTAGATGAAGCAACAAGAAAACAAATAAACGAGGAAATTTATTTAAATGAACAGTTAAAAAGAAGGCTCGGGTTTTGACTCGAGCTTTTTATATTCCACGAATATAAGGTGACAAAATATGTTAAATGAGTATAATAGTAGGCGACCGAAAAGGTTGCTTTTTCTTTTTATGGATAACATTGAGCAAAAATTAAAAGATCTTCGAAAGAAGAGAGACTCACTTATGACCAGTTTTTTCTGGTTAGGGCTTCAGATAGCATTTATTTTTGCTGTACCAGCTGCTCTGGGAGCATTTTTGGGGACTTATTTAGATAAAGGGAAGGATAAAGCTATTTTTACAACGATTTTCTTGGTATGTGCTTTTGTTGTTTCTTGGGTTATGGTTTATTTTCGTTATAAAAAATATAGCAGAAGCCTTGAGGCAGTTGAGACAGAAATAGCAGATATTAAAAAAGAACTTCCAGTTAAAGATAATTCATAAATAATATGTTTAGTATAGAAAGAGCGATAACAGAAATTACTCCAGATACAATCATGATGATTGGCAACTTTAAAATAGCTAACTCTACGTTGTTTGGTCTATTTATCTTATTGTTACTAGCTATATTTTCTTACTTTGTAATCAGAAAATTCAAGGAAAGGCCTGGTAATACTCAAACAGGTACAGAGCTTCTATATGAAGGAATGGCTGACTTTATTGATCAAATAACAGGCAACAGAAAAAGAACAGAAGTAATTCTTCCTGTTATTGCCACAATGTTTGTATACTTTGCAATTTCAAACCTAATTGGTCTTATCCCAGGTCTTACAAGTATTACAATTGGAGATGCTCCACTTTTTCGAACACCTACTGCTGATTTCAACACCACATTTGCAGTGGCTTTTGCCTCAGTTATAATTTTGCAATACATTGGTATGAAGGAGTGGGGATTCTTTGGTCAGATTGGAAAATTCTTTAAGTTTAAGGAGGTCTATCTAGGTTTTAAGAAAAGTATTGGTGATGGGTTTATGGCAATGATTGATTTTGCTATTGGCCTCCTTGATATTATTGGTGAAGTTGCTAAGGTTGTATCTTTGTCACTTCGATTGTTTGGAAACATGTATGCTGGAGAGGTTTTGGCTATTATTATCATGGGAGGATTTGCATATGTTGTACCAAGCGTTTGGACAGGTATGAATATTTTGACTGGGGTAATACAAGCAATTGTATTTGGGTCACTTATTGCAGCATATTACATGTTGACAATAAACCCGGATAAAGACCCTGTATAGAACTTTTTCGCAAATTCAGTTTGCTGGATTTGCGAAAGGGTTGTATTAACAATTCTTTACATTAACAGGGTAATTATTAATCGCGCTTAGCGCAAAAAACATATGGAAAATTTTGACGCACAATCAATTGAGTCTGCACGACTTATTGCAAAAGGTATGGCCACACTATCTATGTTTGGTTCAGCTATTGGTGAAGGATACCTTCTAGGAAAAGGGCTTGAAGCTATTGGACGAAACCCAGATCAATCAGGGTCTATATTCTCAAAGATGATTATCGGAGTAGCTCTTGCTGAGTCTACAGCGATTTACGCACTTGTTGCGTTCTTCCTTCTATAAAAAGGCGTACGCCTTACCATGCAAATTAAGCCTGGTATAAGATAAAAATGTTATGTTAGAAATATTAGGAAAAATTGGATTTGACTGGCAAGTTGCACTTGCAAACCTAATCAACTTTATGTTGGTATTTTGGCTATTGAAGAAATTTGCTTTTGGCCCAATTAAAAAAGTAATCGCTGAAAGAAAAGATAAAATAGACCAAGGTTTAGAAGATGCTCAAAGAGCGGCTACAGACAGGCAGATGGCAGAGCAGCTTCGTGAGGAGACTCTTATGGATGCAAAGCAAGAAGCAAATATTATTGTTGCTGATGCTAATACAAAAGGTAAGGGTTTAATAGAAGATGCAAAAAATGGAGCAGAGGACGAGAGGTCTTCTATTTTAGCAAAGGCTCAAGTGGATGCTGAGGGTGTTCACGAGAAGATGAAAGGAGAATTTACGAAAGAAGCGATTGATCTAATTCTTTCTACTACAGAGAAGCTTCTTAAGTCTTCTGTAGACGTGAAAGCAAACGAAGAGTTTATTAAGAAAACACTTGCAGCTAAATAGTTATGATTACTTCAAGAGATATTGCACAAACATTAATGTTTGCAAATAAGAAAGATGATGTTGATACAAAAAAACTTGTATCAAATACTTTGGCATATCTCGAGTCAAAGAAGTTAACTCATTTGATTACAGAGGTGTCTAGGATTCTTGATGAAGAAGCTAAAAAGGAGCTAGAAAGAGAATCTGTCGTTGTAGAAACTCCTTATGAAATTTCTGACAACACTCTAAGAGAAATTTCTGAGAAACTTTTATCTGATGCAAAAGAAAAGCCTCAACAAGTTTTGAATGAGGGTCTAATAGGAGGCTTCGTTGTAAAGCATGGAGGAGTTATCTACGATGCCAGTTTAAAAAGAAAGATTGAATTACTAAAAAACAAATTAAAAAAATAATATGTCGGTACGAGAAATAGTTAAACAACTAAAGAACGAAATCGAGAAATTCGATGCTCCAATCGAGTCTACTGAATATGGAATAGTACAGTCTGTTTCAGACGGTATTTGTCGTATATCAGGTTTGGCTGGATGTCAGGCATCGGAAATGGTTTCTTTTGAAAATGGAGTTATGGGTCTCGCACTTAACCTAGAGCAGGATACTGTTGGAGTTATTGTACTTGGAGACTACCTATCCATCTCAGAAGGAGACAAGGTTTCTCGAACAGGAAAGATTCTTTCTATTCCTGTATCAAACCAGGTGCTTGGACGAGTGGTTGATCCACTTATGAATCCACTTGATGGAAAAGGGGAGATAAAAGAAGGAAAAGAGCGACCAATCGAGCAAGTCGCTTCTGGGGTTATGGCACGACAACCAGTGGATGTTCCACTTCAAACAGGAATCAAAGCTATTGACGTTTTGGTGCCAGTTGGACGAGGACAGAGAGAGCTTATCATTGGTGACAGACAAACTGGTAAAACAGCTGTTGCAATTGACGCAATCATCAATCAAAAAGGAACTGGTGTTAAGTGTGTATATGTAGCTATTGGTCAAAAAAGATCAAAGGTTATGCGAGTTATGAAGGAACTTGAAAAAGCTGGAGCCATGGAGTACACAACAATCGTACTTGCTGGAGCATCTGATGCCCCTGCGCTTCTTTATCTTGCACCATATGCTGGTGTAACTATAGGAGAGCACTTTATGGACCAAAAGGAAGACGTTTTGGTTGTCTACGATGACCTTACAAAACACGCATCAGCGTACCGAGAAATCTCTTTGCTTCTACGACGTCCACCAGGACGAGAAGCTTACCCTGGAGATGTATTCTACTTGCACTCAAGGCTACTTGAGCGCGCAGCTCGTCGAAATGACGAACACGGAGGTGGTTCTATAACCGCACTTCCTATTATCGAAACACAAGGAGGAGACGTATCTGCGTATATCCCTACAAACGTGATTTCTATTACAGATGGTCAGATCTTCCTAGAGACTGGACTATTCAACAAAGGTATCCGACCAGCTATCAACGTGGGACTTTCTGTATCACGTGTTGGAGGATCAGCTCAAACAAAAGCTATGAAGAAGAATGCTGGACCCATGAAGCTTTCACTTGCACAGTTCCGAGAACTTGAGAGTTTTGCTCAGTTTGGTTCAGACCTAGACGAAGACACAAAGAAGTCACTTGCTCGAGGGTCTCGAACAGTTGAACTTCTAAAGCAGAACCAGTATTCACCTCTAAACGTTACAGAGCAGGTTGCAAGTATCGTGGCTGTAAACTCTGGCTTACTTGATGATGTGGAAATTGAAGACATTAAAAAGTTCGAGCTTGGTCTACATGACTTTCTAAATGCTTCAAAGAAGGATTTGATGTTGAGTATGGAGAAAGGGTGGAGCGATGAGATGAAGGAAGCTCTAGTTGGAGCGATAGAGGAGTATAAAAGTTCGTTAAAATAAAAGTCTGCCATCAAAGTGATGGCAGACTGGTGATATGTTAAATATTTTCCATTTCTTGGAAGAACGGATGCTTGCCTAACTTGGCAACCAATCTACTACCCTTAGGAACCATTCCGGCTTTAAGAGAAGACCAGATAAACAAGGATACTAATAAGGTGTCTCCTATGAGGAGTGCAATTAGTCCTCCAAATCCAGGGAGCGCAAGGAAATAAAGTGCGGTAAATTGCCAAAAGTATATCCCTATTATGGAAACCGGGAAAGTTAGAAATATTAACAACTTCTTTAAGAACTTCATCATTTCATTAGTGTTTAGTAATTTATATATATAGTATCACAGAAAGTCAATTTTGTCAATAATCAATTAAAAACATGGCTATTCAAGCAAAAGTAATAAAAGAAAAAATAAAGTCAGTTGGTAATATTAAAAAGATTACCAAAACCATGGAAATGGTATCCGTATCAAAAATGCGGAGGGCTATTTCTGATACTCAAGCTTCGCGTGAATATGCCAGACATGCTCTGCAGCTCATGGTGACACTTTCTAAGAAGAGAAGTATTGCTCATCCAATGCTGATTCCTGGTTTAGGGGCTAAAACACTTCTTGTGATAATAGCTTCAAACAAAGGTCTGTGTGGTGGATATAATACTAATGTTTCAAAAAGAGTTAGTCGATTTAAGGAAAAACATGACGGAGAAATCGAAGCTATCACTCTTGGTAGACAAGCTGAGTTGATAGCAAACAGAAATGGTATTCCAATAAAGGCCAGCTTTAAGGAGTTTGGAGAAGATATCGACATCGTAAAAGTTAAGTCTTTACGAAAAATGATCCAGAAAGAATTTCTAGAAAGTGGAGAATACAAAGGAGTGCAAGTTGTTTATACTCAGTTTGTAAAGCAGCTCGACTATAGACCTAAAGTGCGAGAGATAATTCCAATTAGCCCTAAGACAACACGTGAGATCATTGAAGAGATTGAACATGGATCAACTCAAGAAAGATTTAATTTAGATTCAATGTCTGTTTATCTATTTGAGCCAAGCGAGGAAGAAGTTCTAGATCAGATATTGCCAAGCCTTATCTCTTCAGTCCTCTTTCAGATTATCCTAGAAGCTTCGGCAAGTGAGCACAGCTCTAGAATGATAGCCATGCAGAGTGCTTCAGACAATGCCGAGGAGCTGGAAAAAGATCTTACACTGACATTCAACAGAGCCAGACAAGCTGGAATTACCCAAGAAATATCAGAGATTATCAGTGGAGCAAATGCGCTCCAAAATTAAAAACATCAAACAATTTTAATCATGAACAAAGGAAAAATAACACAAATAATTGGGCCCGTGATTGATGTACGATTCGATGAGAATCTACCTTCGATCTACAACGCTCTAACAACCAAACTTCCAAACGGAGATGAGGTTGTTCTTGAAGTTAGTCAGCATATTGGACTAAAAGAAGTTAGGACTATCGCCATGAGTGCCACAGATGGTCTAACTCGAGGTCAAGATGTAGAAGATACTGGAGCAGCTATATCTGTGCCAGTAGGAAACGCCGTCCTTGGGCGTATGTTTGATGTAACTGGTAAGCCGATTGATAATATGCCAGCTCCAAAAGCAGAAGTTTCTCCTATTCACAGAGACGCACCCGCTTTTGACCAGCAGTCTACTGAAACTGAGGTTCTTGAGACTGGAGTAAAGGTAATTGATCTAATCTGCCCATTCCTGAAAGGAGGAAAGGTTGGACTATTTGGAGGAGCTGGAGTAGGTAAGACAGTTATGATCCAAGAGCTGATTAATAAT
>CAZOLO010000006.1:0-55303 GCA_964581035.1 uncultured Candidatus Saccharibacteria bacterium | reverse complement strand
GGATCAGGGAGGATTCAAGTATTAAAGACAGACTAGACAAGGCTCTAAAACTTGGGGTTGCATCAATTAATGACCTAGGGGAATCTAAGCTTATAGAACTAATGAAAAATGATCACTTTGGCGCTGTTAAGTATTGGTTGGGAAATAACAATGGTAAGTACCTTTCTCCAAAACCAGCTGATGTTGTTCGTAAGTTACTCAATTTAGAGGAAGAAAAAATTACTGAAATCATAACAAGAATGGTTACAACCAGAGAGGAAGCTGTTGCTTGGGAAAAAATTGATGCTTACAAGAAGAAATATGGAGATATCAATGTAAACCTAGAGCCAAATGAACTAGAGCAAAAAGCAATTGAGATGGAACTCAGAAAACTTGCGCGTAACAATGTTATTGAAGCAGAAAAAAGAAAGAACTTTGAAGAGTCTGGTTTTGACTATGACAAACTATATCCTAACAGTAAAAATACTGACGACACCGAGAATAAAGACAATCCGGATATTGGTCAAGAATCTAATTAGTCTGTAACCACTCACAAGAAGTCCATCCTTCTTGATTATTGAAAACAACTAGACAATAGTTGTTTTCTTTATCTTCTTTTATTACTTCAACAACATCTCCTCTTTTAACTTTTCCAACCAGAGTTCTATCAGAATATGATTTCCATAGATTAATCTCCTCTGATTCCATATATTCAAATTCCTCAGACTCAACTATATATTTCTTTGACATAGTTTCTATCTCATCTCCTATAACATTAATAGTATCTTCTAACACAAAGTTACAGTTATTAACTAAAACATTTCCAATAACTTCTCCTGATACTTTTCCTTGTACGACAATTGGCACCCCTTCTGATAAACTAGCAAGCATATCGTTGTTCATTTTACTTTCTATGAACATACACTGCACTCCCCAGAAGTTAGTTGTACTTCCTTTTAGAACAACATATGGGTTATCAAGAATATCTTTCCCAATACTATCTACAACACCTCCAATTTTTACTAGCTTGCCTCTATATAGATTATCAGCAGCGATCTGATTTGCTTCATAGCCTTCACTTAGTTCCACAGAAGTAACAGTTAGAGCTGGGCTTGCTAATCTTTGACTTGATGAAGTTTTATCAACATTCTTAGGTGTATCCGTTCCTGTAAAAGTTACTCCTAAAACAACAAGGGTTAGAAAAATAAATATTCGCAACCCCTTAGACAAATCAATATTAAACTTCTTACTTAAAAACTTATACGCTGGAGGCACTAATAGAAGAGAGGCTATCACAAACATGATTCCGCTTATTGGATCTTTTGTAATACTTATTAATCCAATGATTAGAATAACGACCCCTACAATCCAACCTAGTATATTTGATAACGTAAACTTTTTAGACCCGTCTTTATTTGTTTCCATAATTTATATATGACTAATTAATAAATGTGGCAGGTATACAAAAAGCCCACCACCAAGTAGGAGCGAGCTCCATATCCCAAGTTTCCCTGGAATAGCACAACAAAGCGACCTTGATGATGGGGTCTTTACCTTTGTTGTGTCTCACTATATTTGAACCATACCGCCACAGATGTGTCGGGTTAGGTCACTATATTGTTCTTCTATTCTATCGCAAAAAGGTTGTTTTGCTAAGCCTTTTTAAAGCCTTACAGGGTAATGATTTCTCCGTTGTGAGCAATTACCTCTCCTTCTTTTAATTCAGGATACTCCTTTGGATTATCTTTCATTTCTCTTGCGAATTCTATAATCGCCACTAAATTATCTATTTCCATACATGCGAGTATGAAGTAAATATCTACGTTTGCATAGCTTAGCAAGAGTAGTGATCTCTGTCATTAATATATATATGGAAGAAATACCATTAAAATATTGTCTATACGCCAGAAAATCAACTGAGGGCGACGAGAAACAAGCCTTGAGTATAGATTCTCAAATAAAGGAAATGCAACAAATTGCAGATAGAGAGAATCTTACGGTTGTTGAGGTCAGGAAAGAATCTCATTCAGCAAAAGAGTCTGGCACGAGACCTATTTTCAATGAAATACTGAAAGATCTTGATCAAGGGTTGTTCAATGCCATTATTACTTGGGCACCTGATAGGCTCTCTCGTAATGCTGGAGATCTTGGTAAATTAGTAGATCTCATAGATCAAAAGAAGTTAATTACCATTAAGACTTTTGGTCAGAATTTTACTAACTCTCCAAGTGATAAGTTTCTGTTAATGATTCTTTGTTCTCAGGCAAAACTAGAGAATGATAATAAGAGTATAAACGTTAAGAGAGGACTTAGAACACGCTGTGAACAAGGACTATGGCCTGCTACTCCACCAACAGGATATATGAAAGTAGATAGCAGAACTGCTAAATGTGAAGTTGAGTTAGATCCAGAACGCGCACCTGTTGTTAAGCAAATCTTTGAGAAAATAGCATATGAAAAATGGAGCTATAGACGAGTACAAAAATGGCTACAATACGATCTAGACTTCAAGACATATCGGGGTAAACACTTAAGTGCGGGTAATCTTTTCAAAATATTAAGAAACACCTTTTACTATGGAGAATATGAGTTCCCAAAAGGTTCAGGTGTTTGGTACAAAGGGGTGCATGAACCCATAATCTCCAAAGGGTTATTTGATCTTGCTAGATCATCAATCAAGTCTCAAGTAATCAAATCATATGGAAAGGAGTTCGCTTTCACTAGAATGATAAAGTGTGGGTTATGTGGATCAGGTATTACAGCAGATGAGAAGTTCAAGAAGCTCAAAGCAGGTGGAGTAAACAGACACGTGTACTACAGGTGCTGTAAATCAAAGGATTATACCTGTAAGAATCCAGCTTTAAATGAGGTTGATTTGATTAAGGAGCTTCAAAAGATGAGTCAGAAACTAGAATTGAACGAAGTTAAGTTAACTGAAAAACTAAATCAAGAGATTAAGCGATTCAAGAAACTTCAGGCCATGTTTCTTGGAAAAGATAATAAACATAAGATTCAAGATATTGATTTGAGAGATTATATTAAGTTTGTACTGAAAGAGGGGTCTATTTTAGAAAAGAGATCAGCTCTGGAGGCATTAAACAGTGACCTTCTAATGGTAAACAGAGGTATATTCATCAAAAAAGACCTGCAAACAGATCCTTTTTGATGATAACAAATTAGTTATTAGTTATTTTGCTAGCCAAGATCCATCCAGCAACGGCAATATAACCCCAAACATAGCTCTGAATAAGCCCCAATATAAAACCTAGGAGATTCATCTCTTGAAAGCCAAGATATGACATTTTGAGTATAGCTATCGGATCTGGAAATGATGTTGTTGTCGAAGCTGGAGACGTGGTTCTAACCAGGAGCAAATCAATGGATGTCGTGAGACTTCTGAAGCTATCAAAACTGCGTATAGTAAAATGATTCAGAATCTGGTTTGGGCATTAGGATATAACATTGCGGCAATTCCAGCCGACGCGTGAGTATTCGCAGTCTTTGGGTTTTTCCTTCGACCTGAAATTGGAGATTTAATGATGAGTCTTTCAACTGTAATTGTGGTAATCAATGCGATGACTTTGAAAAAAGTCTCATTGGGTTAATTTATTAAACTTTAATTAAAAATAAACCTTATCCTCTAAATAACCGAAGTCCATTGAGAATCACAAGTATGGCCACTCCTGTATCTGCCGCAATAGCAATACTAAGGTTAGAAATACCAAAGATAGCAAGTATGATAAAAGCTAGTTTAGAAACAAGCGATGCGGTTACATTCTGTTTTACTACACGAAGTGACTTTTTCGAGAGACTTATGATATAGGGAATGTTTAAAATATTGTCATTCATGAGAGTTACGTCTGCTGTCTCTATTGCTACATCTGATCCTTTTGTTCCCATGGCAATACCAACACTCGAAAGTGCTAACGATGGAGCGTCGTTGACTCCATCGCCTACCATGGCAACTGAACCATATGCATCTTTGAGTGTCCGAATCCGGGTCACTTTTTCTTCAGGAAGTAACGATCCAAATGCTTTTTTTATCCCTAATGTTTTTGCTACACGATCAGCAGTGTGTTGGTTGTCTCCAGTCAACATAATAGTCTCTATTTCCAAACGAGTAAGCTTTTCAACAGTTGTTTTTGCCTCGTCTCGAATTTTGTCGGCAATAGCCAAGGCTCCCATAATCTCATTACCTCTACTGACCAATACTACTGTTTTGCCTTCTCGTTCAAATTTCTGGGTCTTTTCCAATATTTCTTTGGTAGAGACAGTGTGTTCACTCATGAGTTTCAAGTTCCCAACACAGTGCTCAACATTATCACACACCATACATGTTGCCTTTCCTCCCTTACCTGCAATATCCTTGTAGTTTTCCATTTCGTGTGGACTAATGCCTTGTGCTCTAGAAAAATTTAAAATACTCTTGGCTAGAGGGTGCGATGAAAATTGTTCGAGCCCTGCTGCATCCTCGATAATTTGTTTCTCGGTAAAACCATTAAAAGCAATAATGTCTGAGACATATGGTTCCCCCAAAGTAAGCGTTCCTGTTTTATCGAATGCGATGGCTTTAACTTTTTTAAGCTCCTCAAGGTATTTTCCCCCCTTGATAAGAATACCTTTCTTTGAAGCACCTCCTATGGCTGAAGTTATAGCAACAGGTGTTGAAATTACAAGAGCACATGGACATGCAATAACAAGAAGTATAATGGCTCTGGTAAGCCATACTGAGAATGGGTCACCGGTAATAAGTGGTACAAGAGTAGACAGCAAAATAGCCAACAGGACAACGATGGGGGTATAGTATTTTGCAAAACGATCAATAAATTCCTGTGTAGGTGCTTTTTCTTCTTGTGCCTGCTTAACGAGTGCAACGATTTTTGAAAGAGTAGAATTTTTGCTTTCTTTGGTAATTTCTACTTCTAAATACCCGTTTTCATTAAGAGTGCCAGCAAAGACAGTATCGCCTTCTCTCTTGTCTTTTGGTATAGATTCACCAGTAATAGTTGCTTCGTCCACAGCTGACAAACCTTTAGTGACGAGACCATCAAGTGGCACAATCTCTCCCGGCTTTACTTGCACGTTCTGCCCGATCGTAACTTGATCTACGGAAACAATACTCCCGTCAAGAAGCGTTGCTGTCTGTGGTGATTTATCAAGAAGACCCTGCAGTGCCCTGCGCGACCTATTGATCCCATAATCTTCAAAAGCCTCTGCAAGTGAGAAGAAAAAGATCACAGCCGCAGCTTCTGGTATCTCTCCAAGATACACAGCTCCAAGTGATGCAATCACAACAAGAAAATCAATATTAAGAAATCTCTGTTTCATCAATCCGCGCCACGCTCCTTTTATCACATATACACCCCCGGAAAGTATAGCGATATAGTAGGCTGTCGTGACTATGGTTGTATTAAAGTTTAAAAGACCCAAAAAAAACCCAGTAACAACAGAAATTCCTGCGATCCAAGTAAGGAGTTTTTTCCAGTCTATATTGATGTATGGAGTCGAATCCTCGCTATTGTTTTCAGAAGGTTCGCAGTGGCTACACACACTGACGGTTTCTTTGTTTTTGTTTTTTGTATTTGGCATAATATTTAATCAATCTTTTTTAAGCTCAGCAACGTAGGCAAGGAATTGTTCATGTTCTGGTTCACCAGTATGAATAAAAACCTAATAATACTAAGTTTTGATCCTTGTTTCGTAATTGCTCTTCACGCTCTCAAACCTTGTTCTTAGTTCTTCTGCTATTTCTTCACTAGGAGAAATATCTAAGTTAAATGGATCAACTGGATTTCCATTCTTATAGACTTCGTAATGCAGATGTGGTCCTGTTGACCTACCTGTTGAACCAACCCTTCCAATTAATTGACCTTGGGCAACTCGTGCCCCCTTTTTAATTTTTGAATCAATAGATGATAGGTGTGCATACGCTGAAATAAACCCTCCGCTATGTTTAATTTTTATATAGTTACCATATCCGCCATTCCATCCTGCGTATTCTACGACGCCGTCACCAACCGACTTAATAGGTGTTCCTTTCAACGCTGTCAAATCAACCGCTTTATGACTCCCCACATCACCTGTGACGGGGTTTCTTCTTTTAAAGCTAAACTTAGAAGAAACACGAGAATAATTAAGTGGTGTTTTTAAGAGGGAGAGCTCTTTTGAGAACCCTTCTTCATTATAATATTCTTTCTCATCCTTATTCTCAATCATATATGCATAGAAGTCTTTGCTTTTGTTGGTAAATCGAGCAGCAAGGATATCTCCAGCACCAATAAACTCTCCATCGCGGTATCGATGTTCATAAACCACACTAAAACTATCTCCTGTTTGAATACTGGTTGTGAAGTCAATATCCCAAGCAAATATTTTAGCCAACTCAATAAGGGTTTTGTCGGATAAGCCAACACTTGCTCCGTCAGCAAACAAAGAGGATTCAATTGTGACCTGATGTTCAACTTCTGTGATGTCGTATTCAACACTACTTTCTCTTGCTTCAAAGCCATTAGCTTTTTTTTCTACTATGATTTTTTTCTCGGCAGATATGTCGTAATCAATCGAAGCCAGAGCTTCTTGTGCAAAGACTATATGCATAAGTTTACCGGTCTGAAGTTTTGTAAAATCAAACACATTTTGTGCTGCAGATAGCACAGAGGATTGTTCTGAGGTTGAGACATTAAAATCTTCCATAATTTCTGAAAATGTATCACCTGCTTGAATTTTAATTTCTATCGACTCTTTTGTTTCAAGGGAAGTTTCTGGATTATTTGGATAATGAAGAGCGACAAACACTATGCCCATCAATGGCATGGTGCAGACACTAATTAAAATATACTTCACACGTTTGTTCATAATCTATTGAGTATTTAACTTACGGTTATTTGATAATTTTTTTGTAACCATAAAAGTAACAATAAGAAGGAATGCAGTTAATGACATCATAGGAATCGTAATGTATCCGAGACTCATCACAAAAGTCTTTGTGCAAGAAACGGAATACCCTATAGCAGAACATGGCAGAGGTGCCAGTATTCCGATCTGTAAAAGATAGTGGTATCCAGAGACAAATACCCCTAGGGTAGATAAAGCGATCAGATAGTCCATTATTCTTTTATCCTCCTTCCATAGGGCCACTCCTAAGAGAATGACATGTGGATACATTAGTATCCTTTGATACCAACATAATGTGCAGGGGGTGAACCCGGCAACACCTGAATAAAAGAGACTTCCAGACATGGCAATGAGAGCGACAATAAAAGACATCGGAAATGAGTAACTAGCCACAAGCTCAAAAATTGAGAGTCGTTTTTTTTGAGAGATGATCATTAATACAATCAGCGTAACTATAGTAATTTGACCAACAATAGTTAGAACTGAAAGTATTTGATGAATTGTTGTAACAAGTGGAGACATATTATTGATTCAGTGAATTTTCTAATAATGATTTAAATGCCTCATATCCTCTTGGGTTATCGATCTTCTCACCATTCAGAAAGAAGCTTGGTGTTCCATTAACGCCGAGATTAACACCTGCGTTCCTGTCTTCTTCTACACGATCCTTGGCCTCTTGTGAGTTTACGTCTTGTTTAAAACGTTCCATATCTAGACCTAGTCGCTCCGCGTATCCTTCAAAGATAGATGGCTCTGCTGAAGGGCGCTCACCCCAATTTTGCTGTTCTTCAAACAATAGATCGTGCATTTCCCAGTACTTTCCTTGTTTTCCTGCAGCTTCTATAGCAAGAGCTGACGTCATACTGTTTCTATGCCCAGGCAGAGGAAAGTATCGAGAGACAAATAAAATGTCATCGATATATTCTTCTGAAAGCTGCTTAACAAGTGGGTAGTACGCTCCACACGCTTCACATTCAAAATCAAGGTATTCTATAAGTGTAACGGTAGAGTTTGGGTTACCCTTTACCCAATCGTTATCTTTTATTTGCAGTATATCTGCAGAATCAGCACTGGAAAGGGGTGCGGTTGTTTGCTGAGACAATCGCCAGAGCCCAAAGCCAGAAGCAAGGATTGCCAATATAACCAAGGTTCTTGTTAAAAAATTTTTTGTCTTTCTTGTTTGTATTTTGCGTGTTTGTTCCACCTCTTTTTCTTTTTTTCGTTCCTCCTTGCGTTCTTTTTTTGACTGATGAGATTGTTGTTTTATATTCATAATTTTTTTCTTATATTCTAACTAGTGTTATTTAATTGCGGCTTCAATAATCTGATTAATTGCTTCCGCTGGTTGAGCTCCATTGATTGGGAATTTTTCTCCTGACTCAGTTACCAATATGCTCCATGGGGTTCCTCGGCCTCCTGTTTCCATGAAGTTTTCTAGATCAGATGCAATCTTTTCATCATATCGACCACTTTCAAGACACTCATTGAATTGAGTTTGATTAAGCCCTATTTCTTTTACAATTTGTGGGAATACGGTTTCGAGCTCTGTTCGGTTATTTGATGGTGTTAGTTCGAAGAAACGATCAGAGAACTTCCAGAATGCATCATTCCCACCAAGCTCCGCTGCGCATTCAGCAGCAACTGCTTCACGCTTTGCTTTTACCGGATGAAGGCTTTCAAGAGGTGCGTGGCGATAGACCCAGTTTACGTCGTCCGGGTACTTTTCAAGCACCTCCTTCATTGTTGTGTGAAAACGCTTACAGAACGGACACTCGTAGTCAGAGTATTCATACACAGTAATAGATGCGTCCATGTTTCCGCGAACGTGATCTTCTTCGCTAATTGGATTAACGTTTTCGATGAGCTTTTTAGCTTCCTCTTCTTCTTGGCGTTGTGCCTCGAGCTGAGCTTCTTGCTGTTCTTGTTGGTACTCTTCGAGCTGCTCTGCGAAGCTTGAGCTATCTCCATCCATTTTTGAGCTTGAGAAACCTATCCCAAGACCGATACTGATAATGACAGCGCTGAGAATGATCGCCATCGGTATGTTTATTTTTTCCATATAGTTATTAAGTAAATTAGGTTAAGTAAAAACGATTAAAGAGCGTTATTTAAAAACGCTTTAAATATATAGAATTTATGAGAGATGAGATCGTGCTAAGCCAACAGGCCAATTGAGGTTAAGAGTTATATCTAGAAAAGAGTCTTGGTAGAAGATGGATTGTTTACCTAAGTTACTTACAAGACCATCATAATGGTTTGTGGATAGAAAAACAGGATTTGTGTCAGAGGTCTTGTTTATCTCTTGGTTAATCTTTTGTGTATTTGGTATTATGGCAATTATTGCCTGATTATAATGCGTAGGGCAGTCAGAGCTCGAAGATGATCCACAATTAATATGCTGGACGACTTGCTGATGTTGTCTGTTGGCATCGTGAACACTAAAATGCGTATTTCCAGCAAAAGAGGTATACCAGAAAAAGCCTAAAAAAAGAAGTACTGATATTGGAATAAGTATGTTTTTTTTCAAATACGAAAATGTCATATATCAAACTACTATACCAACATTAATTTACCTTAGCAATAGCATTTCCAGGGCTATTTATTCTGTTTATTATAACTTAGCTAGTGAAATAATTTCTCTTTATTTTCTTAATAGCACACATAGCCGTACTTGTATATTAAAAATGAAATCATAAGAGATGGTCTTTATTCTCATACTTGATTTTTAACCTTAGATTAATTGCTTCTCGAGCGCTTGAACTAGCGCTCGACGTGGTGAGGGTGCGGGGAATCGAACCCCGATCTCCTGCTTGGAAGGCAGGCATAATGAGCCGTTATACTACACCCCCAGGCGTTCTTATAACGAGATGTATCTTATCAAAAAATAGAAACAACGGCAAGCTTCAGATAAACAAAAAGAACGCTTCACAGCGGTCTTTTTGTAAGGTGGCAATCTTTCGACTACCTGTAATCTTTTGTATACAAAAGATTGAGTACTAGTTAAGAGCGTCCTTCAATGCTTTAGCAGCCTTGAATTTTGGTGCGTTCTTTGCTGGTACTTGAACAGCTTCTCCTGTTCGTGGGTTTCGAGCAGTTCTTGCAGCTTGCCGTTTTGAGGCGAAGATACCGAATCCAGCGATAGATACATCGTTTCCAGCCTTCATAGAACCTGTAATAGCATCAAAGATACCATTTACAACTTCTTCAGCTTGAACTTTTGTTCCTCCTAGTTTTTCGTGAACCATCTCTACTAGTGATGCTTTGTTCATAGTTTATGTCTGACGTCTAAAACGCCGTACTTAACTGATAACTTTTCGACCAAAGCTTTGATTTATCATGAGCAACAAGTAGAAAAATACTCATTGCTTCAGAAACCATTATATATCAACGTATTTTTCATGCAACCTGAACACAGCTTGACTTTTTAACTAATTATTGTAATTTGACTTAGAATCTAAATAATTAAATATGGTTAATGGACAGAGTATTCAAGTGAAAGAACCATTGAAGATCAAGGAGACATATTTAATTTCTGTCTGGAGGCACAATAGTTTTGTTCCAGAAGAGATAGAAATCCCGTTAAAGGTGCATTTTGATATGCTAAGAGATCTTGATGAAGAGGATTCACTGGTTGAACTTAAAAGGTTTCTTTTGAATCATTATCAAGAAGGGGTAAGTGTGAAGAACAAGCCTCATATCTTTGAACAGCTCTGTCTAAGTCGGGTGGAGTTTATAATAAGACGAGATCTTGATATTGATATGACTTTTGAGGATGGATCCAGCTGGAAACCCTTAAAACAAAAGGATTTTAATCAAAAAGGTTCAATCTCATTTGACAGGACAGAGTTTTGCCCTGAGCCGTTTGATAAGGATGAATTTGCTTGTTTTTCGTCAAAAAATTCAGGAGTTCATACTTTACTTGATGAAGATTAATGGGGGATATCCAAAGACATCAGCTTGTGCTGGTGTTTTTTATTTATATTGACAACTTTGCATTTATTGTGCTATAATAAATATTATAAATGAACATTAAATAAAGTTGGTTTGGTTATAAAAGCTCGCGATTGTCGTTGGTTTTCATAACCAAAACCAACAAAAATGAATCGATTTGACGAATTTATGGAATTTTTCTTTAGCACCAAAACAAGGATAATATTAACTTTTGTCTCTGCATTTTGTGTCGTTATGATCTTTTCTGCTGACTTACGACATAATTTTATCTTAGGCTTAAAAGAGTTTGAGCAGAATATTGTAATCCCATTCATTGGTTACTTTGTAATTTTTCTCTTTTTAAGACACTTGTACAGGTCTAAAGGTGGAGGAAAGAAAACCTAGTCATTGGCTAGATGTATAGATATTTGAGAAGCTTGCAGTTCGCAAGCTTTTTTCTTTTTGTATTAAAAAGCCGCCCAGAAACTGGGCGGCTTAATTATTTAAGCTGTAAGGGGATTTTCTTTTAAAGAAAGACCTCCTTCAGCCATCAATCTCTGTAATGTTGGAGATTGATCAAATATTTCTTCAAACGAACCCCCTTGTGCCTCTATTTGAGATTCACCCTCAGGTGTGTCATGTAGCTTTCGCAAGATGATAAATTTGTTACACAAGTCACGAACAGTAGATAGTTTATGAGCTACCACCAAAGCACTAGCGTTCCCATCTAGGAGATCAACAAAACCATCGTGGACGATTTTTTCTGTTGAATTATCAAGGCTTGATGTTGCCTCGTCTATGATGTAGACACAAGACTCATTTTTAAGAGCAATTTGCGCAATGGCTACTCGTTGCTTTTGGCCCCCAGAAAGGTCTACCCCCTCTGGACCAATTTTTGTATCAAGCCCTTCTTCTTTGCAGAAATCAATAACGAACCTATCCATTGTCTTTTGCAGAATTTCGTCTGTGTAAAGGTGGTGTTGGTCGCTATGCACTGCAGCTAGAAGATTGTCGCGAAGTGTTCCTTCGAAGATTTCTATGTCTTGAGGAATTTCCCCTAAGACACTTCTCCATGCTTCCAGAGACACATCTTTTAGATTGTGATTATTTACCACAATCCTTCCTCCATGAGGGTCGTAGGCTCTTTGGAGAAGTTTTGCAAGAGTTGTTTTCCCTGCGCCACTTGATCCTATTAGAGCTACTTTTTCTCCTGGATTGATTGTAAAGCTGAGATCTCTGATCGTTGCTTTGTTCGTGTTTTCTTTCACATGGTTAAATGTCACATTTTCAAAAGAGATTGCCGGTGTCTCACTAAATGCTAAGATTTTTGGATCATTATCAAAGATGTCTGGTTTTATATCCAAAGCATCCTTTAGTTTTCTAACCATGGGCAGATTCCAATTGAACTCATGCTCAATATGGCCAATTCTCCAGATATTATTTACTACATTCCATGACCATGAGAAAAGAGGGAA
The DNA here is from genome assembly GCA_964581035.1 of uncultured Candidatus Saccharibacteria bacterium. GTDB lineage: Bacteria > Patescibacteriota > Minisyncoccia > Phycocordibacterales > CSBR16-119 > CAYHDV01. The sequence continues at coordinate 43,025 of CAZOLO010000006.1, read as the reverse complement.
CAGAAAGCCAACTGACTTTGCTGAATCACCTGATCCATGAAGGTTTGTGTAAATGTAATATCCGAATACCAGCATAAGTGCGAAAACATTTGCGAGATCCTTGAAGGCAATATCATTGATAAAGCTTATCCAGAATGCACGAGAACGATTATTCACCTCCTCGTATTGACTATGAAGAATTTTTGCAACATCTGAACCCTTTCCTAAGGAAAGAATCCGAATTGATTTGTCCCAAGACTCTTCAAGCTTGTCATTGTAATTCTTAAACGAATCATCAATTGGTGTGTATTCATCTACGACCCTTTTGTTTAGAAACAAAGATCCGAGAAGGTACACTATTAGCGCTAGTGTAAGGATTGCTCCAGCAACAGGCGCTATAAACCAAATGAAACAGAAACTAATCAGTAACCCATAAGAGGAAGTAATTCCTTCAAAAAGCATGAGGCTTGTGAGAAATCGTATAGACATTCTCGCCCTGTTCATACTTGACTGACTCAACTCCTTTTTGAATTTCGTGTGTTGACCTATAGATTTCTCATACAGACCTTCTGTAATGAATCCATTTAGAGCACTTTCGTTGTACCCCTTTACATACTCTCTTTCCACCATATACTTCCGGTGTAAGAATACTCGGATTATCATAAGTAGAAACACTCCCCCAGATAGTAGGTACACAGATTGTGCATCCTTTTGGGTTAATGAATCAATAATGAATCCTAGGCAAAGAGGTATGCCAACCCCGCATGCTTCATAGAAAAACATAGGTATTGCCATTTTCCGCAAATGTTTGCGGCTGATTTTTGGTACGGTATTTTTAAATACCCAACTGTAGACATCTAGCGACTCTCGCATCCTGTCCAAATAATCCTTTATTTTCATTCTTTCTTTTTTAAAGGTTTTCGTTTGTTTTTATTTAATTTTAAAGAGCTCACCTTGCTGTTTTGGGCAAGATGTAAGGAATTTAATTGGTATTCTTAGAATTAAGAGAAATTAAATGCTGTGACATCATGCCAAAAACAATTACGTGTTGAAATAAGCCCAAACACTGGATATGTATTCTCTGTATTCTTGTTTGCGTTTATTTTTTTCATAATATTTTTTAAACATTAATCACGACATTTAGTCGTATTTGTAACTTATCACAGATAAATTATTTGTCAAGCAAATAAAAAACACCCCAACAAATAAGTTAGGATGCTTTTTGTTTCCTACTTATTTATCTAGCAATCTCTATAACTCTGTTTTCTCGGATAACTACAACCTTGATTTCTCCAGGATACTTTAGCTGTGCTTCAATTTTCTTTGCGATTTCTCGAGCAGCTTCTTTGGCTTCAATATCAGAAACGTTTTCTGGGGTTACGAAAACTCGGATTTCACGTCCAGCTGATAGGGCATAGGCTTTTTCAACCCCTCTTTGGTCTGTTGCAATCTTCTCAAGCTCTTCAAGTCGTTTCAGATAGTTCTCGACTGAGTCTCGTCGCGCTCCAGGGCGACCACCTGAGATGGCATCCGCTGTTTGAACAATGTGAGCTTCTATTGTTTCATATGGATACTCATCGTGGTGACTTTTCATAGCGTCAATTACTGACTTGTCTGCCCCAAACTTTGTAAGAATTCTCATTCCAATATCTACATGGGATCCTTGGACCTCATGTGTTAAGGCTTTTCCAATATCATGTACAAGTGCTCCAGCTTTTGCTACCGCAACATCTGCTCCAAGCTCTTCTGCAATCATAGCTGCAATGTGTGCCATTTCTACTGAGTGCTGAAGAACATTTTGACCGTAGCTTGTTCGGAAGTATAGTCTCCCTAATATGGCTACAATTCGTGGATCGAAGTTGTAAATACCAAGTTCGTACACAGCTTCTTCTCCTTTTTGTTTAATTATTTGGTTGATCTCTTCTTGAGCCTTCTTCACAACCTCTTCTATTTTTGCTGGTTGGATCCTTCCATCTAGAATTAGATTTTCAAGTGCCACTCGTGCAACTTGTCTTCGTACTGGGTCAAATGCTGAAATAACAACTATCCCAGGTGTGTCATCTACAATCAGCTCTACACCAGCAGCTCTTTCAAATGCCCGAATATTTCGCCCTTCTTTTCCTATAATCTTTCCCTTAACTTCATCTGAAGGAATGGAAACGTTTGTGACCATAATGTCTGAAACGTTTGCATTTGCCATTCTCTGAATAGACATAGTCAAAATATCTCGTGCTCTAGCATCTAGTTTTTCTTTGTTTGCAAGTTCGAGTTTTTGGGTTCGAACAAGGAGATCATCGCTACTCTCTTTTTCAATAGAAATTATAAGATCTTCCAAGGCCTCTTCTTTCGTTTTCTTTGCAATTTTAGCAAGCTCGTCCTGTTTTTGAGATTCCAGTTTTAGAATTTCCTCTTGTTTTTCAGAGAGTTCTGATTTCTTGTGTTTGATTTCCTCTTCCTCCTTATCAAGCTCAATCTGTCTTGCATCTAGAAGCTCCTCTTTTTTAATAAATCTATCTTCTGTCTTTTTAAATTCTCCTTCTTTTTCTTTCTCTTCCTTTCGCAGTTCTGTTTCTCGAATCTCGGCTTTTTTCTTCGCCTCGTCCATAATTCTTGAAGCCTCTTCTTTTGCCTCAACAATTTTTTGCTTTATTTCTAGCTCCATTGAACCTCTCTTACCTATAGTTAATAGGTATCGAAGCGCAAAACCACCAACACCCCCTGCTAGGAATGCGGCTGCTAGTAAAATTATTACTTTTATACTCATAAGCGGTTAATGCCCGCTTGAAGATACGGTTAATTTAGTCAGTGTTTAATTTTAGAAAAATTCTCATTTGGAAGGTGTTTTTCATAATTTAGCGGTCAATTTTCTGTATCTATCAATCGGGACTGTTTAAAATCTGATAACAATCAAAGTATAGCAGAGGTAGTGATTTGGAGCTAGTGTCTATTGTAAAATATATTTTTTGTACTATAATCCATCGCATAGTGACTTACCTTATTGTAATCATACTTATAGCCTTTTCCGCTCTCTTTTCCGGACTTACTCTTGGTCTTATGGGACTTGATACTTTTGAGCTAAAAAGAAAGCTAGAGCTGGGGAATCTAGATGCTAAAAAAGTCTATCCTATTCGAAGAAAGGGGAACGAGCTTCTAACAGCACTTCTTCTTGGGAATGTAGCTGTAAACTCTATACTTGCTATTTTTCTTGGCGGGATTGCTGGAGGTGTTATAGCTGGGATCATATCTACAACACTAATATTTCTTTTTGGTGAGATTATTCCTCAGGCTGTAATTTCAAGACATGCATTATCTTTTGGAGCTAAAACAGCTCCCGTAGTTAGATTTTTACTTTTTATTCTATACCCAATAACAAAGCCAATCTCTTGGGTCTTGGATAAGTTTCTGGGTGAAGAATTGCAGACGGTATATTCAAAGAAAGAACTTATGAGAATAGTTGCTGAGCATGAAGACTCTCCAAACTCGGCATTAGACTTAGATGAGGAGAGAATTATTATTGGAGCACTTTCATTTTCTGATAAGTTGGCTAGAGATATTATGACTCCAGAGACAGTGGTCTACTCAGTAGAGGAATCTTCTGAGGTTACCGATGAGCTTTTGCAGACAATTCGAGAAAATGGATTTTCTAGAATACCTGTATATAAAGACAGTCCAGACAATCTTACCGGCTTTATTCATGTTCGTGATCTTGTGGGGTACAAAGGAAAAACTATTACTAAAACAGTAGACAGAAATATGATTACGGTTTCAGAAATGATAAAACTTGATGTCCTTAAAAATAAAATGCTAAATGAGCATAGGCATATTGTTTTTGTAAAAAATGAGTTTGGTGCTTTTGTTGGAGTTGTTTCCCTTGAGGATATTCTTGAAGAAATAATTGGAAGGGAGATTGTGGATGAAGATGATGAACATGAAGACATGAGAGAATACGCAAGAGAGCAGGCTAAAAGAAAAAAATAACATCAAAAAAAACACCCAAGGGGTGTTTTCTTTGATGTTATTTTTTTGTCTTTTTCATTATCTTATCTACAATTCCATACTTTACTGACTCTGCTGAGTCCATCCAGAAGTCTCTATCTACGTCTTTTGCAATCTTATCTACTTTTTGCCCTGTGTTGTCTGCGAGTATTTTGTTTAATTTCTCTCGAGTCTTAATTATGTTTCTTGCTGTGATCTCGATATCTGAGGCTTGGCCTGATACACCACCTAGTGGTTGGTGGATCATTACTTCTGAGTTTGGGAGAACAAATCTTTTCCCTTTTTCTCCAGCAGATAGGAGAAGTGCCCCCATAGAAGCAGCAACTCCAACACAAACTGTAGCAACATCTGGTTTGATATGATTCATTGTATCTAAGATGGCCATTCCAGCTGTAACATGACCTCCTGGAGAGTTGATATATAGGTAAATATCTTTCTTTGAGTCTTCTGATTCTAGGAACAAAAGCTGGGCAATGATGACATTTGCTACATGATCATCAATAGGTCCTCCTAGGAAGATGATTCGCTCGTTTAATAGCCTAGAATATATATCATAAGCTCTTTCTCCGAATTGTGATTTTTCTATAACTGTTGGGATTAACATAGTTTTTATTGGTTTAAATCTATAAAAGTAACCCTAATATACCAAAATACCCTGAAAATACTAGGGGATAGAGTGCTTATAATGCTTGACAAATAGATATTAACTGTGCTATAATTTATCTAAACAAAAAACCACAAAAACTTAGGTTATGAAAAAGCACATTTTAATATTATTGAGTATTGCTGCATTTGTAGCAACAATGGAAAGCTGTAAAAAAGCTCCACATCTGTGGGACTGGAACAAATGTTTCTATTACGAGTGTGATGGAAATCACCTGTACCCACAAGGGTACTTGTACTACCCACATTATGATGACTGCAACACTTGCGGTGGTTATGATGATGGTACGGGGAATAGTGGAACTGGGAATAATGGAACAACTAATCAGACGGGACCTTGCGAGGTTGTCTGTGTTGGAGGATCAGCTAAAGTTTGGTTGACTGCGTATCCATACCACTATAATCAAATCCAGATGGTGACAATTGATGGTATCGCCATCCAAGGCTCCATCAATGGAGGTGGAGGATATCTACTTCAAGACATTCAAGATCTTGCTTCTGAAAATGGAGCTGAGAATGTTGCCTTGTATATCACTGCCACTGGCAGTGATTGGAATCCATCATTTCTTGTTACAAGTGTTGTTTTCTAGGAAAGACACAATATTATGATAAAGGCCTGCCAGTGCGGCGGGCCTTTTTGTTTGACTTATGTTTAATTAATCGTATTATGTTATTAAACAAAAATTCTAGATATGAAGGATATTATACTTAATGAAGAGTTTCAGAAAATAGATGAGTTGCTTGTAGATGTTGAAAGAAAAATTATTTTATATCTAAAGAGCAGGGAAAACCTATCTCCCTTTATAAAAAATTCAGGTAGTAATTTTACACCAAAACATTTAGGAATCTCAACAGGGGAGACCCGCAAGGATCTTCCTAAAAGAATAAAATCAATCTTAAACAAGAGTCTTTCTGAAGCCGTTAATCAAATAGTAATTCTTGGTAAACACGAGGAAAAGCTTTTAAGTCTATTTGGTAAAAGTGAGAAAAAAGAAATAGTTGGTTTGATTGAAAATGTTAAGAAATTTCTTTCTTTCCATGACGAAAGAGTTCCAAGAGATGAATTTGAATATTCGATAACTCGACTTAGGGTCTATAGCCTCAAAGCTCAGACAATGTTAGTTATTGAGGATTCGTATTGAAGTACCAAAAGAGCGGCCAATTGGCCGCTCTTTTTTATTTAGCTAAACTTTCCAGAAACTGGAAGACTTTTTCATTTCTAAGTGTTACTTCTAAATATTGCCTAGCTCTCATTTCATTTGTATCTGGATAAGCTTCTGATACTTTTTTTACTTCAAGCTCCAACATTTCTTTGTCGGCTTCAATATTTTCAATTTTTGCAATTTTTTCAATCACAAGTTGTAACTTCGCTCTCCTTGCAGCTTCCTCTCTCCACTCGCTTCGGAGAACTGCTTCTGATTTTCCAACATTCTTCAAGTATGTTTCTTTATCTGATCCCATGTTCTTTAAATCATGAGTAAGCCTAGATAACATGTTCTCTGTCTCAATTTCGATTAGTAGATCAGGGATATCCGCTTCTGTTTTTTCTAGAATCTTTTCTAGTATAGCAATCCTGATTTTTTCTTGGGCCTGTCTAGTTTTGTCTGCTTCAAGATTTTCCTTTACAGCCTTTTTAAGATCTGCAACATTTTCAAATGGGCCAAACTCCTTTGCTGTTTCATTTGTTATTTCTGGTAGATCCTCTTCCTTTATATTTTCATGATTATGATCGTCATGTTCGACACCTTTGTCATGCATTTTCTGGTGAGCTCTCATCTTTCGAACTTGAAGAAGTGCTTCATCAGCTTCCTTATCAGAAACTTCAACTTTCTCAACCTTCTTTTCATCTTTTGCAATCTTCTTATAGTCTGGAAGATTTATTTCTGGCATAACAGCTGTTTTGACTGAGAAACCAAGAGGGTTTCCTTTTGCAAGCTTTGTCAGAGATACTAATGGTTGACCTATAGCATCAATCTTTTTTTCTTCTAGGATTTCAGGATAAGCTTTAGCTAAAGCCATTTCTGCCATCTCTCTAAGAAGGTTGTCTTCTCCTATTTTTTGCTCAATCATATGAGCTGGAGCTTTTCCTTTTCTAAAGCCATCAATTTCCATTTCAGCACCTAGTCTAGCTAGCGCCTTTTCTCTATAGCTTTCAAAGATTTCTGTTGGGATTTCCCCTTTAATTTCCAGCATCTTATTTTCTAGTTTGTTTATTTCTATATCCATGAAGACTAGTCTACTTTTTTGAGTTAAGTTTGTCAAAAATAAAAAGCCGACCTCTCTTGAGGTTGGCTTTTTAAAAATATTATAAATCTAGTGTTTCTAGGTCTACGCTTAACTCATCTAAGTTTATTCCTTCTAGATCTTCATTAATATCTGATAGATTGTCTGAAGGTTGTCCCTCTTGAATACCTAGTACTTCTGCATCTTCATTTAGCACTTGGCTTATTTCAGATCCAGCCGGCGCAATAGTTTCACCTGCTTGCTTTGCAAAATAGATACCTCCTATCACCAAGATTATAACTATAATGATTGAGCCTATTAGAGCTCCGCTTGATTGTTGTTTTTGTTCTTCCATAGTTTAAAATTTTATTTTTATAAGCGACCTAGATTATTAAGAGTTATATATTATTAATTTTTCAGCTCTCGTAAAACATTTACAGCCTCTTTAAGATTTCCATGAGCTGATCTAAGTGAGCCTTTTAAATCCTCAGCTAAAGCTTTTATTTCTGTTCGCAATGCTTCAGAAGCTTCTTTTGTTTCAGGTCTTGAATCAAGAAGAGACTTCATTTTCTCCATAATGTCTCCTGCGGAACCCAGGTTTAACTTTGCTTCGGCAACTAGTGACTCAGCCTTGCTAATATCCATACCATCCTCTGACATTTTGATCATTCTGTTTTCGATACCTTCTACAGCTCTTTGAAGCTTTGCATGTATTAATACAAATTGTTTTGCAAAAAGGAATTTTTGAGAACTTCTAATTTCTGCTTTTTTCTCTGATGTAAGTTCTCGAATCTCAATTTTATTATTTTTTGTTTCAATTTTTGCTTCTTCTAGAATAGCTTTTCTATCTTCTCTTGTCTCTGCATTCTCAAGAGCTTCTTTTGTTTCTGCTCGGAAGGTTGCAATATCAGCCTTTGCTTCATTTCGGATATCTTCAATCTCACTTCTTCCATCTTTGATTCTTTCTAATACCTCAATTCTATCCTCTTTAGATTCAGCTCTATAAGCTGGAAAGTTAGCTTTAATCGGCATTACGGATGGTTTGTACTCATCTCGATCTTCAAAATCATTTTCATTAAATAGAGTTGGTCGTGCGGCATCATCTCTATCATAGTCTGCCTGAGCAAAAGCTGGAATAGCTCCAAGAAGGAATCCAGCTAAAAGTATAAAAGTAATTGATTGTGTGGTTGTTTTTGATTTCATTTTTTATATTTATGTTTATAATATCGGTAATTTAATTATATACCGTAATTGTTTGTAATGTAAATGATGGTGTCGACAAACTCCATCTGCGCTATATATGACGTGGAATAGGTCTATATATTACAAAATAAAAAAAAGCCCATTTGAGGACTTTTTAGAGAACAGATTCAAGTGATTTGCTCTCTGTATCTAAAATCTTGAATACGCTTGGGTATTGACCATTTGAGATATTATGACCAATCTCCCTGCTTTTTAAATTAATTGCATCTTGAACTGTCTGAAAAACCTCGCCTGTTTGGTTTCCATGTTCATTCATCGAAGTAATCATATTCTTGTTTATTAGAAGGCCTCTTCTAACCTTGATGAATGGCTCAGGGTCTCCAGCAGATCTTTTTCTTGTAAAATCTGCAAATTCTTCAAGATACAACTCCATCATGCTCATTGTGCATCGAGCTTGTGTGCCAGGGAACCCTTTTAAAAATAGACTTACTGTCATTACCTCAATAAAATCTCTTCTAGATTTTAAATAGACAATCTCTTTAAAATTTATAAGTGTTGTTCTGGATTTTACTCTAACTGCAATTTTCTCTAAGTCTGGAATAATCCAAATGTTAAAAGTAGTCTTTTGCATGAGTCATATTTAATTGTTTATCTATTTTTACTTTAAAATATTCATATTGTCAATAAAAACAAAAAACCCCCTATTGAGGGTTTTTTGTTTATGAGTCAGCTTCGACCTTTCCGTACTTTTCTTCATATAGTCTTACCGACTTCTCAATTGCTTCTATTGCTTCCTTTTTTCCACTAATTTCTGGGATAGTTACTTCTACTTCTGTTCCGTCACTTTTCAAAGCTTTGTAAGTTTCAAAAAAGTGCTTGTATTCTTTTAGATTATGTTTGTTGATGTCTTCTAGATCCTGAATATCATCCCACCTTCTGTCATCTACAGGGACAGCGATCACTTTGTAATCTGACTCTCCATCATCAATCATTTTCATAACTGCTACAGGTCTAGCCTTTACTAGAATTCCTGGGGCTAATGGGTATGTGGTCAAAACTACAACATCAAGCGGGTCATTGTCCTCCCAAAGAGTTTGTGGAACAAAACCGTAATCAAAAGGATATGCTGCTGAACTGTAGTTTGCTCGGTCAAGAGCGATTAGTCCAGTTTTCTTATCTATCTCGTATTTGTTTGGTGAGTTTTTTGGTATTTCTATAATTACGTTTATTCTTTCTGAGGAACTTCCTCTAGATATTTCGTGCCAAAGGTTCATTTGTTTTATATTTTTTAGTGTTTGTAATTATTACGCCTCTTCATCAGTAGCTTCTTCTTTTTTCTCTTCTTCAGCTGTTTCATCTTGAGTATCAGCAACGTCACCTTTTAGGTCTGCTAGTGATCCGTAATCTTCTTCACCATCTTCTGATATTTTTTCTTCATCAGCTGAAACCTCCCCAGCTGGAGAAACAACTTCTTCACCTTGGATACCTTTGATATCAATTTTCCATCCTGTTAGGCGGTGGGCAAGTCGTACATTTTGACCTCCTTTACCGATAGCTAGTGAAAGCTGGTCTTCTGCCACTTCTACTACAGCTGATTTCTCTTCTTCATTTATAGTTATATCAATCACTTTTGCTGGCGATAGGCTGGCAGCTACAAAGTCTGCAGGATTCTCTGCCCATTCGATGATGTCGATCTTTTCTCCACCAAGCTCGTTCATAACTGTAGTAACTCGAACACCTCTCTGACCTACAAGTGATCCAATAGGGTCAATGCTTTCATCATTTGACCAGACAGCCACCTTTGATCTTGCTCCTGGCTCTCTTGCGATAGCCTTTAGTTCTACTACTCCGTTTGCAACTTCAGGTGCTTCAATAGCAAAAAGTTCAAGTAGGAATTTAGGGTGAGTTCGTGACAACCAAAGGTTTACACCTCTTGGACCTTCTTCAACTGAGTAAAGGTAAGCCTTGATTCGAGCTCCTTGCTTATAGAATTCTCCTGGAATCTGCTCTTTCTTTGGGAGCATACCTGTTGCTCGTCCAAATTCTACGATTACATTTCCTCGGTCAATTTTCTGAACAACTCCATTTACAACTGTTCCTTCTTTGTCTCCGTACTCAGAAACAACGCTTTCTCGCTCTGCTTCTCGGATTCCTTGCATGATAACTTGCTTAGCTGTTTGAGCGGCAACTCTTCCAAAGTCCTCTTCTGTTTCAAGAGAGAAGATTAGTTCGTCACCAACCTTGGCATCTTTTTTAATCAAAACCGCCTCATTTAGGAAAATATGCTTCTCTTCATTATACAGAGGAAGCTTTTCTTCTTCATCCTCTTCTGGCTCTGGAGCTGTTTCACCCCTTCTACCAAAAGGCTTTCGTGTTTCCTCCTCCTCTTCTTCGCCTTCTTCTGGCATTCGGACTGTTGTTTCATCGACAACTATCTTTACTTGCCAGAACTCTGTTGTTCCAGATTCTAGGTCTATTTTTGATCTAACAATTTGATGTCGTTTCCCAAAATCCTTTCGGTATGCGGCAGCTAGTGCCTGTTCTAGAGCTTCTACTATCTTTACTTTTGGGACTCGCCTTTCTTCTTCTAACTGGTCTAAAGCCAGATTCAATGCTTTTATATCCAACATATTTAATTGTATCTGTATACATACATATATATGTATACTCGATATTTAATTTTAATTCTTTTAATAACTTGCCAAACCCAAGCCTTCCTGGATTTAAAATTGCCCGCTTTGTCAGCGAACAGTATTTTCATATATTAGCTCTTTTTCACCAATTCGTCAATTTTCCACAAGTGTAGGTTACAAATAGGTGGTACTATTAAACCGTAATATTAAAAAACTATTTATATATGAGTCACAAAACAAAACAAATAATTATTTCAATCCTTGCCATTGTTGTACTTGTTGCTCTTGCGTTTGTTTTGTTTAATGGCTCATCTAGAATTTCAGATGATTCTAGCGACACTCCTAAACTTAGCGAAGAGCAAATTCAAGAGATTTTGATAAAGGCAGCTCAATCAGAACCAACAAACCCCCTTTCAGAAGAGCAGACCCAAGAGCTTCTAATTCAGATGGCTCAGTCAGGCCCAGAGACTCCTCTTTCAGAAGAACAAAGACAGAAATTACTTGAACAAATAGCGATAGATAACCAAAATAGTAATTAAATATGAACTCAAGAACAAAAAAAATAATACTTATTTCATCAATTGTACTAATTGTTATTGTTGCTGCTTTACTGATATATTTCTATAAGATTAAAGACGTAGGGAATGCAGATACTGATCCATTGAATAGATCAGAAAGGAAAGAGTTAATGAGAATCCTAGAAGAGCAAGGTGAACCTCAGCCTCTTTCAGAGGAAAACTTATCTGAATTACAAGATTTCTTAAATTCAAATGAGCCAAATGAGAATCTGGAGTCCGATTTAGAAGATTTCTTAAATCAGCCACAATAAAATTATGAAAAAATCCCAAAAATCAATTTTTAAAGAGAACAAAAATTCATTTATAATCACAATTGCATTTGTACTTGTTGTACTTGGGATTTCTTTTGGTCAAAATCTATTTGCTTCACCTGCAAACAATATTTATGATGGGATTTCAAATCCAGTATTGAATGAAGATTATGCTACATGGGGGCCAAATTTTGGTTGGGTCTCTTTCAATAGTCATGATGATCAAGATGATTGTGTAGATGGGTCAAGTAGTTGCATAGACTTTGGTTCAAGTGTGGATCTAGTTCAAGGTCAACCAAACTTTGGTAAGTTCACAGGCCAAGGATGGGCGGGTGGAAATCATTTGGGTTGGATAACTTTTGACCCTACGGTAGTTGGGACATTTGAAGGTGTTGATATTTGTGGGTCAGGTCCACAGCTGGGTACCGTAAATGGAAATGATCCAATCCCTGTTGGTGGCTGGGCAAGAGCAATTGTAGCTCCAACTGGTCCAAATGATTATTGGGATGGTTGTATAAGTATGAGCGGTGTCACTGATGGTGGTGATCCCTATGGTGTTGAGTACGATCCTGTTTCTGGGGATATTACTGGTTCTGCCTGGGGTGGAAATCTGATTGGTTGGTTAAACATTGCTCTTCATACTCAGCCTTTAAGTGCTGTTGTTAATCCAGAGGTTATATTTGAAGCAAATCCTTCATCTATTAATGAAGGAGATAGTAGTGTTTTAAGTTGGTCAATAACAGGTACGACATGCTCTCCTTTGGAACCTCCTTCGCCGGATCCACAGAATGGTACAAATTGGATGACTGCCTCACTATCTCCAACACTTACTTTTGATACTGGCGCCTTAAGTCAAAATACAACCTATTCCATTTATTGTACAAATGGTGAGTATCACAATGTTACTGTTGTTGTTGGAAACCTTCCTTTTGTTGATTTCTATGCAGATCCAGACACTGTTTCCGTTGAAGGAGAGACAATGCTCTATTGGGACGCCTCAAATGTAGATTCCTGTCAGCCATATTTCAACCCTGGGTTTAATGATGATATAGATGATCAATGGCAATTTGCTCCACAGGCACTAAGTGGTTCCTACCAGACTGTTGGATTTAGTAATGATATCTTCGGCGCAGGTGACACCGAAACAACGGTAACCTACGGACTGGATTGTACAGATTTTGATGGAAACACTGAAACGTCTTGGGCGGATATTGTTGTTACAAGAAAGCCAATACAGCTGTCTGCTGTTCCAAATGCTGCTGAATTAAACCCTGACGGAAATTACTACACAAGCTTAGCTTGGTGGTCAGCTACAGATTATAGCTATGATACAAATAACAACCTAAATAATTGTGAAGTAAATCGTGTTCAAGCCATCAACGATGGTACACCAATAGGGTTACCGATAGCCACAGGTCAGTCAGTCGAAAACTTAACTCAATCCTTTGGCCCTGTGATGGTTCCAAGTGACCCAACTTTTTACCAGATGTCTTGCTACTCTACAATTCCAGGTACAAGCAACCCTGTTCTTAAAAGGTCAAATATTATTGAGGTAACCTATCAAACAGTTAGTCACAGCGTGAACATAGATGCACCGTCATGTGTTCAGACAGCGGGAGACACAACATGGCTTGCTTACTCTACTCAAGTTCCCGACTATAGTTTGTGTACAATATCTGGACCAGCTCCATTTAATACATCTCCAGCTGTGCCATATCCGTCATATTTGTTCCCAGAAGTTCTTGCTGGCACATATACACTAAGCTGTCCAAATCCAGTAAATGGTCAACCAGATATAGAGGATTCTGTAACTATCGTTAACGGTAGTGTAAATTGTCCGATACCACCTGATCCACCTGGAACACCAAATCCAGATATAATCTTCGAAGAATTCTAAAAGGACAAGAGATTAAAAAACCACGATCGAAAGATCGTGGTTTTTTGTTTGTGGGAGAAATTAAAAAACGGAACCAATTGGTTCCGTCCTTGGGGGTAGACATAAGTCTAACCAGTTTTTTCAATCCTGATGGATTGACCAGATGATGTTCGTAGAACATACAATCCAGAATTCAATTCATCGAGTGAGATTGAAATCTTCTCCATACCACTTGTATGTGATCTTAGAACAACTTTGCCCTGCATGTCGCAGATTGATATCTCATCATCCACATCAAGTCTTAGGCCATCAATCGTGAGATTGTCGGTGGTCGGATTTGGGTAAGCGACAAAAGGCTTCTTTATTGTAGATGTGTTACTCGTAACTAGTCCTCCAAATTGGACGATAACCATATCAGAATAAGTCTTTTCTACAAGTGTTGGGTTATTTGGGTCTGAGTAATCTATCCAAGTAACTTTAGCTCCAACAGCAAGCTCTGTTTCCCCGGGGTAGTATATAGACAGATTCTGTATTGTAGATATAAAACTTACCGTGTCCCCTGACCACTCTTCATTGTTTATTGTCCAACCGGTAGTATCTTCTGTGAAACTACTATTTGTTACAGACAGATCTATTACCCAAGAATAATTTTGATATTCTTGGGGTATTATAACACTGGCTTTTGCATAAACATCCAAAAAGTCTGCAGGTGTCCAGGGGTATTCCTGAACAAGATTTGCGCTGTCTAAGTGGAAGCTACAGGATGGCTGAGAAAAAGAGTTTGTGTAAAGCAACATACTCGAAAGAATGAGGGCAATAGTGTATATGAAAGTTTTCATACTATTTATTTTTCGTAAAACATTTAAACTAATTCTAGTATACTTACCTAAAAAGTCAATAGTTTTCCACATTTTAAATTTATAAACAGTTTGTATAAGGAAAAGTAATGTAAAATATAAGTTAGTATTTAAATTATTAATAAAAATATATACATCACCTATATGAATCATTTATCAAAAAAAATAACGTCGATTTTAATAGCCCTACTTTTTGTCTTTGCACCTAGTGCACATGCTCAAACACCTTGGACTGCACCTACAGATGTATTCCCTTTTAATAACGCCATAGAACCTATTAACATTGGAACGGGAGTTCAGAGCAAAATTGATGGAACAGGAATAGATTTCTCTGGTGCACCTGCAGGATATTTAAGCAGTATCGCTGGGATTGAGTCAGATAATATTTTTTCATTAAAGGGGATATTTACAGATGATGAAGTATACGCAAGAAGATTCTGTATAGGGTCTACTGGTATTGGTGATTTTATAGCAAACAACGGTGATTGTATTACCTCTTGGAATGATCTAACTGCCCCAAACGGAGATCAAGAGGGAGATACTCTGTACTGGGATGAAAGTGTTACTCCTGCAGCTTGGAAGCAAAATGATCTTTTGAGTGTAAAGCCCATAGATAATGTTGTTACAGTGGATGGAGGCCTTCAAGCTGGTGGTGGTAATGACCCATTCTTTAAAGTGCGTCCAGCAACTAAAACTGTTTTTGCAAAGAGAAAAGCTGGTTATGGTGGAGATTTACTAGATGCTAGAGTCCAAAATACTCTGAATATACCTATCTTGAATATAAACACATCGTGGTGGCAGGGTCTTCGTGTAGATGACAACGGTTTCACATATAATGACACCTTGTTTAACAAAGGTGCAGCATATTTTGTAGAAGATCTTTCAACCGCAACCGCAGCTACTCCTATGACTATGATTTATAGAGGGGATGTCATGGTTAATAATGGTAATACAGTTCTTGATGGTCTATTCTCTTACAAAGGTGAAACACAAAACCAAAACTATGTAGCTCCTAACCCTGGGGATGTGCTCACGGCTGTAAACGCAGATGGTCTTGCAGAATGGCGGTCATCTAGAGAATGTAATGACGGTATAGACAATGATGGTGATGGATTTACTGACTATGCCAACAATGGTGGAGGTGATCCAGATTGTTCAGGGCCAAATGGCTCAGAATCTGCTCCTATTGCTCAATGTAATGATGGTATTGATAACGATGGAAATGGTTTTGCTGACTACGCTGGATACAATATTGGCGGTAATTTCCTAGATGCTGACCCAGGATGTTCTGGGCCAGAAGATATGTTTGAGATGCAAATATTACCTCAGTGTAGTGATGGTATTGATAACGATGGTGACGGGTTAAAAGACTATAATTCAAACCCTGGTTTTGGTGATCCTGACTGTTTCGGTGATGACGACAATGACGAAGGTTCAAGCACAAACAAGCCCCAGTGTAATGATGGTATAGACAACGATGGCGATGGAAAAACTGATTACAATCCAAATGATCCAACCCTTAGTGATGCTCAGTGTCATGATGCTCTAGATAATGATGAGTCTAGCAGTAACCCGGCACAGTGTTCCGATGGTTATGACAACGATGGCGATGGTCTTGTGGATATGGATGATGAAAATTGTTTCGATTGGAATGACAATGATGAGTCTGCAAGTAGTGACACACCTCAGTGTTCAGATGGTATAGACAACGATGGCGATGGTCAAATTGATGCTGCGGATATAAATGGATGTATGGGGCCACTTGATAACGATGAGGCAAATACAAACGTAGACCCAGGTACGAACTTCCAAACTTCTAGGTGGTTTGGAAGCAAATGGGAGCCAAGCTCACTAATGATAAATACTGGAGAGAAAATAGAAATTAAAAGAGCTACTTCACAGGCTGGATGGAACGATATATTTAAAGTATTCGCGACTGGAAATGCCAACGGTGGTCTTACTGTTACAGACCAAGGTTATGTAAATACAGGTAACTTGTTTGTTAAGCCAAGTGCTGCGCTTCATGCTTATAAGGGATTCTTTGGGGATACATCTTCAGTAAATCCGACAGATGCTCAAGCTGCTTCAAAAATTAAACTGAATAATGATGGTAATGGTTTAATTGAAACTATAGGGCAAGGTATATTTGGCGCAAGTCCATATACATCAGGAAATGTTGGTGTTTCTATAAACAGCCTATATCAAAATGGCCCTAATGGTCTTGGTTCAGGAGCGGGAAGTATTGCTTCCTCAGGATTTGGATTTTTTGGGGGGCAAGGATTCTTTGGAAATAAACTTAAGGTAAATGATGGAGGTATAATAGTTAAAAATAATATTGATTCTGGAACAAACTTCCTTGCAGATATTTCAGGTAAAGGATGGGTGGCTTTAAAAATGGGAGACAATGAAGGTGATGTTTCTGTTGGCTTCAATTCAAGCAGTGGTATACCACTTAGAGTTACAGGTAACGTTTATGCTCAGAACCCTGATGTGACATCATCTCCAACGGGTAAGATCTTCGTGCCTGACCCTACGGCAATTCAGTGTTCAGGGTTCTCTTCACAGGTTACTGGTCAGCCTGGTGGAAGTGTGGACTCTGTCCAGTACGCCGCAAATGCGGAAGTTGCTGATATCAATACTATTGATTGTGGATTCACTCCTTCACCTGGGAATACTATGAGTACGTGGAATGTCTTAGGTAATAATTGTCCTATTGATAATCAACAATATGCAAGTAGAATTAACCAGTATGATTGTGTTCAGGGGCAACCACTATACGCAACAAATAGCCCTGGTGTAGATGTTGGGCATGTGGCTTATGAGATTTATCTTGGTTCTGCCGGAGCTCCAGCAGGAGATGATTGGAATGTTGGAACTCAACTACACTATTATGCTCAAAAATATACTGTGGTTCAATCTTATACTCAGGGTGACCAAGGAAATGTTTATGCATCTAATAATGTAGAAGCTACAAATGATCTAAAGGCTGGGAATAATACAAGAACAAACACTCTGACCGTTACAAATGGATCTAGCCAGGGAGCTGTATTAACTGATTCAAATGGTTCTGGTGATGCTGTTTGGGTAGCACCAACAACTAGGCCTTTGGTAGCAGGTAGCGATAAGATTGCAGTTGTAAGATATCGGGAGGAACTAGCTCATGATCGTGCAAATGATTATGATAATGGTGGTCCCAATGCTACTGGTGGGAAGGCTCGTGAAAGAGTCGCAATGTGCCCTTCTGGCTATATTCTTCTTACTGGAGGGCTGGATTGCGAACAGACTAATGGAAACAGAGTGGCTGTTTCGACACCATACAGATCGCTTACTAATTTTACAGGTCATCTAGCTGATTATAGTGGTACTTATGAGAGAGGAGGCGGAGGTGGTAATGGAAGTGATCATACAACATATGGTGAACCAGCAAATGGATGGTATGGTAGATGTACTGGTACAAGTAGCGGTAAGTTTGATATAACTGTTACAGCTGTTTGTATAAAGCTTGATTAGTTTAAATTAAAAACAAAAACCACTCATCGAGTGGTTTTTGTTTTTTAGAACAACCCTTCTTGAGCCTCTGAGCAACACCGGGCACTGCTCAAAAGCTCTTGAGCAGTGCCCGGTGTTGTTCAGAAGGATTCAACTTGTTATTATTTAGATATGAAAAGATTTTTTTCTGATAACGGTTATTATCATATCTACAATAGAGGTGCTTTGAAACAAAGACTATTTTTTGATAAAAAGGACTATTGTCGTTTTTTGCTTCTGATTATTGCTTCTCAATCTCAAGAAGATAATTCCTTAAAGAATTTATCTAGATCAATTCAGAAAGGGAGTATAGAAGAGGTTATGTCCTTTATTGAGAAAAATAAAGAAAACACCTTAAGTAAAAGAAGTGTGGAGGTTTTGAATTTCTGTATTATGCCAAATCATTTTCATTTGACTATTCATGAATTAGAAGATAATGGAATTTCTAAATACATGCAAAAAGTTCTTAATAGTTATGGTAAGTACTTCAATAAGAAATATAATAAGAATGGCCATGTATTCCAAGGACCATATAAGGTTAAACATATTTTAGAAGATAATCAATTATCATATCTATCGGCCTATATTCATAATAATCCCAAGGAGATAAATAGATGGAATAATAAACCGTGGGAATATGATTGGTCTAGTTATGGAGATTATGTAGAAGAAAACAGGTGGGGCGAACTATTAAATACTGATTTTATCCTTACTTTTCATAAAGATAAAAAAGACTATAAAAAATTAGTTATTGAAAGTGGAGCAAAGAATTCATCTAAATAATCAAAATGAGCAGTGCCCGGCACTGCTCATTTTGAACTGTGTAGTATAATTTGTATATTAATATGAAAAAAAACAACAAGAAAAAACTAATTATTGGAAACTGGAAAATGAATCCTGGAACAAAAGAAGAAGCTGTAAAGAATTTTAAAAAGATCAAAACTGCCGCTGGAAAAATGCAGAACGTTCAGACTGTGGTTGCTGTTCCCTCGGTATACCTAGGCCTGCTTTCAAAGGAAGTATTAGGCCACAGATGTGTGCTTGGAGGGCAAGATGTGTTTTATGAGGAGTCTGGGAGCTTTACAGGAGAAGTGTCAGCACCACAGCTAAAGAGTCTTGGTGTGAACTATGTATTACTTGGTCACTCAGAGCGAAGAGCTCTAGGAGAAACAAGCGAAGATGTGAGTCGAAAGCTAAAAATGGCTATGAAGTACGCTATGACACCTATTGTGTGTATAGGAGAGCTTGTCAGAGGGCGAAAGGGTGAGCACTATAATTATGTAAGAGATCAGGTCGTGAAATCGTTTGAAGGAGTGCCAGCTTCAGCGCTACCTAGAATAGTTATCGCCTATGAACCTGTTTGGGCTATAAGTTCACATAAGAATGCTGAGGTAGCAACACCAGATGATGCAGAGGAGATGATTATCTTTGTACATAAAGTATTAGCTGAACACTACAAGCTGAAGAAATCTCCAAAGATGACATTTATTTATGGTGGATCATCCAACAGTGAGAATGCAGAAGAGCTTCTTAAAAAAGATGTGATAGATGGACTGCTTCCAGGAAGAGCCAGCTTAGATCCAGGGGAGTTTATAAAGATGATTAAAATAGCAAATAAGATTTAATTTTTTTACAACTAAAAAGGATACTCCTTACTTTTTTGTTGGTAAAAAAGTAACAAAAAACCAAAACACTTCATCTTCTAATATAAAAACAAACCCCAAATCTTTCACTTGCTCGCTAGCCGGCTATTGCCTACAAGCGCTCGCAGACCGTGAAAGATTTGTGGTGTTTTTATTTCTCCAAGATTCAAGTGTCGAAAGTTAGCCTAAAAGATTCTTTATAAAGTATAATAAAGTAAGTATGAATTTACGAAAGATTCAAGATGTAAAAAAAGAACTAAAAGGAGCTCGAGTAATTTGTCGGGTGGATTTCAATGTACCAATTAAAGAGAGTGGA
The DNA here is from genome assembly GCA_964581035.1 of uncultured Candidatus Saccharibacteria bacterium. Classification (GTDB taxonomy): domain Bacteria; phylum Patescibacteriota; class Minisyncoccia; order Phycocordibacterales; family CSBR16-119; genus CAYHDV01. The sequence continues at coordinate 23,279 of CAZOLO010000006.1, read as the reverse complement.
ATTGTGATGAGTGATTTTCGTATAAAGGCCACACTTCCTACAATAAATTTTCTAAAAGAAGCTGGGGCAAAAATTATTCTTATTTCGCATATCGGTAGAGCACCCAATGAATCCTTGGCCCCTGTTGCTAATTACTTAAAACAAAACCTAGGTATGAATGTGGACTTTGTTTCATCTATATTTGGCTCTGAGATTGAAGATAAAATAGACTCACTTGAGGATGGGGGAATCGTTATGCTGGAGAATTTGCGCAGTGACCCAGGTGAAACTAGCAATGATAGTTTTTTTTCAAAACAGCTCGCAGAATATGCTGACATTTATGTAAATGACGCATTTGCTGTGTCACATAGAGAGCATGCATCTATTGTTGGTTTACCAAAAGAGATTCCGGCTTTTGCTGGGCTTAGAATGCAAGAAGAGATTAATCATTTGCTACTGAAAAATATGAACCATCCAGTCCTAGCTGTGATCGGTGGTCTAAAATTTGAAACAAAGGAACCTCTTGTGGAGAGACTCTTGGATGATGTTGAAAGTCTATACTTGTGTGGAGCGCTAGCTCATGATTTCTATCGTGCTGAGGGATTTGAAATAGGAACTTCTGTTCATGGAGACTCTATTCCAAAAGATGATTTGATAGAGAATAAAAAAATTACAATACCCTCCGATGTATTAGTAGAAAATGGAGCTAGAAAAGAATATAAAAAATCAGATCAAGTTCTACATAACGAAAAAATTGTAGATATTGGTACTGAGTCTTTAGAAGAGTTAAAGGAACTTTCTCGAACTGCCAAAACAATTATCTGGAATGGGCCTTTTGGATGGTACGAGGGTGGGTATGACAAGGGGACTATTGAGTATCTAGAATTTCTGGCAGATTTAGACTCAAATATAATTATTGGAGGAGGTGATACTGTTGGGTTGATAGAGAAAATGAGTCTTATAAATAGATTCTCATTTGTATCTACTGGAGGCGGGGCCATGCTTGAGTTTCTGGAGAAGGGTAGTCTTGTAGCTCTTGAGTATTTAAAGGATAAATAAAGGGCTTGACATATATTTTAAATTTGATATAGCCTTATTTAGAAAGTTGAGTTCCCGGGTCGTAACCAGTCTGGAAAATCCAGGCGCGACCCAATTATAAAAAACTAAAAGTTAAAGCCGTGCGAAAAAGAGTAGGACCAGGCATTTGTCTCAAAGACCACGCCCAAGGGGTACATATTGAAAAGCTGTCGCGGTGGCCAGATTGGTAAAAAATATCTAGCTACACTAACCTTTTAAAACTTCGGGAATGACTCCTATAAGAGAGCAAACTAAGATTTTTGGAATGAATAGATAAACGAAGGGCGATCATATTTGATCGCCCTTTTTGCTGGATACTTACAAGAATGACTTTATTTTTTCTGCGTATTCATTCATCTGTTCGGATGATTTATAATTTATTCTCCCTGTATTTTTTCTCCCATGATATCTTGGAATTAAATGAATATGAAAATGAGGAACTTCGTCACCAACAACACTTACTTGAACGTAGTCACATGAAAGTCCTTTTTTTATTGATTTCATTAACTCTTTTGTTTTGATAAAAATATCTGAAATAAGATTATCTGGTGCATCTTGCATCCAAACATATTTCTCTTTTGGGATAATAAGTGTATGTCCGTAGTAAACTGGATTAATATCTAGAAATGCTAATAATTTTTCGTCCTCATAAACTTTTGTACAAGGAATCTCTCCATCTATTATTTTTTCAAAAATTGTTTTTTCTTGTTCCATAAACACATTGTAGCAGGAATTTTATCTCAGGGTATCCTCTGCTCCGCTTTAAATTCAGAATAGTCGTCAGACTCCTTTCTTCATTTATATCGCCTGATGGCGGTTCACCATTAAAAAAGGCGACCAAAATGGTCGCTCTTTTACTTAATTCGCAAAGATTTTTATTCTTGCGGATTCAATTTTTTCCAAAGACTCACTTCGGTAGGTAAGATCTGCTTTAGATCGTTCTTTGTCACAGTTTACCCCGTAAGGAATGGATGCCATTTCACACAACTTGCCAGTTGTTGCCACTTTTTCGAGATAATCTCTACTTGAATAAAGCAGCATTGCAAGAAGTCTAATAAAAAACATAGCACATCTCTCATCTCCAGATTCGGTATGTTTTTTTATCTGTGCTCTGTAGCACTCAATTTTTCCTATTGGAGTTAGTTTTTTCGATCCACGGAAAGTTTGGATTGATTTTTTATTAACCCTTGATCTGGCCTCATGATACTTAAGAAAAGAATCAGTAATTCTTGTAACCTGAAGGTTTTCCTTGTTAGCCATTTCTGCAACATTGATATACCTTAGGCTTTTTTCATGCTTTCTTTTTGGAAACTTTTGCCTTGAGGTTAGAAAATCTGATTGGAAAATAGGAATATCCCCCGAGTCTGGAACTGCTTGCCTAGTTGTGTCAGTCATTTGGTAAGTATTTGATTTGGTTATTATTTTATTTTCAAAAAGAGCTGAAATTATATTCTAGTGCTGATCTTGAATATTGTCAAACACCTATTGTGATACAATTTCATCTACAATGGCGAAATCAAAAGAAATTCCAGATAAAGTGCAAAAGGAATTACAGGCTTATGACCCTCTCGTGCAGAGACTACTTTTCAATAGAAACATACAAACAAGCGTTGAAGCTGAGGTTTTTTTGAATCCTGATTTTGAAAAAAGGTATGATCCATACTTAATGCCTGATATGGAAAAAGCTGTGGTAAGAATATTTGAAGCAGTTGAATCTAAAGAAAAAATAGTTGTCTATACTGATTATGATTGTGATGGAATCCCTGGTGCAGTTATCATGAATGACTTTTTAAAGAAGGTCGGGTGTGAGACATTTGAAATATATATTCCACACAGACACAATGAGGGCTATGGATTGAATATGGAGGCGGTGGAGAAGTTTTCTAAAGAAGATGTAGGCCTACTTATAACAGTAGACCTAGGGATTACAGCGGTGAGTGAGGTTGCCCAAGCAGAAGTCTATGGGATAGATGTAATAGTGACTGATCATCATGAGCCACCAGAAGATCTTCCAAAGGCATACGCTATTGTAAACCCAAAAATTGGAGAATACCCAGACCAAATGCTTTGTGGATCTGGGGTAGCATTTAAATTGGTAGAAGCTTTCCTACAAAAATATAGAGAATACTATGATGTGCCTACTGGATGGGAGAAGTGGCTACTCGATATGGTTGGGCTAGCCACGCTTTCTGACATGGTGCCTCTAATAGATGAGAACAGAATTTTCGCTCACTTTGGTCTAATGGTTATGAAGAAGAATAAGAGGCTTGGAATGCAGAAACTATTTTCTAACCTTCGGATGAATCCACGAAACTTAGTTGAAGAGGATCTCACCTTTTCTGTTGCCCCAAGGATAAATGCTGCTAGTCGTATGGCTGAGCCCATAAATGCTTTTGAGCTACTGTCTGCTACAGATGAAGTAATCGCAAGTGAAAAAGCCAAATTTCTAACTAACCTGAATGATGAGAGAAAGAAGTTGGTAGCTCAATATATGAAGAAAGCAAAATCTGTTTTAAAGGAGCGCCAAAAAAGAGATGTGATCGTGATTGGAGATACTACATGGCAGGCTGGAGTACTTGGTCTTATCGCTGGCAAGCTTTCTGATGAACATAAATGTCCAGTGTTTGTTTGGGGTGGTGGGGATGGAGATCTGAAGGGTTCATGTAGATCAGATGGGTCAGCCAACCTGGTAGAGCTAATGAATGGTCTTCCAGAAGATAGTTTAATTGGATATGGAGGGCACGAAATGGCTGGGGGATTTTCAATATCAAAAAAACAAGTACATCTTTTTGAGGATAAAATTGTATCTGTTTACGAAAAAATTAAGAAAGAAGTTTCAGAAGTTTCTGTTACAGACGTAGACGCACATCTAACCCTTCGTGAGATAAACAGAGAGACTGTAAAAAGTTTAAACATGTTGGCTCCATATGGGGTAGGAAACCCTAAACCAATTTTCATGTTTGATGATGTTGAGATTTTGTCTGCAAAAGATTTCGGCAAACAAAAGAACCACCTAGAGATAATATTCACTCAAGATGAGGTAAATAAGAAAGCCGTAGCCTTCTTTAAGACTGTTGATGACTACAAATTAGAACCTGGACAGAAAAGAAGCTTTATCGGGGCTGTAGAAGAGTCATTTTTCGCTGGTAGGTATGAAATAAGATTAAAGGTGATAGATATTATTTAATTCTGGTACAATATTTTTTATGGAACACTTTATAGTATTTACAGATGGAGCATCAAGAGGAAATCCTGGAGCTGGTGGCTACGGAGCTATTGTAGTTTCTTTGGTGTCAAAAAAGGTTTGGGAGTTTGGAGACAGAGAGGATAATACTACAAATAATAGAATGGAGATGTCAGCTATTGTAAGAGCTCTAGAGGAGATTGATAGAATCCCTTCAAAAGGTGACTATGAAATAACTATTTATACAGATTCAAAGTATGTGATTCAAGGAGCTACGGCTTGGATTTTTGGTTGGCAGAAAAATAACTGGCAAACAAAAAATAAGACAGATGTTCTAAATAGAGATTTATGGGAGAGATTAGCTACTCTAATTTCAAATAAGAAGATAGACTGGAGACATGTACCTGGTCACTCTGGAATACCTGGTAATGAAAGAGTGGACGAAATAGGAACAAAGCTTGCTGATCATGAGCCTGTGGATCTATTCATTGGATCTTTTGAAGATTACTCAGTTCGAGACATCTTAAATACAGAGTATGATAAGTCTTCTGTAAAGAAGAAAAAAACAGGAAAAGCATACTCATATGTAAGCGTGGTTGGTGGAGAGGTGAAGACTCATTCAGATTGGAATTCTTGCAAGATAAGAGTGGGTGGTAAAAAATCAAAATTCAAAAAAGTTTTTTCAGAGGAAGAAGAAAAAGAGCTGATTAATGAATGGTCATCAAAGTAAAAATGTTTTAATAGTTGTATGTAGCACTCTTTTGTTTGGGGTGCTTTTTCGTAGTTTTTTCTCCTTATCTGCAGATTTAATTCTAATACTTTTATTAATTGGATGTTTACTTCTAATCCTTTCCTTAAAGGCAAGGAGGAGTTTCACTATTGCCTTTGGTTTTATTGGAGTTGTGTCAGGGTTTGGTTGGCACTCCTATATGTCTACAGATATGTGCGCAGAAATGCTCGATTATTTTGTCGGCAAGGAGTTGGAGGTTAGCGGTATAGTGTCCAGCGAACCGACAAGATCTGGTGTTAGAAGTTCGTTTCATGTTAAACCACAAGACATAAGAATTGCTTTTAGAGGTGAAACCTTTCAGCTATCTAACTTTTTAGAGAATAAAACACAGAAGAGATGTTTCTATCGTCAGGAATTTTCGGTATCTGCGGATTTGTATCCAGAGATATTTTTTGGAGATTTAGTAGAAGTTTCAGCCAAACTTTCAAAACCAAAAAATTTTGAGACTGATTTTGGTAGAGAGTTTGACTATGTTTCATATCTTGGCAAGGATGACATATATTACACACTTCCATTTTCAAAAATAGAAATTCTTGAAGAGGGGTACTCAGGTGGATTTAGAAGATTTCTGTTTAAAGTCAAAAAATTATTCCTCCAGAAAATAGAGACTTTTGTACCTGAACCTGAGTCAGCGCTTCTTGGTGGAGTATTGCTCGGTGAGAAGCAATCTCTGGGTGATGATTTGGAAGACGCATTCGTTGCAACCGGCTTGATCCACATCGTCGTCCTATCTGGATATAATGTCAGTATTGTTGCTGAGGCGATAACCTATGTTCTGGCTTTTTTACCTCGCGCTTTGGCTTATGGTACCAGCTCATTTGGAATAATTTTGTTTATGATTCTGACGGGCGCCAACGCTCCGATCGTGCGAGCTAGTATCATGGCAATACTTCTCTTGGTTGCAAAGTTCTTTGGCCGGCCCACTGAAGCTGGAAGGCTGCTGTTATTAGTGGCCACGGTCATGGTGTTAATTAATCCCAGTATTTTGCTTTATGATGTTTCCTTTCATCTTTCATTCCTTGCTACTTTTGGGTTGCTCTATTTTTTCCCTATAGTAGACGATTTGTTTTCTAAGAAAATCCCAAGCCTTTGGGGTCTTAGAGAGATAGCTTCTGCAACAATTTCTACTCAGATTGTGGTTCTTCCATATTTACTCTGGAAGATAGGGTCATTTTCAATTATTTCACCGATTACAAATATTATTGTTTTGCCTTTTATTCCTGTATCTATGATCCTTGGGTTCTTTACAGGGGTGTTTGGATATATTTTTTCTCCAATTGCTTCATTGTTTTCGTATTTTTCATATATTTTTTTGAAAATAGTAATTGAAATAGTTACCTGGTTTGCTAGTCTGTCTTTCTCTCTTGTTTCTATCCCCGAGATTCCATTATTTTGGGTTGTTCTTGCTTATCTCTTGATCGGTTTATATATCTGGTTTGAAAAAGATAAAAAGGGGTTATAATAAAAGCCATGATAGCTGTAAAAAAATTAGTTATTCTAAATGCCGCACTCTTTGTTGCTTCTGGTGTGTTTTTTGTTACAAATAGACCTGTTGAAATTGATGCAGCTATTTCTTTGGAGGATCTAGCCCCAGCTACAGAGCTTGTGGATTTGCCTTGGGATGATGAAGGTGCTGGGAACTGTAGTACTGATCTTGGATCAGGTTCTATTGAAGGTGATTATTGTGTTAGTGAAGAGTGGCACGCCGTGGATTCTACTGGGAGATCAGAATATGTAGAAGCTTTGGAAGCTAACGCTCAACCTTTAGACGAATCATGGTCAGATGATGGAGCTGGAAACTGTAGTATAAATTCTGGTAATGGGAAAATTAAAGGTAATTACTGTATAAGTAATAATGATGACTGGTATGCAATTGGAACTACAGATGCTCAAGAAGCATTAAATCTAGAACTTGAACTCATAGACGAATCATGGTCAGATGATGGAGCTGGAACTTGTAGCACAAGCTATGGAAACGGTAAAATAAAAGGTGATTATTGTATGGGTAATAGTGACACATGGTACGCAATTGGAACTACAGATGCTCAGGAGTCTCTGGAAATAGAGCTTGAGTTTGTGGATGAATCATGGTCAGATGATGGAGCTGGAACTTGTAGCACAAGCTATGGAAATGGAACTATTGAGGGTCAATACTGCATGGGTGACAATGATGATTGGTATGCACTTGGACTGAGTGATGCTCAAGCCAGTCTGTCTCAGCCCTCTGAATTATTAGATGGTCCTTGGGATGATGAAGGTGCTGGGAATTGTAGTACCAGTAGTGGTAATGGAAGAATTCAAGGTGACTATTGTGTAGGTGAAGGTTGGCATGCAATTGATCTAACAAATCTTGTAACTAATTAATCACAGATTAACTTTTCTTCTGTAGTATTCTCATTTTATGAAAATAGGTTATAAAAAAATATTATCAATAGCGACCTTGATATTTGTCGCTATTTTTATTATTTCTTTTGAAAAAGGTTTATTGAATAAGGTGGAGTACTTACAGGTTTCTTTTTTGGACGTTGGGCAAGGGGATTCAGTATTTATTGAAGCTCCAAATGGTGTACAAATGATTGTTGATGGTGGCCCAGATGATTCTGTTTTACGAGAGCTCTCAAAGGTGATGCCATTTTGGGATAGATCTATAGATATTGTTGTTGCCACTCATCCAGACAAGGATCATATTGGAGGTCTACCTGAAATATTTCAGAGGTTTAAGGTTGGAACCTCTCTTGATACAGGTGTTACCTCTGATACTGGTATATATAATGAGTATAAAAAAAGAAGAGCATCTAGCAGTGCCAATCTTGTACAGGCTCATTCCGGACAAGTGATATCTCTAGATGAAAAATCTGGAGTGTATGTTGAAGTTCTTTTTCCTGGAGAAAGTTTAAACGAGATAAAAGATAAGAATGATACATCAATCATATTAAGGGTTGTTTATGGTGAAAGCGAGGTTTTGCTAACAGGGGATGCCTCTGTAAAAATTGAGAGATTTCTTTTGAGTAAATACGGAAAAAATCTAGAATCAGATATTTTAAAACTAGGGCATCATGGTTCTAAGACCTCCACAAGTAAAGAATTTTTAGAGAAGGTAAATCCAGAATCGGTTGTAATATCTGCTGGAGTGGATAATAGTTACGGACACCCTAGTAAAGAGACTTTATATATAGTAAATAACTTTGGATCAAAAATATATTCGACTATAGACTCTGGGATTGTAAGCTTCTATCTTTATCCAGATATAATAGAAGGTATTAAGCCTTATATTACAACTTCACTCGAATATCATGAAAACTGGCTTCCATGAGCTTCTCGCTTATTATAATAAAAACCCCACTTAAGTGAGGTTTTTATTATAATATTATTTAATGATTCCAGCTTTTTTGAGTGTAGCGTAAGCTCCGTTCTTTGCTATGGTCTTGATTGCTTTAGCTGAAATTGTTAGAGAGAATGATCTATCCATCTCTGGAACATAAACTCGTTTCTTTTGAAGATTTGGATATTGTCGTCTTTTCCCTGTAGGGTTAAACTGGGTAGCTCGAACACGGTTACTGTATCCACCAGCAACTTGAGAAGTCTTACCTGTAATTTCGCATTTTTTTGACATATATATTGTGTAGACCAACAGTTAACCCGTAGTCATAATTACCAAGCCATGCTAACATGTGAATATATTTTATGCAAGGTATTGAATCACTATTCTACATAATAATCCTTATAATGTCTGTTGTGATACATGAGGTGGCTCATGGGTATGCGGCTCTTCGTTTTGGAGATAAGACAGCTCTCTATGCTGGTAGGTTAACACTAAACCCAATAAAGCACCTAGATATTTTTGGTTCTATTATAGTCCCAGCCCTACTTGTTCTTTCTGGGACAGGTCTTGTTTTAGGGTGGGCTAAGCCGGTTCCTTACAATCCAAGCAATTTGACCCCACGAAGAGCTGGGACCCTTTGGGTGGCAATGGCTGGAATATTTGCAAATATTGTAACAGCTATTTTATTTGCAATAATTCTTAGAGTCTTGGTGATGGTTGGGTATTCATCTGTACCTGTATATTTTATATTACAGGGGATTGTCCTTATAAACATTGTTCTGGCTATATTTAACCTAGTTCCTATTCCACCACTAGATGGCTCAAAGGTGTTATTTGAACTTCTACCTTATAAATATTTTCATGTAAGAATTTTCCTAGAAAAATACTCATTGGCTATATTTTTAGCATTTATTTTCTTGGGATGGAAGTTCGTAGCCCCTGTAGTTTTAACATTATTTTCTATAATGACTGGACTACCTTTAATATAGTCAAAAAAGACTTGCCTTTTTTCTCAGGCTTTGGTAGAGTATCCCCGTTAGTCTTCATGCAGGACTATTTCTTTTTAACAAAGATATGCCAACAATCAATCAATTAATTAAAAACCCTCGAAAGAAGGTTGTAAAGAAATCTAAAGCGGTCGCTCTGGCTCGTGGTTTTAATAGTATTAAAAACCGACCAACATACTATGCGTCTCCATTTAAAAGAGGTGTTTGTACAAAGGTAAGTACTACAACCCCAAAGAAACCCAACTCTGCTATCCGAAAAATCGCTCGTGTTCGACTTACAAACGGTATGGAGGTTACAGCATATATTCCGGGTATGGGGCACAATCTACAAGAGCACTCAGTTGTTATGATTCGAGGAGGGCGTGTGAAGGACCTTATTGGAGTACGATATACAATTGTGCGAGGAGTACTTGATTCACAAGGAGTGGACGGACGAACAGTTTCACGATCTAAGTATGGTACAAAGCGACCAAAATAATAAATAATTATGCGACACCCAGTAAAAAATCGAAATATCCCAAATCCTGACAATCAATACAACTCTGTTAAGTTGTCACGATTTATAAACTACGTAATGCTAGACGGTAAAAAGTCGGTGGCACAAGATGTTGTTTATGGTGCTTTTGAAATTCTTAAAGAAAAAACAGGAAACCCAAACCCACTAGAAGTATTTGATATCGCTATAAAGAACGCTAGTCCACTTATGGAGGTGCGATCACGACGAATCGGAGGTGCGAACTACCAGGTTCCACGAGAAGTTAGAGCTGAGAGAAGGATTTCTCTAGCTATGCGATGGATACTTACTGCAGCAAGATCTCGAAAGGGAACAACTGTTAGCAAAGCTATCGCTGAGGAACTATTAGCAGCTTTCAACAACGAAGGAACAGCTGTAACTAAGAAAGAAAACACCCACAAAATGGCAGAGTCAAACAAAGCATTTGCTCACTTCGCTTGGTAATAAAACAAAAATAAAAACAACACCAAAAGGTGTTTTTTTATTTTGCTTACTTACTAAATATTTAGCTGTAGTGGTTGCGAAAATCAGCCTTATATACTATAGTACGGGAGACCTTTTTGGTCGGTCTTTTTAATTATAGTCATACTATTATGACTATTTACTAACTATTTACTAATAATTAAAATATATTTATGTCACGAGACTACCCCCTACAAAAAGTCCGAAATATCGGAATTATCGCCCACATTGATGCTGGGAAAACTACAACAACAGAGCGTGTATTGTTTTACACTGGTGTTTCTCACAAGATTGGTGAGGTTCACGACGGTGCTGCTGTTATGGACTGGATGGAACAAGAACAAGAAAGAGGAATCACAATTACTTCTGCTGCTACAACTTGTTTCTGGACACCAAGTTGTGACCCTACAAACCCAAGCCTAAAACATCGATTTAATATTATTGATACACCAGGTCACGTAGACTTTACCGTAGAGGTGGAGCGGTCACTGAAGGTGCTTGATGGTGCCGTGACTGTGTTCGATGGTGTTGCTGGAGTAGAGCCACAGTCTGAGACTGTTTGGCGACAAGCTGACAAATACAAAGTTCCTCGAATTTGTTTCATCAACAAACTTGATAGAACAGGTGCTTCTTTTGACCGATCATTTAAATCAATTATAGACCGACTTACTCCAAACGCCGTTAGATTCCAACTTCCTTGGGGGGAAGAGGGAGACATGCAAGGTGTTATAGATCTTATGAAAATGAAAGCATACTCATTCGAAGGAGAGATGGGAGCTATTGTTACAGAGAATGAAATCCCAGAAGAATTTAAAGCTGATGCAGAAAAATACAGAGGAGAGATGATTGAAAAGATTGTCGAGAACGATGAATCTGCTATGGATAGATATCTAAATGGAGAAGAGATTCCAGTAGATGAACTAAAAAAACTTGCCAGAAAAGCTATTATTGCAAACCAACTTGTTGCTGTATTTGCTGGAACAGCTTTGAAGAACAAAGGTGTTCAACTTGTACTTGATGGTGTAGTTGATTATCTTCCTTCACCGCTGGATATCCCTGCAGTTAAAGGAAAAGATGAGGCAACAGGAGAGGTTGTTGAAAGAAAAGCTTCAGATGATGAGCCATTTTCTGCTCTTGCTTTCAAGCTTGCAACAGACCCATTTGTAGGGCAACTTATATTCTTTCGAGTTTACTCTGGTTCTGTAGAGGCTGGATCATATATTTACAACCCAAGAACACAAAACAAGGAAAGAATTGGAAGAATTTTGAGAATGCACGCCAATGAGCGAGAGGATGTAAAAAAAGTTTATGCTGGAGAAATTGCAGCTGCTGTTGGTCTAAAAGATACAATCACTTCTGATACTCTTTGTGATTTAGACAAAACTATCATTCTTGATGAGATTGAATTCCCAGAGCCAGTAGTTTCTTTGAAGATTGAACCAAAAACAAAAGCTGACCAAGAAAAAATGGGTATGGCTCTGTCTCGACTTTCGGCAGAAGATCCAACTTTCCGAGTTACTACAAACACAGAGACAATGGACACTATTATTTCAGGTATGGGAGAGCTTCACCTAGAAATTCTTGTAGACCGAATGAAAAGAGAGTTCAACGTAGAAGCAAACGTTGGAACACCTCAAGTAGCTTACCGAGAAACAATCCAAGGAGAAGCCGAAGAGGAAAATAAATATGTTAAACAGTCTGGAGGTAAGGGGCAATACGGTCATGTTAAGATTCGAATAAAACCACTTGATATGGACATAGATCCAGAAGCAAAAGTTGCAAAAAATATCAAAAGAGAAGAAGGGTTCGAATTCATTAATAATATCAAGGGAGGAGTTATTCCTGGAGAATTTATCTCAGCTTGTGAAAAGGGATTCAAAGAAGCTATGGCTAGAGGAGTTGTTGCTGGATACCCAATGATCAATGTCTCAGTAGACTTGTATGATGGATCATCTCATGATGTTGACTCATCTGAGATCGCCTTCAAAATTGCATCTTCTATGGCTTTCCAAGACGCTGCTAGAAAAGCAAAGCCAGCTCTACTAGAGCCGATGATGAAAGTGGAGGTTGTTGTCCCTGAGGAATTTATGGGAGACGTTACAGGGGATATTTCTTCAAAGCGTGGTCTTGTAGAAGGTTCAGAGGATCGAGGGATGGTAAAGGCCATCCAAGCCACAGTCCCTCTATCATCTATGTTTGGTTACATGAATCAACTGCGGTCTATGACTTCAGGGCGGGGAACATTCTCTATGGAATTCCTACGATATGATGTTGTTCCACAAAACGTGGCAGATGATATTAAAGCTAAGAAAGGGTAAGGATTAAAAAACAAAAAACCATCTGAGAGGATGGTTTTTTGTTTTTTTTTGATATACTTAAGCCATATGAAAATCCAATCATCTATATCAAAACAAACAACTCTACTTCTAATCCTTGCAATATCTTTTGCAACACTATTCTTACCTTTAACTTCTTTAAAAGCTACAACACTGACAAATGGGATGAATGCAGAAGAAATAGTTTTTGGATCTACTGCTGCGAGTCAAGATTTTGGTAGTGTTGGGTCATCCACAGCTTCTATTAACTCTGGTTATGTGTACTCTTCGAATATAGACACTATTAATCATAGATTTTTCGTGACAGGATATTTAGATAATCGTGTTCTCATTTATAATTTGAATGAAGATAATACGTTTCCTGATTATGATGCTGATTATGTGTTAGGACAATCTGATTTTACTTCTACAGCAAATACGACAACCCAAAGTGGGCTGTATTATCCACTTTCCACAGCTCAAGATGAGAATGGTAACTATCTTTTTGTAGTTGATGCGTTTAACAATAGGGTGCTTGTCTACGACTTGTCAGGAGGAATCACAAACGGGATGAACGCCTCTTATGTTCTTGGTCAAGATGATTTTGTCTCAAGGGATGCAGGGGTTTTCCAAGATTCTTTTGCGGGTTTTCTCGTAGATATTTCTTATGATAATGACAATGACCGCCTTTTTGTCTCAGACCTTATTGGGAATAGAGTTCTTGTTTACGACCTATCTGAAGGAATCACAAGCGGGATGAATGCAAGCTACGTCCTTGGTCAAGAAGACTTTACATCAGACGTTGCGACGACAACTCAAAATGGATTAAACTATGTAAGTTTTATTGATTATATACCTGAACTTGAATATCTTTTTGTAAATGACTCAAAAAACTTTAGAACGGTTGTCTACGATCTCTCAGGTGGCATTACTAATGGTATGAACACCTCTTATGTCCTTGGTCAAGATGATTTTGTTTCTGCTGAGATTCAGCCAGTAACAGCATCTACTTTTGCTGTTATTGATGTGGGTCAAGGGAATGTTTCATATCAAAGATACTCGTATGACTCCTTAAATCAGAGATTTTTTTTGAGTGATGGGGGAAGTAGTCGAGTTCTCATCTATGATGTTTCTGCTGGGTTTTCAAGTGGCATGACTCCAGAGCATGTTATTGGTCAAGATGATTTTGTGAGCAGTTCTGCAAACAAGGGTCAAGTCTCTCCTGGACAAAGCACCTTTGCTTCTCCAAACGAAGTACAATATGATTCTGTTGCGAGTAATCTTTATGTTTCTGATTTTCAAAATAATAGAGTTCTTCGCTTCAACCTCACCCCAACCCCCACAACCTCTGGCTTCTCATACACCCACCCTCCACTCTGCACAGCAACCATAACTCCAAACACAATAACCAAAGGAGAAGAAGCAACTCTAAGCTGGAACATAAACTGGCCAACAAACAGACAATCAAGCTACTACATGAAAGTACCAAAGAACGGTATATACTCACATAGAGTAAACTCAATAAGAATAAACCCAAAATACACTACAAACTACAACCTAGCAGCAATTAACATGTGGGGAGCTAACTTCTGCGATACTACAGTAACAGTACTAGATGAAGAGGGAGTAGAGCTAATCAATACAAATACAAACCTCTCTAGTCTATCAGCCTCTGCTGGAAGTAATCCATTCTTCCGAGCTATTACTTCTTTCTTCGCTAGGTTGTTTGTGAGGTAGATTAAATATACAAAAAACACCCAGATGGGTGTTTTTTGTATGGGAAAGAAAAAATAATTTTGTGCGTATAATAGAATATATGGAAAAAGAGCCAACTGACGAGAGATTGGTTGAACTGTCGTTGCAAAATCAGGGATTTTTTGCAATTCTTGTTTCTCGGTATGAAGAGAAATTTCTAAGGTATATAAAGAGAAGAACAAGAGTTTCAGGCAAGGATGCCGAGGACATCCTCCAAGAGATTTTTATAAAGATCTATATCAATCTGAATGGATTCGACCCTTCTTTAAAATTTCTTCATGGGGGTATCGAATTGCTCATAATGAAATAGTGAGTGCTTATAGAAAGCGTGCTCTTCGACCTCAGAATGAATTAATAAATTCTGATGAAGATATATTTGAATCCATTGCTTCAAATATCGACATAGAAAAAGAACTAATTAGAAAAGAAGATGGTAAAAGCATAAGAAAGGCCGTTGATCTACTTCCTGATAAATATAAAGATATATTAATACTAAAATTTTTTGAAGGCCAGAATTATGATTCAATTTCAGACATTCTACAGATTCCACCAGGGACCGTCGCCACAAGAATAAACCGTGGGAAAAAACAACTAAAAGAAATATTACAAAAAGATTATGAATAAAAAAAACAACACAGTAAAACATATTCTCGAAAGAATAGAAAAAGAAAACCTTCAGCCAAAAGCTAAATGGCGTTTTGTTGCAGAGCATACTCTTCTTTGGGTACCTGGAATCATGGCAACAGTCCTTGGGGGGTTTGCTGTCTCAATAATAATATTTGATATAAGTCATGCGGGTTGGGAATATTGGGGGATTACCCATCGTAATCTGGGGTCGTTTTTTGCTGATTCATTGCCTTATCTCTGGATTTTAATTTTAATAATATTTCTAATCGTTGCAATTTGGAGATTCAAAAAAACAGATAAGGGTTATAAGTATAGTGCTATTGTCTTGGTTGGTTCTAGTGTTTTGATTTCCTTGATCTTGGGTATAGGTGGATTTGCTTTCGGTATTGGTGAAAAACTAGACAGAGGTTTGTCTGGATTACCTATTCATAAAGGAGTAGAGGGAAGAGATATTTCTTTGTGGGTTAATCCAGAAGATGGGAGACTTGCTGGTCTGATATCAGATCTATACTCTGGCGGACTTGAGATATATGATTTTGACGGTCAAGTATGGCAGGTAAAATTTGGTGATGAGGGCATGTCAGATCTTCCTTTCTTATCACTAAATAAAAAAATCAGAATCGTAGGGTTTGTAGATGGTAATAATCAAAAAGAATTTACCGCATGTATTTTATTCCCTTTTGAAAAACCAAGGCCTGGTATGGCTCCGCTTGGAGAAAGAGGTTTTGTTCCACGTTTTGGATTTGAAAGTGAAAGAAAACTTTCTGAGTTGCGTATTACTAAATGTAGCGACCTAGGAAAACAGTTACATTTTTACAAACCAAATTAAAATATATTAATTATGACTAAACTACTATCAGGTAAAACAACACTTCTTGCAGTAGCCTTCCTTGTTGGAGCTGTAAGTATGACAGCTGTTGGAGCTTCAGCCTTTGGTGGAGCAAATCTTACAGAAGAGCAAAAAGATGTTATGGAAGAAGTAAGATCACTTCATGAGGCAGGGGATCACGAGGAAGCCAGGGCCTTACTTGAGGTTTCAGGGATTGACATGAAGTCGCTTCATAGAAGGTTTAAGGGGGATTTTTCAGAACTAACAGACGAACAAAAGTCAGCTCTAAAAGAAGCTAGGATTTTAGGAGAATCTGGAGATAAAGAAGGTGCAAAAGCTCTTCTAGAAGAAGCAGGTATTAAATTCCACCCAAGAATGGGTATGGGAGAAGATCGGCCAGAACTAACAGATGAACAAAAGTCAGTTCTAGACGAGGTAAAATTACTAATGGAATCTGGTGACAGAGAAGCTGCAAAGGATCTATTGGATAAAGCTGGGATAAGGCCACCACACAAAAGAGCTCACGGGGAGTGGAAATCGGAGCTTAAAAAGCAATCATAACTCTAAATATCTATCTGGCAACTTAAAAAAGTATATACACAAATATCCCACCTAAAGGTGGGGTTTTTGTTTGACAAAGAAGGTCTCAACATATAATATACAGGGGACCCTTTTGGGTGTTTTTATGTGTTAATTTTAGAAATGAAGTCACAGCTTTAATCTCGCTGGTTGAATCTTCTTTTTTAGAAGTGGTACATCTAAATTTATTATTAAAGTTATTTATAATATCTTTTTATTCAAGAAATTGCGTATAAAGATAATCAATCAATATGGCAGAAGCTTTTGATCGATCAAAGCCTCACGTAAACGTGGGAACTATTGGTCACGTTGACCACGGTAAGACAACTCTTACAGCTGGTATTCTAAACACACTTGCACTGAACGGACTTCTTGCAAGTAATAAAAAGTTTGCAGACATCGATAATGCTCCAGAAGAGCGAGATCGAGGTATTACTATCAACATCTCTCACCAAGAGTATGAGACTGCTGCACGTCACTACGCGCACATTGATGCTCCAGGTCACGCCGACTACATCAAGAACATGATTACTGGTGCTGCTCAGATGGACGGTGCCATCCTTGTGGTTGCAGCTACAGATGGAGCCATGCCTCAAACACGAGAGCACGTACTTCTTGCAAAGCAAGTTGGTGTTCCAAAGATGGTTGTTTTCATCAATAAGTCAGACATGGTAGAAGATGAAGAAATGATCGAGCTTGTAGAAGAAGAGATTCGAGAAATTCTTACAAAGAATGGATTTGATGGAGCAAATACTCCTGTTATCAAGGGTTCTGGTCTAAAAGCTTCTGAAGCTACAGACGCAAGTGATCCATGGTGTGGGAAAATAATGGAGCTTATGGAGGCTCTAGATAACTGGATCCCAGTTCCAGAGCGAGATCTTGATAAGCCATTTCTTATGCCTGTTGAGGATATCTTCTCAATCGAAGGACGAGGAACTGTTGTTACAGGAAAAATTGAAAGAGGTGTGATTAAGGTTGGAGAAGAGATCGAAATTGTTGGTCTTAAAGATACAACAAAGACAACTGTTACAGGAATTGAGATGTTCAACAAATCTCTTGACTCAGGTATGGCAGGAGACAACGCTGGAATTCTTATCCGAGGAATCAAGAAGGAAGATGTGACTCGAGGACAAGTTCTAGCGAAACCAGGAACAGTAACACCTCACACAGAATTTGAGTGTGAAGTATATGTTCTATCAAAGGAAGAAGGAGGACGACACACACCATTCTTCTCAGGATATAAGCCGCAATTCTACATCCGAACTACAGACGTTACAGGTGATGTAACACTAAACGAAGGAGTAGAGATGGTTATGCCAGGAGATACAGTTACTTTCAAAGTAAAGCTTGTAGCTCCAGTTGCTATGGAAGACAACATGAGATTCGCTGTTCGAGAAGGAGGACGAACTGTTGGAGCTGGTGTTGTTACAAAAATCGTAGCTTAATCAAACTTACAAAATAAAAAGGTCCTAGGAGATCGTCGAATCCAATTTTGGGTTAGGGGAATGGCCTCTCTTTAAAGAGAAAGACTAGAAAAATAAAATGGCAAAAGCAAAAGAAGAAACAGTAAAACTAAGAATCAGAGTTAGAGCTTATGACAGCAAGATCCTTGATGCTTCAGTAAAACAAATTGTAGAGACAGCACTTCGGTACGACGCAGTAATTGTCGGACCAGTACCACTTCCTACAGAAATCAAAAAGTATACTGTAAACAGATCAACATTTGTTTATAAGGATGCTCGAGAGCAATTTGAGATTCGAATTCATAAACGACTTATCGATATTATGAATCCAAATCCAAAGACTATAGAATCTCTTACAAATCTAAATCTTCCTTCGGGAGTAGATATAGATGTGAAGATGATGTAATCAAACAAAAACAACACCACTGGTGTTGTTTTTGTTTTTATCAGAACATCTTTCTTTTTTCATTACTAAAAAAGAAACAAAAAAGCTAGACCTATTTAAAATATCTAAAACCAAGGAGTGTTTTTGCTACGACTCTCTAAGCGCTATCGCTACGAGTTCGTCGTTTAACGCAAAAGCACCCCTGGTTTCTTAACGATCTTTTGAAACGGTCAAAAAAGTAAATATTTTTAAACCCAAAGCTCAAGTGTTGAAGCTTCTTAACAAGATTGTGAAAATGTCCAGAAAAAAGAAAACCTTGACCCAAATATAAATTCTATGTAGTATTGGTAAAAATTGAAACAATGGAGGATTTTGTTAAAGAATATCTTGAGGAGTATAGAATAAATCTAGAAACCATTCATAATTATATGATGTCGTCTTCAGATCGCCATAAAGAACTCTGGGTGGAAAATCTGGGAAGTATCGAGGATGCTCTTTCTCTAAAAAAAGAAAGTATCTTTTGGAAGGTTGCTTTAGGTAAAGACCTGAATGATGAAGAAGTTAAAAGACATGTAATGCTAGAATGCTCTGCAAGTGACTTCGCTTGTCATGGACACCATCAGGTTGATTCTAAAGAGAGCGCTGACAGATATTACAAATTCTATATTGCCTATACAGGTAATGAGGCAATAGAAAAATTTATTAAAAACCTTAAGTAATAAGAAAAGCTTGGCATTATCCAAGTTTTTTATTTTCTTGACATGGCTCAATAAATCCGTAATATATGAGCTATTGTTGTATGTACCTCTAGGGAGTCCCTAGGGAGACCAATGCAGATCATAAGCCTATTTATTTAGACTGTGCGCATGACATACAACGTTATTATTAACGTTGTTTTAATTTAACTATATTTTAATGAAAGCAATACTAGGAACAAAAATAAAAATGACACAGTTCTTTGACGAGGATGGTATGGTCCACCCAGCTACTATTGTCTTGGCTGGTCCTTGTGTTGTCACACAGGTTAAAAATCAGGAAACTGATGGCTACACTGCTATCCAGGTTGGATACGGAGACCAAAAAGAATCTCGAAAAACAAAGGCGGAACTTGGGCATACAAAGGATCTTGGATCTTTTGCCAATCTGTCTGAGTTTCGAATAGATGACTCAGCTTCTTTTAACCGAGGTGACAAGATAGAAGCATCTATTTTTGAGGTAGGAGACAATGTTGCTATTTCAGGAACTTCAAAAGGAAAAGGTTTCCAAGGAGTTGTGAAGCGACATAATTTTGCCGGAGGACGACGAAGTCATGGTCAAAAGCACTCAGAGCGAGAGCCTGGTTCTATTGGAGCTACAGGGGCGCAAAGAGTTTTTAAAGGGACAAAGATGGGAGGACGAATGGGTTCTGACCGAATTACGGTTAAAAATCTAACAGTTCTTGCTATTTCTCCTGAAACAAATGAAATCCTTATAAAGGGAGCAATCCCAGGTCGACGAGGTTCAGTTATTGAAATTAGAGGCTAATTTTAGCGAAATATATTATGGAAGCAAAAATCTACAATCAAGAAGCTAAAGAAGCAGGAAAGGTGGTACTCCCAGAGTCTATCTTTGGGCTTAATTGGAATGCTGACCTTGTTCACCAAGCGATGGTTTCTTCAATGTCAAACAAAAGAGCGAACACAGCTGATTCAAAAGATCGAAGTGAGGTATCTGGAGGTGGAAAGAAACCTTGGAAGCAAAAAGGAACTGGACGAGCTCGTCATGGTTCACGTCGGTCACCAATATGGGTTGGTGGAGGAGTTACTCATGGGCCAACAAATGAAAGAAACTACAAAAAGAAAATAAACAAAAAGATGAAAGCGAAGGCCTTGTTTACTGTTCTTTCAGAAAAAATGCGAAACGGTGAACTTATTTTCATCGACAAGCTTAATTTGTCAGAAATGAAAACAAAGAATGCTCTTGGAATTATGAGCGCATTTGCAAAAGAGCTTAAAAACCAAAGAATCGAAGATGGTCGGAAGCCATATATTCATCTAGCTATAGATGAAAATGATGTAAACGTTGTGAAGAGTTTCAACAACCTACCACAGGTAGATACTGATGAAATGAGAAATCTAAATCTTCTACAGCTTTTGAATCATAAGTATGTTTTTATTGTTAATCCAGAAAAAACTCTTGAGTTTCTAGGAGAGAAACTTAACTAGTCAAAAATATTATGGGATTACTATCAAAAAATAAAGAAACAAAGAAGGTAGAGAAGAAGGTGGAACCAAAAGTTCTTAAGGGAACAAAAGAGGTTTCTTCATTGGATCTTACAAAGATTCTAAAAAATCCACGAATTACTGAGAAAGCAGCTCATATGTCAGAAGGAAATGTTTACACATTTGATGTAGCTGTTAGATCTACAAAAACAGAAATCAAGAAAGCTATTAAAGCTCTTTATGGAGTTAATCCATTAAAGATCAATATAACTTCTATTCCAAAGAAGCCAGTTTACCGAAAAGGTGGAGCTGGTATGAAAGGTGGAGGTAAGAAAGCTTATGTTTTCCTTGAGAAAGGACAAACAATAGAGTTCGCCTAAAAATTATAAACTATGGTTAACTCGCCGATAATGAGTCATTAGAAAGAAATCATGAAAAAATATAAACCAACAAGTGAAGGACGACGAGGAATGACAGTCGTTTCATACAAGGAAGTTATCACTAGAAGCACACCAGAGAAGTCTCTTACAAAGGGATTCCGACGTGGTTCTGGGCGAAACAACCAAGGGCGAATTACAACACGTCACAAGGGTGGTGGAGTAAAGCGAAAGTATCGAGATATTGATTTTAACTACAACAAGATCGATATTCCAGCAAAGATCACTTCTATTGAATATGATCCAAACAGATCAGCATATATTATGCTTGCTGTTTATGCTGACGGAGAAAAGCGATATGTTATTGCTCCAAAAGGTATGAAAGTAGATGATAAGTTTGTCGTTTCAGAAGACGCTCCTATTGAGCTTGGAAACCGACTTATTCTAAGAAACATTCCAGTAGGTACATTTGTTCACAATGTAGAGACAAAGCCAAAGGGTGGAGCAAAACTTGCTCGATCAGCTGGTAACTTCCTACAGGTTGTAGCGAATGACAATGGTTACACAAGTATCAAAATGCCATCAACCGAAGTTCGAAAGGTGGTAGATTCTTGCTGGGCTACAATTGGAACAGTTTCAAACGATGAGTGGAAACTTACAAACTTTGGAAAAGCTGGACGAAACCGACATAGAGGTATTCGACCAACAGTTCGAGGTTCTGTTATGAACCCAGTGGACCACCCTCATGGAGGAGGAGAAGGAAAGCAGGGAATTGGTTTGCGACGTGGTCCAAAGACTCGGCAAGGAAAGCTTGCTTATGGTGTAAAGACACGACGAGCAAAGAAGTACTCAAACAGACTTATTGTAAATCGAAGAAAAACAAAGCGATAAAAAACAAAAACACCCGAAAGGGTGTTTTTTATTTTTTTGCTATAATAAATATATGAAAATTAAATCAACCACCTCAAAACAAACAACATTGTTTATAATTCTTGCAATTTCTTTTGCAACTTTATTTTTACCATTAACTTCATTACAAGCAGCAACGCTTACAGACGGAATGGATGCTAGCTATGTGGTCGGTGCTGGTTCTGGTACTCAGGACTTCACAAATGGTTTCAGTGGAACATCTTCTTCGGAATTCACTTCCCCAGGGGAAGCTCTTGTTGATACGGTTAATAATCGTGTTCTTGTAGCCGACGCTGGCAATAACCGAGTTCTTATTTTTAACCTTAATTCTACAACAAAAAAACTTGACGATTACACAGCTGACAATGTGCTTGGACAAGCAGATTTTACATCCACTTCTGCAAACAGAGGAGGGTCAGCTGCAACGAATACTTTTTCAGGAGTAAGAAGTCTTGCCTGGGATGCGTCCAGTCAATATTTATTTGCTTCTGATTTGACGAACAACAGAATTTTGGTATTTGACTTGTCTGGTGGAATTACAGACGGAATGGATGCAACCTATGTGCTTGGGCAAGCAGATTTTTCTTCAACAAGTGGTAACCGAGGAGTATCAGCAGCAGCGAACACAGTGTTTGGCCCAGAAGAAGTCCATTACATTTCATCAACAAATACTTTAGTTGTTTCAGATGCGGTTAATCACAGAGTTCTTTTTTATGACACATCTTCTATTATAAACGGTGAAGCTGCTACTAATGTGCTTGGGCAGGCAGATTTCACCTCTTCTTCTTCAAACCGAGGAGGATCAGCAGGTCAGAATACGCTGCATAGTCCAGCAGGGCTCGCTTTTGACTCAAGCACCAGTTACCTTTACGTTGCTGAGGGGGCAACACCCACCTCTAATGCTCGAATTATGATTTTTGATGTATCCTCAATATCAGATGGTGAAAATGCCATTAATGTTTTAGGGCAACCGGATTTTGTCACAACAGGTGCAACAACCACGCAGTCCGGCCTTGGGGTTATTTTGCCAGGTTTGTTTATAGATGAAACTAATAACAGATTGTTTGTAGCAGATTCCTTTAATGCTCGAATTATGATTTTTGATGTATCCTCAATATCAGATGGTGAAAATGCCATTAATGTTTTAGGTCAGTCTGATTTCATAACAGGAATGTCTCCAGGAGCAACACAGTCCTCCTTTTTTGCTCCGACCTTTAGTTACTTTGAAACAACAAATGATTACCTCTATGTTGCAGATGGGCTTCTTAGTAGAATTCTCATTTTCGACCTCTCATCAGAAGAAAGTGAAGGTTGTCCTTCAGGTCAAATATTAAACGCAGGTGGTGTTTGTACTCCTTCTTCCTCAGGCTTCTCATACACCCACCCTCCACTCTGCACAGCAAACATAACACCAAACACAATAACAAAAGGAGAATTAGCCACACTCTCATGGAACATAAACTGGCCAACAAACAGACAATCAAGCTACTACATGAAGGTACCA
>CAZOLO010000005.1:0-58651 GCA_964581035.1 uncultured Candidatus Saccharibacteria bacterium | reverse complement strand
CTTCACCGTCTTCACCGTCTTCACCGTCTTCACCGTCTTCACCGTCTTCACCGTCAAGGCCATCGTTGCCATCAGCTCCCGGAGGACCTGGCTGACCTTCAATGATGATGATTATAGGTTCTGGGTTTTGGTAGGTTTGACCTCCATACCCGTACAGTCCGGTGTTGTGGTTAAAGGAACATCCGTTCCCCCAATTTGTGAAACCATTGTTGTAAGTCGGTTGACCCCATCCAATGCTTGCTTGAGCTGAAAACCCAAAACCTCCACCTTGTTGGTAAACATAGCCTCCATTGTTGTTGTAGCCACCACCATTACCATCTGAGTAATAGTTGTTGATGGTAACTCCTTCGTTGTTAGCTTCGGCATTAGCAGACTTTCCACTATCACCGTCTTCACCGTCAAGACCATCGGACCCATCTTTACCATCTTCTGCGTGAGAGAACCCTTCAAGCTCTTTAGCCTTCTTGATTTCTTCAACCAACTTCTCATCAATTGGTGAGTAGGTCGGATTCAAACAAAAATTAGAAAAAATAGGCAGCCAGATTTCCTTTCCATCAACCTTTACAGGAATGCAAAAGAATTCTTCATCATCGTAAGACGTCCTAACAACCCAAGTAACTTCTTTGTCTGTTAGCTCATAGAGAGCTACAGTCATTGTGTCACTCAAAGTCATCAGTTTACCCTTGCCTGCATAAGCTGCAAACATTTCGTAAGTGATGTCCTTAAGGCCCAGGTCATAGGCTTTGTTGTAGTACTTTAGTACCTCAACAATTTCTCCCTTCCAAACCTCTTCAGGGATAGAAGAGTCAAGCTGCTCTTCAATATCTCGGAGTGCCAGCTGGCACTCAACAAGAGTAAGCATTTCCGCGTCTTCTCCGATCTGGATACCAGCGCGAAAGTTTGTCTCCTGGGCATTTACTACGTAAGTAATTGCTACCAGTAACGTAATCATTAGATTTTTCATGTGCTATCAGTTTTTCTGTTTTAATTTATTTTGTATAAGCTTAGCATAAAAGAATACTCTTGTCAAGCCCTCTGCAAGTGTCTATTTTAGGTCCTGGCGGAGGTCTTTTTATCCACAAAAATAAGCAAAAAAAGCCTAAATAAGCTATACTTTACTTACATATGGCCAAATTTAAAGATGATTACCAAGATGCTAAACTTCACGAGTTTCACCTTAAAGAAGAGGAGGATTTAGTCCAAGTTCTAGCTGAAACTAAATACAACCTTCCATATATCGACCTAAATCAGGTTTTTATTGAAAATGCCGCCCTTGAGGTTGTTCCAGAAAAACTAGCAAAAGAGGCTATGGTTGGCCCTTTTCATATCAAAGGAAAAAGTATAGATCTAGCAGTGAGGTCACCTCACTTTCCAGAGACTCTTGCGTTGGTAAAAGTCCTTGAAAAACAAGGTTTTTTTCCTAACTTATTTATGGCATCTACTAAAAGTATCGCTAAGGTTCATCTTAGATATGAAGAAATTTCTCTTTCAAAAAATTCATCTGCAGGAAGTCTAGAGATTCATAGCGAGTCTCTGGAGAGCCTAAAAGAAAAAACTAAGACACTAAGCTCAGCAAGAACTGCTATTCAAGAAATAGTTGATGGTGGTGGTGTTTCAACAGTATCTTCCCTACTTGAAGCTATTCTAGCTGCAAGTATTGGTCTCGGGGCTTCTGATATCCACGTAGAACCAGAAGAAGATGAAATCAAGCTTCGATTTAGAATAGATGGAGTTCTACAAGAGCTTGTGTCTTTCCCTCAAAAAATGTTCAAACTTTTGTCTGCAAGAATCAAACTTCTATCTGGAATGAAAATAACCGTTTCTAACAAAAACCAAGATGGTAGATTTTCAATTATTATAGATAACGCAGAAATAAACATTCGTGCATCTGCTATTCCTGGGGCTTACGGGGAATCAATTGTTCTTAGACTTCTTGACCCAAGAAATATAAAAACAGGTATGGAAAGTTTGGGTATGGACCCCTTCCTACTTGAAAGAGTGCTGAAGGAGATCACAAAACCAAATGGTCTTATCATTCTAACTGGCCCAACGGGTTCTGGTAAAACAACAAGTCTGTACTCTTTCCTTCAGAAGATATTCTCTACAGAGAAGAAAATTATTACTATTGAAGACCCTATTGAGTACCACCTGCCTGGAATAACACAAACACAAACAAACAAGAAAAAAGGCTATACATTCCTTGAAGGTCTCCGAAGTGCCTTGAGACAAGACCCTGACGTAATCATGGTTGGAGAGATTCGAGATGGAGAAACAGCTAAAATCGCCATAGAGTCTGCTCTTACTGGGCACATTGTTTTCTCAACACTCCACACCAACAATGCCGCTGGTGCAATCCCTAGACTTATTGACCTTGGTGTAAATGCAAAAACAATTCCATCCGCTCTGTCGCTAGCTATCGCCCAGAGACTTGTTAGAGTTCTGTATCCAGAAACAAAAAAGAGTTACTCACCAACAGAGGAAGAGCACGCAAAAATATTAAATGTTTTGAAACATGGGATATCTCAAGGAAAAGATTTCTCAAAATATGGAATTGATATATCTCTTGTAGAAAAAAAAGGATACGTATTATTCAAACCAGTGCCATCTGAAATAGCCCCAACCGGATACAAAGGAAGACTTGGTGTATTTGAAGCTGTGGCAGCAGACGAAGAGATAGAAAAAATTATTCCAACAAACCCAAGTGAGAGAGAGATCCGAGAAGTTGCAGCCAAGCAAGGATTCCTGACCATGCAGGAGGATGGTGTCATTAAATCCCTAAAAGGAATCACTTCTATCGCTGAAGTAGAAAGGTCAGTTGACCTATCAGAGGTATATTAAAAAGAGCCAAATGGCTCTTTTTTGTAAATTCTTCAGGCGCTATAATTGTCTTGATTGGATTTCAATATATCAATCGCCTCTTCTTTTGAAAATCCAACCTTCAATAATGCACTATATCTTTTCCAGTAAATTTGAGCTTCTATTTCAAAAAATTTATCATTTCCCAAAAGAGACTCCATAGCCGCTAATACTTTTTTTATTGCACTCATTTTTTCTTTTTTCCAAACAATACCAATACTAATAAAAAAGTCAATATTAAAAAACACACAGTTTGTGACTGTGTGTTTTTTTGTAAAAAAAATCTCTAACCCCCAAACAATCCCTCTAGAACTATGTTCTAAAGGTAGCAGAGCCTCAAAGGATAGTCGCAGTAACTCCGGCGGACCGGAAACCAGGGCGTCCTTTTTAGAACTGCAGGGCGAGCGAACGCTGATTACTTAGAGGTTAGAACTTTCTTTATATGATTTGTCAATTAAAAACAAATGGATATACATCATACCCATCTATCATTTCCTGTCAACTATATTTTATGAGTAAAATCATAATCGATATTTGACCTTATTTTTCAAGGGTTTCTAAACTTCCAAACCTTGTTACAAAACATCTTAGCATGTATAAATACGTTTGTCAAGTCTTTATAAAAATAAAACCCCACACTCAATTGAATGTGGGGTTTGTAGTATAAAACATTGAGGATAAATCTCTATCCTAATTTTCTGATAACAAGGCATCTCCTACACCTATTCTACAACTGATCTAAACTTTGATTGCTACGCATAAAACGTTTTCCTTGCAGCTGTTTTTTACGAATTAGCGTTGCGGGCGATTTTATGGTGACTGAGCAAGAAGGTGTGCACAGATGATTGCTTGGTTTTGCAATTACGGTGTAACTACCAGCACCACCAGGGCCACATTTTTCTTTCTGATCAGCCACCATATTCTCTCTTGTTGAAAGAGTAAATACAGGAGCGTGTCTTTCGAACTCAACTCTTCTTGGTTTTTTAACATCCAACTTATCACTGTTCCCAGCGCCTCCCGGGCCACCCTCACTGTTTTGTGCGAAGGAAGAAGTGCCTGAGAAAATTATCATAAGAGTCAAAAAAATTATATTTTTCATTCTTTCTACGTTTTTACTTATTTGTTTGTGAATTTCATATAAATTAACATACTAACACGTGTCTGTCAAGCTTTTTATAAGAAAATACATAAAATGGTATACTTTAACCATGAAAGATGAACAAAAAGTAGATCACCTAGATCAAAGTCTGCGCCCAAACTCTTGGGATACATACATTGGTCAGGAAGGTATCAAAAGAAATCTAAACATTCTTCTCGAAGCTGCAAAACAAAGAAACCAGCCAGCTGACCACCTTCTCTTCTATGGGCCACCCGGTCTTGGTAAAACAACACTGGCTCATCTAATAGCAAAAGAAACAGGTAGAAGTCTAAAAACGACATCAGGTCCCGCAATTGAAAAAGTTGGAGATCTGGCAAGTATTCTTACAAATCTAGAGCCGGGGGATATTTTATTTATAGATGAAATCCACCGATTAAACAAAATGATTGAAGAGGTTCTCTACCCCG
The DNA here is from genome assembly GCA_964581035.1 of uncultured Candidatus Saccharibacteria bacterium. Classification (GTDB taxonomy): domain Bacteria; phylum Patescibacteriota; class Minisyncoccia; order Phycocordibacterales; family CSBR16-119; genus CAYHDV01. The sequence goes on along the minus strand of CAZOLO010000005.1, from coordinate 54,229 downwards.
CCATGGAGTCAGGTGTGCTTGATATTATAATTGGCAAAGGACCATCAGCTAGAACTCTTCAATTAGACCTGCCACCATTTACACTTGTGGCAGCAACAACAAAAATGTCTCTTCTTTCAGCACCACTACGATCTAGATTCTCTGGAGGGGTTCACCGTTTGGAATACTACACAGAAGGAGAGATTGGTAGAATCCTAAATCAATCTGCAGAAAAACTTGGGGCAACACTAGAAGAGGCTGCAACAAAAGAAATCGCAAGAAGAAGCAGGTCTACACCCAGGACAGCAAATTATTTTTTAAAGAGATGTAGAGATTATGCTCAAATAAAAAATGACTCCCTGAATGACTCTCGAGTAAAAGAAGCTCTTGAGCTTCTAGGTGTTGATGAATTGGGTTTATTTGAAAATGACCGATTTATACTTAGAACTATTATTGAAAAGTTTGGAGGAGGACCAGTTGGACTTAAAACTATTGCTGCAGCCACCGGAGAAGATGAATCTACAATAGAGGATGTAATAGAGCCATATATGATCCAACAAGGATTACTTGATAAAACAGCTCGTGGCCGTGTGGCCACTGATAAAGCGTATGAGCATTTACAAATTCAGAAGATTTAAGTAAATTATATATATGTCAGGACACAATAAATGGAGTAAAATTAAACATAAAAAAGCAGCAACAGACGCAAAAAAATCTGCTACTTTTGGAAAACTAGTAAGACTTATTCAAGTAGAAGCTAAGAAGGCTAATGGAAACGTTGACTCCCCAGGTCTTAAAATGGCTATAGAAAAAGCGAATAAAGCCAACATGCCAAAAGACAATATTGATAGAGCTATTAAAAAAGCTTCTGAAATGGGTGATGTGTCCCCTGTTATGTTTGAGGCATATGGACCAAGTGGTGTTGGAATTATAATTACAGCTCTTACAGATAACAACAACAGAACGAGTGCTGAAATTAAGCATCTACTTAGTAAGCAAGGAGCATCATTTGGAGCTCAAGGTTCTGTTTCCTGGAATTTCACTAAAAATATAGAGACCGGTGACTGGGAGCCACAAACAACAATTGACTTAGATGATTCCGACATGGAAAAATTAGAAAGAATTGTCGACGCTATAGAAGAGTATGATGACACTCAAGATGTATACACAAACGCAAGCTAAGCACCCTAAGGGGTGTTTTTTTTATTGGGGTTTAGTAAACTACACTAATGAGAATTATTTCAATTGACCCAGGTTATGACCGTGTGGGGGTAGCTATAATGGAAAAAATTTCTGGAAAAGAAGTGGTTATTTTTTCTGAGTGTTTTCAGACAAATAAAAAAGATTCTATACAGGATCGTATTTTTTCTATTGGAGAGAGAGTTAGTGAATTAATAAAAAAATATAAACCAAATCTTTTCGCTATTGAAAATCTCTTTATGACAAACAACCAAAAGACAGTTATGGCTGTTGCTGAAGCTCGTGGGGTAATGATTTATATAGCAAAATCAAAAGGTCTTCCCGTTATTGAGTTTACCCCCCTTCAAATAAAAGTGGCAACGGCTGGTCACGGCAGAGCTACAAAAGAAGAGGTTCATAGAATGGTTTCTATGATTTTAAAATTAGAAACTAGAAAACATATTGATGATGAAATAGATGCTATTGCTGTTGGAATAACAGCTTTTGCTCACTCTAAAAACATAAATATCCACAAAGAAAATTTATAGCTATTGCTAAGGTTTCTTGGTTCTGATATAAACAAACCATCTTAATTATTATTTTTAACTATTAATACAAAATGGATTTTGATGACGAAAAAGAACTCAATGATGATGTTTTAGATAACCTAGATGAAACCACTGATGATGAAGAGGAATCTGATCCTCTTGCTGATTTAAAAAGTGATGAAAAGGTTGAAGAAGATGAAGATGAAGATGAAGAAGATGAAGAAGATATAGACGATGCTAAACTTTTTGGTGGTGTTGATGATGAAGATGAGGGATACAACCCACTGGAAGATAACAATATGGATGACTGGAGTTAAATAAAAAACCGCTTAAGCGGTTTTTTATTTATTTTTTAATTATTTTAATAAAATCTTTTTTGCCATATTTTATGGTTATTGTTTCTGAAATTTCTTCTGGAGCAATGTCGCCCGTTTCAGCATTCTTTATAGCCCCAGCTTCAAACCTTCTTCTAAATTCTGTTTTTGATGGAAGTAGGTCTTTTTTAATAAATATTTCTATTAAAGTTTCTCCTTCTTCAACATATATTTCATTTATATCCTCTGGAATACCTCTTTGAGAAAATGTTTTCTCCCAGTTTTTTTCCGCCTTTTCCGCCTCGTCAAGAGAGTGATACATTTCAACAATTGTTTTAGCAAGACTCATTTTTACACCCTTTGGGTTTATGGTAACCTCTTTTTCATATATAGAAATTTCATCCTCAGGAACACGTGTAAGTAATGTAAAGTACTTAACAACAAACTCGTCGTTCAAAGACATTACTTTTCCATACATATCTTCAGGTGTATCTTGGAAATTTATAGTGTTACCCCAGCTACTACTCATCTTTCTACCATCAAGACCTTCTACTATTGGTCCTGTGATTATTGATTGCTCTCTTTGTCCAAAATGTTTTTGAATATCTCTACCTGCCAACATGTTAAATCTTTGGTCTGATCCACCAAGTTCTACATCAGCTTTTATTGAAACAGAGTCATACCCTTGCATAAGGGGGTATAAAGTTTCTTTTAAAGAAACCCTTTTTCCCTCTTTGAGTCTTTTTGAAATAAGATCTCTTGATATAAATTGATTTACTGAAAAAATACTTGCCAAATCTCCTATTTCTGAGAAATTTAATTTTCCTAACCATTTAGAATTAAAATGAACCTCTGATTTATTTAAATCAATTATTTTTGAAACTTGGTTCTTGTATGTTTTTATATTTTCTTTTATTTGATCTTTTGTAAGATTTGGTCTTTCTGAATCTTTATCTGAAGTATCTCCAACAGTACCTGTAAAATCTCCAATTATAAAAACCACTTGGTGGCCCAATTTCTGAAAGTCTCTAAGCTTAAGTAATGGAACAGATCTTCCTAAGTGAATATTAGGACTGGTTGGGTCTACACCAAGTTTAATCCTTAATTTTTCACCTGAAAACATCCTTTTTTTAAGATTCTCTAGACCAATTATCTCATCCACACCTCTTCTGAGTAATTTTTCTATCTCTGCTTCGTCTGTATTTATATTGCTACTCATATTTAATCCGAACATGTGTATATATTAGCAAAATTACAGTATACCGCCATACCTATTCGTGATATATTTGTCACATACCATGAAACATAAAAAACATATAAAACATGCAAAAAAAGTAGGGAAAAAAGTATTAGAAAAAACATCTTCTAGTTTATCTCACGCAAGAAACCACTTGAAAAACCATAAATCAAATATTTGGTGGCTTCTTCTTAGTTTTTGTGTTTTTATGGCTGGTTTTATTTTTATATGGCTAGCAACACTAAAAACACCAGATTTTGGAGCTTTTAACGATAGAGTAATCACAAATTCAACAAAAATTTATGACAGAACAGGTGAAATACTCCTTTATGATATTTATGAAGATATAAAAAGAAATAAGGTTTCTTTTGAAGATATGTCTGTTTATGTAAGAAATGCTTCTGTAGCAATAGAAGATTCTGAATTTTACAACCATAAAGGTATTAGACCAAAAGCATTGTTTAGAGCTATATTAGCAAACATTAAATCAGGGGAATTCTCTCAAGGAGGGTCTACTATTACTCAACAAATTGTAAAAAATACTCTATTAACACAAGATAAAAGAATTTCTAGAAAAATTAAGGAATGGATACTGGCTGTAAAGGTTGAGAAGGAATTTTCAAAGGAACAAATATTGGAAATATACCTAAATGAGGCTCCTTATGGTGGAAGTATCTATGGTATTCAAGAGGCTTCTAAGACATTTTTTGGTATTGATGCTGTAGATCTAAATCTAGCCCAATCTGCATATCTTGCTGCCATACCAAATGCACCAACATATTTTTCTCCTTATGGTAAACATAAAGATGCACTAGATAATAGAAAAGATCTTGTTTTATCAAAAATGAGTGAATTAGGTTTTATATCTGACGAAGAAGCTCTCGAAGCAAAACTTGTAGATGTTGAGTTTTCTCCTAAAAAAGAAGTTGGTATTAAAGCTCCCCACTTTGTTTTTTGGGTGAGAGATTACCTGGAAAGTAAATATGGAGAAGATGCCGTTCTTCGTGGTGGTTTAATTGTTAAAACAACACTTGATTATGACCTACAAGAAAAAGCAGAAGAAGTAGTAAAAAAACACGCAGAAATAAATAAAGATTTATACAATGCAAGTAACGCCGCTTTAGTTTCTATGGACCCTAGAACAGGTCAGGTATTAGCCATGGTTGGATCAAAAAATTACTTCGATGAGGAGATTGATGGAAATTTCAATATAGCAACAGCTTATAGACAACCCGGGTCATCTTTTAAACCTTTTGTTTATGCTACAGCTTTTGATAATGGATTTGAACCAGAATCAATAGTTTTTGACACACCAACTGAATTTAATCCAAATTGTGCATTGGATGGTAGTCAAAAAATGGACGGAGATGATAAATGTTACAACCCTAGAAACTTTGATGATTTATACAACGGACCAATGAGTATAAGAAATGCTCTTGCTCAATCAAGAAATGTACCCGCTGTTAAAATGCTTTATTTAGTTGGAATAAACAACACAATTAAAACAGCTCAGAAGATGGGTATTAGTTCTTTAAATGATCCGGTTAGATATGGATTAACTCTTGTTCTTGGAGGTGGTGAAGTTCAATTATTAGAGATGGTCTCAGCTTATAGTGTATTTGCAACAGAAGGAGTTAGAAATGAACCAACAGGTATTCTTGAAATATCAAGGCAGGATGGATCTATAATAGAATCATATAAAAATTCAAGTGCTCAAGTTTTAGATAAAAATACAGCTATAAAAATTAATAGTATTCTTTCAGACAACCAAGCGAGAACACCTCTTTGGGGTTCTAGAAGCTTCATGTATTTCCCAGGTTATGATGTTGCAGGTAAAACAGGAACAACAGATAGCAAGAAAGATGCTTGGATGATGGGTTATTCACCAGATATTGTTACTGGAGTATGGTCTGGTAATAACGATAACACCCCAATGAAAAAGGGGTCTGGTATTTCTGGGTCTCTATGGGGAGAGTTTATGGGTTACGCTCTAACAAAAACAGATAATAATAAATTCACACCCTCAACAGAAGTGCCACCAAAAACAGTTAAACCTATTATACGTGGTCAATGGATGGGTGGTGAACCAATATTAATAGATGTATTATCTGGTGGATTAGCTACAGAACACACACCAAAAGAAACTCTTGGAGAAATTGTAATACCAAACGTTCACTCTATACTTCACTGGATAGATAAAAAAGATCCGCTCGGTCCTTACCCTGAAAATCCTGAAAATGATGACCAATATTTTGGTTGGGAATATGGTGTTATGAAATGGTGGGCAGAAAATGGAGGAAATTATTCATCAACAACTGAAGCCGATATTCCAACATACGAGGATAATATACACACAGAATTATCTAAACCTATAGCTACTTTCCTATCTCCACAAACAGGGCAATCTATTAAATTTGGTGAGAATGTAATCTTTATAGTTCAATACTCTAGCCCCATTAATTCAGCTTTAACAAAGATTGATTTCTTTATAGACAATACATATATTGGTACAGCGAGAAATGGATCCCTTAAACTAACAGCTTCTTTTGATGAAGAAAAATTTAGCGAAGGAGAGCATATTATAAGAGCTTATGTGTTTGACACTGTCTTTAATAAAACAACTATAACGATACCTGTAATTTTGACTAACTAATACTGTCAAAGTTTTTACCTGTTCTATTTTCAAGTTTTTGAAGGATTTCTTCGTAGTTAATCTTAATCTCATTCTTTATAACAGGATGAGTTTCTATATATAAATTAAATTCTCTTATTTCTATTTTAGAGCTATCGATTTTAATTTTCAAAACCTCCTCTAAGGTTTCTTGTATTATTTTCTTTGAACCTATCTCTGATTTAATTAGATTCTCAAAAACATTTAGAAATTTATCTAAATTATTTAACATACTACCTGTTTATAGGCATTATTAGATATAAGAATGATTTATCTGAAATACTCTTTATAATCATTGGTTTTCTAGATTCTGTAAATTCTAAAACAACACTGTCTTCATATACTGATTGAAAACAATCAAGAAGATATTTATAGTTTATATTTAATGTAATAGAGTCTCCAGAAAGAGTGGCTTCTAGGGTTGTATTATTTTCTCCTATACCTGTATTCTTCGATGAGATCTCAAAAATACTGTCTTTCGGGTCTATTACCATTGTTACCTGATTAAACTTGTCTGAGAAGATATTTGCCAACTTAAGAGCATTTATAAGATCTTGTTTAAGTACTATTACCTGTGTTTTGTTTTCTTTTGGAATAATCTGTCGATAATCTGGAAAACTTCCGTCTATAAGTCTTGAGGTTAGATATATATCTTTAACTTTAAATGAAATTTGGTTTTTATTAAATGTAATTTCTACATCTTCTTCTTCATGATCGTTTAAAACCCTTATAATCTCAGATATATTTTTAAAAGGTATTAATAAACCTTCGAAATCTGGAACAGACTCTACTTCTATAGATTTTTCTCCTAGACGAAAAGTGTCTGTCGCTACAAAAACTAATGAGTCATTATTCTCTGGGTATATAAATACACTTGATATCTCTGGTTTAATATCTGAAACAGAAGATGCGTAGTATACAGATTTTAATCCTTTAAGGAAAAGTTTTGTCTTAACAGAAAAAGATAATCCTTCAACATTAGGAATAGATGGAAATTCTTCAGTCTCTAAAGTATTAACAACCAAGTTAACTCCAGCAGTTGAGACAGATAATGTTTCATCTATAAGATCTAAAGATGTTTCTTCTTTACCAGAAAGAGAAGAAAAAATTCCAACTAAAAGAGATCCATATACAGCTACCTCCCCCTCCTCTTCTACTTTCGCTGGAATTTTTATATCTACCCCTAAACTTAAATTAGTTGATCGTATACTTATTTGGTCTTTTTCTGTTTTTAATAAAATAGAACCAAGAACAGGATGACTAGCATTTTTACTAGTTATCTTATCTGCTTGAATAACAGCGTTTTTTATTTTTTGTGTATTTGTTTTAACTCGCATGTTTTTCTATTCACAGTTAGTTCTTATATATAATCTATTACTATTATTAGGGTTGTGTATAAGTGTATAAGTGTTAAATGACGTTTGTTTGTAGTCTTTAAATTAAATCAACCTGTTTGAAACTCTATAATTTAAAGTTGTTTAAAACTTATAACTTTTTAATTAATTATTAAGATGTTTATAACTTTTATCTTTTAAACATTTAATAAAGGGCTTTTGCTTTAGATATTAACCTTTTATACAGACTTATAAACAGCTATTTAAACATTATTCTTAATCTTTCTATTTCATCCACAACCTCTGTTTTATTTTCAATTTCCTTTTTAATTTTTAAACAAGAGTGAATTACTGTTGTATGATCCTTCCCTCCTAATTTTTGACCAATCATCGGATAAGATATATTAAAATCTTCTCTTAATATATACATTATAATCTGTCTAGCTTTTACAATCTCTTTCCTTCTTGTTTTTTCGTACACAGATTGTTCATTTATATTATAGAAATCTGTAACCATTTTAACGATATCTGTAATAGAAACATTTTTCTTTGGTTTAATATTGTTCTTAATTAGGTTCTTAACCTCAGAAATCGTTATAGGTTTTGTTTTTAACTGTGCCTGACAGAGAATTGTGTTTAGACTACCCTCTAACTCTCTGATACTTCCCTCTAAAGATGAGGCTATATAATCAACTATGTCATCAGCTAATGTTATTTCAGATTCTTTTACCTTTGCTTTAACAATAGCTAATCTTGATTCATACTCTGGAATAGATACATCTACAATCATCCCAGAACCAAACCTTGATTTTAAACGTTCTTCAAGACCTGGAATATAGTTTGGGTGTTTATCAGATGAAAAAACAATTTGCTTATTTTGTTCATATAATGTGTTGAAAAGATGAAAAAGTTCCTCCTGAGTCTTTTCTTTACCAGAAAGAAACTGGATATCGTCCATTATAAGTACATCATATTGTCTATATTTTTGTTTAAACTCGTTTGGTCGGTTTTTTTGAAGAGATGTAACATAATCTAAAGAGAATTTCTCCAAGGTTGCATAATGAACCTTCTTACCTGGGTGTTTTTTCTTTATTTCGTTACCTATAGCTTGTATAAGGTGAGTTTTTCCAAGACCTGTTTGTCCATAAATAAAGAATGGGCTATAAGCCATACCTGGATTTTTTATAATGGCTTGGGCAGCTGCGTATGCTAATTCGTTAAAAGAACCAACAACAAAGGTATCAAAAACATATCTTGGGTTAAGATTATCTTCTTTGTTTATATATAAATTTTGTAATGGAAGCTCTCCTCCATAAGATGAAAGAAATGAAGAACTCCGTTTATCCTCCTTTGGTTCTGTTTTTGATATTGTAAATTCAACGTTTTTAACCCCAGGGTCAAAAAGCATTACTGTTTTTAATATAAGTTTAAGATATTTATTACCAAGCCAATCTTTTACAAATTCATTAGGTACACCAACAGTGGCTATACCACGGTCTCGCTTGTAGATATGAGTATTCTTGAACCAAGTAGAAAAATTAGCTTTTGAGAGTTGACCCTCTAGCTCCTCTAAACATCTACCCCACAGCTCTTTGTTGTTAATGGTTTCTGTTTGCATAAAAACATTATAACCGCTTTTATTATCTTTGCGGGAAATCGGCTTTCTGTTAAAAACCTGTGGATAATTATACATTAGCCAATAAAAAAACCTAACAAATATAGTATAGACAAAAAGATTGATCCATGTAGGTGTAAAAATCATGAGGCTTTATAACAAATAAAAAGACTTGATTTAGTTTTATACCTAATGTATACTCATCTCCATGTCATTTACATATAAACCAAAAACTAAAAAACGAGCAAAAACACACGGATTTCTATCTAGGTCAAAAACAGGGTCTGGTAGAAACATCCTACTAGCGCGACGAAGAAAAGGTCGTGTGTCTCTTTCTACTTCTGGTAGATAGGTTTATAATAAAGCCAATGCTTCCTAAAAAACAAAGGCTTAAAAAAGAAGAAATAGCAGGTATCTTAAAAAGAGGTGGGATAGTATCCTCACCCTCTTTTCGTGTTAGGTACCTAAAAACCTCAGAAGATATGAGGGTTGCCCCAGTTGTATCTAAAAAAATATCAAAATTGGCTGTAAAGAGAAATTCCCTTCGTAGGAAAATATATGAGACAGTGTCCCCTCTTGCAGAAAGACTTAAAGGTTTTGATATGGTTATATTTCTTCAGAAAAACAAAGAAACTGGTCTTTTTGATGATTTAAAAGATTTATTGTTAAAAATTAAATAATGAGGAATATTGGTATAAAACTTGTTCTGTTTTATCAGAATTTTATAAGAGAAATACTTCTTTCTCTTGGTATCGCATCAGAATGTTGTTTTATTCCAAGTTGCTCAGAGTATACAAAAGAGGCAATCACTAAATATGGTCTATTAAAAGGGTCTTTTTTAGGCATAAGGAGGATTTCAAAATGCGGAGGGTGTAAAGAGTATAAGCATGAACCTCTTATATAATAGTTGACTGGTATTTGAACTCTTATTTTGCTACACTTGTTTTCATGAAAACAATATTTAATGTCATTCTACACAAGCCATTATTTAACCTACTTTTAGTTTTTATTTTATTTATACCAGGTAACAATCTTGGTTTAGCGGTTATATTACTTACTCTTTTGGTAAAACTCGTTTTATCACCATTTTCATATAAAGCTCTTGTTTCTCAAATTAAAAACAAGAAAATTCAGCCAATTATTGATCAAATTAAGAAAGATCATCCAGATGATAAGCAGCTTCAGTCTCAAAAACAGCTTGAAATTTACCAAAAACTAAAAGTAAATCCATTTTCTGGTTGTATACCTACTATTGTTCAAATCGTAGTTGTATTGGCGCTGTATTCTCTTCTTAGAGAAGGGTTTGTTTTACAAGAGAACCTTCTGTATCACTTCCTTACTCTACCAACCACAGTAAACATGCATTTCCTTGGTATAGCAGATATAAATACACCAAGCGCTGTTCTGGCTGTTCTAGCGGGTGTTTTCCAATACATCCAGGTGTGGCTATCCCCTGCTTTTAAAAAGGATAAGAAGAAAGAAGAAGAAGTTAAAGATAAGAAAGATATGGGGCCAATGGATATGATGCAAAGTCAGATGGGAGTATTTGTTAAATATATAATGCCTGGAATGGTTGTTGTGTTTGGTTTTATGTTCCCCGCTGCTCTTGTGCTGTACTGGATCACAAACACAGTATTCACAATTGGTCAGGAGCTTGTTATAAAGAGCCGCCTAAAGACTATTGAAGACGACATTGACTTACGATTAAAAGAATATAATCTTTAAAATATATGGGTTTTGAGAAAGAACTGGAAAAAACAATACAGGATCTCTTAAAAACAACCCCCTTTTCTGTTGAAGAGATTAAAATAAGCACCCAAGAAGGTGATTCTAATATTTGGTGCTCTATTACCTCAAGTGACTCTAGTCATTTAATAGGTAAAGATGGTGAAGCTCTGATAGCTCTAAACTTTATCTTGAAAAGAATACTGGAAAAAAGATTAAGAGATGCTGATCTACCTTATACAGATTTCATGTTAGATATAAATGGGTATCAGAAAAAGAGGGTTGATTCTATAAAGTCTCATGCTCACATGTTGGCAGAGAGAGCAAGATTCTTTAAAAGCAGTGTAGAAGCACCACCCATGACCTCTTTCGAGAGAAGGATTATCCATGATCATTTGTCTGGCCAAGAAGATCTTAAAACAGAATCAGCTGGTTTTGGTAAAGACAGAAAGGTTGTTATTTTCTACCAAAAACCCTCTTCTGAATAAGAAATATAAAAAACCCACATATTTGGGTTTTTTATATTATATTAATCTTTTATTAAAGAGTTAATCCATAAAGAATACTTGATTTCCTGTCTATGAAGATAAGATAATCTTTCTTAGGTGATAGTTGGATATTTGTTATATCTAGTGAGTATAAACCTTCTGTTGTTGGGTCTATTATTAGCTGGTGGGCGTTCTCATCTGTGTTTAGAAGCCAAAGTGAGTCAACAAATGATTCTGTTCCTTGGTACCATGAATCAGGTAATCTGGAACTGTTTATATTTTTTGGCACAGCACACCATACTGTAATAGAGTCTGTATCCCAAGTACATTTTTCAGGTAATGTTCTTATTCCCAAGTCTGTATGTGAGTTATCTTGCATATTAAACACAGATAATTTTATGTTTCCATTTAAGTTTTCCGAGTACAAGATCTTTGCTCCGTTTGGAGACATCAGTGTTGTAAGACCATTTTTACCACCAAACTCTTTTATAAAATTACTTTGGGTTACACCTAAACTGTATACTCCCCCAGGTGTTCCAAAAGAAGCTTTTGTAGTTAGTGATATAACAGAGTCTGTACCCCAATTAGGTATCCATTCTGAAAATGCATGCTCAAAGATAGGTTTTCTTTCTAGGTTACTGAAAGTACTTATTATCCCGTTTGTAAAATCACCCTCTTGCTCTAGATAGAAAACTTGGTCTTTCTCTGGTGACACAGAAACAAAAGGTATGTTTTGAGGGAATAGTTTACCAGAAAGTGAACCATCCTCTATTGTTCCACCTACGGTTTCTATTGTCTCATTATCGCTTTTCAAGTACCTAATTATTAGTTGGCTAGCATCACTGTTAAAGAAAGCTTCTTGAATTCTGGGTATCACAGTGTCTGATGAAATGCTTGTTTTTAGGGAGTCTAGAAACATATCTATAATAGACCCGTCTTCTTTTTGAATATATCTTACAGATAAGACACTATCCATTTTCTCTTCAGCTAAATCTTCTTGTGCTTTATTTATAGCTGACCAAACAGAAGCCCCCGCCCTACCGTCAGCTCTTAATCCATTTGATGACTGGAAGTCTTTTAGAAGATTCTCAGTTTCTTCATCAAATATCATTTTCTCCGAAACCCCTTCCACGTTTGTCGCCAGTAGAGTTAGTGTGTTTTCAAGTCTAGCAACCTTTTCCCCTTCAAAACCTAGTCTCATAAGTGGAAACTCAGAGAAGTCAACAAAAGTAAAAGATATTCTATCTTCATTAGGTTTTGGCCTTTCCTTATATAGAAAAGTAGCCCCTGCCACATCAGTATTAGATAGCCTTCTTAGTCTTGGCTCTAAAACCAGCTGATCACCCTCGTCTGGTGTATTATTTTCCCCATCACCCAAACCTTCATTGTTTGGAACAAACTCTTCTTCAGAAAGTTGACCAAAAGGAAAAAAAGAAAAGAGATTCTTGTCTTCTGGGTTTTGGCCACTATCCCCTTTTTGTGTGAAGAAAAGATATGCTCCGAAAACCGCAATTGCTAGAAGTAGAATTAAAAATATTTTTAAAAACTTTTTTATCATTGTTTTATTATAACACTTAGTTTAAAACTGCATGCCAATGAGGGGCGCTGGATCCACCACCTGCTCCCTCTTCTGTAAAAGATCCAAAAGAAGAAGCCGCACCCGATTCAATAAACGCGTTTAGTTTATTTATACCTTGGGTTTCAGATGAATCAGCTGGTGTGTTTCTAAAATCAATAGCTCTACCGCTTGGTTTGTGGTTTGTGCCTAATGAGTGTGGCCAACATTCACTACCTCCTGTTACAACAACTCTACATGAGTTTCCAGAAGAAAATCCAGAACCACTCCAACTATCACAAGCAACCTTAAACGCATTTATTTTTCCTGGGATATCTGTAGAGCTCCCTTGAAAAAGAAGTGATGTACAACTGTTTGCCCCTGCTGTACCACAGGATCCATTATTAACAGTTACTCCTGTAAGTTGACCTCTTTGTGCAGTATCACTTGGCCACACTCCACCCATTGTAATTTCAGTGGGTGTACCTCCAACTAAAACTTGTTGGTTTGGACAAATGTTGGTTCCTGCGGCAGCCGCTCCATTATTCCAAGGATGAGACGAAGAAGATCCTGTGCCTACTGTGTTTATACCAATGTCAAAACTGGTAAGATTTGGGTTAAGTGTGTAAAGAAGTAGCCAAGAAACTAAGGCTAGAACAACACCCATAAGAGCATTTTTGATTTGATCCTTACCATCATTTTTCTTTGAGTAAGAGTCTGTTGTCATATAAGTAAATCCACCAACAACAATCATAAGAATTCCAAAGATTCCCGCCATGGCTACACCTATTTGGAATATAGTATCTAAATATTCACCAAAACCAGAACCAACATTAACTCTATCTAAAATTCCTCCTCCATTACCCAATGGTTCTAATAGACAGTATACTCCAGGCAGATCACATCCTGATAAGTCTTGTGGTGTTGTTGTTATGTTAACTGTCTCATCATCTTCTCCATCAAAATGAAAACCAGCTTCGTCTATAAGATTTTCTGGTGTTGGATCACTTCCACTGTATATTTTAACAACATAAGTTCCAGAGTCTGTAGGATCCCAAGAAAAAGACTCAAAAATTTCTCCATTTGGCTCAACACCAACAACCATATTATTTGTGTGTGAAGGGGCTCCAGCAAGACTGTTGTCTGTCGTATAGTATTCTACTAAAAGTGTATTAGATCCAGGAGTAAAATTTTCTCCAGTGAAGGTAAAGTGAATTCCTGGTGGGTTATTCCCTGGCCCAAGCACATCAATATTCCCTGTAGCATTCTGGCTAACACCCGTTACAAGAAGTTCATCCTGCGCTGATGATGTTGTTTGTCCAGCAGCAAACCAATCTAGTGTTACATGGTGTTGGGCTATAGATGTATTTACAGGGTTTGTTATTGTTTGTGGCCCCCAAGAACCACTCCCGTTTGTTTGAGCAGATCCTGTTAAGGTAGCTTCTAGAGGGCTAGAGGTATTAGGTCCTGCATATATTTTTACAGTATAGTTACCACTATTGCTTATTGGGAGGTTTGTACCTACAAGAGTTAGACCAATCTCTTCTGCTGACATATCTATTTGACCATCTGATATATCTACCAGACCTGTTTGGGTTGGAGGTGGATTTGTAACAGTTGGCTCAGGAGTTTCATAGTTTGAAGCAAACCAAGGAGAAACAGGTCCGTTATAATCATTATCTTGGTACCATCTAATACTTATCCAATATCCAGGTGTTCCTGGGGCAACTGGCACCGTTACTAAGTTAGATGAGCTGGTGTAAGAGCCATTTGTAACTGGTGGTGAATTATATACCGGACCATAAACGGTTGGGCCTTGTGCACCTGAAGCCGTTAATTTTTTAACAGTGATTCCGTATAGTTGAGGGTTGTTCTCAGGCAGACCAGTTACACTAAATCCAAAAGAAAAAGATGTTACCTCTGGATTAAAGTTTGGCCCTATTATAGACAGAGATGGAGTTTGTGCAAAAACAGGGGTTTTTATTATTAAAAATACAGTAAATATTAAAAGGATTGATGTAATAAATTTTTTCATACTACTGTAAATTTAAATTAAATGAATTAAATCCTTCTTGAAACAATTTTAAAACACTTTCTATTTTCACTTCAATTCCAGCAGACCCGGCATCCTCACCACCCTTAGAAACAGTTAATTTATTTTTTATTTCCTGTTGTTGTGAAGATTTCCCGTTTATTTTCCAAACATAAGAAAGGTCTTTGTCGTTTGCTGTTTTTACAGAGAAGAAATAAGGTACAGCTACCAGACTAACTTTTCCAGAAAAATAATCAGAAGATTTTGATATCTCTTTTGAGAAATTTATACCTTTTTGTATATCTTCTTTGTATACACCAACAAGTGGTCTACTAAAAGGTATTACAATTGATTTTTCAGCTGTACTTATTCCATTTGGGCTTTCTACTGTAACTCTTATGTCTTGCTCTTTATCAAAAAAGTTGTGTTGAAAAGAGAAGGACTGTTTCCCAAAACCAGAAACACTCTGTTGCGTATCTCCCCCTTTTTTCCATGTATAGATAAGAGATTTTGTATCATATCTATTTCCACCCAGACTTTTTAGCTCTGGGTTTGCTATAACTTTTATTTTTGCCTCGGGTGAAGGAAGTGCTTTTCCTTTGTAAAACGGTGGTGTGTAAGAGTCTGTAGCCTCCCAAAGTATATCCATGCTTGCTGGTTGTAATACAAGGTTTTTGTTTAGCTTATTTCCATTGGCAAAAAGAGCCTCAACTTTTATTATTGTTACATCACCAGAGTCACCAACTCTTACTTGAGTACTCTTCTCCCCTATCCCTGATAGTGTTAGCTCTCCATTGATGTTCCATTTTATAAGCGCCCTATCTAGGTCAACAGAGAAGCTGGATATAGAAACGCTAACCTGGCTAAACGGTTCAGGGTTTTGTGGGGCTACTGTAAAAGAAAAACTTTCTGTTTGTGACTGCTGGGCAAAAGATGTTGTATATATAACAAAAAACCCAAAAAGAATAACCATTGGGATAATAAAAATTCCTAGTTCGTTTTTATCCAGCAAGCTCATCTTTTGCTTCATTTGTTATTGAATCAACCTCCGACTCTAGGCTAGATATTTTGTCTAATTCTTTCTTTATCTTTTCTCTTGTTTCTTCTAATTCTTTTATGTCAGATATTTTTTTTCCAATACCAGCTTTTAAACTCTTGAGTGTTTCAAGCTCTTGCTTTGCCTGGTTTTTTAAAAGTGTAACTTTTTCTGCTATTTTTGTGTCAGTTTCAGTTAGTGATTTTTTAGTATTATCAAAACCACTCTGAGAAACCACTGGAGCGCTCGGAGATGGTGTTTCTATAGATGGTGATGATAGGGCTTCCTCTTGGAAAGCTTTTTCTAAATCTTGTAGTTCTTCAGATGTTTTTTGTTCGTCTGGATCCATGTGTATATCATACTATGGATTTGTGTTACATAAAACACTAAAATGCACCCAATTCGTCTTCAAGTGTTGATATTTCATTATCTAAATCATCAGTTAGCCCACCAAATGAATCATCTTTTATTATTGGGGCAGCAGCAAGCTCTGCTTTTTCAATTTCTTTAACTTCCAAGACTTCTTTTTTTGCTTTTTCTATCTCTTCAGCTTCTTTTTCTTGTTGGAATTTTAATTGTTCTGTTACAACAGATTCTAGCTTCTCTTGGTTTTGTCTTTTTGTTTGATTATCCTCATCTCTTTTCTCGGTCTTCGCTCTTTGGATCTCTAGAATTTGAGCCGGGTCTGAGGTAATAATCTGCTCTTCTGTATATGATGCAATGATCTTAATGGCAACGTGCTTAAGCCCTGCAAAGAAGATACCTTCCCCCACGGTTGCTTCCAGAAGAAGATATTTCTCCTCGTCTGTAAGGTTAAATGTTTTCTGAAGAACATCAATGGTACTAGGTGATTGCTTTAGAAGAAGTTGGATTGATGAGTTTGTTACAATAGGTACTCCATATTTTGAACGCATGAAGTCTCCAACATCTTGGGTGATGGTTGATAGACCTAGGTAGTACTTACGCCCTCTTTTGGCAATAGCATAAAGGAAGCTGGCAGTGTCTTCTGATTTCATCATCCACCAAGCCTCATCAACAACCAAGATTCTTTTTTGAATCTTCTTTCGAATGGCAGCCCAGATAAACTGTGTAACCAAGTACATAGCTACCGGCTTTAGGTCGTCCTCCATATCACGCACAGAGAAAACGATAAATTTCTTATCAATATCTACGTTTGTTGGTCTGTTCATAAATGTAGACCAAGATCCTGTTGTGAACTTAGATAGTCTCTGTAGGATTGATTCTGTACCATCCATACCCTGAAGCACAAGTTCAAAATCAGACAGAAGTGGTGGCTCTTTCTCAGAAAAGTCTGTTTCAGAGGTTATGTCCTTTAGTGCATATGTTTGGGTTATAGCACCATCAACAAGAGCGTCCTCTTCTGGTGTCAGGCCACCAAGCATGATTCGAAACAATCCAACAAGGCTAATTGTTGTGTTTCTAAGCACATCAGTGAGTGTCTCATCTTCTGTAGGCTTTGGAAGGTCAAAAGGGTTGATGTGGTGCTCTGAAGAAAGTGAAATGTTGAAAAATCTTCCGCCCACAGCTTCAGCCAAGGCTTCGTACTCCCTTTCTGGGTCAATTACAATCACGTTTGTATCAAACATCATTGATCTTAGAACTTCAAGTTTTGTAGCGAATGACTTTCCTGCTCCAGAGGTGGCAAAAGTAATAGAGTTATAGTTTGGCATAGAGAATCTATCAAAGATAACCAAACTAGAGTTCTGTCGGTTTATTCCGTAAAGAATCCCACTTTCTTTTGTAAGGTCAAATGATACGAAAGGAAAAAGACTAGACAGAGGTTCTGAGTTCATTTTTTGTGTTACCCCTAGTTGGTCATCCCCTACTGGAATAGAGCTTAAAAAACCTTCTTTTTGTTGAAAGAGCGCAGGTTTAAGATAAACAAGTTTTGACTCCAGAATAGACTTCATTTTTGTTTCAATCTCCGTCAACTCTTTTTCATCATCAGCATATATCGTCACATACAAACCAACCTCAAACATTTTTTCTTGAGCTTGTTGTAGGCTGTCCCGTAGATCCTCTAGGTCTCTATAAGCAGTGTCTAAGATTGGGTCTCTTACAACACCTTTTTGTGACCTTGATTCTATTTGACTTTGAACTTCAGCTACCTTTTTTTCAAATTTCTTTAGAATAGTTGATGTGTCCACTGGGTGGATATGTATTGATACATCAAATATTTTGTCGAGGTTGATTATTGGGGTGAACCAGTTGTCTGTTAGGTATCTTGGGTATGAAACAACAAAGTATGTTCTGGCAACCTTGCTACCAAGGTGAAGAAGTTTTGGCTCAACCTTTAGGGCTGCTGGCGCAATAATATCTTGAAGCTCAAGATTAGCTGTTCTATAAATCTCCTCAGGAAGAACCGGCATAGCTCTTACACCTTCCTGCTTGCTCTGATCTTTATTTAATATTTTGTCTATAATACTCATATTAATTAGTCGTCTATGCTAAGAGAGCTGGAACCATCTCCCATATTAAATATATTATAAAACAGCTCTATAGACTCCTCGTTGTTTAAAAGAGAGCTTCTAACTCCAACCCTAGAAAGACCTGATTTTACCAGAGCAACTCTCTGTTCGAGTTGTGAGAAGTTTTCAGAAAAATCCTCCTTATTCATTGTTTTTTCCTTGTTGCCTCCAAAAATTCCTGAGAATGGATTTGAGCTACCAGATGAAGTACCTGATGGTACAAGAGATACAACAACGAAAAAGTGTTTTTTCATGACATTTATTTGGTCTGTAAAATTCTTTATGAAGTTTACATACTCTCTTATTTGAAGCTGCAATAGTGGTTCCTCGACAACTTCACCCCTTGCCCTAAGTGATGCAAGGTATGGTTTTATATCTAATTTTCTGGATTGGGCAATAATTTGTACGGAAAAATCTAATGAGTTTAGAAAATTCTGGAACATATAAATAGTCCCCTGTTGTTCGTCTGCTGATTTTAAGGCTAAGTTCACAGCTGAGGTCATTAGGATTGCTCGCAAAGATCCGTCCTTTAGAATAATGATCCCATCCCGGATTTCTTTTATTGGTATAAAGTCTTGTGTTGGTTTAGATGCCATAATTATTTTTCAGTATCTCTATCTACAATATTAAGACCCCAAGAAAGTTCCTGGAGCTTATTTTGAGTAAGCTTATGCACAATTTTCTCCTTTTTATCTGCTGAGTCTACGACCTGCTTATTATTATCTTTTTTATAAACTTTTTTCCAAATAAATATCTTTGAATCAAGCATGTATCTAAAGTATGCTTCAAGGATAAAAATAAAATTCTTACCATTTATCTTTACAAAAGTAAGAGAAAAAGACAGTGTTGCGACCGCGATAATTAATGGCAGAGCTACATATATGGGAAATAGAACATATGAGACATAAGCTAGCCCTGCTCCACCAGCTAAGTACATAAACTGCTTAAAAGTTAGCGGTCCAAATATCTTGTCTTCAATATCAATAAATTGCGGAACTTTAAATCTCATGTGTTTATTATAGCGCGAAAACACATCAAACAAAGTTTTCTTGTTGGTAAAGCGCCGACTAGTCTATTGGCTCTCTGTATGGGTCGTGATCAGCAGATCTTGTTATTGAATGGTCTGATGTTTTCTCACTAGCTTGTTCTGTTTGATTTAGTTTTTGAGTTACAAAGTTTTTTGCGGCTTTTCTTTCTGCCTCCCCCCCGTCACCGTGCACGACTTGAAGAGATTCTCTTATGGGTAAGAATATTTCTTTGTTCAGGTCCTCCACCAGATCATTTGTGGCCATAGAGTCTAGATCTAATTTTTTTGAAATATTGCGTTTAAAGTCTGCTGGATGAGTCGCTCCGAGTATAAAGAAGTGCACTTCTGACATTAAGATCTCTAATAGATCTATGTGTAGACCCCTTTTTTTTCCTATTGTGAATACTTCGTTCTCAATGCTCTTATCACGAAGAGCGCTCCGAAGGTTGTCGGGTAACGCTTTATAGTATTTCTCTAATAGTTCTGGTGTTAGTTCTTCCATAATTTATTATTCTTCAGGTTTACTTTCTTTTGGTTTATCTTCTTTTTGTTCTCCACCACTCTTTTCCTTTTCAGGTTTTTTCCCAGAAAGGATATCTGTATTCTTCTTCACTTCTTTTTCGTAGTTATTAAACTTAGACAACTTATCCTCAATATTCATTTTTTCAGAAAATTGGGTTGAGTATTCTCTTTTTGCAGTTGCAAGGTTTGCAACAACAGATGGGTCAGCGGGTTTCTTAGCATGGGCTGTTTTTGCATCTATATATGTAAGTCTCGCTGTTTCGTACTCCATTTTTTGTAGATCTTGTATTTTCTTCAACTCATTTGTCATAGCTTTGATTGCCTCACTATCTGACTTACCTGGATGAGCTGTCTTTGCCTCAGAAAGGATTTCTTTCAATTCTTCCAAGTTTGCAACAGCTGGTTGTGCTCCTTTCTTTGCCTCAGATTGAATCTTCTTTGAAGCAGACTGAGAACCTTTGTTTCTACCATATGATTCCATGAGTGTAGGAACTGCTGTTGTTCCAGCTGCCACAGTAGCAACTTTTCCAACTGTAACCGCTCCAGCCCCTGCTGCTGCTGCGACTGCTCCAGTGGCTATACCAACCCCAATATCTCCAGCTAGATTATTTTTTGTTCCAGCTTTTACCGCATCTTCGTTCTTCTTTGATTCTTGCTTTGTCTTTGCTTCACCTGCGGTTGCAACACTACCTCCTCCAACCTTCTTCTTCTTTCCAGCAACTGTTAGCTCGCCACCCTTTTCGTAGTCTGCTTTAAATTTAGTCATAGCTGCGTTTATCTTTGCAATGTCGGGTGTTCCAGCTTTGTGTTCTACCATGTTACCGTCCTTGTCTGCCACAAATCTTCTTTCTTTTAGAAGGTAAGAAGGAGTTGTTTCAAGGTCTTTTCTTTGAGCGACTTCATCTTTCTTAAATTCTTCATGTCTAGCATCTTGCTCTTTGTCTGTTATGCCAAGCTTATCTTTAACATAGTCACGAGTGTTCTCAGTTCCAGTTGATACACTATCCTTAGCAGCTTTGAATGCTGTATCTTGACCATCTGCCAAAACATTTTTGGCAAAGTCTACTTTATTGTCTAGGCTAGCCTGCTTTGAGGTTGCAACACTACCTCCTTTAACTTCTTTGTCAACAGTATCTGTGATTTTAACCTTTCCGCCTTTCTCGTACTGCTCTTTGAAATCAGCCATTTCCTTTTCTGTTTCTTCAGGTGTATAGCCTCTACTTGTAAGGTATTCACTTCTTTCCTTTGCGTCCTTTTCGTATTCTTCATGTCTAGAATCTTGCTTGTCTGCTCCAGAACCTTTAAGTTCGAGTAGTTTTGCAGTTCGTAGGTCTTCTTTCTCCTGATCTTTCACAAGCTGATCATGACCACCTTTTCCTCTGCTCTTATCAAATCCAGCAGCTGAAACAGCCTGGTTGTTGAAATCAATTTTAGCACCTGTGAATTTAGATAGACTTGATTGAATACCTTTTCCAAGTCCACCAGTTCGGACATCGAAATCTCTTTTCGATGTCTTATCTGCCTGACTAAGTGTTCGTCTGGCCATCCATCCAGCAACACCTTTTTTAGCAGCTGTTTCCTTAAGGTCTTTACTTTCAGATATTTTTGCTGCTGCGGCTCCAACAGTTCCCCTAAGTACCGATCCAGCCCCTCCAAGAGCAACTCCTCCAGCAACTCCAGCTACAGCGCCAAAGGCTTTAGTTGCATAACCAGCTATCATGCCGCCTATTTCACCCGCCATGTCTTTGGCTGTATCCGTAGCAATTTTAAGAATTCCGATTATCAAAAAGAATCCAAGACTTAGAAGTATTAGACCCTCTGATCCGCTTGGGTCGGTATTGGAAATTAGTCCATCTAAAAATCCTGTACTTCCACTACTATCCCCAATGAAAAGCATAATTATGTATACAAAGAAAAGAAAAACTGGTGCCAAAAATGCAAATTTAACCAGATCTGTTGACCATTTTTTGAAACTAAAACTTTTAACATAGACAGTGGCTCCTGGTATTAGATACATCATAAAAGCAATAGGTGAAAATATCATTGACATCCATAAACCAAGAATCCTTCCGAGCATCAAAAATCCAACTTGAAAAAACATCCATGCAGCTATTACATTTATTGCTATCGCAAAGATTACAATAGTTGCTAGAGCACCTGGGCTTTGGCTGAATTCGTCAGTAAATTTTTCAACCTCACTACCACTAATAAAATTTTGAATATCTAGACCGGCACTAATTCCCTTAGATATACCCTTATTCTCTCCAACATTATTAAGTTGTGTTATGGGGCCACCAGCTGAGCTTATTTGATTATAAAATAGATGAGCAATAATATTTGAACTGTCTATGACTACTTTTGTCATAAATAAACTAAAGTTTATAAGTAGCGCTATCACTATTACGTTTTTTATAGTTTTCTTAACGTCACTGTCTCCCATCATTGTTCGGAAAGCGGCCACAAGAAGTATAAAAATAAAGAAAACATTAGATATATCTCTAACTATTGTCCAACCCTTTGTAATAAGCACCGGGCTGCTATATACATGGTTAGATATTGTCATACTTGTAAAGAAATCAAACAGATTACCAGAAATAGCTACCAGGTAAGTCGATGCTGGGTAAATCCAATTATATAAACCCTGTATAAAACAACCTGTAAAAATCGTCTCAGGGCCGCATTCTAGATGTTTTATAAGACCACCAAAACCAGTGGCTCCACCTGTATCTTGGAAATCCTCAGTGAATACAGGCTCAGAACTATTTACTAGTTGAACTGTTATATGATTTGAATCTCCAGAGACTGAAACACAAGGTGCCGCTGTTGAAGCAAGAACATAAGGGCATTGTTGAGCCACAAGGCTCACTTCGAATTTTCCGTTTAATGGTAGGTTTCCAAATTGTCCACTGAAAAGCTTTTCTTTTGGGTTAAATCCAGAAGATGAAAGTTGTAAGCTTGAGTTCCAATCAAAAAATCCAGGATATAATTGTTCAAAGCCTTGTTGGCCAGCGGGTGCTTCTATTTGTGTGATTTTTATTTTAAATTCAACATACCAACCAACAGTAGTAAAATCTGTTCCGTTATCCCAATAAAGACCATTATCTGTTTCATTTATTAGATAAGAAGAGAACTGACTATCGTCCCACCAAGGATATTTTGGTGGAGTGGCTGGGGTGCCATCTACGGTCTCAAGGTTTATAACCTTGATTTTTCCACTTTGTGCAAAACTAGAAGCAGTAATTGAATCTGTATTATCCCAATTAACCTCCACTACACTCCCCATGTCTCCCCAGCTTAGAGCCTCAGCTGTCTTTATTCCAAATGAGAATAAACCAAAAAACATCACACTTGCAATAAATGTAAATAAAGCACCTTTTACTAGTTTGTTTTGTAAAAGCTGTATCACGTTATGTATAAAGTATATCAGTTTTCTAGCCCTACCCTACTTATTTTTGTGTAAAACAAGAATTAACATGAATTAAATAAAAATAATCTTTCTCGTAAAAGAAAGATTATTTTAAATATTCTATTGGATGCTATTTTGTCCTGGATAGCTCCAACCTAGAAGTGTTTCAAACCATTGAGTTCCTGGAGAGAAGTCTGGCGGTAGAACACCTTCATTTGTAAGTGTTTGAAGAACGGTGTATCCACTGATCTTTCCTTGCATAATTCCCATAATTTGGGCAATGATAACACCTGCTTCGTGTTGTCCATACTCCAGAATCGGCTGAGGGTTATACAGGAAGTTTCCACTATCCCCTGGTGGAACTGGGCTACTTGGTACATTATTTGGGTTTGTTGGTCGTGATGATGAGCCAAGAACTATAGATGGGTTTGTTCTAGATCTATACCACTGGAAGCGTGTTTGACCTGAGTAGTCTTGGCTGAGTTTTTCATCTAGGCATTGTTGAGCGTATGTCTGAACCTTTAGGTTATTCGCCTCTGCTAATATTGCTGAAGACTGAAGTTTTACTATGTCTTCAGCTGTTACTGCGCTAGGGGCAGATTCATAAAAAGCTTGAACCAATGCATCTCCCTGAGCTTTTACAACTTCCACTGGCATATTGGGTGCATTCACTTTTAACTCCTCTATCTTTTGCAATAAGTACTCCAGGCTTACCAGTTGACTGCTTACTTCCTGACTTATCTGAGAATTCTTGGCAATTGTGGCCATGTATTGGTCAATTTTTGCAATTTCATTATTTGCAGCAGGGGTAATTGAAGGCATGTTTCCTGGGGTTAGCCAGTTGTACTTTGTATCAATAAGCTCCATATACTGATCTGCTGCACCTCTGAGTCTTTGGATTCCCTTTTGGGTGTTATCTTGAACTGTCCCCGCTGTTATACCTCCTGGGTCAAAGATTCCAAAGACGTTTAGCATTTGCTCTTGAGCTTTCATTATTTCTCCCTCCCAATGCTTTAGAGCTTCTCCCAGGTACCTTTTGTACATTGGAGAAGGGCCAGGAATACATACGTCAAGTTGTTCTAGGTTGAGAATACTTTCGTTTAACATTGCTGTCTGTTGGATTACTCCATTAAACCCAGGTGTAGGGTCCACAAAAGGTTCTCCTGTGCTTTGGTCTATTCCTACCTCCCCAGTTTCTGGGTCCACAGGAAGCTCTGGTATGACTCCATTTGGAGACCCTATAAATCGTTCCTGTAGATAAATGATATATGGCAGCTGGTTGAATATATCAAAATTCTCTCCTTGTTGTGACCATCCAAGTAGGTCACCTTGAGCAGTTTCAAAGTCTGATATGTTTAGACCGTTACCACCGAAGTAGTCTTGGTCGCCACCTCCAAACTCAGCGCCAAGTGTACCAACTGGGTCCATAAGTAAGTCACCAAGCCCGATTGACCCAATATTTACAGAGTTTAGTCCTTCTTGTGCCCAGTCTTGTGTGTTCTCTAGGCTTTTTACACCATTTTTAAATACTTGATTTAGTAGCGCTGAGAAAACTACGTTTAGTGACTCGTTTAGCTCATCTGCAATCACTGATTGCTCTATTGGTATATCAATAATTGTTTTGTTTAATGCGTGAGCAATAACAGTTCCGGGGGTTTGGTTTTCCCATGTCTTACATACATGAGAAAGATTTTCAGCAGCGGCAGCCATGTCATCATTCTCATATAGTTCATATGCAGCCCGTGACTCATATTGAGCCTCTGATACTAACACACCACCCTCTTCTTCTGGTGGTATATACTCACCATTTGCTTTTGATTCAACGCACTTCTTTAAGCTAAGGAATCCACTATTTTGCTGTAGCTCTTTTGACGCAAGCTGTATTTCACTTTGAAGATCGTTTCTCCCCGCCAACCTACGTTCTTTTTCTTGGGTCGCCAGAATTGCAAAACCACCAGGGTTATTTTGTGTATCGAAAGCTTGGTGCAAAAATGCATCCCATCCTCCAATTCTAAAGTCAGCCTGGAAGTCAGCCAAATTTCCTGTTGGAATATAGTTGTTTAAAGTAAACCTGGCTCTATTTTCAAAAGATCCAGAAATCTCTGAAAGTATAATAGATCTAGCAGACTCTCTCCCAAAAGGAAGGTCTTCTGCATTGAACTGCAGCAAACTTGTTAAACTACTAAGTTGCTGGGTAGCTATTGACTGGAAGTAGGCTTCTGGATTCTGAACGAAAGCTGGGTCACCACGGAATCCACCGTTGATCCAGTTTACTGCCTCCTGAGACATTTTCTTTAGAAGTTCACCCATTGTATATTTTGCTATGGCGTCAGAACAAGCCTCCTTCTTCACAAGTTTTTTAGCATTGTTTTCTGTTGTTTTAACCGCTCTTTGTTCGGCTGAATCTGTTGATGGTCCAAAATCCTCTTGGTTTGCTGATGTGACCTTTGCACACTGAATCAGAAGACCACCAATTCCCTGTGCATTTATTTGAGCGTGACCAACAGATGGTATTATTAAAAATCCAAATAAAAATAAAGAAAGAGTTATTTTAGATATTTTATTTATTTTAGATTTATTCATGTGAAATAATTATAACACCTATTATTTTATGTAGTGGGTGTCTATAGCCTTGAAAATGTCATCTATCTTATTTGAGTATTTTTCATAGTTAGATAACCCCGCTAATGTTTTCATCGGGTCTTCATTTATATATAGGAAACCTTCAATTGATTGACCTATTTTGTTGTAAGTATTTACTAGTTCAAGATGGGCAATTGATATTGATTCTGGTGTGACTACATTACTTAAATCCAGAGCTAGTTTTTTGTACTCTGATACTATTTCTTCTAACTTTGATTGGTTTGAAACACTGTCTTCAATATATTCAGGTAGGATAGTCAACTCCTGGCCTATTGCTGTGTTTTTAAGTGTTAAGAATATTTTGTCGGTCTCCTTAAAGTAAGACTTGATAGAGGTTTGATTTGGTGGAATCACTGTTAGGGAATCTAGGTTGTATTCATCATAAACAGATGATTCAATTGATTTAGCAAGACCATCCGCAATACTTGTTAGATTTGATTCATTAAGATTGCCTGTTTGGTTTAGAGAGAAGATGCTGCTGAATAGCTCTCTAGCAAAAGAGCCAGTCTCAGTTAGGGTTTCTCCAGAATCACCCAGATTTCCTGATGGTTTTTTCTTATCAAGCTCTTCTTTATCCCCTATTCCATCGCCATTTGTATCAGGGTTGTTTGGGTCTGTACCCCACAAAGCCTCTTCCCAATCTAAAACCCCATCACCATCTGAGTCTTTGTAAACTATTTTCCCAAGCGGTACTGTTTCAATATTTAAGTCTATTGCGTCTTTTTCATAATTATCAGCAGAAGATTTTTTTAGAGAAAATAATAGAAAAACTATAGAAAAAAGAACAGCTATACCAATAACTATTCTAAAATTTCTACTTGGTAAATAATCTCTAAAACTCATAAGTAAGATTGTTTAAAATGAAGGCAATTCGCTGGTTCCAAAGTAGCTGAAAATAGATGTGTTTATTTGAACTTGATCAAACAGTACCCACATATAACAGCTATCAGAAGGTTTGTTGGCTTCTACAAGGCCTAGAATTTCAACACCATTTGTTATGTTTCCTGTTACATGATCTGAGTCTGCTGATATTTCACCAAAACCTGTTGGTTCGTTTGTGTTTCCATAAGGGTTTACATAGAATGGACTATACTGAGCATTACATCCAAATGGGTATGTATACTGGTACTCTAAGATTCCACCAAAAGATGTATCTCCGAAAGCATATGCATAATGACTAAAAAGCATCATTCCAATAGATGCAAAAAGTGAAACAAGAAATATGCCATGCTTTACTCCAGATTTGATGTGAGATTTTTTGATTTTCATATGTAACATATTATAGCATCAAAAAATATTTACCCTTAAAAGAAATCAACATCTTAAAACTGACTTAATAACTATAAAACTGCGACACTTAGTGTCGCAGTTTTATAGTTCTTTTGATAATTCTATCCAATTATCTACAGAGAGTGTCTCCGCTCTGGTTTTAGCTTCCAAACCAAGTTTTCTAAATAGATTCACCAGGTCTTCCTTTGAAGCTAGCTTTTCGAGGTTGTTTATTAACATTTTTCTTTTATGAGCAAAACCTGTTTTAAGAACTCTGAAGAACTTATCTTCAGAAATACCTTTAAAACGAGATTTAGAGATACCGCCAATGGCTAGAATGGCAGAATCCACTTTTGGCGCCGGAGAGAATGCCTTTGCTTGTACTTTTTGAATGTATTTGGGTTCACCAAAGGCCTTTACACTCATAGATAGTATGGATTCTTTGCCGTCTCGAACCATAATTCGATCTACCACCTCTTTTTGAAGAAGGAAAACCACTCTTTCTGGCTGATTTGAGCTTGAAAGAAACTTCTCCATGATTTCCCCTGTTATGTAGTATGGGATATTTGCGATTAGTTTGTAGGGCTTTTCAATAGTCTTCTCATCAAAATCTAATATATCCCCCTCTATAATAGTAAGAGCTCCACCAGATACCTCTTCTTGAAATTTCTCATTCAAAAATTCTATTAGCTCTCGGTCTTTCTCTATTGCTACAACACGTGATGTTTTTTCTAGTAGATATTTTGTAAGGGCGCCTTTTCCTGGTCCAATTTCTATTACCAGCTCTCCCTCCTTTATTTCTCCTGCATCAGAAATAGCGGACAAAGCCTGCTTTGATTTTAAGAAATTCTGACCAAGAGATTTTTTTGCCCTCATATATATGTAGACTAGCGTGTTTAATCAAGATATACAACTGAATCAAAGAAAGAATCTCCACCACTGTCTTTTTTATTGCTACTGATATAAGTCTCCTCGTACTCTGTTGCATCTAGAAGCTCCTCAGGGATATCAGAGATGAATTCTGAAGGGTATTGTAGTTTTGTCTCTCCAAAGATTGTTCTCATTACTGCTCTACTAAGATATACCTTTTGCTCTCCTCGAGTTAGGGCTACATAGAACAACCTTCTTTCTTCTTCTGACTCTTCAATTGTCTGAGAATCCCCTCGTCTGTGTGGAAACAAATCTTGCTCAAGTCCAACAATAAATACATGTGGGAACTCTAAACCTTTTGATGCGTGAACAGTCATCATCTTTACGGCATCTTTTGATTGTTTTTCTTCCAGAGTAAGTGTGTCTTGGTCTGAAGCTAATGCCGCTTCTTCAAGCATTAGGCTTAGTCCATCTTCTATCTCATCGTATTTTTTTGCAAAAGTTATAAGCTCTTTTATATTTTCCAGCCTTTCAAAGTCTTCTTCTGTTCCACCTGTCTTGTATTCATTTTCAATTCCACTTTTTTGAATAGCCAATAATACTGCAGCGCTTGGTTCTAGATTCTCAGCGGCTTCACCAATTTTCCCTAGTGTATTATAAAAATCTTTAATTTTAATCTGTGTTTTTACGGGTAAGCTATCACCATCACCTGCGAAAAGCTTGGCTATTGTCACCTTTCCTATACCTCTTTTTGGGAAGTTAATTATTCTAGCGACATCAGATAGGCTGTCTTTATTTAGGCCAGCTTTAATATATGAAAGAACGTCTTTTACTTCCTTTCGGTCAAAGAATTTAACTCCAAGAACTGTATATGGAATAGACGAAGAGAGCATAGCCTCTTCTAAGATACGTGATTGGAAGTTCGCTCGGTACAGAATGGCAAAGTCTTTAGGCGTTGCACCTTCTTCTATAAGTTTTTGGATTGTCTCCCCCACAAAACTAGCCTCATCCCACTCATTTCTAGCTGTGTAATAGTGTATTAACTCACCTTCTTTATTTTTCGTGAAGAGAGTTTTCTTTTTTCTTTTTGTGTTTTTTTCTATAACGTTATTTGCTGCAGATAGAATATTCTTTGTTGATCTATAGTTCTGCTCAAGCAATACAGTCTTAGCCCCAGAGAAATCATGTTCAAAGTTTAGAATGTTTTTTAAGTTTGCACCTCTCCAACTGTAAATATTTTGGTCCCCGTCTCCAACCACACAAATATTCTTATCTGGTCCAATCAAAGACAAGACCATTCGGTACTGAACCTCGTTTGTATCTTGATATTCATCTATATGTACATAGGTCCATTTTTTTCTATAGAAATCTCTTAGAACTTTATTTTCTTCTAAGGCTCTCATAGGCAGAAGAAGCAGGTCATCAAAATCAAAAGCATCTTCTTTTTTCTTTTTCTTTTCATACTTATCCCACACCTCTACGATAAGCTCTTCTACAGCAGATTGAACATTACCTCTCATCTCCTCTACCGTGTTTCCAAGACCTTTTTGTCTGGAAATTATTCCCATGGCTTTTTTTGGTTCAAACTCTTTTGGATCAAAACCAGAATCAACCAAAGATGCTTTGATAAGTCTTAGTGCGTCCTTTTGGTCAAGGATAGAAAAGTGTTTTTTTGTATTGAATACTGAAGGATGGTCTTTTATCATCTTTACTCCAAGAGAGTGAAAGGTTGAAACAAACGGGAGACCTCTTCCCATCAGATTATCGTGCTCCAAGAGAGTGGAAACCCTGTCTCGCATCTCCTTTGCAGCTTTGTTTGTAAAAGTCACAGCCAGAACTTGTGATGGAGACACCCCCTCGTGAACAATGTGGGCTATTCGGTGTGTTAGAGTCTTGGTTTTTCCGGCTCCAGCCCCAGCTAGAATTAAAAGTGGTCCTTTTATAGTTAAGACAGCCTCCTTTTGTTTGTCATTTAAACCTTCAAGATGTTGCATGAAGACAATAATAACACATCTGAAAATAACCCTATCAATAAAGGCTATTTTGGGCCTATTTTGTGGATAAAATAAGACCACATATCTTTTCCCCATCCCTATTGACTTAGATCTTGGCTCGGGTAACATATTAGATATCACTAGAAGAGGAGGTGCTCTGGGTTTTACTATATATATGTATAGATAGAAAACGGCGCTGCTCCATGGTTTATCATAGATTTTCTGTGTAAAACCAAAAACACTGGCTTATAATTACAAACTCACAAGACTCTGAACCCTCAAGTTCCTTCCAAGGGCGAATTCAGAAGATATATAGAGGGTTTTATATTACAAAAAACCCAACCAACCAAGCACTATTGGCTTCTTTGTTGCTTCTTTTTATTCCTGCTATGACATATGCTGGGGTATTTTCCTTTGTTCAAAGCCTATTTATAACAAACGTTGAGGCTCAAGATGTTGTATATCACAACTCACAAACAATCCCCCTTCTGGCTGCTTCAATTTCTCCAGACCCAGATGCTGACAAAGGTGGTCCAGAAGTATCTTTTGATGAAACTGGAATGTTTATTGTTGCTGAAACAGGGTTGTTTTCACTACTTCCTGGTGAGTATGTTTCTGCTACAGGAAAAGAGGAGAATGTATACATTGTAAGACCTGGAGACACCCTTTCTCATATTGCTGAGTTGTTTAATGTAAAATCAGAAACTATTAGATGGAGAAATGATCTTGGTGCAAAAGAATATATAAGAGCAGGTCAAGATTTGAAGATTCCACCAGCAGATGGTGTTTATCATAAGATTAAAAAAGGTGACACTTTAGGAGGTATAGCTAAGGCTTATAAAGCAGAAACAAGCGCCATAAAGACATTTAACGGAGTAGTTGATGCTTCAGGCCTTCAGGTTGGTAAAGAGATATTTATACCCGGAGGAAAGTCTTCTGTTGCTGTAAAGACTCAAACATCTTCATCTTCTCAAAAATCTACTTATGTAAAGGTTTTATCATCTGTTCCTTCTCAAATTTCATCTGACAAACTTGGAGAGTGGATGTGGCCGGTAAACGGAGGTGTTGTTACTCAAGGTTATGGAAGCACCAGCTTTGCAAATAGAAGTGGTTATTATAAGGGAAACAATCATGGAGGAGTTGATATTGGGGCACCTAGGGGAACAGCCATTGTTGCTGCAAAAGACGGTGTGGTAACTATGAGCCAGTGGTACTATGGTTATGGAAACCTAGTTGAAATAAAACATGACGACGGTACAATTACTCGATATGGTCACAATACAAGTAACTCCGTAAAGAAAGGTCAGAGAGTTGTCCAGGGTCAGGTTATTGCTAAGCTTGGTTCAACTGGACGAGTCACAGGGCCTCATGTTCACTTTGAAATTAGAGATGCAAATGGAAAACAAATGGAAGATAATGTCTTCTATCAAACATATCTAAACTATTAAAAAAAGGACCGCAAGCGGTCCTTTTTTGATTAAATAAGGTTTTCCAGTTTAATCATGTAAACATCCTTTGTTCCAGGGACTAAAACGGATCCTTCTTTTTTGAAGATTCCCATTTCTGGAGGAAGCCAAGCTTTAATGTACTCTTGCTTTTGCTCATCAGAAAGAAAGTCTGGATCGTTAATCATTTTAGATACAAGATTTTTCATCTCTATCATTAGATTGCTTTCCGGCTCTTTTTCAGAACTCTCCGCTTTTTTTTCTTTTGCCAATGACGGGTCTATCTCTAGATGTATTACACACCCCATAGCATCACTGTTGAAGGTTCTAATTGGGTGCTTATCTTTTACTAAAGCCATTAAATCATTCACCTCCTCAATAGTGCTGACTTTTATGATTACATCTAGCTCATTATCTCGACTGATTCTATATCGAGTAATTTTGAAATTAGATGAATTCAGTAATTCTGATAATTCACCAAGTTTAGAAGATAGGAATGTCGCAGGGAATGCCGCAACTCTATTGGTCCCATTTGTTATAACTGTAAAGCCGTCCAATTTGTCTATATTGGTCCCACTAGGAAGCTGGAACACCAACCTTTTTTTGTTTTCCGAATCTCCTACTGGGATGAGCATTGGGGTGACTATGGGAAATCCAAGAGACTTAAATCTCTTAGTCAAACAATTCCCTAACTCTTGTAGTCTTGCGTCAGCCTCTTTTGAGGTCGAGGTGATCCCAAGGCTTCCATTTTTTGTTCGGAGATGTGTTCCACCCCCTCCTTGTTTTAGTACCATTTTTGTTTACCTTTTTGTTTGTTCTCAATATTACACGAAATCAATGACCCGTCAACAATTACTCAAAAAGATCTTTTGGTCTGTACTGTAAGGCCTCTAATATATGATTTGTCTCAATAGTATTTTTTTTATCTAAATCTGCTATTGTTCTAGCTAGCTTGATTACTCGGTGATAAGCTCTGGCTGATAGACTCAACTTTTCAGCTGATTTATTTAGAATCTGTTTTGTTTCTTCATTAAGCTCTGCGTGTCTATGTAGCTCTCGAACGTTCATTTCGTTGTTTACAGACCTTTTACCAGATTCAAACCTTTTCTTTTGTATATCTCTTGCTGATTTAACTCTATTTTTAATAGCTAGGCTTTCCTCACCCTCCTTTTCTTTAGATCCTAGTTTTTCATAATCAATCTCAGAAACTTCTACCCACATATCTATTCTGTCCATAATTGGTCCTGATATTTTTTTCTTTTGGCGTAATTTTTCCATAAAAGACGCATCTTTTTCTGGCGGATTCATAGCCGCTATTAGTATAAAATTTGTTGGGAAAACTACCGTTCCTTTTGCCCTAGAAACTGTCACCACCCTATCTTCTAAGGGCTGGCGCAAACTTTCTAAGACTCTTTTTTCAAATTCTGGGAATTCATCTAGAAATAGAACTCCTTTATGGGCTAGAGTAACCTCTCCTGGCTTTGGTGTTGAACCTCCCCCAATAAGTGAAACATAAGAGCTTGTGTGATGTGGTGATCGAAATGGAGGTTGGGTTACAAGCGATCCTCCTGTCGTTCCAGCGATAGAGTGTATACCGGTCACCTCAAGAACTTCATCTTTTGATAGATTTGGCAGAATGGTTGCAAATAATTTTGCTAACATTGTTTTTCCTGTTCCAGGTGGTCCATACATACAGATATTATGTCCACCAGCGGCAGCTATTTCTAATCCTCTTTTTGCCATAGCCTGGCCTTTTACATCACAAAAATCCAATGTGGATTCCTGTGACTCAAAACTAATGTTTGTTTTTGGTTGTACAGGAATATAAAGTTCGGACTTCCCTTGATCAAGATGGTTAATTACTTCTTCTAAAGAATATGCGCCATAAACATTTATGTCATCTACTAGAGCTGCTTCAAGCGCATTCTCTTTTGGAACAAAGATTTCTTTAAATCCATTTTGCTTTGCAGCTTCAACAAGCGGTAGGACTCCTCTGAGAGGTTTGATTGTCCCATCTAATGCTAATTCTCCGATAAATAGTTTCCCGTCAGTTTCAAAATAAATATCTTCGTGTGCTAATAAGTACCCTATGGCAATCCCAAGGTCAAAGTATGAACCTTCTTTTTTCATGTCGGCCGGTGAAAGTGAAACGACAATCTTCATGTTCTCTTTTTTAGGAGACTTATAGTTAGAATTTTTTATAGCTGAGCTTACCCGGTCTTTGGCCTCGTCCACCGCTTTGTCTCCTAGTCCTACAATATTAAAAGCATGAAGAGATCCAGATGATAAGTCTGTTTCGATGGTCACAAGTGCTCCTTTTAGGAGATAAGGTTGTGCTGAGTACACACGAGAAAATGACATGTTTTTATTATATCAAAACAAAAAACCGCTTTCGCGGTTTTTTCTACATGTGAGCTTTACAAGTTTTTGCAGATGGGTTTGCAGTAAGTCGATCTTCTTCAATTGGTTGACCTGACTCTTCACATATTCCATATTTCTCAGGTTCGTGATTGATTTTATATAGAGCACTTTGAAGCTCTCTATATCTTGTCTCGATTTCTCCTAATACATTTGCTCTCTCTAGGAATTCTTCATCTCGGTCAGCTTGAGTGTTTGGGTCTGCGTTATCTCCTTCATTTTCCTTTCCTAGGGTTGCACCCCAGTCTCCGTTCTCTGGGTCCTTAATTCCAAGCCTTGAAAGTTCGCCTGTCATCTGATCCATTTCTTTTAAAAGTAATTCTTTATAGTATTGTAGTTTGTCTGTGTTCATAAGGTTAATTATAGTTAATTAAAACTGTGTTGCAAGCCTCTGTAATATTTCTTGAATTGCTATTTGGCTGGTTGTTATAACCAGAAGATCATCTGATATATATGTGTAGCTCAAGACTAGGTTCGATTCATTATCCAATAATACTCTAGTGTTCTTGTTTTGTATTTGAACATCTTGCCAAGGTTTAATATAGAGGTCTGTGTCCATGACTTCAATATCTAATATTCTAGACATGTCTTGTAGAAGCGTTGACTCCCAAATTTTCATCTGTGAAGAGGTGTTTCTTATAGGTGCTTCAAGAATTAAAAACGGCTTAACTGTATCCCCTGAATAAACTCCAAGCATAAAATCTTTTCCTAGTGAATTTATCATGGCACCAGGAATGCTACTTTGGATTGCCCCAAGAAATTCTTTTGAGCTAAGTGTCTGAACTTTATTATCTCCAATATTCTTTGTGAAGTATAAGTTTGTCACTTCTCCAATATCAGAACCTCCTGAAGAAACTTTACTACTTATTTTTGAGACAAGTGTAATTGGTAGAATATTTGTTGTGTCGATTCTGTTGTGGTTTTCTGCATAGACTATTGACCTTTGAACCACCTGAGTCTTCTGTTCTACGGGTGCTTCTTCTCTTGTTGCATAGAAAAATATTCCTACGGCTGAAACAAAAAGAACTAAACTAACAAGACCAAAAACCAGATTAGTTTGCCTCCTTTTCTGAGCTTCTTTATTCTCTCTTTCTTGTTTTAAAATAGCCTGCAGAGCCGCCCCTTGTTTTTGGCCCGCTCTGTTTCCGATGTCTGCTGACATTGTACGAAAAACTTTTTTCTCTGCTGAGATTTCTTTTGCTTCTATTTTTTCTTCTTCTTTTTTCTCCTTTGCAAACTCAATACCCCCAACAGTTTCTGTTGGCTTGTCTTTCATTTGTGAAAGCTCCTCTTTGGGTGTTTCTACAGGAGCCTCTTTGTGAAACTCTACTCCACCTGAAAACTCTTTTTCATTTTTGTTATTTCCTTCCATTAGAATTATTATACCTTGAAATTGAAAACAAAAAACCTCCCACAAAAATGTGGGAGGCTCATCAACAATTATCTTACTCAGATATCTGTTTTAATCGATAGGTTAAAGATTTTTCTCGGAACCCATCCGTGTATCCGTGGGCTTCCTTGATGCGGCTTTTGAAAATAGCAGTAGCTTTCTCCATCTCTTCGTTGGTGTATATGTGAATCTGCATCCTCTGTTCAACAACCTCTTGATTGTTTTCGAAGTAGCTTTTTTCAATAAAATAGCTGCCATTAAAATTCCTTTCAAGGCTTATTCTAATCACTGGAACATTTGGTTTGCATGGAAAAGGTCTCTTTTCTATGGTCAGCATGTTTCGGAGTGGGCAAATTCTAATTCTGTTAAACTCGATATCTTTTGCAAGGTTTGAGTCCCACCAAAAGTCATCGTGGATAAGAGTGTCCCCATAGAGGTCTATGAAGTTTTCTGCCTCATTCACCGTCTCAACAAAGATGGAATCCATTTTAGTTTTCGGTATCCATTTTTTTCTGTCTATGGTGGACATGGCATCTTCTTCAGAAGCCTGAGCTCCTTCTACAAAATTGTTATTGAGGTTTTTGTTTCTGGGTTCACAAGAGTACATTCCAGTGATAACTACTGAAATAATCAATGTTGCAAAAAATTTCTTCATGATTTGAATTTAAGGTTCTTGTTGAAGCTAAAATATCATAAGATATCTGCTTTATCAAGTATAATAAAAAACCCACATGTGTGGGCTTCTCATTGTTTCACTTTTTTATTTAGCCTCCTTTTGTTTCACGAAGTCTGGTTGTGCATCTTTTAATGACAAACCAATCTTTCCTCTTTCAAGTTTCTTCACTACAACAGGGACAGTCTGTCCTTCTGCTAAGTATTCAGAAACATTTTCTATTCGGAATCCTGCAATCTCTGAAACATGAATAAGTCCTTCGTGTCCGTTTGGAAGTTTTGCAAAGGCTCCGAAGTCCATGATCTTTGTGATAACAGCTTCCGCTCTTTCACCTATTGTCCACTCTTTTGTTAAGGCTTTAATTTTTTCTATCGCCATCTCAGCGGCTCCATCTCTACCAGTTGCTGTGACCACTCCATCATCTTCGATAGATATTTCAGCTCCAGTTTCTTCTTGTAATCCTTGGATGGTTTCACCTCCTTTTCCAATAACCATTCCGATCTGATCTTCTTTGATTTTGTATGAAACAATTCTTGGTGCACTAGCTGCAACCTCAGTTCGTGGGGTAGATATCTCTTCCTCAATAACATCTATTAGATGAAGTCGCGCTTTCTTTGCACCTACAAGACCTTCTTTAAGAACAGCAACGGGCATACCTCCAACTTTTATATCCAACTGTATCGCTGTCACACCAACTCGAGTTCCAGCCACTTTGAAATCCATATCTCCAAAGTGATCTTCTGCTGCTTGGGGGTCTGTAACTACTACAAAATCTTTACCATCAGCAGAAAGCATTGCGCCCATTGCAAGTCCGGCTACAGGTCTGCTGATGGGAACACCACCATCCATAAGAGCAACAGAGCTCGCAGATATAGAAGCTTGGGAAGTAGATCCATTTGAAGCTAGTGATTCAGATACAAGTCGAATTGTGTAAGGAAAAATTTCTTTACTTGGAATCACAGGGTAGAGCGCTTTCTCAGCGAGCATTCCATGACCAAGCTCTCTTCTGTTGAACCCTCCAACCCTTCCTGTTTCACCTGCTGAGTATGGTGGGAAGTTGTAGTGATGCATGAAACTTTTTTCATCTCGAACTTCCATCCCCTCTACCACAAGTGTGTCCTTTGGTCCTCCGAGTGTAAGAACTGAAAGTACATGAGTCTCTCCTCGATAGAAGATTCCAGATCCGTGCAAGACCGGTGAAACACCTCCAGCCTTTGCATAAATTTTTCTTACTTCGTCTAGAGCTCTACCATCTCCCCTTCTTTTGTTTACGATTGCTTCAGTGTGAACCCTCTCGTCAATTCTCTGGAAGAAGTGATCGATTGAAGCATGGTTTTTTTCTTTTTCATCTTCACCTGGAAACATTTCACTAATTTTATCCCTCCAAATATTTTCCAAGTCATGTATTCCATTAGCTCCCTTTTTAGGATTGTCAAAAACTTTTTCATTCAATTTTGAGTCAACCATCTCGTTATACAAATCTGCTATTCCTTCTGGAAGCTGTGGTTTTGGAAACGATAGTTTTTCTTTTCCAAGATCAGAAATAATTTCTTTTTGCCATTTTTCTAGTTTAGAAATTTCTGACACAGCTAGTTCAAAAGCCTCACCGATTGTTTCTTCGCTGTCTTCAAATGACATTGTTTCAATCATGTTGATAGTTCCTTCTTTTCCGCATATTGTCATATCCAAAGAATATGGATCAGCACCTTTTGTTTTTTGTAGGTAATTGTTTACCAAAAGTTCTGCTGACTTTTCGGTCTTGCTTACATGCACAGCACCTACTGGTCCCGCCCAAGGAATGTCACTAGTTGCTAGTGCAATGGATGATGCATTAATAGCTAGAACAACTGGATCCGCTTTTCCTACAGCAAGTACTGTGATGATTACTTGAACTGCATTCTTGATGTGCTTTTCAAAAAGAGGCCGAAGCGTTCTATCAATGACACGACTTCCAAGAACGGCTTTATCAGATGGTCGGGCCTCTCTATGATTGTACTGACTTCCAAGAATTAAACCTGCTGCATAAAACTTTTCCATGTACTCTACTGTTAGATTAAAGAATCCGGGGTTATTCCCCCCACTCTTACTTATGACAGCTGTCGCCATAACTACAGTATTTTCAGATTCTAAAATTACAGAACCATTTGCCTGGTCTGCTAAATCAGTGAAGCGAGCAATAATTTCCTTGCCAGCTAGATTGATAGAATATTCTTTTGTTTGCATATTATTCTTAGATAATTTTCAGACCTTAGAGTTGTTCTTTTGAGCAACGCTACCCGTCTGGAAACTATCTATAATTAATTACTAATATTTTTACTTTAACAAAATATGCTAATTCATAAATCTTGACAAAGCACAGTTCGCTGTTAATGTGAGATAAACATTAATTAAATATGTAAACATGAAAATTTTAATTATTTTTGTTCTCACATCAGTAACTACATCATTGTGTCAAAAGGCTGTTGCGGATAAACTCTCTCCGATGTTATTAAGCCTGATTCAACTCTTGTTTTTTGGAGTAATATGGGGCGTAACATTGAGTGTGTTGTCTTGGGAGTCTAGTCTTGCAGCAGGCTTGTCCATGATCATTTTTTTTGCTTTGACCTTAAACATTGTTCTGGATCTATTTCCAGTCTCAACAAAAGACATCAGAAACATCTATATATTTATAAGCTTAGTTTTGCAGATATTTATTTACTCAAATGTTTTTGGTTTAACAGAGTGGGTAGTTTATGCTCCAATATTTGGAAATGCAGTCGGTCTAATGAGTATTTATTATTGGAGATCACAAGGCTTGAAAAAGGAGAAAAATACAAAACTAGACCCTTCTGAAAAAGGAGGTGTAGCTGAGGTTGGATAGCTTTAGCCTAGCAATGAAAAAGCCGCGCACCTTTGGTGCGCGGCTTTTTAATTTCCTATTTAATCTTTTTCTTTGTTGGTCGTCTTCCTGGAAGAAGGTATCGTTTTGGATCTTCTGAAAGATCGAAGAAGTCATTCACCTCTTCTCGAAGCCAAGCGCTTGTAGATTTACCAAAGTTTACTACCTCCACTTGAATCCCAGAATGGATCTGTAGATAGTGCACTAGTGGAACATAGTCTCCATCACCGGAAACAATTATCACGGCGTCTACTTTGTGAGCAATTGTAATTGCGTCTACGGCAAGCCCTACATCCCAGTCAGCCTTCATGGCTCCACTTGAGAATATTTGTAGATCCTTTACCTTTGTTTCGATTCCAACTTTTCCAAGTGCTTCAAAAAATGATTCTTCATCCCCTGCTTCACTTGCAATTACGTATGCTAGAGCTCGAACTAGTTTTCGATCCCCTACTGCATCCTTTAGAATATTTCCAAAGTTTACTTTTTTCTTATAAAGTGCTTTTGCTGAGTGGTATAGATTTTGTGTATCTATGAAAACAGCCACCCGCTGTTCTTTGTGCTTTGTTATAGCCATTGTTTTTTCTGACCCTAGGTCAGTACTTAGTTTGTAAATACCTTTTTGGTAATAAATATATTGTATTAAAAATTGTCACTTAAATTTATATATAAAAACTACTATATATATTGTAGCAAATCAAAAAGCGCTTTGTAGCGCCCTTTAATGTAAAAAAATAAATTATGCTTTAAGTTTAAGGTCGGCAACGATCTTTGTGTAAGCTTTTGAGTCATTCTTCTCAAGATACTTAAGGTGTTTTCGTCGATTAGCAACCATTTTGATCAAACCACGTCGTGAGTGAACATCTTTGTTGTGCTTTTTCAGGTGGCCAGTTAGCTCCTTGATTCGCTCAGTAAGGATTGCAACCTGAACTGATGAAGAACCTGTGTCTTTGTCGTTCACTTGCGCCTTTTTGATCACTTTTTGTTTTTTAGCTGTTTTTAACATCGTAGAGCAATACTACTACAGAAACCTATATATTGCAAGCTTAAATACTGGTTATTTTACAGGTCTTTTACTTGTGTAAATCAGTATGTTCGCAATTTCAAAATTTCTATTTCGTATCTTATTTTTATTTAAAATACCAAAAGGTTCTTATATAATATCACAATCAGTCTTATATGTCAAGCATTTTTGCCCTTAAAACATAGAAAAGCTTTGATTATA
This sequence comes from uncultured Candidatus Saccharibacteria bacterium, assembly GCA_964581035.1. GTDB lineage: Bacteria > Patescibacteriota > Minisyncoccia > Phycocordibacterales > CSBR16-119 > CAYHDV01. The sequence goes on along the minus strand of CAZOLO010000005.1, from coordinate 14,270 downwards.
AGCCTTTTATGATAAACTGAGCCCAATATACAACTATTATGCGTAATTTTTTATACATATCCCTATCAATATTTACTGGATTAGGAGTTTCTCTGTTTTTTTTAGAGGGTATTCACTCTATAAATACACTAATTCCGAGCCTGGGTAGCTCCGAGGTTGCTTCTGCTGTTGTTGCCCTAGACAATTTGGATGAGATTAATGCACAAGAGGAAGAAGAGGTTCTACCTCTTGAGGTTATTGAAGTAGTGGACGAGAAGCCTCAAATCTCTGGTTTAACCATGTTTCGAGGAAACAAGGAAAGAAACTTCTACGGAACTGGCCCAATATCAAACTCTCCGATAGTTCAGTGGCGCTACCCTGATGAGCCTATGTGTAAGTACTCAACCTCGCTTGAAATAACAAATTACTGGTGTGGTTCTGGGTGGACTGGTCAACCCGTTGTTTGGGAGCGTCCAGATGGAATTACTGAGGTTATTTTTGGGGCGTATGATGGTGCGATACATTTTGTAAATGCTGAGACCGGTAAGAATACTAGACCCAACTTCCAAACTGGAGATATTATTAAGGGTTCATTTACCTTAGATACAGACGGCTTCCCTGTTCTTTATGGTGGCTCTCGTGACAACAAACTTCGAATCATTGCTTTGGATAGAAAAGTTCCAACGGAGATTTGGGCGCTAGACTCTGAAAAATTGAAAGATGGTATTTGGAACAACGACTGGGATGGTAACCCTGTGATAGTAGATGGTGTTATGTATGAAGGTGGAGAGAATGGTATTTTCTACGCTATAGAGATCAATCGGTCGTTTGATGAATTCGGCAAGGTTATTGTGAATCCAGAAATCATTTATCAGTACATTTCTTACAATGAAGATTTAATAGCCCTTACTGATGAAAATCTTTCAATAGAAAATTCCCCTCTTGTTGTAGACGATGTTGTTTATATTGCAAATGGTGGTGGAAGAATTATGGGATTTGATATAAAGAAAATTAAGAATGGAAAAGACCCTCTTGTTTTTGACTTCTGGGCAGGAGATGATATTGACGCAACTATGGTAACTGATGGAACTGGTGCTATCTATGTGGCAGTGGAAGAAGAAAGATTTAATGATAGAAGTGAAGAGATTGGTCAGCTAATAAAGCTAAACCCAAAGAAAAAAGACCCTGTTGTATGGAACATCTCATTACCGAGCGATCCAGCAAAAGTGAAAAGTGGTATCTGGGCGACACCAGCAATATACAAAGACTATATATATGTACCTACACATTTAGGAGAGCTACTTGTTGTTAATAAGGATAATGGAAAGATAGTGTGGAGGAAGAACATTGGGTCACACGAGTGGTCTTCCCCTTCTGTAATAGACGGCACCTTGATTGTTGCTACTTGCCAGCTTGGAGGTGTTCAAGCTTACGACTTGCTTGACCCAGCAGAACCAAAACTTCTTTGGAACAAAAGAGTTGGAGAGGGTTGCATAGAGTCTACTCCAGCGATCTGGAAAGGAGCCATGTATCTTGGAAACAGAGATGGATACTTCTATAAGTTTAAGTAAATTAATAAAAAAGAGTCACTACAAAGTAGTGACTCTTTTAGCGTATTAAACACCATGACGTAATTCTTTTGATCTCCAGACAAGCTTCAAGATACCGATCAGTCTTTCAAATATTGCCACTATCATAGTTAACATGCTAACCATGCATAGTAGTAATATCATGCATCCGATAAAGAAAAATAATGAATGCAATATTAGATCAAGAACCCCAAATGTTCCTTTAACGAAAAGATTATTTTCAATGTAGATAGTAGCGATTATTGCAATTAAAATACATATGAAAAATATAGATGCCTCTAACCCTCTTAATCCATTGCACCTAATTGTGTTAACCAGGTAGGAAAACATAAAGAAAAGAATTGGCATAAAAGCTATTGACCACCAAATTTCGATTGTCGGAAGAGTTAGGGTAACCCAATCTCCTTCAATATTTGATCTTGCCATTAGTGATCCACTTTCTAAAAGTGGCGCGTCTGCTAGCACTCCGATAAGGGCAATTATTAAAGAAAAAATTAAGCCCCAAAAAGAGTGGTTTAAGGCGATACTTCTTGTTCGTTTGTACATCTTCCTTATTTTAAATTTAAAATTAGATTACAACTTACAATTACTAATGTCAATTGTTTAAATATCAACATGTCTCTATTGAGGTATTGTGCGACAATGTACACATGAAAGATTTGCAGACACTCAAAAGGCAATTCCTAGAATATTTAGAAATAGAAAAGGGGCGTGCTGTAAAAACAATTCAGAATTATGATCACTACATCACTGTATTTTTAAACCAGACTGGTGTTAAAAAACCAAAAGACATCACTGAGCCAGTTGTTAGAGCTTTTCGTCTTTGGCTCAATAGGCAGTCTGCAGGAAACAATCGTGCCACCGGTAAGACAATGAGTAAGAAAACTCAGAATTATTACATGATTGCCATTCGATCTTTTTTGAAACATATGACTAAGCATGGTCACACCACTCTGTCTGCTGATCAGATAGAGTTGGCAAAGGTTCCAGAAAGACAGATCGATATTATTTCCACACAAGAAATGGGTAGACTATTTGAAGCTCCAAGCAAGGAGGAAAACCCTGAGATAAAATATCGAGACCAGGCAATTTTAGAAATGCTTTTTTCTACGGGGCTCCGTGTGTCTGAGTTGTGTGCGCTTACTCGTGATATTGATCTTTCTCGCGATGAATTCTCTGTTCGAGGAAAAGGTGGGAAGGTTCGAATTGTATTCCTATCCCCTGTTGCAAAAGATGCTTTGAGAAAATATTTTTCAGTTAGGAAAGATATGTCTGATGCGCTTTTTGTAAATGTTTCTAAGAATAAAAATAAGATAGACGAAAATAAAGGACTCGATCGAAGATCAGTGGAGAGAATAGTAAAGAAATACGCCACTCTTGCCGGTATCACAAAGAAAGTTACACCTCACGTAATTCGTCACTGCTTCGCAACAGACCTGCTTGAGAATGGTGCGGACATTCGAGCTGTGCAGCAACTTCTAGGTCACGCAGATATATCTACTACTCAGATCTATACCCACGTCACAAATAAACATCTAAAAGAAGTCCACAAAAAGTTTCATGGTAAGAGAAAATAAATAAAGACTTAATGATACAATTAATTTATGGCTGAATATAAAATTCAAAAAGAATATTTTCAAACTGCTTATAATACGGGGACTGATAACTGGACGCAGATTGATTTTAAAACAAAGCTCCTAGAGTACATCACATACTTCCCAGACAAGGCTACAATCTTAGATGTTGGATGCGGGCGTGGCTTGCTGTCTTTTCTTCTTGCTGAGATTGGATACAAGGTAATAGGTATGGATTATATAAAAAAGATTGTTGATGTAAACAACTATGAGGTAAAAGCAAAAAGTCTTGCTGGGAAACTGGCTTTTGTTGCTGGTGATATTTTCGATATTCCACTCACAGATGAATCTGTGGGTATAGTTTTAGATGCTGGACTGCTTCATCATATTCATTTAGAGGATTGGGATTTATATAAAAAAGAAGTTGGAAGAGTTTTAAAAAGAGGTGGATTGTATTTATCTGTTTCTCTTTCAAAAGAAACAATGAGATATATGGATTTTCATCCAAAGAATAGTGATACAGCAGATTTTGAAAAATATGGAGCCAGATATCACTTCTTCAAAGAAAATGAAATAAGAAGTACTTTTGGACCAACATATGAACTAGTAAAAGAAGAGTCTTTTGTCGCAAAAGATCAGACAGTACTTCTGTTTACTCTTTTAAAGAAAAAATAAGATGCTAAGTTTATATTAAAAAGCCCGACCATCAATGGTCGGGCTTTGTACTATGGTTTTGTATATTTAGTAAGAACAATACCGTTAGTTTTTGGACTTTTGTCTTTTCCAACATCTTTGCATGCAAAGCTTGGAGCCGTAGTATATGTCCAGTCACAGGCAAACTTATTCTTTGGGCAGTCACCTAAAGCAAAGATAACATAATCTCCACCAGACATTCCAAACAATGGCGTACCAATATGATAATTTCTAAACGAATTATCATCTTTCTCCCTTAGGTTTAGAAAGGCTTCAGGGTCAAGAGGCATGTCTCCATAACGAATTTCGAAATGAAGATGTGGTGGTACACCACCTGATGAACCTCCAAGACCTATAACATCACAAATCTCTACAACATCACCAACTTCTACATCCCTTCTTGATAAGTGGGCGTAGGCAGATACCAATGGAAGAATCTTCCCTTCATCTGTAGTGTCAGCTTCTGTGTGTCTTATGATGATAATATTTCCATAACCACTTGATACCAATCTTCCATTTCTCCATTTTTTAGAAGCGTTGTACCCAGAGTAAACGACAACCCCGCTCCTCCATGCGTGTATTGGGGGTGTTTTATCATCTCCAAAAGGAATATCAATGCCTTCATGTTTGTCTGGTTTATAACCATCCATATCAGCATGACCACCTCTTTCAAAGGTTCCAGTTTCCTCGCAATACTTTGCTCCTTGAGAGTTTCTAACTGCAAAAGGTGAGTAAACCACAGGTCTTCTCGGAGTCTTAAGAGGAAAACACCCATAAGTTCCATCTTCCTCCATGGTTAATCTAAGACGAGCCATAAGTCTGGGGTTTAGATCCACATCTTTATATGGTCTAGCATTCCACCATCTTCCTACCCACCTTTTGGATTCATCAAGGGTTTCTTGGTATCGATAAGCCACAACCACATCCTGAATCTTCCTTTGTGGGATGTTCAGAAGTTCCATGTCTTTCTCCTCGTAGTCTCTGGCGTATGCTTCCATCTCCTGAATTACCAAACTAGGAATTCTGCCATTATCTACACTAAGTAGACTGTCTGCAATCTCCCAGACTCTAGAGTCCATCTTAGGCGAACCCTTTGACTCTCTCATTGCATATCGCAGCTCCCCTATCTCTGTTGTTAAATCAATGACTCTAATAACCCATGTTCGTTCATTTATTGAACTCTGTTCATAAGTAATAGCATCAACAACTGCTGGGATTAATTCAGGCTCATCAACATTAAAGACATTGATCTCTTTAGGAGTTCTAATTCTTTCTATAGGAATCATTGTAATCTTGTTTTGCTCTGCTTCTGTTTTTGGATAAACAAAATGCTTAAGTGAACTAGGGGGTGAAACAGATTTCTTTTTGTAAGAAACCTCTGTTTCCTCATATTTTTTTGTGGACTCAGAAATACTTCGATACTTCCTAGCCCCATCATTAAAGACAATTTCACTAGATCTATAAGAGCTTCTGTTTTGTCCGAAGCTAAGATTAGTTACAAGTGCCAGGAAAAGAAATATCAAATTCTTCTTCATACCAATTATTTTTAGGTTCTTTGTTTAATCGTGATTATACATATTAATTAAGAATTATCAAGATTTAATCATGTATAGAAAAAAGGGAGCAAATGCTCCCTTTTAAAATTAGATGTAGTTTACACTACAGACTCTTTGCTGCCTCTCCAGGAGATTTACCTCTTGGTAGACGCTTCATCACATTTTTCAGCTTTTTTCTGGCCTCTCCAGGAGATAAGCCTTTGGCCTTTTCTCGCTCAAGCTTTTTACGAGCTTCTTCTGGTGAAAGTGAAACTTTGCGGTGTTTAACCTTGGGTTTCTTTGTTTTAGCTTTAAACTTGTCCCAGTGGACACGGTCCTTGGGCCAGGTCTTTTTGGCTATAACGCTAACTACAACAGTTTCACGCGCCAAAGCGAGTTTTTTGTCGCTATCAGAACCAGAGGATTCCACCTTCTTTGTTTTGATAGGATCTATCACAGCAGTTTCTTCATCAGATTCATCTGATGTTACAAAAACCTGTTCAGCTACTACTTTTTTTACTCTCTCCCATACTGGAAGCTTTGGGTCGCCATATTCTGTTACGAGAAAAGCCAGGAATAGTCCAGCTATCAACAGAACAAGCACTACGGCCATCATCGTCTTTTTCATGTTCAGTTTGTTTTAAGTTTGCTTATATTATACATGAAACTATATAAAAGTCAAGCACTACAAAGCTATGTTACAATTTCCAACATGAAGATAGTCTCATGGAACGTAAACGGAATAAGGGCTGTGCACAATAAGGGTTTATTTGAGCCTTTTGTAAATAAATACAAGCCAGATATTATTTGTCTTCAAGAGACAAAGGCTCAGCCTGATCAATCCCCTGTTGATCTTACTGACTACGAAGAGTTTTGGAACTCTGCTGAAAGAAAGGGATATAGCGGAACTGCAATTTTTACTAAAAGCGAACCTTTGGCTATAACTTGTGGTTTCGGAGATGGGCTAAACAAGAAGTACAATTTAGAGGACAGCTTTGGCGACACAACAACAGAGGGTCGCGTAATGACAGCTGAATATAAAGATTTTTACTTGGTAAATGTATATACACCAAATTCAAAGCGTGACCTTGAAAGACTCTCTTTTCGACACGACTCTTGGGATCCAGCTTTTCTAGAGTATTTAAAAACCTTAGAGAAGAAGAAGTCCGTTGTTGTATGCGGGGACTTCAATGTTGCTCACACGGAGGATGACTTGGCTCGCCCAAAAGATAACAAAAAGAATGCAGGTTTCACAGACCAAGAAAGAGAGGGTGCTGATAATATAATAGAAAAAGGCTTTATTGATACATTTAGAATGTTTACACAAGGAAATGGTCACTATACTTGGTGGAGTAATTTTGCAAAATCAAGAGAAAGGAATGTTGGTTGGCGTATAGATTACTTTTTTGTATCAGCGAAACTAAAATCAAAAGTAAAATCCTCGAAAATACTCCCAGATGTTATGGGTTCAGACCACTGCCCTATTATGTTAGAAATAAAATAGAGACCCCTTGCGGGGTTTTTCTTTATCTTCTATAGTAGAAATAAATCATTAAATACTACGGTCATGTCAGACAAGAGCGGAATTGACCCTTTTTGGGCTAGAGAGAATAAAAAAGAAGAGTTGCACCCAATTTGGGTAAGAATACTATTCTGGGGATTAATATTCATCATGTTTCTGTGGGCTATATCTGCATATTTCTTACCAGAGGTTTCATATGAAACATTTGAAAGTATGTACGAGATGTTAATAGAAAAGATTGGGCAGTGTTGCTAGTCTAAGAGCGAGCCAAAATGGTTCGTTTTTTAAATTATTGACTTTAAAAGCTTGTGAGTGTATTGTTGTACAAAACTCGAACATATCTAAATGAAGATATTTATTTACGGTTGTGGACTTATTGCCCCAACTGTAATGGTTTGGGACACAGAAATTGAGGATTATCTTGTTCTTTCTCAGGAAGAGCACGATATATTTTACCCAGAAGAATTTCATTTTAAGCCTTTGGAGCAAGTTGCGATCATCGAATATGATCCAGTTACTATCGAACCCAATGATTACAGTTTCCTGTCACCGAAAAAGCCTTTCACCCAGGATTCATGTAATATTTGTTCGGAAAGTTACATTCATGAACTTTGCAGAGGCCCACCTAAAATTTAATACAGACATATATAAAGAAACCCCTCTGGTCGGAGGGGTTTTTATATAATTACTTACCTACCTTATGTTTCTTTCTAATCTCCTTCAATTCTGCCTCTTCCGCCTCTTCTGTTGCCTCCTTCCCTGCTTCACCAAGCTTTTTAAGTTCTTCTTTTGGTAAATCTAGGAGTTCTTGGGCACGACATTTTTGGTACTCCAATTCATTCTTTTTTGGGTCATCTAGCACTTCTTCCAGCAGTGCGTGGAGTATCCAACCTATTTCCCTACCTGGTTTCATGCCAAGTTCTGCCAGCATGATATCTCCATTGAGTTTGAGCTGTTTCACTGAGACTGGATCTCTACTTACCTCATCAATCATAGCCTCAAACTTTCTTAGTCTATATGGAGCTTCTTTTGGCCTTCCCATCCCTATTCGGTCACATCTGCGAACATCCATAAGATCCCAAACTAGCTCAGGTCCTACATTTCGTATAAGTCTCCTTACAGCTGAAAGTGTTATTTGGTCTGGATCTGAGAAAAACATATGCCATCTCACAAGTGAAACAACCTTTTCTGTGGTTTCACGTGAAAAGTGTAGCCTATTCATGATCTTTTTAGTCATTCTTGCCCCAATCACCTCATGGGCATAGAAAGTCCAACCCTTCCCCTTTGGGTCAGGTTTTCTAGTTCGTGGTTTCCCTATATCGTGGAATAGCGCAGCAAGTCTCACGTGAAACGGATTCTTTTTGTCAGCCCCATTCTGCAAGGCTCTCAGTGAATGCTCCCACACATCGTAGATATGCTCTCCTCCCTGTTCAATTTTTATCATCTCCTCGAGCTCAGAGATTACATAAGGTAATATTCCGATTCGTTGCATTGTAACGAAAGCTATCATTGGATCGTCTGAGTTTATGATCTTTACTAATTCATCTCGAATTCTTTCCTCAGATATATTTGCCATTAGGGTCTTGTTCTTTTCCATAGCCTCTAGAACTTCAGAATCTGCCATGAAACCAAGTTGTGAAGAAAATCTTATAGCACGCATAATTCTAAGAGCGTCTTCTTGGAATCTTTCATTAGCATCCCCCACCGCTCTAATAGTCTGCTCTTGAATGTCTTTTATGCCACCATACATGTCTTTTATAATAACCTCCTGTCCTTTATCGCTGTCCATGAGAAACCCTTTGACTTCAAGGGCTATTGCATTCATAGTAAAATCCCTTCTCTTTAGATCATCCTCCAGGTTTTCACTGAAAGATACTTCATCTGGGTGACGATTATTACTGTAGGTTGTCTCTGTCCTATAAGGAGTTACTTCTATTACTCTAACCGGGCTGTCCTGTTCTAAGTCTTCGTTCACAATAGCAACTGTCCCAAAGTTATTCTCATATACTGTTTTTTCAAACAACCCCTGAATTTGTTCTGGTTTTGCATTTGTTGTTAGGTCCCAATCTTTTGGATTCTTGTTTGTTAAAAGATCTCTAACACATCCACCTACCAAAAATGCCTCAAAACCTCCATTTTTAAGGGTTTCAACAACTTTGACTACTTCTTTTGGTATTTTAAAATGCATTGTTTGCATTGATCTGTTTTGCGGATATAGGGATTCGAACCCTGGTATATTGCCCCGATGGCTTATACCCACATATTTAATGATTAACTATTAAATCATAACACTTTTTTACTAAAATGTATTGCTTTATTTGGGGAAACGTCATATAATCTACCCTGTTTCATATGAAACGCATTTAACTAAGCACCCGTAGTGAAATGGATATCATACCGGTCTTCGGAACCGTCGTTGGGGGTTCGAATCCCTCCGGGTGCACAAATAGCAAAAAACACACAATATTTGTGTGTTTTTTGCTATTCCGTGACACACAAGAGGAGCAAAGAAACTTCTTTCTTTGCGGGGATTCGAGCCAGTGGAGCCATATTTCGAGCGAAGTGAGAAAAGGCGAGCTGCGTCCAGGAGTACTTATATCGCAGAAAATCTCTGATTTTCGAGAATATTAGCAACTCCGGGATCGATACCCCTCCTTCAACTTACAAAATAACTATTTATGGTTGAATCTCAGAATAACTAAATAAAGTGGTAATTCCCCCTGATATACAATTCTGAAGTCAAAATTCATACAAATCAGTGTATTTATACAATTATGTTTCATATGAAACGTATAAAAGACATTTATCCCCTTGTGTGGATAAGTGTGTTGATAAAGGGGATAAACGACACAATTTGGTATAATAAGAATGTCTTTAAAGGCATAAAAGCCTTATTTTACAACAATTTTAATGGACAATAGTTATATTTATGTTTCACGTGAAACATAAATATATGGTTTCATCTGAAACTTATCAACGTGATTCGAGTATTTACATCAAAAACGCAAAAAATTGGTCAACTAGGCGAAGATCTTGCTGTTAAATTCCTAAAAAGAGAAGGTTTCTCTATAATTTGCCGTAATTACACTGTAAAACAAGGGGAAATTGACGTTATTGCTAAAAAAGACAGCATCTTATACTTTTTTGAGGTAAAAAGTAGTATATACAAACGTGATGTTTCATATGAAACATACAATCCTGCAGAAAACATGCATCCAAAGAAGATTGAAAGATTTTTGAAGGCTGTAAATATATATCTCATGAATAATGAAGTTTCATGTGAAACAGATATAAAACTTCTAAATGTCTTGATAGACCAGGATGAAAAAGTGGCAAAAGTTGAAATGATAGATTTATAGTGTAAAATTCATATGAACAAAAGTATGAAACCATGACAATTAAAGTATCGGGTAAGGGAGAGAGGTCCTCAGGTGACTTTGGTATAATTTCTGAATCTAGGTTATCTAGTTCAGAGAACCCAAGTCACTCGGAACCTAATGAAGAGGATGATTTTCCAGATCAATCTGGTTATGTTGACTCTGATGATGAAGGGGAAAGAAATTCTGGTAAAAAAACGGATCAAATAGATACAGATAATCCTTATTGATTTTAAAGAGGCTTTTGCCTCTTTTTTAATTGTATTTATTTGCCGTTATGATAAGATATTGGAGTTTCACATACAACGGAGTGTGGTGTAACGGCTAACATGCCCGTTTTGGGTACGGGTGACTCCGGGTTCGAATCCCGGCACTCCGACAAATACAAAAGACCTCGAAAGAGGTCTTTTGTTATACTTACAACATGAAAGATGTTCAGATAGAAAAAAGCTGGAAAGAGAAACTTAAGAATTTCTTGAATTCTGATGTGTGGCTTAGCTTGTCAGATTTTGTGCAAAAGGAGTATTTATCAAAGGCTGTTTATCCAAAACAGGAAGATCTTTTTAATGCTTTTAGCCTTACACCCTTTGATAAAGTGAAGGTTGTAATAATCGGCCAGGATCCATACCATGGAGAAGGGCAGGCCCACGGTTTGTGTTTCTCAGTACAAGACGGTGTGAAACTTCCACCATCTCTCAAGAATATATATAAGGAAATTGAAAGTGATATTGGTATTAAAAAAGATTTCACAAAAGGAAACTTGGAAGAATGGGGGAGCCAAGGTGTTCTTTTATTAAATTCAATTCTTACCGTCGTGTCAGGCGAGCCAGCATCGCATAGAGGAAAAGGGTGGGAGAAGCTTACTGACATGGCTATAAAGACAATTTCAGACCAAAGAGAAGGGGCTGTATTCATGTTGTGGGGTAACTTTGCGAAAGAAAAGAAGGGATTAATAGATACAACCAAACATTTAGTTCTAGAGGCTCCACACCCCTCACCACTTTCGGCTCACACTGGATTCTTAGGATGTAAACATTTCTCCCAAGCGAATGAGTATTTGAAAGGAAGGGGTGAGGAGGGGATTGAGTGGTAATATTATCTTATGGAAATAAAAAATACATTTATGCTAGTTGTCTCTCTTAAGGTTCCAGAGCGATACATTTCTGGACTTGTTGATGTAACTAGAGACATCGTTAAGGATAAAAGTGGAACAAGATCTTTAGAAAAGAATCCTGACCATGCCCATATTAGTCTATATGTTGGGATTTTTCCTGTTTCAAACAAAGAAAAAGTTATTAATACAGTAAGAGATATTTCTTCTGGGTTCAAACCGATAGAAATTAATCCAAAAGGTTTAGGGAATAAGAGCGGGTATGTATCTATTAGTTTTTATGCGAAAGACGACTTAATGCTATTTCACAAAACCTTAATGAATAGGTTAAATCCGCTAAGAGAAGGTCTTGTGAAGGATATCTACACTAATTCAGACGTCTTAAAGAGGTTAGACCCTAAAGAGATTGAAAACATGAAAAAATGGGGCTATCCGTATGGCTTTAAAAATTTCAATCCCCACATTACTCTTTTTAAGTTTGAAGACGAGCGGTATGCAGAAGAGGTTGCATCCAGTTTCATTGACTTATCATTTTTATCTGACTTTAAGTCAGAGGCTGTGGAGATGATTTTTACCGAGGATAAAGAATATGAAGAAAGGTCAAGAGAAAAGATTATAATTCCTTTTAGATAGGTTCATAAAAAAGCGAGTCTAAAGACTCGCTTTTAATGTTTGTAATTCTGCAAAGATCTTAGAAAGAAGCATGTCTGCATACTTTTGCTTTTCTCCGGTCACCGAGGAAAAGATTGGAATGTATACTTCTTCTGTTTCTTTGATCTGGCTAAGCACCTTATCCTTACTACACTCAGAAAGTGTTCGGAGGTTATGAAGCCTGTCCACCATCTTGCCAATAATTGCGTCCGCGCTCTTTCTGATTCCTGACAGATAAAACCTCTTTACCGCATCTTTTGAATTAAAGATAACCCGGTCAATCGATGGCTTGGTGAGTCTAAGAAGAATAGAGGCTACTCTATTCCCGAAAAGAAGCTTAGTTCTGAAAAGTAGTGTTTCCCGGAAAAGCTTGTATGAAACATTTCGATTTCCAAAAATAGGACTATCTTCTCCGGTATCATGAAGAAGGAAGGCTATAATGAGATCTCTATCATAGAGCTTAAGTTCATCAATGATGATAAGGGCTCCTTCTCGTGGATGCTCAAAGTATCTTTCTCCACTGTCACGAACATGTGTTCGATGCGCCTCCTTAGACAGGTCATAAGCATACTCGATCAGCCTCATGTCTTCTATGGAGAAGTGACCAGCAAGTCTGTCTAGGAATCTTTGTCTATTTTCTGTGATTGTTTTCATGATTTCATTTCTTTATTTTTTAATATCAAGCCAAGTGTTTATATCACCATTCATATGTCTCTGGAACACTCGAACCCACAGATCTCTTTCTTCTATTTCTTTAACTTCTCTAAAGAAATCCAAGCTTACTTCGCACCACACACCATCTCCATCTGGTCTAGAGTATATGTCGGGCGTTTCGTCTGGCATGCTATCCCAATATTTTTTTACATACTTAGACAGTTCATTTTCTGATGTGTGGAGAGAGCATCCATCAGGTCTTACACTAACTCCCCAACCTGGTTCATATTCTGATTCTTCCCATTTTTGACAAAGCACTTTCTTTTTCGTTTCCATTGTTATTTTGTTTTTAATGTTTCTTTAACTATATTGTGGGGTATTAAGACTAGTATGTACACATCTAAATTACATTTATAAGGGGTATCATTAAAAAGTGTTTTACAGCAAGAGTAATAGTTGATTTATAATTGTTTATTTTGTAAAATATTATTTACAATGAAGTATTTAAATTCTTTAGAAAAGCTCGGTTTGTCTGAAAATCAAGCGAAAATATATGAATCACTTGTTTCCGCAAGAGTCTTACCTGTTAGGCTTATAGCCACAAAATCCGGGATTGGGAGAGAGCTAACTTATATAGTTCTGGGTCAGCTAGAAGATCTTGGTTTAGTGGAAAGAGAAGAGAAAGGAAAAATTCGATTGTTTAGAGCGAAGCATCCTAAAAATGTTAGGTCGCTTATTGAAAAAAAAGAAAAAGAGCTAAAGAGAGCCAGCAGGGCATACGAGGAAAATATTACAGAAATGATGTCTGACTATAATATGGCTCACAACAAGCCTCATATCGAATTCTATGAAGGCTTAGAGGGTGTTAAGAAAACATATGAAGATATCTTAAAAAGCGCTAAAGAGGTTCGAGTTATACGCTCTCTTTATGATAGAGAGAATAAGGATATTAGAAGTATGGTTACAGAGCAATTAGAAAGGCAGTCTATGAAAGGTATACGCTCTTTTGTTCTAACACCACACCTACCTCACATGGGTACAAAAAAGTTGGCACATAACTTAGAGAGGAATATTACTAGAAAGATAATTCCTGTTGAGAGATTTACAATGCCTGCCCAGGTAATGATTTACAACAACACTGTGAGCATTACATCAATGAAAGATGAAATCGTAACAACTATTATTGAAAGCGAAGACATTGCAAAAACTTTTGAGAATATGTTTCGGTATATGTGGGACGGGGAATAGATAATGCTTAAGAATATAAGAAGTCACGTTTCAAACGTGACTTCTTATATTTGTGAGGGTACGGGGAATCGGTCACAAGTCACTAAGTCTTTTTCTTCGCAAAACTCGAAAAAGCCCAAGTGCTCGCGACCCCGGCTCGCCGACAAGCACTCGCTGTAGCTCGTCTTGTATACCGGCTTCGTCTTTCGATTCCTTTACCGTCAGTAAAACAGTAAAACCCGAACACTGTGTGTCCGGGCCTAACTGTTTTATGTGAGCCTTCTCGAGCTCGAACCATGTGATTCCTTACCCAGTAAGGTTATTTTCACTAATTGGAATATATTATCTTGACCCTTCT
>CAZOLO010000004.1:0-63818 GCA_964581035.1 uncultured Candidatus Saccharibacteria bacterium | reverse complement strand
ATTGAATAAGGTGAATTATTATTATTTATTTGAGTATCTTTCATTGAATTATTGTCTATCTTATAAAAAACACCTAGTAATCCTACTAATATGGCAACGATTATTCCAATTAACCATCTAAACCATACCCCATGACCCTCTTTCTCAACAGAAACATCAATTTTGTTTATAGAATTAGGTGAGTTGTGATTATTAATTTGATTACTAGGTGTTTGACATAAAATAGTTAAATTATTTTTATTAAAGTGACAAAAGTGACAGTGGTCAGCTTTTAAATACAAAGAATCCAAAGTCTCTAAGCTTCATCCATTTCAGCATGAACCCTTATCTCATGCCATTCAGATGGGTTTAGTTCTAATATGTCACTATGTTTATCCATCAACTCTTTGGCAAGAATATTTCTCCTTTCCATATCTTCTAGATTTATGGGTTTAATTTGAACCCCCCTACCATCTGACATATCATGAGCATAAAGCTCTGTCTTTTTTACAATACCTAAGTATTCCTCGTACAACTTTTTAGAATCATTCATATTTTTGTTTTTAATTATTAATGTTACGCAACCTAGATTACTTTGTGATTGTAGCATGCTATATATTCTTGATTACCCTTAATTTACAACAAATAACTGCAAAACCTGTGGATAAGTACCATTTGTATATACATTTGTCAAATACAACAAAATGTTATTATGAAGACATGAATTCAGATATAAGATTGTTAAAACCTAGAGATGTAGCGACTATCGTATCCTTAAAAGAAATATCTTCCATTCTTGTATTTTATATAAAACCACGTCTTTATAAAGACGTGGTTTTATAATGCTTCTCGAGCGCTTGAAATATCGCTCCTTTGTGTCACAAGTCACTAAGTATAATTCTTCATTTCATTCGAATTCTACCAAATGCTCGCGACCCCGGCTCAACTATTTTCTTATCAGAAAATTATGCTTCCGCCTTCACAAACCGCCGAAAGCAAAGCAGTTTGCTTTCTAAAAACAACAAAACACCCGCTTGGGTGTTTTGTTGTTTTTGCGATTTGTGACCCTACAGAGAATCGAACTCTGATTCCCACATTGAAAACGTGGTGTCCTAACCGTTAGACGATAGGGCCATGATATTTAGTTAGGTTTTTACACTTTCGTAACCGTTTGTTTCTAAAATGATCAGAGGGTCTAACGGTACCCGTATGGCCTGTCTACTCAAAATATATGTTCGATTCTCTCGCTATATTTTGGTGACGGCATAAGTGCGCAATAATCGCTTTGCTCTTTTGCTTACTTAACGATAGGGCCTAGAAGTTAAATATATAATATCTAACGGAAAATAGTATACCACTTTAAATAAACCATGCAATATCTTCTCCATAAAATAAAAAAGCACCCATTGGGTGCTTTTTTCTTGCAAAGACTATGCTTCTACAAGAAACCTAGTTATGAATTTTGAAAATACATCGTCTCTTTCTTTAGAGACCTTCATTACATCTTCGTGATTTGGCTCATCTTCTGATTCTTCTTCCCAACCAATACAAGCATTGGTAAGCATTGAGAAAGCAGCTAACCTAACTCTCTTGTCCATACTTTTTGCAGCAAGAAGATCTGGAACCGTGGACATTCCAACAGCTCTAAATTCTTGCTTTCTTAGTCTCTCCACTTCAATCCTAGATTCATAGTCTGGGCCAGTATTAGCATGGTAAGGCCCTGACAACGCAGAGTCATCTCTGAATTCTTTATGCAAGATGTCGGTAGCCAAATCTATAAACTTCAAATCTAAAAGCTGGGTAGTAGAAAGAAATCTTGAATTCTTAAACAAACTCATGTCACCACCTTGACCCAATAGAGGGTTCATTAGGTCTGACTTCCCTGTGTCATTTATCACCATTATCTTCCCTGCATCATTTGCCTCTAGAGCACCTGCAGCA
Source organism: uncultured Candidatus Saccharibacteria bacterium (assembly GCA_964581035.1). Lineage (GTDB taxonomy): Bacteria > Patescibacteriota > Minisyncoccia > Phycocordibacterales > CSBR16-119 > CAYHDV01. The sequence goes on along the minus strand of CAZOLO010000004.1, from coordinate 61,898 downwards.
TTTGTGAAAATAATGTTCTTTATCCACATGCTAACAGCCAACCTAGCAAAGAAGACCACTTCTTGGATATTCTCACATTCGTAAAAATGCTTTCTTCCTTGGAAAATTAGAACAGCTCGGTTCTCTTTTGAGGGGTGCCTCATAATCTGAATTACTCCAGCATGACCATCCACTGTAGGCTGAGGAAAGTATTGAAACTCAGAGTAACTTATCTCTCCTAGTTTCTCTAGATCTGTCATAGAAGGACCCGCAGAACCTGTAAATATTGCCCACTCTATTTCCATATCCTTAAAACCATGATCAAAGAAAATTCGGTGAATTTTGCATAAAAGCACTCTTGATCCCACAAGGAGATTCTCTTTTTGTGTATTCATATTTAAATTACGTTTGATTCAAATGAAGATTAATCTAAATGGGGTGATTTTGCAAATTAAAAACCTGAACTCAATTGAGCCCAGGTAATTTGGGGTTACCACACTTATCTTCAAGAACTTTTGGATCCAGATGATCCATTGGTTCAAATGAGGTAAAATCCAAGTATGTCTCCTTATCTGTATCGAAGGATATACATAAATGCATCATATAAGAACCATCTTCTTGCTCAGATATCTTAGCTTCAATACTTTTGAAGTTCAAATATTTTTCTAGAGACTCTGTGAAGATGTCGGCATCTCCATAATATAGGAATATATTAACTTCCTTTAGGTGCGTTTCTTCTGCTATTTTTTCAGAAATGTGCATAGCAGATTCATCTAAACTTTCATAAACAGCTGGTGCAATTGTATCTAGGGAATTATTATTCTCAATAGACTTTCTAAAATATTCAAGAGTTTCCGCACTTAGATCTAGGACATTTAAGACAGTAAAGCCCTCAATCTCTTTTTCGGAGTCTTCAACAGAAAAGATTTTTATATTAAGCATGGCTTTCTTTTTTTCTCATATTAACCAGATAAAATAAAAAAGCAAATTAAATATCCGACCAAAATGGCCGGATTAATTTGAGGGGTTTCTACATCTATCTCTCAAAGCAGATATATGTATTTGATTTACAGTCTCCACAGAGTCGAGGTCTACAATTAGAGTTAGGCCATCTTCGTCAATGTCGTCATTTTGGACATAGAGAGGGACTGAGTACGGGCCCTCCCTACAGAAAAAGATATCTGGCTTTTCTGTTGAGTATATAAATTGCTTTTGCAGCTCTTCAAGGAATTTTTCCATATCCTTTTCAAACAGAAATATGCAACCTTTCTTGTATCCATTTGTATACAGGTCAGAAACAAAATCTTCTGCGCCACTCTCCAAATCATCGAAAATTAGAGGTTGGGCAGTGCTATACATACCTTCACTGTTGACTAGATTCAAAACTTCTCTAGTTTCATCTGAAACCTCCGTTATGCTGTAGATTTCATCATCAAAATCATTCCTAATAACTCCAAATATGTAAATATCCATAGCTTTTGGTTTTTAAGATTTATTCTATTTAAGCATACTCTAAAAATGGTTATGGTCAAAATAAAAATCCGAGCCTAATTTAGGCTCGGACCAGAAGACAAATCCTTGTCTCCTGTAAGAATTTCAAAGTCTTTTCTTATTCTGAAATTACTCATTGTATAGTAAGTTCTGTTGTCATTGTCTTTTATTAGACTTATTTGACAACAGTGCTTATGTGGTATTTTTTGATCTAAAGCAATCAATTCGGTGTTTGGGAAATCTCGCCTAAGATCATCTTTTAAAATTGATGGATAACCAGGCCAAACTAGAAGTATTCCACATACATCCTTGTATTCATATTCAGCAATCTTCCTTTTAACAAAATCTCTAACTACTTCATAGTAGAAAGAACCACAGGAGGAAATACCCCAAGATAGATCAGTGGAAAGGCTCAGCTGAAGCACCCCTTTTATTGAATCATTGAAACCTGAAACCTGGTAACACTTTTCATTACCTTTGGCCACATGCCCCTCACACTCTAAAATAAGCACAACGTTCTTTTTTTGCATTTTGTTCAGTTTTTCTTAATCTTACTCAAGAGAACAAAACTTGCAAGTATTGTCTTTTGTACTAGACTTTTAAATATGTCAAAGAAACTAAAGATTTTAGCTATAGAGACCAGCTGTGACGAGACTGCTATATCTATATTGAATGCTGATGGAGGATTCGAGAATCCATCTTTTTCTGTCTTAGCAAATATTGTCCACAGTCAGATTGATATTCACAAAGAATACGGAGGTGTCTTCCCTGCTCTAGCCAAAAGAGAGCATGCTAAAAACCTACCTTTGATTCTGGGTCAAGTTTTCTCAGAAGCTGGAATGTCTGGAGGTGATCTATTGATAACTGACCATCAAAAGGCCCAAATGCTTACACTCCTAGAACGTGAACCAGAAATGTATAATCGACTAACTGAAACCCTTGAGGAGCTTCCTAAGCCAGATTTTGACTATATAGCAATAACCACAGGGCCAGGTCTTGAGCCAGCACTCTGGGTTGGAATAGTTTTTGCCAAAGCGCTAAATATAGCCTGGGGTATTCCACTCATACCTGTGAATCACATGGAAGGCCATTTATTATCTGTGCTTATCGACAACAAAGAAAAAGATTCTTATAAAGCTCTCGAAATGAAAGACTTCCAGTTCCCAGCTCTATCACTCCTTATCTCTGGTGGACACACTGAGCTTGTGTTGATGAAGGACTGGCTTACGTACGAAACCATAGGTCAAACTTTGGACGATGCTGTGGGAGAGGCTTTTGATAAAGTTGGTCGTATTTTAAATCTAGAATACCCAGGTGGACCAAAAATTTCATCTTTAGCATCCAAGGGAGAATTTCGAGAAGATGTATCTCTTCCCCGTCCGATGCTTCATTCTGGAGATTATAATTTCTCTTTCTCTGGAATCAAGACCGCTGCTCTTTATCTTTCTCAAAAACTAAATATGACAGATGATTCTATTAGAGCCTCTTTTGCAAAAGAGTTTGAAACCGCAGTGACTGAGGTGCTATTGAAGAAAACATTGAAAGCTCTCGAGGAGTATGGATGCCACACACTTATTATTGCAGGTGGAGTAGCTGCAAACTCCTTTATAAAGGATAGTTTCAAAGAAGCTCTGCCTGATTATGCAACTCTACTCCTACCAAAACATGAATTAGCCACAGACAATTCCTTGATGATTGGAATCGCTGGATACTTCCAAGCGCTAAGTGGAAATATAAAAAACGCCAGCGAAATAATCGCTGACGGTAACTGGAAACTTAACTCCAATTAATTTCATGAATTAACATGTCTTATAATCTCCATAAACCATTCATGGTTTTCTTTGTTTTTCTTTCTTGAAAATTCTGAAGGAACCACATGAATTGAATGATACTCTGTGTTGAAAACAATGAAGTCTTTCCAAGCATCAGATATCTCTTCAAGATCATCTTTTGAGAATTTATGATTTCTAATTTGAATCATCCCAATAGTGGAGAAGACGGAATCCTTCATCCAAGTATACAAATTGAAATGACTCTTTTTCTCCTCTTGTTCAAAGTTGAAATACAAATCAACTTTCCCTCTTAGATGATCTGGTGTTAATTCTTGGATTCTTTTAAGTACTGGTTCAAATATCTTCCAAAGATTGTTGTTATGAACAGTGTTTATCTTTTGAATATCTTCAGAATGATTGTAATTTTCAATAGCAAGCTCTTTCGTGTACTTTTCTCTTAATTCTAGATCTTTCATGATAATCAACTTTTACCTCACATTACAATAAAATAAAAAAACACCAGCAAATTTGCTAGTGGTTTTTGAGAATACTATTTAGCCTTGTCTCCAGAATGAACACCATATACTGTTGCGTAATCATTATCCCCAAACTCTGTATATGTTTCTACAACTTCAGAAACTCTTTTATTGTTAACATCAACAAACCAGACCTTTTTTGATCTAGATAACTTATTTTTTAGAGTAATCTGAAATGCAAATTTACCTGGTTTTCTTTCTGTGTACTCGATGTACGCTTCAGTCACATCTCCATTAAGGATTATCAAGTGATCTACAGACCATAACAGCTTGAAATTCTGGTCATACACTCTAGTAAAAGTGTTTTTACTAATTCCTCTACCCCATAACCAAACTTTTGGACCAATCAAATAATTCATGTCACAACCGAGAATGAACCATAACCAGTAACTAAAAGGTCTTCTTACACTTTCTGAATTTTTCATGTTTTCTCTTTTTTATCACATTACACTAGAAATAATGAAATCACTAGTAATTATGTTTGACATATATGTTTAACATGATATAAATAAAATATGTATAAATTACATAAACAATGTATGAATATCGCCGTTACAGGCTCACTATTCCCAACTCATGCTGGGGCGATATTTGATGTGTTTATATAAGAATCTATTTCTATAACCAAAAAGACATTAAGAATCGCTCCATCATGGGGGCGATTTGTTCTTTTATGTTTAACTTAAACTTATGTACCATGAAAACAGTAATCTAATTTTCCTAAAGGGTGAACGAGTAGCCCTACGAACCCTTATAGAGGATGATGCCTCTACCCTACTTGAAATAGTTCATAGTGATCTAGCTAGATTCAACACTCTTCAGCTAACCCCTAAAACTATCGATGATGAAATAGCATTCATACGGAGTAGCAGATCTGGTGGGAAATTTCCAACAAATCTAGTCTTTGGGATCCATTATCTCAAAGAAGACAGGCTTATTGGCACAATGGGTGTCGGAAAGATTGACTGGGTAAGTAGAACAGCAACAACTGGGTCACTAATTGGATATGAAGAGCTTGTTGGGGTAGGTCTAGGTAGCGAAGCAAAAATGATGCTCCTAGACTACGCTTTCAACACTCTAAAGCTTCGTCTGATCTATTCCGAAGCATGGGCCTTTAATGGTAGAAGTAACGGTAGTCTAAAAAAGTGTGGCTATCAGGAGCTTTTTCGTCTCAAAGGAAAAGTTTTCAAAGCTGGAGAATACCATGATGCGGTTGTTTATGAGTGTACTCGTGAAAGTTTCGAGGAAGCTAGGAAAAATTATGTTACCAAGTAACCAGATCCCTCCACAATTGTGGCGGGATTTTTTATATAAAAAAACCGCCAGCGAAATATCGCTAGCGGTGATTGTGCTTCTTTTATGTCTTACTTAAAGATAACCCTTTTTCTTCCAAAGAACTTCTGATTTCTTCTGCAGATCTTTTACCTAAGTTTGTAATTTTAAGTAAATCATTCATAGTCAGACAAACAAGGTCTCTTATAGTGTCAATTTCTGCGGCCATTAAGCAGTTTATACACCTCACTGAAATATCCAAATCTTTTATTGAGGATTCAATTGAAATACTTTGTGCTTGAGGTGGGATAATTCCATTTTCTAGAATACTTTTGAGATGATCTTCAATCTTCTGGTTTTCCTCATCACTTATGTCTCTCCCGTCAATTTTCAATACTGGGTAAACTTCATGGTTATAGGAAAGTATAAGTTTTGAAAGAATTTTATCATCGAAACCTTTAAACAAAATATCCTTAACCTCGTCAAGGCTTAATGTAACTTTTGTACTTCTTTCTCTATTGTATTTCATCATACAAATTTTAATTTTTCTTAATATTACACATTATTACGACTATGTCAATATAATTATTTACTTTGATTTAAAAGGTTCAATTTGATATAGTTTGATTTATGAACGATAAATTTCTAAAGCCTTACAGCGCAAAAGATGTCGAGGATAATATCTACGCAACTTGGGAAAAATCAGGATACTTTAATCCTGATAAATGTACTGAAGATGGAGTATGTGCAGTAGATGCAGAGCCTTTTTCCATTGTGCTTCCCCCACCAAACGTGACTGGAACTCTTCACACTGGACACTCTATGATGCTCGCTATCGAAGATACGATGGTTCGTTTTGCACGGATGCAAGGAAAGAAAACACTTTGGCTACCTGGAACAGATCACGCCGCTATCGCTACAGAGTCTGTGGTAGTTAAGCAACTAGCGAAAGAAAAAATAAATAAGCGTGATTTAGGAAGAGAAGCTTTCTTAGAAAAAGTAGATGCTTTTGCAAAAGAATCACACAGTACAATAACAACCCAACTAAAAAAGATGGGGGCTTCTTTGGACTGGTCTCGAGAAGCGTTCACATTGGATGATGCAAGACACAAAGCTGTTTACACCGCTTTTACAAAAATGTACAACGATGGACTTATTTATCGAGGTGACAGAATTGTAAACTGGGATCCAAAAGGCCAGACAACTGTTTCTGATGACGAGGTTAATCACGAGCCAAGAAAAGGAAAGATGTACTATTTCAAATACAGCGCTGACTTCCCTATTACTATCGCCACAACAAGACCTGAAACAAAAATTGGGGATACTGCCGTAGCTGTAAACCCAAACGATGAACGATACAAAGAATATGTTGGTAGGACTTTCGAAGTAAACTTCGTGGGAGTACCTCTTAAGATCAAAGTTATTGCCGATGAAGATGTAGATTCAGAGCTTGGAACTGGAGCTCTTGGAGTTACCCCTTCTCACTCACAGATTGACTGGGCAATCGCAGAAAAGCATGGATTAGAAAAAATCCAAGTAATCAATGAATACGCAAAAATAATTATTGACCACCCTGACTACGAAGGTAAAAAAGTTCTAGAAGCGCGGGAGATAATTGTAAGTAAGTTAAGAGAGTCAGGTCTTCTAGAAAAAGAAGAAGATATTGATCAAAATGTATCTGTGTCTGAAAGAACTGGAGCAATCATAGAACCCCTTCCAAAGCTACAGTGGTGGATTGATGTAAATAAACCAATTGCGGACAGAGACAACAAGAGCCTAAAAGAACTAATGCTTTCTGCTGTAAGTGACCTTGGGGTGGAGATTATTCCAGAACGTTTTGAAAAAATTTACTTTAACTGGATTGAAAAACTTAAAGATTGGAATATTTCTCGTCAGATATGGTACGGGCACCAGATACCTGTTTGGTACAAAGGGGATGAAATATACGTCGGAACAGAAGCTCCTGAAGGATCTGATTGGGTTCAAGATGAGGACACTTTAGATACATGGTTCTCTTCTGGTCTCTGGACATTCTCTACTCTTGGATGGCCGGAGCAGACTGAAGACTTGGAAACATTCCACCCAACATCAGTTCTTGAAACTGGTCATGATATTGTTTTTTTCTGGGTAGCAAGAATGATTTTAATGAGTACATATATTATGGGAGAAATTCCATTTAAGACTGTTTACATGCATGGAATGGTATTAGATAAGAATGGTAAAAAAATGTCTAAGTCTAAGCCAGAAAATGCAATCAATCCACTTGTCACAATAGACAAGTATGGAGCTGATGCCCTACGAATGGCTATGCTTGTGGGCGTTGGACCAGGACAAGATGTTAGTTTATCTGAAGATAAGATTCGAGCTTACAGTAAATTCTCAAATAAAATTTGGAATGCAACAAGATTCGTACTTGAAAATACAGAAGGGTTCAATATGGACTCAAAGCCAGAAATAGAAGAAGGCCACCAAAAGTTTATTGATAAATGGGAAGAGCTAGTAAAAGAAATAACAAAGGAAATGGAAGAATTCAAGTTTTATCTTGTAGGAGAAAAGCTATATCACTTCTTCTGGCACACGTTTGCCGACGTGGTAATCGAAGAATTAAAAAATAGCATGACAGACTCTGCAAAGTACACACTTCTTCATCTTCTTATGGAACAACTAAAAGCTCTTCACCCTTTTATGCCTTTTATCACAGAAGAAATCTGGGGCTCACTACCTGGCAATGAAGATAAATTAATCATGATTGAAAAATGGCCAAAAGCTTAATCCAAAAATTACAGGATTTGGAAGTTATTACGCAGGGCTATTTTGTATTAAAAAGTGGAGAAATAAGTGATCACTATGTAGATATGCGAAAGGCCTATGGTCACCCAGAACTTCTAAGCGAAATATCAAATAATCTTATAGAAAAAATACCAAGCGATGCAACCTGCATCGCTTGTTCTGGTCTTGGAGGTATTTCTCTTGGAACAGCACTTTCCAACAAGACAAACTTATCCCTGACTCTTGTGCGAGATAAGCCAAAAGATCATGGAGATCTAAAAATAATAGAAGGTTACCATCCAACACCTGATGATAAAATTATTATTGTTGATGATGTATTTTCTAGTGGAACTAGTGTAAAAAGAACAATGGAGAACTTAGCAGTAAGTAATTTAAATGTAATTAAAATTATTGTTATTTTAAGACGAGGAATAAATACACTATCTTGCGAACTAGACTCACTATTCACAGAAGAAGATCTAAATTCTAAGCTATAATGTTGATATGTTTGAAACCCTACCAAACGATCCAAAAGTATTAGGGCTAGCACTGCTGTTTGGAATCATTCCAGCGCTTGTTTGGTTGTGGGTGTGGCTAAAAGAAGATGATGGTCACCCAGAACCAATTGGTCTTTTGACTCTTACCTTTATTATAGGAATGATCTCAGTAATTCTTGTAATCCCTCTTCAACAACTAGTGTCAAATTTCATATTTGATGAAAAAGTGCTTGTGGTCGTATGGGCTGCTTTAGAGGAGGTTATGAAGTACGGAGTTGTAGCACTTGTAGCACTTAAATCAACCAAAGCAGACGACCCAGTGGACTTTGTAATTTATATGATAACTGGAGCTCTTGGTTTTGCTGCTTTAGAAAATGCACTATTCCTTCTTGAACCAATATATCTAAAAGATGCGACAGTTAGTCTGATTACCGGTAACCTACGTTTCTTGGGAGCTACTCTTCTACACTCAGTATCAAGTGGAATTGTAGGTATTGCTCTTGGTCTTTCCTTTCATAAAAATTGGGCGCATAAGAAATTTCATGTAATCATAGGTCTACTGGGGGCAACTTTATTGCATAGTGTATTTAATTTTCTTATAATGAGTGAAGGAGATGGAAACTCTATGAAGGTCTTTGCATTTCTTTGGGTTATTAGTGTTATAATAAGTATGATGTTCGAGCGACTACGCCGACTATCTTACTGGTATAAAAAACAATAGTATTATGAGCAAACGAAAATTATCATTTTTTGAAAGACTGACAGGTGGAATAAGCCTGGATGAAATTTCAGAACACGAAGACGAACTAGACTTAGACGAAATGTCTGAGGTTCCAGTTCACACAGATGGATCTCTTGACTCTTGGGAGGAAGAGGGTGAGCTTTCTATTGACATGTACCAGACACCAACAGAAGTTGTAGTTCAAACCATGACAGCAGGTGTTCGACCAGAAGACCTAGATATAGAGATTTCTAGAGACATGATAACAATCCAAGGAAAGAGAAAAGAGTCCAGGATGATAGATGAAGAGAATTACGTTATGAGAGAGCTATACTGGGGATCATTTTCAAGAAGTGTTGCTCTACCAGAAGAAGTAGATCCAGACTTAGCAGAAGCATCAGAGAGAAACGGACTACTTATAATCAGACTACCAAAAATAGATAAAGAGCGAAAAACAAATTTAAAAATAAGAAGTAACTAGAGAAACACCCACATGGGTGTTTTTTGCTATAATATTTTTATGGAAAGCTATAAAGAAAATAGAATTGAAATTAACTCTGAAAACCTTAATCTTCCGGAAGATACTTTTGTCTTAATCGAAGAGACACAGCAGTTTGGATATTTTGAACGTCCAGCAAATCCTGGCTTTTCTAGAATAAAAAATATCGGTGTTGTGAAGAATACAGCTTTTAGGAAACCTACAGATGATGAATTATGGTTTTATACTGATGAGCATAATATTCTAGAAGGAAGTGAAGAGTACAATGACCTTATAAGAAAAGTTGGTGGTTGGGACAGGGTAAATGAAAATTCTTCTTCTCATAAAATAAATGGCCTGATTGATCAATACATTGAACTTAAAAGTGCTATATCATTTGCAAGATCTCGGGTAGAGCTCCCTGAGAATCAATTAGAGTTCTTAAAACAAGATGAGCAAAAGCTTATTGTCTTAACTGAAAATATCAAAGAACTAAAGACCGATAATAAAAGGTCTTTCTCGGAGGAGACGCTCTATCAGAAGGTTCCATTGTAATACTTGATTATTACCCCTTTTTTGATAGTATATACAAGTTGTAAGCTCGGGTAGCTCAGTTGGTTAGAGCGCTCGCCTGAAGAGCGAGAGGTCGGCAGTTCGACCCTGCCCCCGAGCACAAAAAGTCTAAATAAGATCCGAACATAGCTATGTTCGGATCTTATTTTTATACGTGATATAATTTTAATATGGGACTAGAAAATATAAACAATCAAAAAATGGAAGGTTTAGATATTAAGACTAAAAGCATGCGAGCGCTATTAGATGATGCAAAAATGGCAATTAAACAGAATGGTATTCCTGAGGGAAATATGCAGACTCGCGGAACAAGTGGTTGGTTTGAAAAGAAATTGCAAATGGTAGAGGAAGCCTTTGCCGTGGTTGAGGGTGAAAAATCAAAAGAATACTTAACAGAGAAGTACCGACACATTGAAGATATTAATGAAGAGTTGGAGAAATTAGGTCTAAAAAGCTCTAAAGACTATACACCTGAATCATTTTAGAATAAAAAAAACGCTCATGAGCGTTTTTTTTATTCTAAACTTTGTCTTTCCCAAAAATTCCACCAACTTGATCACCTATGTTTTGGACACTTTGAACAGAGTCTAATACAGAGTTGTATGCACTATCTAAGTTTTCAACAAATGGTTGAATAATATAATATGCACCTAAAGCTATAGCGATAAAGAAAACGTATTTAAAGAATGATAACCACCAGGCTCTCTTCTGAGCATTTCTCATTGAGCGGATCATATCGTTATTCTCTTCTACCATTGCCATTAATTTTTTTATTTCTTTTGGTTCCATGAAAATATTTTAGCATAGGTTTTATATATTTATGGTAAAATTTTGCACATGATTGCAATCGACCATGAATATATACCTGAAGATGCTCAAGGTGACCTGATCCCCAGCAGGAGACCTGATGTAAAAAAAATTTATTGCGAGATAATACAAATGGGAGCATGCAAACTAGATAATGATGGAAATGAATTAGGAATTCTGAATCTTACTATTCTCCCAAATAAAATTGGGAGAATTCCTGAATGGCTGTCAAAAATGACAGGTATGACAGACGAAAAAAGAGGCAATGGAATACCTTTTCAGGAAGCAATAAAGCGATTAGTTGATTTTATTGGAGATGACAAAGATATCTGGACCTTCAGTGGAGACTGGTGGGTTCTTAACTCAAATTGCAAAGCGAATAATATTAAATTTCCTTTTCCTAACCAATTTAAAAAAGCAAAAGAAGAGCTGTCAAAATACGACATAACTCTAAACGACTACAAAATAGCAGGGTTTGATGAGATATGCAGTGGTGGTTTATACAAAGTACTTGAAATAGAACTCCCTGAAATAGATGGAGTTGGTGCACATGACGCTGCACACGACGCAAGAAGTTTGGCTCACTCCCTTTTCAAACTTCAAAGTAAATAAATATTGTGCCCTCGACAGGAATCGGTCACTCTCGTGGCCAGCACTGGTCAGTGCTGGCTCACTCCCTCGACCCCCACTCGGGCTGATCGGTCTACGACCGGCTTCGCCACCCCTCGGTTCGATTCCTACCGAATGATTCATATACGCTAAAATGCCAGCCCAGCATTGGTCAGTGCTGGAATTTTGCGTTGTGCCCTCGGCAGGAATCGAACCCACAACTAATCCTTAGGACGGATCTGTTATATCCATTTAACTACGGGGGCTAATCTAAAAACACTTTTCCAAGTGTTTTTAGTATACATAAATTATTTTTTAATTAAAGCGCTAGAAGTTCTCGCATCTTTGGCTCATTGAACCCAATCATTCCTTCTTCTTCTTCACCTTCTCCGATTACGATAAATGGCACTCCCATTTGACCACTTACTTTCATCATTTCTTCTCTTTTCTCAATATCTTCAGCCACATTATACTCAACATACTCCACATTATTGTCTTTTAGAAAAGTTTTTGCCATCTGACAGTAGTGACATGTTGGTGTGCTATAAATCTGTACTTTTTTCATATCGTAAATTTATTATTTAATCTTTTAACTTCACCAGTATATCATACTGAGATTTATTTCCCAGAAAACAATCCAGAGATCCATCCAAACAAACCGGCTTTTACCTCCTTTTCAACCTCCTCTTCGTTATTAACTAGAACAATGATCTCCTCCCCTTCTTTTACCACTCCAAACTTCTCCCTGAGAGCCTTCTCCCTACCAAAATCACTTGATAAAAGGCCTATTTCTTGCTCGAGAGAAGCTTTCTTCTCCTCCAGGTCTCCTAACTCATTCTGGGACTCAACGCGCGCCTCTTGGGATCTTTTCTGCTTCGGAATTACCGAAACAAAGCTATAAACAACAATTCCAAACAAGACAACTGATGCCAATAAAGCTAGCGGGCTTGATAGAAAATTATGGAAAGAAGATTTGTGAATATTTGATTTCATGAGTATACTTATTGTATGTTATTCCACCCAAAAAACAAAAAAGCTTTGAAGATATTAACAGCTGTATTCTCGGTGGTCGTTATCCTGGGAATGCTGCTGCTATACTTCCCTGCCATTCTTTCTATTGTATAAAAAGAGCCCCCTAGCGGGAGCTCAAGAATTCACTCAATTTGGCTTTTAAAATGCCTGAGTCTTTGATGTGACCAATGTATAAAACATTTGGATTTCTCTTTCTTCTCTTTCGAGATCTGACCGGAAATAATTTCATTAGTCTCTTCATATAATGTACGATTTAGATGAGAGATTATATATGAAATATTTTTAATGTCTAGTCGCCAGTCTTCATAACCTTCAGGAACACGTCATGAGGGATGTTAACCTTTGCATAGTTGGCCATCTTTTTCTTTCCTTTCTTCTGCTTTTCTAAAAGCTTCATTTTTCTTGTAATATCCCCACCATAAAGATATCCTGTAACATCCTTTCGAAAAGCTTTCAGTGTCTTTGATGAGATTATACGTCCAAAAGCACGACCTTGAACTTTCATTTCAGTCATCTGCCTAGGCATTACTTTGTGGATTTTTTCTACAGTTTTATCCGCTTCTTCTTGAGCTCGTATTCGTGACACAACTCTAGTAAACGCAGGAACAACCTCATCCCCGATTAGTATGTCCAACCTCACGACATCTGCATTTTTATACTCTGTTATTTCATAGGAAACAGAAGCATATCCAGAGGAAACACTCTTAAGCCTATCAAAAAAACCTCTCATCATTTCTCGAAGCGGCATATCAACTTCTACTGACATTCTTTCTCCAAAATTCTCTGTAGCCTGAGTAACAGCCTCATGTTCAAACAGCAACTGCATAACACCTCCTAAGTATTCAGATGGTGCGATAATTTTTGCTCTAACCCATGGCTCAGTAACTTTTTTGGTCATTCCATCATTTGGAAAAAGATGAGGTGAGTACACAACCTCTTCTTCATCTTTACCTTTGTATGTAACATAGTAAACAATACTTGGAAGTGTCACTACAAGTTCTAGATTAAATTCTCTTCGTAGCCTTTCTGTGATTATTTCCAAATGAAGCATTCCTAGGAAACCACACCGAAAACCGCGCCCAAGTGCACCACTTGACTCTTCCTCATATGTAAAAGATGAATCTGTTAACCGAAGTTTACCTAAGGCATCTTTCAAAGCATCAAAACCATCTTGACTCTCTGGATAGATGGACGCCCAGACAACAGGAATCGGATCCATATATCCTGGTAGAGCTGGAAAAGGATTTTTCTGGAGAGTTACTGTATCTCCTACACGAGCAATACCAGGTTTCTTTATTCCAGTTACGATGTAACCAATTTCTCCTGGAAGAAGTCTTTCTTTTGGTGTTGGGTCAGGAGCAAAAGTACCAACCTCAAGAGCAAAGAATTTTTCTTCTGAAGTGGCAAATATTAGTTGGTCCCCTTTATTTACAGTTCCCTCAAAGTTTCTTACATATACAATTACGCCTTTATGCTGTGAATATTCAAAATCAAAAACAAGTGACTGAGGACTCTTTGTTTCTGGGTGATCTTGCCGAGGGGCGGGTACTCGTTCTATCAGAGCTTCAAAAAGCTTGTCTACCCCTTCTCCTGTCTTACCAGAAACCTCTAGTATATCTTCTGGTTCAATATCAAGTAGTGTTGCAAGTTCAAACTTGATCTCTTCAACCCTGGCAAGTGGTGAGTCCACCTTAGAAACAGCAGGAATAATCACAAGACCTTGTTCTTTGGCCATACCAAGAGTCGTGAAGGTCTGAGCTTGAACACCCTGAGTGGCGTCTACTAGAAGAATTGACCCTTCTACAGCCTTTAGAGCTCTGGATACCTCGTAAGAGAAGTCTATGTGCCCAGGAGTATCAATAAGGTTAAATATATGATCCATGTACTCCATTCTCACCGGCTGCATCTTTATCGTAATTCCTCTTTCTTGTTCTAACTCCATACGATCAAGAACCTGGTCCCGCATCTTGCGAACCTCTACTGTTTTTGTCAGCTCAATCATTCGGTCGGCCAATGTAGACTTACCATGATCAATATGAGCAATAATGGAAAAATTCCGGATGTTTTTGATATCCATAGATATGCTTGATATTAACAGATTTGGGGAATAAAAAAAGAGCCGTTGAAATTTCAACGACTCTCTTCCTTTTACAATTAGAAAGGACTTATGTTTACCGGCCTCATGCTGGCGGCAAGAATCTTTTTAATCTTTGGCCTAGCTTCAGAACTAAAAGATTTATCATAGTACCAATACTCCCCCTGAAGCTTGTAAAGTACCACAACTGACGTGACAACTATCTTTCCACTGAAACCTTCGTATGAGTAATCAGTGATGATAATCTTTTTATCACAATTTTTAATTTCTGAGTGAATAGAAGCTCTTGTAGTCACCCGTCCTTCAGAATCAGATATTATGACTTCACAATCATCACAAACTTTATCTAACTTATCTAGCTTTGAATATTCAATCAAAGCAAGACCATCAAAATACGCTTGAGATTTTACAAGACTCTGTGACTCCTCCCAGATGACCTCTCTTTTCCTTGATAAAAAATCACCTAATTCATAAATGAGTGATATCTCTGAGACATTGCTTGGATATGTCCAAAGCTCATTATCACCTCTGTAAAATAAAGGAATCTCTGAAACTGAAATAACAGTGTCTGTTACTTCATCGCGATGAAGTTTATAGATAACAATCTTTTTATCAGGGCCATTTTCCCATCCAGAGTAAAACTCTAAACCCATCACAGTTTGACCTGCGGAATTTTTGTATTTCAAGATTGAATCTACTTGATACAGCTCTTCTATTTCATAGATGGGCCCGAACTTAACCATTGGATGAATTTGTACAGAGGCCTGAGCATGAGCAACTCCAGAAAAGGCTACAGTTGTTACAAGTAACATAAAAAATACTTTTACTATATTCATTTTTTCAATTTAATTAATGATTCAGAGACAGACTAACACACTAAATATTTAGTTGTCAAGCCTTACAAATCGCTCTGCCCTTCTACCATAGCCGGGGCTCTCCAGATTTTTGATTTTAAAGTTTTTGATATCTCATGAAGCTCTTTTGATTTCATTAGATATAAGACAGAGATTCCAACAACTATTCCAATAACACCAGCAAAGAACCCCTGACCTAGAACTCCCCAGAAGCTATCAAGATTAAATATATTTCCAAAGATAATTAACATTTCATATGAAGCAACAGCCATCAGAAAACTTGCTGAAAATGACTGAAAGAAAGTCCTTCCCAGCTTGGCTCCTCGTACCGCAGGAAAATCTTCTGCAAAGGCCCACCAAAGCAGAGTAAAGTTTAATATAGACCCAATAGAAAATGCTAGCGGAAGCATAAGGACAGCGGTACCTGGAGTATTGTCTACCCTCATAATTGACTCTATAAAATATACAAATGCAGGAGTATGTGCAAAGAATTTTAACAACCCATATGCAGCTCCAATAATCACACCTGAAGAAAATAAATTTATAAAAAGAGGCTTCCACGTCTCCCCTGCAGCATAATACCCTCTAACAAAAAGAAGTGTTAAGCCTTGTGCTAAAACAGATACTGCAAATAGCGCAAGAGCCGCTGCTGTAAGTCTAGTATCTGACCAGTCAAAATTTCCAGTACCAAGTATTACTCGGACTATTTGAGCTCGAAGAACAATGAAAAGAAATGTAATAGGTATAGACCAAAAGATAACCTGCCTAGCAGCAGAAGTGATCTGTCTCACGTACTCACCAATATTATTTTCTACAAAAAGTTTTGAAAGTGTTGGAAAGGCTGCCACAGAATATGAAAGACCAATCAGGGTAAGTGGTACTGTCTGTAGGTTTAAAGAAAAGTTAAAAACAGAAATTGCCCCCTCTCCAATAACAGAGGCAATGGCCACTATGGCAATAAGTGCGATATTCTTTGAGGCGAGACCTAGAGTTCTGGGTAGAGAAATCATAACCAAAGCTTTTAGCTCAAGCCAGTTTATATGGGTTGTGAATTTTGGAACAAATTTATGTTTAATAAGTATTGGAACTTGGATCGTCAAATGCATAGCAGCTCCCAAGATTACACCATAGGCCAGACCGTTTAAACCAAAGATAGGCATAAACCCTAAAACTCCAATAAGAATACCAATGTTGTATAGCACAGGGGCTAAAGCATAAACCATAAATCTCTTGTACATCTGAGTCACAGAAGCAAAAAGGTTTGACAGCCCCATGAATATTGGAGAAAGAAGCATAATTCTAGAGATATTAATAAGCTGATTCATCTGATCAAGGTTAAACCCTGGAGCCACAAGAGGTGCGATAACTGGCATCAAAAAGAAAACCAAAACTGATACACCAATCAGAATTAAAAAGTAAACAGTAAACACATTATCAAAAAATCTTTTTGCCCTACTGAATCCGTTCTTCTCAAAAGCACTTGTTAGAAACGGCAGTGTGGCTGTAACAGTTGCTAATAGCGCGATTGTTACATATAGGAAATCGGGTATTCTAAAAGCGGCATAGTAAATATCAAGACCTTCTGATGGCCCAAGCACTCCAGCAAGTGTGCGGTCTCTAATAAGCCCAAAAATCTGAGACAATAAAGCAAAAAAACCAAGAAGTATAGCCGCTTGGTTTATGTTGCTGAATTCTTTATTTAGGAGTTTGGTGAATTTTTCTACCATAAAAATGATTGTATCAGACTACTATATTTAGTAGCTTATCCTTGATGTGGATTACCTTCTTTGGATCCCCTGTTAACCATTTATTAATAGACTCATCTGACCTTACTATATCCATAACCTCTTCTTCTGACATTCCGATGCTACCTGATATTTTAGCCCGAACTTTTCCATTTATCTGAATAACCAACTCCACGGCATCAATCTTTATTTTTTCTGGATCAAAATTTGGCCAACTTGATGTGTGAATTGATTCTTTCTCATCCAATTCTGATCGCCAGATTTCCTCTGTCATATGTGGCGCAAATGGCGCCAGAAGTTTAAGAAGATCCTTATAACCTTCTTTTGAAACAGTCTTGCTTTTCTCCCAAGCATTTACAAGAATCATCATCTTTGAAATAGCTGTATTGAATTTGAAGTTTTCAATATCTTTTGTTACACCTTCTATTGTTTGATGAAGAAGAGTTTCGTCTTCTTGATTACCTACACCAACTATATCTTTTACCCTCCATACACGCTCAAGGAATCTTCGAACTCCCACAACTCCATTTGGATCCCAAGGGTAGTTTACAGTTACACCATATGGCCCCATGAAGCATAGATATAGCCTAACAGTATCCGCGCCAAGTCTTTCTACTATTTCATCTGGGTTGATAACATTTCCTTTTGATTTAGACATCTTATTTCCGTCCGGACCAAGAATTAGACCTCTATTTAGGCGAATCTTGAAAGCCTCCTCATCCTTTACAAGCCCTAGATCGAAAAGTGCTTTTGTCCAGAATCGAGAATACAGTACATGCATAGTTGTGTGCTCGGCCCCACCCATATATAAATCAATAGGCATCCAAGAATCCATCATTTCTTTTGCAGAAAATTCTTTATTATTTTTATTATCTAAATACCTATAGAAGTACCACGTAGAATCAACAAAAGTATCCATAGTTTCCACTTCTGGAGTCCACCCTTCTCCAAATATTTCAATTGTCCTTTTCTTTAAGTCTTCACTTCTTGCAAGTGGAGCTGTTCCGTCCGGTGTATGATCTACATCTTCTGGAAGTGTCCATGGTAAGTGCTCATCTGGCACAGGGTGAGCTTTTCCTTCTGGATCGTAAACAATTGGAATAGGACATCCCCAATATCTCTGACGAGAAATACCCCAATCTCGGAGTCGATATGTTTTCTTCAATTCTCCCCCAACCTTTTCGGTGATTTTTGTCCGAGCTTCTTCTGTTAACATTCCATCAAATTCCCCTGAGTTTATAAGAACACCATGTTCTGTAAAAACATACTCTGGATTAGCGGCAATTTTCGCAGCATACACAGCTTCAGCAACAGTTGCGTAACCCTCCATTTCTTTAGGTTCCATCCAAACCAATTCATGAACATCTTCATGTTCTTCGATTTCACCGCGTTCCTCATTCTCTAACTCAAGGCAAATTATCTGGTATCTTGCCCATCTATTTAGCTTTTTTAGTCTATGGAAAAACTTAGCCTGAACCGCAAAGTTTGGGTTGTGTGAAAATTTTACATTTCTATATCCTGTTTCTTCTTTAACTTCTCTTATCGCACACTCAATAATATCCTCACCCTCATCTATTCCGCCAGTAACAACACCATGCATGTGGTGATCTCTCCAGTTTGTACATAAGTACTTCCCAGTGTTTGGGTTTTTTAAAACAATAGCCACATTATCTCTATGGATAAAAGGTTCTCCTGGGATAATAGCACTGTCTCCATGAGTGCTAACTGTAATTGGCTCTACAACGTTCTTAATTTCCAACCCAAACTTCTGTGCAAACTCAAAATCTCTCTCATCATGAGCTGGCACTGCCATCACAGCTCCGGTTCCATACCCAGCAAGGACATAGTCTGAAATCCAAACAGGAACCTGTTCTCCATTTGCAGGGTTTGTAGCTTTTATTCCTTTTAACTCAACCCCCGTTTTTTCTTTTGATTGTTGTCGGTCAAGTTCTGACTTTTTTTGAGTATCTTTAATATAACTTTCAACATCGTCCCAATTTTCGATCTTGTCTTTCATTGATTGAACTAACTCATGTTCTGGTGCTAGTACAACGTATGTCACACCAAAAAGTGTGTCTGCTCGAGTAGTAAATACTGGCATTTTATCTCCTGTACTTAATTCAAAAGTAATCTCAGACCCCTCACTTCTTCCTATCCAAGCCTTCTGTGAAGCCTTGATCTGATTGGGCCAATCAAGCGCGTCTAGATCATCAATAAGTCTGTCGGCGTATTTTGTAATTCGAATCATCCATTGCTTTTGGTTTTTTTGTTCTACTTGAGAACCACATCTCTCACAGCAACCATCTACAACCTGCTCATTTGCAAGAACTGTCTGATCTTTTGGACACCAGTTCACAAATGTTGTATCACGATAAACTAAATCATTTTTCAAAAACTGATTAAACATCCATTGTGTCCATTTGTAATATTCTGAATCACAAGAAACAACCTCTCTATCCCAATCAAAGCTAGCTCCCATACTTCGGAGCTGATCTCGCATTACATCCATTTGTTTGTAAGTCCAGGTCTTTGGGTCTGCCCCAAGCTTTATTGCTGCGTTCTCTGCTGGCAAACCAAAGGCATCAAATCCCATAGGATATAGAACATTGAACCCATTCATTCTTTTATATCTAGAAAAAATATCTGGAACGGCAAATGCGTACCAGTGACCCACATGAAGATTCCCCGATGGATATGAAAATTCAACAAGGTTATAGTAGTTTTCCTTTCCCTCTACCTTGTTTTCAACCTTATTTAAGCCGTCTTTTTCCCAAGACTCTTGCCATTTTTTCTCGATATCTTTTGGGTTATATTCACTCATAGAGTCAATTCTACCGCAGGAGAGCCAATAAAAAAAGCCCTACACACATTGCGCAAGACTTTTAAGTCCTAATCTTCTATAAAGAAATTAACGCTAATATTTTTAAGGCTATTTTCCTTAGTACGAACCCGGGCATATTGACCAAAACCATAGTCACCAGAATGATCAGTTAAGTGCTTGATCTTATTTCTAAGACCATACTCTAAAATAACAGCAACAACAGCACTTATATAGCCAGAGTTTGCCAATTTTATTGGGTCATATTTCGTTTCTGACAGAATCCTGTCAGGGTACAAGCCTCCCGCTCCTCCTGTTCCTATCTGGGCGGATAATGCTCTTTTAAAAGAATCCCTGTAGTCTATTGAGATATCAACAAGAACTTCATTTCTTGTAGAATTAATCAAATCAACAGCCTTCTTAACGGTTTCAAATACATACTCTTCATTGAACATGTTACTATCCCCAAGATTTGAAACTAACGTAATTTTAATCATCGTTCTAAGTTTTTAGTTTAAATGCATATTATCACACTTTTTATTTATGTCAAATGGAAAAAGCCCTCCAGGACTTTTCTTTTACGCAATTTATTCCATATCCCTCTACACAAGAAACTCTATGACATCTCCGTCTTGCACGATATATTCTTTTCCTTCTGTTCGGAGGGTTCCAGCCTCTCGTGCTTTTCCAAATGTTCCAGCTGCAAGAAGTTTGTCCCATTCTATTACTTGAGCTCTTATATACTTCGCCTCAAAGTCTGTGTGAATTGCTCGTCCAGCTCTTGGACCAGTTGATCCAACTGGGACTGTCCATCCATGAGTCTCCTGTGGCCCAGTGGTAAAGTAAGTCATAAGACCAAGGAGCTTATAAGCTTCTTGAATAAGCTTGTCTAGTCCATCCTCAGTATGACTTTCTCCAAAGTCTCGCTTGATCTCTTCTTTCTCTTCCTTGTCTAGATCCTTTAGCTCTTCCTCTGTTTTTGCGTCTATCACCACGTACCCAGCACCCATCTCAGCGATATGATCTAAAACTTTTTTAAATTCTTCTGGGTGTGACTCATCCATATTCACTGCCCCACTTCTCCTGTTTAATCCGTATATAAATTTCTTCTGAGTTAGTAGCTGAAAGTGCTTGGCTATTTCTGATTCTTCTTTTGAAAGTTCTACTGTGTTTGCCATCTTTTCTTCTTCTAGTGCTGCCTTATACTTCTGAAGAAGTGCTGTTTCAGCTATAGCCTCTTTTTTATGTTGTTTTACATCCCTATTTAACTTTTCAATTCTCTTGTCCACACTATCTAAGTCTGCAAGAATCAACTCCATATTAATTACCTTTATATCTCGAAGAGGATCAATATCACCATACACATGAGTGATCTCTGTTCCACCTCCAACAATAGGGAAAATACGAATCATTTCCAGAATTGCATCAGTCTCACGAATATTTGAAAGAAACTTGTTTCCAAGACCTTCACCTTTTGAAGCTCCCTCCACAAGACCCGCAATATCTACAAATTCTATAACTGCTGGAAGAATTTTCTTTGATCCAGAAAATTCTGCGAGCTTCTGAAGCCTCTCATCAGGAACAGGAACAACCCCAACTGATGGGTCAATTGTACAAAAAGGATAGTTTTGTGCGTCAACACTCTTTTTTGTTAGAGCGTTGAATAGTGTTGACTTCCCTACATTTGGGAGTCCTACAATTCCGATAGATAATGCCATACTATTTTTTAAACATTCCTTGAAGCTTAGATTTATTTTTCTCCATAACCTGCATCATTGCAGACATTTGGTCTATCCCCTTTTCCTTTTGGATCTTCTGAGCCTCCTTTGCCATCTCTTGGAAAAAGTCTGGATTCTCTGATACAGCCTCAATAAGCATATCCTGTTGAGCTTGTGGGATGTTGGCTTTTTTAAGCTGAGACTTCATCATTTTTTTTATTAAGAATTTTTTTAACATAACTCCTACAGCATACCAGATTGGCCTAAATTTGACAAAAGCATAAATATGAGTAATCTTTCACCTAAATAGTTCTAATCTAAACCATAAATAAAAAATGAAGAAAATATTTTTGCTTTCCACCATCAGCTTACTATTGTCCTCTTGCGTATTCAACAGAATGTTATCAAGCGAGCAATTGCTTGAAAATTCAAAATCTCTAGTCTATGTGACATTGCCTGATAATCAGGATAAAATCTTGGCTATTTCAATCAAAAACCCAGACACAAGCTCTAGGTATGGAGATTATGCTATAGAAACTTGGGATGATATGGGGAGAGGTATTATAAATGAATCCTTACCCCTAGAATACTTTAAGTATGTCCAACTTGTTTGCCCGGATAGCGTATCCCAAAAGACAATGTGTGACTCAACAAAGTATCAGCTGGTTTGGTATGTAATGATGGATGATATTCATCCAAGCGCAAAAAAACTTACAGCCGTTGTGCGAAGGTGGGAATTCCCTCCAGAATCAACAAACAGATCGAAGACTTGGGGGCCAAAGTGGTCTACCGAGATTTCACTAAGAACCATTAGATAAGCCCTTTGGGGCTTATTTTTATTAAACATTCCAAAAAACCCTTTATTTATAGGACATTTAAAAAACTGTAAGATTTTTTGATCTAATGCGTTATATATGGCGAACCGAACAATAACTTAAAAACATAGAAAAAATGGAAGCATTATTCAACCCAGGTACAGTTATTTTAGCAACAGCAGCAATAGCAATGTTCAGTGGATACACTGAAGTAGGTCTCAAAAAGATCTTTGGTGAATAACCCCAAAAAACGTACTTTATATAGCCTCTCTTTCTGAGAGGCTATAATTATTTACATAGGGTAAATACAAAAAAGATCTGATATAATAAGTGTAATATTTATGGCCCTAGGCCGTCTTAGATAATGAAAGTAAATAAAGAAAAAATTGAACAGGAATTTATGGCAGCGTATGAATCATACTCTGATGATATTTTCCGATACTGCTCATATCAAACCTCAAATCGAGAAGTGGCTCTAGATATATCTCAGGATACCTTTACCAAAACCTGGAAATATATAGCAGATGGTAAAGAGGTTGAGAACATAAGAGCATTCTTATATCGAGTAGCCAAAAATCTAATCATAGACTGGCGAAGGAAAAAGAAGAGCTCATCTCTAGATGCACTTTTGGACGAAGGATTTGATTATGATGATGATATGGATGCTATGGAGCGACATGAGACAGGTTATGAGGCTAATTTAGCAAAGGAAGCCCTGGATACTCTAAAGGATTCATACAAAGAGGTTATGACAATGCGCTACATAGAAGGCCTATCTGTTAAGGAAATAGCAGAGAAGCTAAAGACAACGGAAAACAATATTTCTGTCCGAATACACAGAGGCCTTCAAAAGCTTAATGAAGAATTAAAAGAACAACATGGATAATAAATTCGAACAACTAAAAAATGAGGCAAGAGAAATCCAGATGACTGAATCTGAGAAGTCTTTAATGCGGTCAAGAATTCAAGAAACCATGGAGCATTTCCCTATCCGAGAAAATCAAATCTCAGGAAAACCCATAAGGTCAACCTTTAAATTTGCAATGTTTGCAAGATCTATGGCTTTTGTAATGGTTGGATTTATTGCTGGAGGAGGTGGTCTAGCCTTTGCGTCTGAGAGATCGCTTCCTGGAGATATTTTATATCCTATTAAAACAAATATAACAGAAGAAGTAGTGGCTTCATTTCAAAGCACTCCAGAAGCTAAGATAGCTTGGGAGGAAAAAAGGGTTGAGAGACGATCTGTCGAGAGTTTGCTTCTAAACCAAAGAGGTGATCTTGGAGAAGAAGAGGCAAGAATTATTATAAACAAAATAGAAGAGTCACACGACAGAATTGACCGTCAAATTATAGCTCTATCTGAGGATTTATCTTTTGACAATGTAGAATTCTCATCAACTGAAAACCCAACACTAGCAACAGCTCAAATTATGGTTGCTGAGTCAGGACTTCCTACGATATCTGACCTTGGTGTAGAATCTGAAGTAAACACTTTTAGAAATGATGTTGAGTTAGAGCTTGAAGGCGAAGAACCTAAATCTATAGAGATAAAAGACTTACCTATAACAATAGACGAAATTAAACCTGAGTCAACAAGATTAGATAACCCAACACTTCGACCTACAGAATTTGGTGAAGAGGCACTGAAGAAGCTTTATAAAGAAATTGATAGACTTTCAGAGGGTGGGTCCCTAGATAAGCGTTTAGAAGAAAAACTTAACAATCTAATGGAAATAGCAAAAAAACATCTAGGGAACAAAGATACCTTAAAATTCTTCCAAACAATAAGAGAGATTAAGTCTATTCTAGAGAGTTAAACCTTAAATTAAAAAAATCCCATTAAAGGGATTTTTTTAATTCTATTGCAGATGAATACAGTAAGCTATTCTTCAAATCTATACTCATCAACATCATTTACCTCATTTATGAATTCATCTTCATTTCTAAAATAGATAAAACTTACACCGCCTATGACTCCAGCTATTAAAACTCCATAGACCCAAAACCATAAGCTGTTATTATTTTTAGTATTATCAGGTAACGCTCTATTAGCACTAGCAACTTGCAGACTTTCATCCAATTTTAGATCAGAATCTTTATCTTGATCTTTTGATATTTTTACTGCTGGAGTGGTAGTAATCGGAATTGGAATATGTGTGACTTTTTGCTTTACGTTAACAACCGGAAGTGATTCCACCTTTTTACCAAATGAAGCTACCACTGAACCCACTTCGTTTATAAGAGATACTTCCACGATAGAACTCTCACTTAATATAGACTCGGAGAAAACAATCTCCTTACCTGGTAAAATAATTGTATTCTGAGGTATTCTGAATATACTATTTTTATCAAAAAGAAAATTCCAACCACCTATATCTAATTCATATACTGATTTATTTTTTACAGCAACACCCCCATCAACAAGCGTTAGTCTGACACTAGCAGGTACAACCGATATTGTTTGTCTATAAACATGCTCCGGCTCTCTTCTTTGAGATGTAGTGTAAACCTCTAGGTAGACTACATAGGTGCCGGGGTAATTATAGGTATGAGAAAAATTCTTTCTGTATTCATCTTCCCTGCTCGCACCATCTCCAAGACTCCAATTCAAATTAGCTTTAAAAATAAGTTCTCCTTTATCATCATAGATCTCAGGCTCAAAGTCTATTCTCTCTCCGACAACAGCTCGCTGTGGTATTCCAAAGGTGCTCTGTTTTATAATATTTTTTTCAGGGCTTTCAGATGAACTATTTTCAGGTATCTGAACCTCTTCTAGAGATTCTAAAACTTCACCTGATATCTGGTTAGCGCTACCTGGAGTTGGGCTAGCTGGCAAGAATGAACCCTCTATTAACTGAAGTGATTTCCCGTCACCATTTGCCCCGTCTTCAGGGGTATATGTAAACTCATCCACAATGTCTCCGTCCTCATTTTTGATTGAAAAAGTCTCTCCCGTATTAGAAAATGAAGACCATGAACTATCAAACATATTCCCTGAGAAGCTTGGCCAATCAGATAAAAAGGTTTCTGGAGAGTCGGCAATCACTGCAAATTCTCCCGGACCAATAGATTCATTTCCGCTATATAAAGATAGCCCATGATTGGAGTTATTTTCAAAGAATTTCCAGTTAGACAAATTGACAGATTCTGCTCCCGCATTCATTAACTCTATCCATTCTCTATCTGAATCTGTTCCCTCCAAGTCATACATTACTTCATTTATAGAGATAGAAGCAAAAGATGTTGCCGGTATCACAAAAAACATGATAAATATAAATCTCTTCATGCTAATCCTTGAGTATGGCTTCTAATAATTCATCTGGAGAAAATTTTGCTGTTTGTGGTGGCGCGGGAGGTGCTTCCACTCTTATTTCTGGAGCATAATTCTTCTCAGGGGCCTTCTGAGGTTCAGGAGCATTGATAAGAACCTCGTCTTTCTTAGGCTTTGAAGTAATGGGTTCTTTAAGCGCTAAGTCTTCTTTTTTTTCTACAACAGAGATATCTTTCTTAATATTGCTTTCATTTGATTCTTTTGGTCTTGAAATCGCAGATGGTGTGAACACTCTATTCCCTTCCTTCTTTTCCTTAAAAATCTCAGCCTTAGGCTCTTTTATTTCTTCCGGTTTTTTAAGTGTATTAACTTTAATTTTATCATCAGATTTTGATTTTTCTTCAACCTTAGACTCTTTATCATCTTTAGCGATACCCGCCTTCATCAAAGCTTCCTTAAGAGAAGAAACCTTCTCCGTAGAAGCTTTTCTGTCTAGGATTTTTTTGGGTGGGTTAGCTTTAAATTCAGATAAGGAAACCTTACTATCTTTTTCAGAACCATTCTCTGAATTATCTTGAACAGGTTTAGCATTTCCACTTTCTACGGCGTCTAACAGATCCATTAATTTTGGTGACAAAGATGCCTCTTTGTAGCTACTTTTATTAATAGTCTCATCCTTAGGTTTTGGCTTAAAATCTTTTTTTACAAACTTTTTTT
The DNA here is from genome assembly GCA_964581035.1 of uncultured Candidatus Saccharibacteria bacterium. Taxonomy (GTDB): domain Bacteria; phylum Patescibacteriota; class Minisyncoccia; order Phycocordibacterales; family CSBR16-119; genus CAYHDV01. The sequence goes on along the minus strand of CAZOLO010000004.1, from coordinate 35,329 downwards.
CAAAAGTCTTCTCTGCTGGCTTTTGATAGGGTTTTTTAAAGTCATTACTAAATTTTTTCTTCTCATACTCTTCTTTCTTTTCTGGAGCCTTTGAAAAATCTACCCATTCTTTACCTTGAGCAGCAAATTCCTTTTTCTTTTTTTCAATATATGCTTGGTGTTCTTTATCCTTCTCAGAGGGGATAGGTATATACCATTCATTAATTCTATTATTTACATCTTCTCTTTTAGCTGAGAATCTATCTCTGGACATCTCAACCACAGCTCTCTTGTTTGAAGAAGCAGGCTTATCAAGAGGAGGAAATCCTACAGCAGAAAATGGATTAGACCCCATACCATCAATCATTAGCCTAAGGTAGTATTGGAAGCGCCCAATATTTACAATGTCTTGCTCAACAAAAACTGGTGCAAATTCTCTGGCAAAATGTTCAGCATCTCCTGGTCCAACACGAAACACAACCATGGATCCTACGTTACCAAATATAGCCTCTCGAACCTCATCTGGCATCTGAGCTACATACTGGTGCGCCATTGTAAGAGCTAGTTTATATTTTCTAGCTTCAGAAAGAATATCGGCAAAAGATTCATTGGCAAAAGACTGAAACTCATCAACGTAGAAATAAAATGGTGGAAGTGCATCCATTTCAGCCCTATCAAGATCAGCACGGCTCATGGCTGCAAGGTAAAGGTTTGTAATAAACATACCACCAAGAAGACCGGCGTTCTCTTCACCAATTTGCCCCTTTGAAAGGTTAACAATAATTATCTTCTTGTTGTCCATCATATCTCTTAGATTAAAAGAAGATTTTGGTTGACCAACAATATTTCTAATCAATGGATTTGAGACGAACTGACCAACTTTGTTTTGAATTGAGGCCCCTGCCTCCTTTCGATATCTATCATCCCATTTTTCATATTCATCCACCCAAAAGGCCTTTACTGTGGGATCGGTAATATTATCGACTATTGTTTTTCTGAATTCCTTCTCTACTAGCATTCTGTTAACAGATAGAAGAGTAGAACCAGGGGTCTCTAGAAGACCAAGGATTGTATTAGAAAGAATGTACTCCATACGAGCAGAGAATGAGTCAACCCAAATCTTCTTGAAAGCTGACATCAACCCACTGGCAACCAAGTGCCTCTTGTCTGGATCTACATCTTCTAGTGGATTGAAGGCTATGGGGTACTCAGTATCAAAGGGGGCAAAGTACAAAACATCTCTAATTCTCTCTTCTGGAACATATTCCAAAAGAAGTTCTGCAGAGGAACCGTGGGGGTCTACAAAACAAATCCCAGCTCCATTCTGAATATCCTGAGCGGCCATGTTTTCCAAAAGAGTAGATTTACCCATACCAGTTTTTCCAATAACATACATGTGCCTAGCACGATCTATATTTTTTATACCAAAACGAGTCCGCTTGTTGCGGAAATCTGCTTCGCCCATGTATGTAACTTTACTAAGACTATTGTCGCTCATATATATGAATACAGTATACCAAAGAAAAAAGCACCTTGTTGATGCTTTTTTGTGTAAAATTATTTTTTGGTATGGATAACTCTTTGAGGATAAGGAATCTCTATTCCCTCCTTATCAAAGGTATTTTTAATTCTCCTTCTAAGCTCTCCTGTTACAGCCCATTGTTGATCTGAAGCTGTCATACCAAGTATTCTAATATCAACAGATGAATCATTTAGCTTGTTAACTCTAAGGAATTTAGGAGTCTCAATGATCTTGTCTTTCCATTCAGGATCATCCACCAAAGACTGACCAATTTCATTTATAACCCTTTCCACCTTATCAAGATCTGCTTCATAAGAAACACCAACTACAAGATTTACTCTTGACCAATACATAGATTTATTTGTGGTTCTCTTTATCTCACCATTAGGCACATGATGCACTTCTCCGTCTAGATCTCTAAGGACCGTTGTTCTTAATGTCACTCTCTCCACAGAACCACATGTTCCATCTAAGCAAACCACGTCACCTACTCTGTATTGATTTTCAAGAATAATAAATAGACCAGTAATTAAGTCTCTTACAATATACTGAGCACCAAAACCAACCGCTACACCAACAAGTCCTGCTCCAGCCAAAAGCGGTGCGATATTTGCACCTAGTGAAGCCAATATCATCATCACAGCCATAACCCAAACAAGAACTCCAATGAATCCGTCTAAAATCTGTATAAGAGTATCTTCTCTAGCTTTTTCATCTTCATCAGTTCCGAAAGCTTCACGATGAACTGATCTTCTAACAATTTTTTCTATAACCATGTGACCAAATCTTTTTACAAGAAAAACAGAAATTAGAATTATAAGAATCCCAACCCCTTCCACCTTAAGCCAAGGCAATATTGAATTATAAAATATTTCTTCCATAGAACTCATGATAACATAAATTATTTCTTGTTCTGTCTCCTCCACTCATACAGAACTATAGCTAAAGAAACAGAGGCGTTATAGCTTTCCACTTTTTCTGAAATTGGAATAGAAACAACAAAATCAGATTCATTTCTTATAGAAGTCTTTACACCCTTACCTTCATTTCCAACAATAAATGCGGTCGGTGCCTTAAAAGAGTGTGAAAAAAGACTATCCTCCTTCTTACTACTTTTATCTAGAACTCCAAACCAGAACCCTTTTTTCTTCAGAAGATTCATAGCTTTTGTAAGAGAACCAGCTTGTATTATGGGAATGTGATTTACAGCACCTGCAGACACCTTAAAAACAGTTTGAGTTATAGAAACTTGATTATCTTTTGGAATAATAACAGCAGAAGCACCAAGCCCAGCCGCTGTTCTAATTATAGCTCCCACATTATGAGGGTCTTCAAGGGAATCCATGATGATGACTGATGGGTTCTTTTTGATATTTATATTCTCAACAAATTCCTCTAAATCTGTATAAGGAAATTTTGATACCAAAGCAACAACACCCTGATCATTTACATCACCAACATATCGATTGATATCTTTTCCAGAAACAACACTAAAAGGTATTTTTGCAATTTTGGCTAATTCTCGGAAGCCGTCTAGTGTATTCTTCTCCAAAGTATCACGAATATACAACCGAGTGATTATCTTGGCGTGTGATTGTATGAGCTCTTTTACAGAGTGTCCCCCGTATAAATATAGTCTTTTGTCTTTCATTATGAGAGTAATACTACCACAACCTTCAAATAAACGGAATTGAATCATATAGCAGGGCTATCTACCAGAGATATTAAAAAACCAGACTTTTATCTGGTTTTTTAATATAGACTATTTTTTCTTTAGAGATCTAATCAAGAAAAGAGATATTGATGCTCCTATTAATCCTATAAAGAAGAATAGTGTGTTTCTATTTTTGTTTTTATTATCCTTTTGATTTTCTTTAATTGGATCAATAAAGACCTTTTCATATTCATAGTCTTTATCACTACCTGAGATAACAGGAACAGATGATTCATCATCCCCACCCTCTTGAATTTCATCTGGGTTCGTAGCTACGAGCTCTTGGTCTTGTGGAACTTCAGGGATTATCTCTTGATCTTCTATTACAACATTTTCGCAGTTAGCTAGAGATTCAATAACAGATCCTGTACCTGAACCAACTATTCCGTCTGAAACTAGATTGTAAAATGATTGAAGTGATTTAACTGCGTACTCGGTTGCCTGACCAAAGTAGGTAGATTCATTTCCCGGAGAACCATTTCCTGTTGTGCCGATAATAAAGTCGTTGTTGTTTAGAGTCTTTTGCAATTCTAAAACATCTTGACCTACATAATTAATCTTAAGATTTCTTGTGTATGTGTAATTTGTCGGCTGGCAAGAACTTCCGTTGCTGTTGCTTGTGTTATCTGAGCTATTTGGTTCAACCACATCATCAAAGTAGCCATCTGGATATCCTCCTCCACCAGAACCTCCGTTAGAAGAGCTTGATGTTGTGGTGGTTGTGGTCTGAGTTACAGCAAAAGATGAAAGTTGAGTTGTGGTAAAAGAGCATATGCTAGAAGCTACAGTACATGTTCCAAGAAGAGTCCAAGTACTTTCTCCTGGTGTACGGTGATATATATTTAGCTCCTCACCGTTGTATGAAGATCCAACATTTCGAGAAATAGTAACTGCTGGTGAAATAGTAAGACCAAGCGACGGAAGACCAAAATCTAGAGAGGCTACTGATGTTTGATCAGAGGGAAGGTTAGTCAGATCGGCACTCTCGTCACCTCCGATGGTTAGGAAGTTTGTTGTAGTTGCCGCCGTCATTATAGTTCCAGCATTAATTGTGATATTTGTATCACCCATATCTACATATAAAGGATATGGGAAGCTAATAGCTGTTGCAGCTTCGATGCTTGAAGTATTTGGGATCATGAGACCTGCGCTAACTACTGATACACCCATGTCTTCTCCAGATACTTCGTATCTACTGCTTCCAGGAACCCAGGATATACTTGATCCGTTACTATACCAATCAACCATGTAGCCGTAGCCATAGCCGTAACTATTTAATGATGCATCAGAAGAATCACTAGAGTACTCTTGAACCCCAATCCCTCCATTCTCTAGACTAAGATATGCCAAGTAAGGTGTCCCACCAGGGCTTATTGCTAAAGAGCTATATCTTCCTTCAACAAAACCCGGATCCCCAACATCTTGCCAAGATCCATTAATATATTTCTGAACAGTTAAATATCTATTATTTCCATAATCTATATAACTAATATATGGAGTATCTGAATCCATGGCAAGATTAAATTCCACAGCCAGTCCATCTGAGAATGATTCAGGGCCAACACTAACCCAAGATGATCCATTCCAAGACACAACACTTGCGTAACCTGCATCATCCTTAAAGGCAATATATGGAACATTATTTGAATCAACTGCCATTGATACATCATACGCAACCCCAGAAGTAAAACTTCTTGCCCCCATACCACTCCACCCAGAACCACTATACTGCATTGCAGTGATACCTGATCCATTATAGGTATCAACATACGAAATATAAACAGGTACTCCAGCAGAGTCTATAGATATTGATATTTTTGAAATCCCTCCATCTGAAGCCCCTGGGCTGATATCAATCCATGAACTTCCATAATAGTACTGCACCGCAGCACGATCTGTGGTGCCATCATAATATGCAACAGCAGGTATTCCATTTGGAGCTACAAGTAGATCTATATCATTAGCGCTACCGGTAGATATAAGTTCTGATCCAACAACTGACCAAATATCATCCTCATACTTCATGACCGTTAACCTATTACCATTCTCTCCATCAGCAAAAGCAACATAGGGGACATCTGTTGTGGGTGAAATTGCAAGAGAAAGAACACCAGAGCTGGTATTAGCAAGATACGTACCACCGACTGTTGACCAAGACCCATTTGAATATTTCTTCAGAAATGGTCGATAACCATCAGTGATTGAGCTTGGGTAAGCAACATATACAGTGCCATCTGTAGCTACGGCCGTAGAAGTGTCATTACTTGGGAATATTCCAACAAGAACAGATTCTCCAGTAAGAGACCATGCACTCGGCACACTCCTATACCCCGCACTCAGCCCAGAATCCCAACCATACCCAAGTCCGTATCCGTAACCATATCCATATCCCCAACCAATAGAACCAGTTTGTCTAGCGAATTGAGCGTAGGCAATGCTTGAGATTGACAGAGTTAGGACCGCCAAAAATACACCAATCTTTGGAATGAGTGGTTTTAGCTTTGAATAAAAATTATTCAATTTAATCATGATTATATTTTACCAGAGATGAATAATATATGTTTTCGAGAACGGGGAAATCTTTTAATAATTTCTCCTTCTTTCAAAAATAAGATGAACAACCAACCAAAATACAGCTCCACTTCCCCATCCAATCCAGAACCAACACCACTTTCCACATTGACTGTTGTTGATTTGAACATCCTTATCTTGTGAAGGATTTGTAATATCTGATGTTTCTTCTGTTGAAGTAGAAGTGATAATTAAATCATCAGGGAAATTAACTCCTATCTGTGGAGTTTCTGTTGTTTGAATGTTTCCAGTGTTTGAATTGTTTGAATAAGTTGGGGTTACCGGGTTTGTGTTAGGTTCTTGAGTATATGGTATTTCTTCTGTTGGTGCAGGGTCTGTATTTTGATCAACCACATCATCAAAGTAACCATCTGGATATCCTCCTCCACCACTTCCGCTATTACCTGAGTCACTACCACCCCCGGTTTCTTCTGTGGCTGTTGATGTTGTTGCGGCGAATGATGAGAAAGAGGTTGCGGTGAATACACAGTAACCGCTTGTCTCTAGACCGACTTCACATGTTGTAAGGATGCTCCAGTCTGAAGCGCTTGGTGAAAGATGGTAAACATTGAGAGTTTCTCCGTCATATTGTGAGCCGACGTTTAGATAAAGAGTGATGGCTTCATTAGAAGTTAGATCCTCTGATGCATTTCCAAAACTAAAACCACCAAGAAAATCTTGCCCAGAGATAGAGGCGCTTGAAAGGTCCGTAAAGTTTAGATCTGCGAGATCGAAAGAGCTGCTGGCAGATAGAATTATACCGTCAAAAATAACCGCGCTATTCAAATCATCTGATAGGGCAACAACGTCAAACAGAAATTCTGCAGAGGTTGCACTTGATGAATCGTTTGAATTTGGAACAAGGATTCCAGCGTCTACAATTGGTTGACCTATCGCCGATGAAGAGACGCGAAATGCGGTGATAGACGGATCCCATGATATTTCTGTACCAGAGGTAGAGTTTGGGTTCATGTAGCCGTAGCCGTAGCCATAAAGATACGAAGAAGCGTCAGAAGTGGACTCTGTAGACTCATACACTTGAACAGTAGCCCCGCCAAGAGGTACCCCGTCCTGATATCCAACATAAATACTACTTGTATCTGGACTAGCAGCAAGAGAGATATGGTCAGGTAGTTGAGCTGAAATGTTAGAGGCTACATACTCCCAATCTGTTCCAGAGCCACTGTATTTTTGGACTGACAAACGAAATGCTGTATTAGTGTAGGCAAGATAAACATTATCTTCATAATCAATTGTAATAGAAGGATACTGGGTATTTGAATCAAAGGTACTCGGGCTAGAGATACGAGCCCAGGAACCTCCTGTTGAAGTCCAGACTGCTACAGCGCTCGCACCATCATGAGTAGCAATATAAAGATTATCATTTGAATCTATAACAAGATCTACAAAAGTTGAATAAGATCCGGAGATAGATGTCCCTCCAACGACAGACCAAGATCCTTCTGAGTATTTTTGAATAGTGGTATAACCGTATGGACTGGCAGCATAAGCAACATAAGGAACGTCATTTGAGTCAAAAGCTAAACTAACAGTGTCGCTGTTTGAATCAGCGGTTAGAAATGTTCCGCCAATAATAGTCCAGTCACCAGCACCATCCCAGGTTGCGACATAAAGCCCCCCAGTACTGTCTCTATATGCAACACTAGGCATATTACTAGTATTGTCAAAAGTCATATCTGAAACATACACCGTTGCTGCTCCAGTAATATCTGAAGGTGAAGCATAACTCCATGAAGTTCCACCGGTGTAGTACATGACGCTTAAATCTCCACCATTGTTAAAAGAAACGTAAGGGGTACCAAAGTTATTAAACGCAATAGAAATCTCGGAGATTGAGGCCCCTCCTGCAATTGCGGTTCCTATCGAAGTCCATGCGCCATTTACATATTTCTCAACAGTCAAAGCACCAGTGTAAGACATGTCACTGTAAGCTATATAAGTTGTACCGTCTGGAGCAATTGCAACATCTGTATATTTTGCCGCCCCGTCAGTAAATTCTGCCTGTTCAAGTTTTGACCAAGATGAAGAACCGCTTGTGGTAACCACATTCCTATACCCCGCACTCAAACCAGAATCCCAACCATAACCAAGACCATATCCATAACCATAACCATACCCCCAACCGATAGAACCTGTTTGTCTAGCAAATTGGGCATAGGTTACACCTGCTGTAGATAGTCCAGCAATAGCAATAATTACTGCAAGTTTTGGCAGATGTCGTTTTAGTTTTTTTAGGAGAGAAATTAGTTTTTTCACATGTATAGTATATCAAAAAAACCAGATATTAATCTGGTTTTTAAACACCCCTACTTAAAAAGACTTGTAAATATATTACATAGCCAACAAAGGAATCGACCTTTGTTGCATTGATTAACTGGTTCTGGTTGGACTGTTTGAGGTGCTGGTTTCTGTATGACTGGTTCTGGCTCTTTCTCAATTACTTGTATAAGTGGAAGATCATCAATCGCAATAGGCTCTTTAATTTCTTCAACTTGTTTAGGTTCCTCTTTTACATTTACTTTTGGCTTCTTAGGTACTACGTCTTTTATGATTGTCTCTGTGTTAATGAAAACATCTTCTTCCCAAGTCAAACCTTGGCTTTCACAGTGAAGCTTGTTGATTTGAGCTTTAGTTGTTTTATGAACATAACCTGTTCCTTTGGTAAGAAATCCCCATGGTGTCAGAACTTCATCAAAGTATTTTTCTTGGAATCTGATTACTGCTTGGTAGTCTGGTATTTCATAAATACCATTTACTGAAAGACTTTCTCCTTCGTAAGTGTTTAGGAATGTTTCAAGTTTAGTTACATCTTCTGAGTTGTTGTTTGTGTTTAACTTAATATATGAATTTATGTATGGAAGACAGGTTTGTGGTTCTTGAGTAGATGATGTTTCTTCTTCGGGCGCAGGGTCTGTGTTTGGATCAGACACATCATCAAAGTAGCCATCTGGATATCCTCCTCCGCCACTTCCTGAATTACTTCCACCTCCGGTTTCTTCTGTGGTTGTTGGAGTGGTTGCGGCGAAGGAAGAGAAAGAGGTAGCTGAAAAGTAGCAATATCCACTTGGAACAGCAACAGAGTTCCCAACCTCACATGTTGTAAGAAGGCTCCAGTCTAAATCACTTGGAGATTGATGGTATACGTTCAAAGTTTCTCCATCGTATTGTGAGCCGACGTAAATATATAGATTAATTGATTCACTTGAAGTCATGTCTTCAGAAAGTCCAAAGTTAAATCCTCCAAGGAAGTCTTGCCCAGAGATAGAGGCACTTGAAATATCTGTAAAGCTTAGATCTGCGAGATCGAATGACCCTCCTGTTACAAGCGTTGTTCCTTGATTTAATAAGAAGCCATGCAATCCATCTGAAGCGGCAGTAACTTTGAACATAAATTCTGCCGATGTAGAACTAGCAGAGTTTGAAGTATTTGGAATGAGAATACCAGCGTTTACGATTGGCTGACCAACAGCTGAAGAAGTTATCCGATATGCTTCAAAAGATGAGTCCCATGATATTTGTGAGCTGGATATATAGCTTGGATTCATGTAACCGTAGCCATAGCCGTAGGCATATTGATTACCTGGGGTTGAAGATTCTGTGGTGAGGTATGTCTTAACACTCGTCTTCCCTGCTAAGTCTGCATCATCTGCGTATGAGACATATGGAACATTAGAAGAATTTATATTTACAGACGGCCAAGTTGCACTTCCTTCTGAGATACCAGCCTCATCTACATAATCCCATGATGAGCCATCATACTTCATCACGCTTATCCTATTGCTTTCCTGGCTGTCGCTATACGCTGCATACAAATTATCATCTGAGTCTATTGCAAGCGAGTGATAACTACTGCTAACCTGCGAAAAACCATTTCCTCCAACATAACCCCAAGAAGAACCGTCATACTTCATCACAGCAGCACGACTTCCATTAATAAAATTATTATATAGAACATAAGGCTGATTATCTGAACCAATAACTAGATCCAAGTACGCAACAGAAGTATCTGTAAAACCAGTGAGGCCAACTGTTTCCCAGGAAGAACCATTATACTTTTTCACTGTCACCTCCTGACCATTATCATAATCAATGTAAGCAACGTATGGAACATCGTTAGAATCCAATGCAATTCTTTGATATTCTGCCTGCCCAGAGATAAACGTTGATCCTACATAATACCAAGCTCCACTCACAAACTTCTGCACAGATGTTTTATCACTGAATAGCTCATCTTGATAAGCAACGTACGGAACCCCTGTGGAATCAAATGCCAACGATATGTTATCAACTTGGCCCGCCACAAAATATGCGGGACCAACTAGATTCCAATCTGAACCGTCATAAGACATAACAACTATAGACCCACCACCATTACCATCGTCTGAGTAAGCAATATAGGGAGTGTCTTCAAATATCGCAAAAGCAACTGCGTCAGCTGTTGTGGTGAATTCTATATCAGGTAAATCAACCCACGCCAAACTTCCGCTATTAAAATACTGGACCACAATCTCGGTCCCGGCACCTTGGAGATATGCAACATACGGAACATCTTCAGTATTAAAATCTATTGTATGATACGCAGTTACATTTGTAGAAAATTGATTAAGTCCAACATATTCCCAACCACTATCTCCCTCCACCACATTCCTATACCCCGCACTCAAACCAGAATCCCAACCATAACCAAGACCATATCCATAACCATAACCATACCCCCAACCGATAGAACCTGTTTGTCTAGCAAATTGGGCATAGGTTACACCTGCTGTAGATAGTCCAGCAATAGCAATAATTACTGCAAGTTTTGGCAGATGTCGTTTTAGTTTTTTTAGGAGAGAAATTAGTTTTTTCACATGTATAGTATACTATTTATCAGATTAACTGACGAATAAAAATGTTCAAATCTCTTGAAAAGAAAATTTTAATAATTCTAATTGTAATATTGCTACTGGGTGGTTTTTTGCGTTTCAAAAACTTGGGATATCAGTCTTTGTGGATAGATGAAGGTTATACAATAAATGCTTCTCTGGCCATCCAAGATCATGGTTATCCTCTATTAGATTCTGGAAATGTCTACAAGAATCAACCTCTTACATCTTATATCGTAGCTGGGTCAATGAAGCTTTTTGGATTTGACCCGCTTAGCCCATGGTCAACCAGAGTTCCTGCAGCCTTCTTTGGGCTCCTGTCAATTCTGTTAACTTTTATATTCACAAAAAGACTATTTAATAATGACTGGATTGCTCTAACAGCGACAGCCTCTATCGCTTTTTTACCTTGGGAAATAGCATGGTCAAGGCAAGCAAGAGGATATACTATTTTGCAATTCTTTTTACTTCTATCTTTTGACCAGTTTCTGATTTTTATAAAAACTAACAAAATTTACAGGTTCTTTATATCATCGATAACTTTTGCTTTTGCTTTTTTTGCCCATGCACTAGCTCTTGTTTTCCTTCCTGGTTTTTTGTTCACACTTAGTGTCTGGTTATTAACAAACATGAAGAAAATAAATTGGAAGTATGTATTATTGATACCTATAATTTTCGCATTAGGATACTTTATTGCTTGGCCGTATTTAAGAGATCTTGTAATTTATAATTTTCTAGACTATTACAATAAATTCTTCTTTGATGAATTTATGATTCTGTCAGTTCTGTCAATTACTGGCTTCACTGTCGCTTTATTTAGAGAAAAGAAGCTGATCTCCGGAACACTTCTCTCTAGCTCTATTCTTTTCTCTTATATAATTATAACTGCTTATGGGCCACTTCTTCATTATCGGTATCTTGTACCGCTTCTTCCGTTTCTTGTTATAACATCAGCCTATGGAGCATTTACACCCTTTTTTGCTTTAAACAAAATAACAAAAGAAAAGATTTCTTTTGTATTATGGCCCTTAGCTTTTTTCCTTATAGGAGGATTCTTTTTCTACAGCGGAATATTAAAATACACATCAGACTCTATTCTTAAAAAAGGATCACCTCAACCTGACTTCAATAAGGCTTATTCCTATATTTTAGAAAACAAAGAAACAGGAGATTTGATTATTTCTCCTTACGCACATCTAACAAAAATTTATACTGGAGACCCGGGGATGCTCCAGCCAATATCTCTTACCGGCAAGCCTACAGAGGCAAGTTTGGCGTCTGGATCAAATAATGATTTCTACACGAACGCGCCAGTTATTAAAACATCCTACGATTTATTTAAAATAACAAGAGAGAACCATGGATACATAGTAATAGATGAACTTGCGGGAAGCCGGCTTGGAGATGTTTTTGGGCTAATTTCTAATCACCCAGTGATAAGGGAAGTTTATCATTCAGAAAGTGAATCAGGAGAAAATATCTGGGTATATAAATTTTGAATTTATTGAGGGCTAATTAAGGGTGTGACTACAAAAGTATTTCTATTTTAAATAGCAACTTACCTTTCAATAAAAATTGAATGCGACTTTCTCTTGTGATATTCAGGAAGGCACAAGAGATATAAAATCTAAATTCTCAGCCTGTTGGCTGAAAATTTAGAAGTATCTATTCCCCAAATCTCTATATCAAAATCTTCCATTCTTTCAGAGTCAATATTCAAAGAAACAGACCATCCATATAAATCATAGTCTTTGTTATTTAAATAATCAGAGACATCTTTACGCGAATAATCAGAAGGGCTTATTGAAAATATCACCACCCCTTCTTTGTCTATGGTCCTGACAAGAATATAATCAAATGGTTTTTTACCAAATGGGTTTGCTGCCCAACCCTGCACAAAAAGTCCTTTTTCTTTTGAGAAAAAGAGATCATCTACACTACCTATAGCAAAGTCTAAGTCATTCAAAAAGAACTCAGCATTAATGGAATTTGGCATTTTTCTAATAATCTTTGAAAAGCCACTGTCACAGTAATCAACCATATCTTTATCCAAAAAAGCTAAACATATTTTTGCCTTATCCATAGACGAAATCCAAAAAGAGTATTTTAAAAAACCATTCGCATAAGACCAAATAGTCAAAGCAAAAATTACCCCTAAAAATATATATAAAGATTTTCTTACATTTTTTCCTATCATGTTATAAAGATATAAAAATAACACCTAATCCAATAAGAGTCGAACCTAAAGCCTTGTTCAAGGTAAAGCTATCTCTAAAGAGAATAATTGCTGTAATCATAATGACGATATAACTCAAACCAATTACAATAGGATATATGTATGAAATGTCTTTTTTGCTAAGCATGACAACCCAAGCAAGAAAACTTGCTGCATACAATAGAAAACCTAATATAAATTCTGGTTTAGTAAATAGTTCTAAATAATCTGAATATGAAGCCAGCTTTAGGTTAAGAGTGCTCATCTTCAAAAGAGATAGACCAGCAGTGTTGAAAATAAGATAAGCAATTATCAATAAAAGTATTTTCATGTCGGCATTATACCACGTATATTTATCAAAGTAATTGATAGAGTTTGGTATTGTAGTATAATGCCTAGACAAGTTGGACACATATCAATCTTCATGGAAAAACAAAAAGACATCTCAGTTGTAATCTTAGGCTACAAAGCTGGTGATTCTTTATTTTCCTTCCACAAAAAGGTTGTAAATGCTCTGGAAGAAAAAAATCTAAGTTACGAGATAATAATTGTTGGGAATTACAGACCAGAAAGTGGCGATATCACTCCAATAGTAGTTAAAAAAATATCAGAAAATAATCCTAACACTTTATCTATTATAGAAGAAAAAACAGACAGTAAACAAGCCATGGGTTGGGACATGAGATCAGGTCTTAGATTAGCTAAAGGTAAAACTATATGTGTAATTGATGGAGACGGTCAGATGCCCGCAAAAGATATACCTCTTGTTTATCTAAAATTAATTAATGAAAAATTAGACTTATGTAAAACAAAAAGAGTATCTAGAGAAGATGGATTTTATAGAAAGATTATATCAAGAATATTTAACGCAATTATGAATCTAATTTTTCCTGGAATAGTGGCAGGGGACATCAATGGCAAACCAAAGATATTTACAAAAGAGGCATTCGAAAAACTTCATTTAGAATCTGATGATTGGTTTATTGATAGTGAAATAATGATCAAAGCCAGGAGGTACAAATTCAAAATAGGTGAAGTAGAAACTTGTTTCTATAAAAATAAAGATTACTCTTCTTCTATAACATTTAAGACCAATCTTGAATTTATCAAAAACATAATAATATCAAGATTAAAGGAGTTTAAAAAATGACAGAATTAACTAAAAAAAAGATACTAATAACTGGAGCCTCGAGCTTCCTAGGAAGAGATCTGACTAACATGATCAGAGAGACCTATGAAATTTTTTTACTGATCCATAAAAATAGTATAGATATAGACACGAGAGGCATCAACATAGTAAATGGATCTATTGAAGAGCCTGAAATTTGGGAAAAAGAAATCCCTAAAATCGATATAATTTTACACCTTGCTGCAATAACCCACTCAAAAGACCCACAAAATTATACAAGAATTAATAATATTGGAACACAAAGGCTTATAAATTTTGGGAAAAGTGCTGGGGTATATCACTTTATATTTATAAGTACAAGAGCTATTGGTTCTTGCTGTGGGTCATATGGTGAATCTAAGAAAATAGCTGAAGAGGCAATCAAAAAATATGGAATAAACCACACAATACTAAGAGTTGGAGAAGTTTATGAAGAAAACTTTATAGGAAAGGAAGGATTGAATAGTTTGCAGAAACTGATTAAAAGAAGCTTTATAATCCCCTACCCAGCCAAATTAAATAATAATCTGGCCCCTATACACAAAGAAGATGTGTTAAGAATAATAGTTAATACAATAGAAAATCCTAAAACATATAATAAAACCTACACAGTCTGTGGACCAGAAAACTTGAAATTGAAAGAGGTCCTCGTTCGTATGTGCAAAAATGAAAATAAAAGTAGGCTTCTTCTACCAATCCCATTTCTATTTATTAAAATACCACTTATTTTTCTAAGTAGATTTTTTAACATAGGTACCCCCGACCAATTACAAAGGTTTGTTTGCAAAAAAGATTTAATGAGCCCTAACCTAGAAAAAGATCTTAGTATAAAACCTCGAAGATTTTTACCTTTTTCTTAAAACCAGTAAGGCAGAGACCCCAAAAGGAAAATTAATATATTTTAGTAACCTTCTCTCTAAATCAAAGATTTTGAAAAATATCTTATTAAGAAAAACACTATTAATGTCAAGATCTGAATTCCTACTTTTTAATTTAAACAACTTAGATAAAACTCTAATAATAGCAACGGGCATAAAAAGAAACGAATTAAAATATGTCTTTTTAACAATCTCAAAATCTCCTACTTCCCCAGCTAAATATAAAAGCTCTGAAAGCTTATACCTCCTAAAATGATGAGAAATCTCATCCTGAACACCCCACAGAAACATAAAAGCTGGAACCGTAACAATCATTAATCCTCCAGGCTTTAATTTTGACCAAATATATTCAAGTGTTTCCTTGTCATTATCTATATGCTCCAAAACATCCATAGATATTACTGCGTCTAGAGAATTATTTTGAATATCCTTTTCTGATATCAGAGATATGTCATTTATATTAATTGATCTACCATAATTTACAGCTTCTCTTGAAACATCAACTCCAAAAGATTCATACCCTTTGTCGCCCAAGAGTTTTACAGCATGTCCGTAATTACACCCAAAATCCATCACTAATGATCCTTTCTTTATATTCTTAAAGACTAGATCCATTAATAGATTATCTCTAACCATAAACCACCAATGTGACTCTTGAAGTTCTTGATATTTTTTGTGTAACCTTATATCCATATTTAATATTTAAATTCACCTTGCTGCCAAATTCGACCAAGATTTTCACAATGTATATAATCTTCCGTTCCACTAAAATTTATATTAAAGCATTTATTATCATCTTGAAGATTATATGCTGATATGTATTTTGCACCAAAACTTTCCCACGAAGAAACCACTCTTTCTATTGCGATTTCAATTGGAGAAAAATTGCTAGAAATTTTATAAAAACCTTTTACCATAATAGGATTTTTTACTCCATAAAATCTCAAATATTCAGCCGTAGATACTACTGGTTCTGCGTCAGATACATTATACACGGACAAGATAATTACTGATTCTGGCTCCTGTTTGACCGTATTCATGATTCTCTCTAAATTATTGTTGAAATAATTCGTTCTAGCCACAGTCACAAAAGATGCCTCCCTAGCATAAATACCATTAAGAAAAAGTGCTACCATTAGTGCGCCAAAAATGAACAGCTGAAATCTAATTAAGAACTTCTCTTTTTTGAAAAAATTTAGAATTATTGAAAAATCAATAAGCCATATCAACCAAATTAAAGAAATTATCTGTAATACAAGTATTGAAGGAAAGGCATATCTATGTACAGGATAAAGTAAGCCGTTGTAAACATACAAATTAAAAATATAAACGACAAAAAGAATGGCGCCAATGAAGAGATAATTAACCCATCTATTTTGATAAACTATATCTTTTATTTTTTCTAATCTTTTTTTTGCAGTAAAAATATAACCTATCACGATAGATATAAAAAATGTAATAAAAAATAATGTATACATTCTTGCCTCACCACTGAAAGCTCCGCTAAGTAGAGTCAAAAACCTATGAAGAAGACTCACATCATTTGCATAGACGTCTACACCTTTAGATGAATGTGTTAAGTAAATATGTAAAACCTGATAAAGATTAAATAATAAAATCATTATTGAAGAGGCGGTAAAAAATGGTGTAACTTTTTTTCTAATTTTCAAAAAAATATACAAGCTTACAACAAAAATACCCATTATTGCGAAATTCTCTTTTGAGCCAATGGTAATAATCGCACCAATAAGCATTGCCAAAACCTCCTTCCATGTCGAAGATTGAGCATCTTCCTTGAGGGATTTTCTATAGATAGAGCTAACCCCTAAAAAGTATACAGAGGTGCCCAATATAGTCCAAACTTCAGCTGTGCCTAATCTTGTAAAAATATGAACAAGATACTTTTGACTAGAGACAAATAAAGTGAATAATATAGCCCATCTATAGTCAAGATTAGCTTGAGTTATATAGAAAACACCAAAAAGAAATATCGCAAAAACAATAATATTAGTTAGATAAAAATATGAAACATCCAAATTAAAAACTTTCAACTCTATATCATTTATCAATTTATATATAATCCTAAATCTATCCGAGTTTCCAAAATTAACAATTTCTTCTGATTTTTTAAAGTTACTCCACACTGTTCCATTGTTCTGAGATATATCGTTCTCTATATACAAAAAGTGATCATCTATTATATCCAAATCAGCTCTAATTGTTGGCCCAAAGTATAAAAAGGCTACAGATAGAGAAAAGACAGCCATTATGACTTTTAAAAGACTGGAGTTATCTAATTTAAAATTAAAAAAAATATTATTTTTCATTTTTTATTGGCTATTTTCTTTTTATCCAGATACTTCCACCAGGATTCTTAAAAATAAGAGGAAACCTTTCTTCTAATTTAGATCTGAATAAATACTCCAAATAAGTGTTAAAGATTACTATCTCATATTCTGAGTTGAATTCTAAAAAAGCCCTTAATAAGTATTGCTCATTCCAAAATCTCCTTTCTTCTATAACCCACTCTTTAGGGTATTCAAATGGGTAAAAGATATCATGAAAATGAACATGAACTCCAGATGCAAGAACTGGGAGTACTTTGTGTATTATATAATTCACATCACTTCCAATCTTTGAGACATGTGTAGAGTCTATAAATAATATATCACCAGACTCTAAGGACTCAAAAAAAGATAGCGGAACATCTTGTACTCCAGATGAATGGAGCATGTTATTCAAAAGATCTGATTCTTTAATCAAAGACTTCAAAAGCTCAGGATAAGGCTCTATGAAAGAAACGTTTATCTTTGAATCAAAAAATAACTCATTGGTGTCTAAAATAACACACGAAGAAAATCCCGACCCTACTTCTATAACCCTCTTAGGTCTAAGATATCTAATCATAAAGTATAAAAAGATTGCATCCGAATAACCATAAGCATTATTGTCGAAGTAATAACGCAGGCCATCTTTTTTTTGATCCTCAAAGGGTATATCTTTATAGAAAACTTCTAACTTATCCAGTAGGTCAAACTGACCATCTGTATTTAGGTTTATCCCAGGGATCTCTTTTGGCATTTCACCCCATATTGTATTTTCTTTAGATATTATTTCTTTAATAGATGGAGACGGCGAAAAATAATGACCAGATGGTACAAACTCTAATTCTTGATTATTTTGATCTTCGTTATTCAAAATTTAAATATTTCTAGTTTTTAATTTAGTCAGAGGCTTATTTATTTTCTATAAAATCTATAATCTTAAAGCGCCTCTTCATCCATATATTATAACCCTTTTTAATAAAAGAGTGTGCATTCTTTTGAATTTCTTCTATATTAGAAAAATCTATATTCTTTATATTGTCTAGATCATATAAGTATCCGTTCTTGTTATTTTCTATATATTCATTCATAGTAGGCTTATCTACAGCAATAACAGCTTTACCCATAGACATGGCTTCCAAAAATGACATTCCTATACCTTCAAATTCTCTAGGGGCAACGTATATACCTAGATCTTCAATATAATCAACCATCTCTTCTTTAGAGCCAAACCAATCAGAGATTACAAAGTTAAAGCTATTGATATCCTTTTTCTTTGGCTCCACAAATTCATTCCCTGGATCTACAGCCTTATGTAAGTAAATCTGAATTTTCTGACTACCAAACAAATTAATAATATTATTAACATTAATTTTACTTATTCTCTGCCAAAAGAAAGCTTTGTTACTTTTACCTGGAGTAAAATCTCTGGGCTCCGGGAAATACTGAATATACATAGAATTAAATCCTCTTGAGGAAAATTCTTCATGAGATTTCTTAGAAAAGTTTATAATCTTCATTTGCTTATATCTATCATCAAAATTAAATTCAGACCCCACCACGGCATCGTACATTGGGAAAAATACAAGATTATTATTATTTATTTTTTTTACAATTTCTGGTCCAGGTAAATTTTGCCAAAATATAACTGCATGATAAGAACTATCGACAAACTTTAGATCTGGATATGTACCCCCCATCCAAGATTCATCAGATAAAACTTCAACATCATAAAAATCCTTCAAATAGTCCATGAAAAAACTGTTTGATTTTGTCTTGTTGTGATAAGAGTGACCTATATATAGAACTTTTTTCTTATAGATTTTTTTATTTTTTAGACTAGAACCCTTAAAAAATCTTCTTGATAAAAATTTAGTTTTTAAAAAAGACAAGCAGCCATTTGAACCAAAATGAAGCCCTTGACCTTTAATTTGCCATTCTAGATCCATAATTTTATTTTGTAAATCTGCCACAAGATCTTTTTCTTCTACCTTTCTTGGAAGATTCAAAAAGAATTCTCTATTAAAAAATTGTCTTTCCCATTCCATAAAAAATCTAACTTTATAAGCATTCATATCATCGCTATCATTATCTGAAATATTTAGATGGTGTTTTCTCCAATATGCAATGGTTCCATTTGTTGATACAACCCCCCTATCTCTTGCGATAAGCAAATATGCCACATCATCACTACCACATGCTCTGGGAAAATCTTTATAACCCCCAGCAGCAATAAGGGCCTCCTTCTTTAAGACGAATTCACAAGTGGACTGCATTCTCTTATTCACGTTTCTTTGGAAAAGGAATTCCATCCAAGACTCCTCCTCAGGAAGTGTCTCTCCAAAAAATATAATTTCTCCTTTTTCGTCAACTCTATTCACCTTAGATCTAAATATATTATTCTCTGGATACTTCAAAATTAAAGCTGAAATCTCCTCTAGAAAATTTAAAGACAAAAAATCATCGTCCCCCAAAAGACATATATATTCACCAACTGACATACCAACAGCCTTATTCCATGCTCTTGTTGGGAAATCTTTACCAATATTATCGCCACCGCTATAATACTGTATTCGATGATCATTATAGGATTTAACGATTCTAGAAATATCATCTGGAGAACCATCGTTATAAACAACCAGCTCAAAATCAGAATATGACTGGTTGAGTACAGAATCTATTGCCGTCTTCAGATATTTACCCTTAAATGCAGGGATTATAATTGAGAATTTTTTCATATCGATAGATATTTTTTTACGATTTCTTCATGATCCTTTATCATTATTAGGTCTTCGTTTTTTGAGGAAAATCCCTCTGTGCAATATTTCGCAATAATAATATCCAAATATCTACTTTTAACGTCTTCTCTACCAAACCATCTCATATTAAATTCCCAATCAGCTGTAGCTGTATATTTTTTATTGAATTTTCCAATCTTTTTAAATAAATCTTTTCTGGTGAACATGGCTTGGTGGCAAATGTTTTTCTGAGATAACTTAATTTTATCAAATGCTCCATCGTAAACCTTGCCGCTGTTCCCCCACACAACATTTCCATATACAACATCCAAGTCGGACGAGATATTTTTTACAACTTTACTCAAGGTGTCATTTGAATACAGAATGTCATCACTTCCTAAAAAGTGAACCCAATCCCCTTCACATAGATCTAATCCAATATTCATAGCATCATAAATACCAGAATCATTCTGGGAAAAGACCTTAATATGTTTATATTTTTTCTTATACTTATTTATGATATCTAAAGTGTTATCAGTAGACATCTTGTCTATTATTACATGCTCAATATTCTTATAAGACTGGCCCACTATACTTTTTATGCAATCTTCTAAGGTTTCCCCAGAATTAAATGTAGGGGTTATTATTGATATCTTAGGATGCCATTGATTTAGTCTTTCCTCTTTCTGTGGCCCAGATTCTGTAGCAAAGCTATTCATTAGCGCTTCTCTCCAAGCATTAAGTAGCCTGAATCCAGATTCTTCACTTGGCTCAATTGCCATCTGTTCTCCCCACTCATTCCAAGAATTAACTAAAAATATTTTTGAAACACCTGATCTTTTTGAATATTTAGAAAGTTGCATTTTGATAAATTTTTTAAAACTTTCTATATTGTTATTAAGTGTTTTGGTTAAATGCTGAGATCTGTTTTCATGGAAAAACAGTCTTATAGTATTGTCAAAATTATAGAAAACCGACAAAATGTCATTTTCTTTAGAAAAAGATCTAGAAATATAATCTTCAAAATATTTTTTGTAATCTATATAATTAACACCCTTTTCTTGAAACATAAAACTTGAGACCTCCTTAGTTTTATAGTTTGGATTGTGTACATAATTTACATTCTCCTTGTATTTCTTTTTATTAGAATTGATAACCAGCTCCAAACCAGAAAACCCTTCTTCTTTAAGCATAGAATCTCCAATCTTTTGGAAAATTTTAATTTCTTTATCTGTCATTTCCCATGAATGATATATGAAGAACACAGGCTTATTATTAACCTTTTTGTAGTTTTTGTTTTTAAAATATGGAATTAAGTTTTTTATATTCTTCTTAATTGAAGTTTCGTTGTACTTATTTCTTATAACCGTATCGCTCAAGTTTTGATTAAAAGAAACATTGTCACTCCAACTTTCATTTGCATAAATAAAGAATATCTCGAAACCATCATTATCTTTGATAAAAAATTGATCAACAACATCTTTCATTAGCATGTTATTTCCAGTTGATGAATTTTCACTAAACCAATAATAGTACACTCCAAAACCCTTAAAACCATATGCTTTCGCAGTCTCAATCTGAATTGGAATTATATTTCTATTCTCAGAAAGATCATACATCCCAAGGGGGCTACTAAGTGGTGACTCTATGTTTGGATTTACATCTTTTGCATGAGCCAAATTAATCATGTCATGATACCCTTCATAAAAAGATTTTCTATTTTCTTCAATAAAATGAAACTGTGGGAAGTATATAGCAAACGGCTCAACTTTCTTGAATATATTTTTATAATCACTTTTGTTATGCTTATACTGCTTAAGCATTTCTTCTATATAATCATTAGCAGATTCAAAAAAAACAGAGGATAATTCAACTTTTTCCTCTCTATTACCAAGCTCCAGGGATTTGGTAATCAAAAATCTTTTGTGATATTTCTTATAATATTTTATAGGGTTAGTTATCGCCCAATAGATCTGAGGGTATCCAGGCAATCTATTTAGCAAATATTTTTTCAAAAATCCATAAGGGTTAGTTATCGCCCATTTAGCATTCAAGTAAACCCTTCTAATTTTCCAAAAGCTTGAGGCTTGCATCCTAGCCACAATTTCTTGATACGAAATAATACTATTATTAAGGCTATCTATTTCCCTATTCGATAAATCAAGCTGTTGTTCAACCAAAGAAATTGATTCTCTTTTATTATTAAGGTCTTTGTTGAGGTTTTCAATAATTTCATCTCTATTTTTAATCTCAGAAACCTTAGAGAGGTTTACCATCTCTAAATCTTTTTCATGCTTTTTTAAGATTGCCAATATTTCATCTTCTTTATTTTTCAAGATTAAATCTTTTTTGTTTATTAAACCAACACTAGATATTAACT
Organism: uncultured Candidatus Saccharibacteria bacterium; assembly: GCA_964581035.1. Lineage (GTDB taxonomy): Bacteria > Patescibacteriota > Minisyncoccia > Phycocordibacterales > CSBR16-119 > CAYHDV01. The sequence goes on along the minus strand of CAZOLO010000004.1, from coordinate 12,951 downwards.
CTTTTTGGATATCTTGGTACTCATTAAAAAAAACCTCTCTCTGTTTTTCTAATTGAGAAATAAGCATTTCTTTTTCAGAGATCTTTATAGCAAGGTCTATATCCTTGCCAGCCATCTCTTTTTCTTTTAATGCAATATCTTCACTCATCCTATTAATACGTGAACCAAAAACACCCACCTTTTCTCTCAAAGATAATAATTCAATTTCAAGCTGATTCTTTTCTTCTTTAATTCTTATAAATTGACCTTCTAATTTTTCTTTCTCTTCATAATAATCTGATATTGATTTTTCCAAAAAATCTATCTTGCCCAGAAATTTAGACCTATGTTCTATCATTTCCCTTTCTTTTTGCTCAATAGATAGAATATTGTTCATCTCATGAGAAAAAGAGTAGTGCATCTTTAGCTCCTCCCCATCTCTCAATATAGAATTATCGAAATCTTTTAAAAATAAAACCCCCAAGCCAAAAGAGTGGTCAAATTCTAAAGAAAAATAATCATTCTTTATCTCACCCCAAAACTGATACACCCCAAAGTCACCCTCTTTAACCTTAATATCATGAAAAAGAACCACCCCATCTTGCTTCATTTTTGGTAGCCAAAGCTCAAAATCATGCTTCACAGCTTCATAGGTATGCAAACCGTCTATATGAAGAAGATCTATGGAGTTATCTTCAAAAAGACCAACAGATTCGTCAAAAGTCTTTTTAATTGGTTTTATAGGCAGCTGATCATAATGCTTATCTTTAATCTTTATGAAATCTAAGTAAATTGATGAGTCATAAAAACCTGTGTGCTCATCACCCACCCATGCGTCAACTGGAAAAAGTCCTTTAGATAAATAAAGATCATCCTTAACAGCCTGACACATTGAAAAAAAAGACGTACCCTTGTAAGACCCTAACTCAACAATTACTTCAGGCTTAATATTTCTAATTAAGTCATATGCAAAATAACGATGCCCAGACCAGGCAGAAGCCCCATCATCAAACGATTCCTGATAAGAAAATACAGGCTTAAAATATCTCCATTTCATAAAAATCATCCTACCAAAAATTAAGAGTATTGTCCTCCTTGACAAAAAAACATTTTATACAATCCAACTATATCCTATGTCAACCATTCCATGATTTTGATCAGGAGAAATAACCTCAAAAAAAGAAGACTGATTCATAAAATCATAAACAATGGAATCATCTTCACCAAACAAGCCAACTGAAACATAGTAAGATCCATTTTTAAGAGGTATATTTTTGTACGAAATCTCAAAATATCCATTATCTCTAGATTTACGACAGTCCACTTTATCTAGAATTGTATTTACTCCTAAAATATACGTATTCTTCTCACTAAAGATAGCGACACCAAAGTTTAAATCTTCATCCCTACTTAACCGGTCATCAAATTTAACCCTCACAACCAAATCAGACCCTGTTGTAAAAAGATGTCTTTTGTTATTTTCTCCATCGTAAAAAGTTACTCTTTTTATTTCAACTTTTTTAGATATTATCTCCTCCGCTAGGGATTGATCAGATCTTGGCTTTACTGATTCTTTAGCCTGAGTAATGGCAAATTTCTCTGCTGTTTTATTTCTGTATTTTTGGACAACTTCACGTGCGTCACCTATAGCAATAACCTCACCAGAATCTAAGAAAAGCGCCCTGTCACAATACTGTTCAATTACAGAAAGATTGTGGGAAACCAAAACAACAGTTTTACCCTCTTTTTTATATCTATAAAACTCCTTCATGCATTTTGCCTGAAATGATGCATCTCCAACAGCCAAAACTTCGTCCATCAATAATATCTCTCTATTTGCATGAATTGAAACTGAAAAAGCCAATCTAACCTGCATACCAGAAGAATAATTTTTTATTTTTTGATCTATAAAACGACCGAGTTCAGAAAAATCAACAATTTGATCAAATTTTTTATCCACTTGGTCTTTTGTTAACCCCAAAACTGTAGCATTCAAATATATATTATCTCTACCAGAAAGTTCTGGATTAAAACCTATTCCTAACTCTAGAAATGGGGAGACTGCTCCTTTTATAGAGATACCACCTAAATTAGGAGTATAAACTCCAGAAAGAATTTTAAGTAAAGTAGATTTACCACTTCCGTTACTTCCAACAATACCAAAAAACTCGCCCCTGTTTATCTCAAATGAAACATCACTTAGGGCAAAAAATTTCTCAAAAGTTTTTTTCTTAAATATTGAAATAAACAAGCCCCTTAAAGAGTCTATTTTATCTAGGGGGATTTTGAAACTCTTATATACACCAAAAGCCGAAATAGCGATAGATCCAGAGTTCTTCTTCTTGGCATGTCGAGGAAAAAAATTTAGTATTCTTTCATAAATTTCAATGTCTTTTGAATTATATTTTTCTAAGAGACTCTTATTAAATTCAATATTACTATTTTTTTTGTTTACATTTCTCATAAAACCACCCCAGGAAAGCGATAATGAGCCCATCGCATCTTCAAAATTCTCAGTATGAAAAAAACAAATATTATTTAATAGAGAATATCCACCAATAAATGAGGATATATTATTCCCTGTTGATTCCAAAATATCAATATCTGACCTTTTGTCTAAATCATATATTTTTTTATGACAAAGTTCAGAATAAGCTCTCTGTATAGGATCTCTAACAAAAGCCATTACATAGACATTAAACCCCTCTCCTTTAAAGAGATTCTCCATTTGTGACAAATTTACGTGACCATGAATACACCTTATTTTATTTTCTTTTACAATACTTAATATTTTTTCCATATCAACAACTTCCTCTGTCTTTCTAAGTCTATCTATATCAGCAAATGTTTTTGATACATAATATCCATTTCCATTATCTGCTGTATAAACGAACAAAATCTTATTTCCCAATTCTTCAGAAAGCACTCCAGCAAAGGTTGAACCAGCTGTTTTTGGTATATGAACTGAAATGACTATATTTTTAATATCCATGTCTCTTAATTTCAAAACACCCTTGATGCGTTGAATTAATAAATCTCTTTCATTTGAGATGTTAGCGCTCTGATCTTTTTCTTTCGAAAAAAAAATTTTTTCTTTATTGTTCATATTTTTTTAAAAAATTTCATATTCTACATATATTCAGCAATGGTTTTTTCACTTCTATTAAACCATAGAATAGACCCGCCCATAAATAGAAATATCACTGCTATTAAAACAAATATTTGAGATACTGTTGCAAAATGACCAGATATTAATGCTTGTTTTGTAAAGTGGATAATGAAACCAAGTGGATTAAACAACATAATCTTTTGCAAATTTTCAGGCATCAAAGAAAGAGGGTAAACAACTGGTGAAATATACATCAAAATCATTACAACGACCTCCCATATCATAGAAAGATCTCTAAATCTTACAAAGACTGTGGCTGTTAAAAAAGAGAAAGCCAGCACAATAATATACAAAAGAACAACAAACAGTAAGAATATTATTATGGCTCCTATACTAGGTAGAACACCATACGCTGCAAAAAATAAAATGATAACAATAAGATTCATCAAAAAAACAAACAGCGAGTTTATTGTAGAAGAGACCACAATAGTCCATCTTGGAACATATGTCTTTGTAACCAGTTGAGCTTTAGATATTAAAGACCTCATCCCCGCAGTAGTACCTTCTGCAAAGAAGTTGAACAACATAAGGGCGGTTAAAAGCTCAAGAGAATAAAGAGGTGTTCCAGAATTTTTAAAATTAAAAATCGAAGAAAAAACAAAGTTTAGAACCGTAAATATAAGTAGGGGTTTCAATATTGCCCAAATATAACCAAGAAAAGAATCATGATATCTCAACTTGAAATCAGTTTTAGCTAGACGCATAACTAGCTCTTTGTAATTTTCATGTTTTTTGTTCATATCAAATTAAATATACAACCATCTTTTTATATCCTTGAATCCAATCTTTGTACCTCTCTGTAGAAAATACCTTTTAAGAAGAATTACCGGTATATAGATTATCACAGAAATCCAAACCCTTAAAACAAGCATTATAATACCAAGTGAACCTATATTCCCCTTTAATTTTGATAAGGAGGTTTTGATTTCTTTATTATTTTTAATTTGAGAAAAATATGAGCCAACAAATGCTGCAAGTGTAGTAAACACAGAAAAACCTGGGGCATTTTTAATAATATTAAATATTGTGTTTCTGTGACTATGAAAGGCTTTAAATTTTGATTGATTACCCCCTGTGGCACTATGAACATGCCGAACTGTAGCCCCTGGAACATACCAAGAAGAGTATCCAGACGATCTGAATCTTAAAGCTAGATCTACATCTTCATTATAAGCAAAATATAACCTATCGAAATAATTATTATCTCCAAGATCACAACTCCTCAAAGCTTCAATCTTAGCGATCATAGCACTACCTGTTGTTCCAAAAATTTCTCTCTCAGAATTATCATGCTGTCCAGTATCCAACTCTCCCTGGCCAGTGTTAACCGCATTAAAACTTCTATGTAGAGATATACCAACACTATCTATCGTCTTTGAATCCATGCTTACTATTTTTGTTTGAACAGAAGCTGCATCAGTGTGCCTATTAATTCCATCAGTAAGTATTTCTAAAAAATTAGAAGAGACCATGGTGTCATTGTTTAGAAATATAATATTTTCCAGACCTTCAAAATTGGTCGCGGAATACTTAATGCCTATATTATTTGCCTCAGCAAAACCTTTATTTTTAGATAATGGTATGAAAATAATTTCAGGATATTTCTTCCCCAGAAATACCTCGGTTGTATCACTAGACCCATTATCAACTACAACCACTCTATATAGATCCTTTGAAATAGTTTGATCGAATAGTGATGGTAATAGTTTTTCAAGATGGTCTCTACCATTATATGAAACAATCAAAACTACATTATTTATTTTGTTTGAAATTCTAGACATAAAGAGCGGCAATAATATCTCCTAATTTTTTGATAGAAATATTCTCTACCCTGTTGAGAGCAATAACACTAATACTCTTTCTTCTCTCTGTATTCAAAATGAGACTTCTAAGTATGTCTTCCATATCTTCCACAGAGCTAGCTGATAATTCCCCACTCAATTCTCTTAAATAAGAATTAATAGTTTTAGAAGAAAAAGTAACCGTTGGTAGGCCAAAAGATAAATAGTTCACTAATTTACCGCTTCCCTGCAGAGCCTTCGTTTTTGGATCTATACCAATATCAGAGACCTTTAAGACTCTGAAAAGCATTTCTTTTGAAAGGGGGTTTATAATTGTATACTTTTTAGAATCTACTTCTTTTGGTATCTTTAGATTTTCTATTGGAGACCCTGCAATAATCCAATGTAAATTATCTAAATCAGAAAGATTAACCATGAGTCTACACAAAACGTCTATCCCCTTCTCCGAACCGAAGCCACCCGTATAAGTGACAATAGTCTTATCATCTGGAATAGATAATTTAGGTTCAGATCTACCACCATTTTCCACCAAAGGAACATCAAAAACAAACACTGACTTATCGATTCTATCCTTTGAAATATATTCACCTAATTCAAAAGAGCTTACCGATACCTTGTATGGAATAGCATGGACAAAAGATTCAATTTTTTTCAACAAATATCCACCTAATCTTGATTTCAATTTAATTTCTGAAGTCAAACTACCATGAAAATCGCCTATTATTTTATACTCTCTCCAAAAAAGGAAATTAGTGGCGAGCCAGGAAATTAGGACCCCTTCGTACAAATAAGCATGTATAGTACGACTCGAATCACCCAAAAGGAAAACTAATACTTTGAAAAATAAAGCCATATCTGCAACAACTTTATATAAACTGAATCCAGACGGTATGCTCTCTAACCACGGGAATACATTTGGAATTCTTTTTATCTTAAATAGCTGACTGCTTAAATTATCTGGTGTCCTACCTACACCATAAGTGAGAATTGTAACTCCAAAGCCTTTTTTTACCAGAGCCTCAACTTGACCCTGAATTCTCATGGATGTACCTCTATCTGACACAAACATTGTTGGAACTATAAGAGTGACTTTCATAATAAGCTAAGATAAAATATCATAATTTTCATTATACCAATTAACAAACTCAACTAAACCATCCTTCAGGTCAGTTTTAGGATTATAGCCCAGTAGTTTTTTTGCCTTTGTTATGTCAGCATGAGTACCCGATGAATCAAAATCTTGCTTTGACTCAATTTTAATTGATGCCTTTTTACCCATAATATCTTCTATTGTTTTTATTAAAACAGAAAGGCTCACTGGGCAACCCCTACCAAGATTTATAATTTCACAACCAAGTGGTTTTTTAACCGCCTCCAAAACACCGTCAGCAATATCTCCAACGAAAGTATAGTCACGAAAAGTATCCCCCTGGCCATATTGAATTATATCTTTTCCTTTATGGACCGAATCTACAAAAAGAAACGTTGCCATATCTGGTCTGGCTGCTGGGCCATACACAGTAAAGAATCTTAACCCGGTTGTATTAAGTCCGTGCAGCCTGCTATACGTTTGCGCATAAGACTCACAAGCAAGCTTTGTAACAGCATAGGGTGACTTTGGCTGTAACGGACTCAAACTTTCGATAAAAGGATATTCTTTTGAATCTCCGTATACAGAAGAAGAAGAAGCATAGACAAAATTCTTAATATCATTAATCCGAGATAATTCTAGAAGATTTATAGTCCCTTGAACATTTGTAGACTCATAAATTTGCGGACTCAATATTGAAGATCTCACCCCTGCTCTAGCCGCCAGATGACACACAAGAGATGGCTCCTCTTTTTCAAAGATTGATTCTAGTTCATCAAAATTTTCTATATCTGTTTTATAAAAAGAAAAATTATCAAATAAATCAAATTGCTTAATGTTTTGCTCTTTTTGCAATGGATTATAATAATCATTCATATTATCCAGCCCAATTACAAAATACCCTTCACCCAGGAGTTTCTTTACCACATGAGAGCCAATAAACCCGGCAGCGCCAGTAACAATAATTCTTTCTTTCATAATACTAGTGTAACTCTTTTGTTGTAATTCTGACAGATATTGAATAATACAAAAAACATGTTTTCTAATTATCTATAACCTCTTTCACAACATATGGAGTGTCTTTGGTGGATGAAAAATAGCTCTTAGAAAGAATATCTGCTAATAATCCGAAAACAAACAGTTGAGCTCCTCCTAGAATAGAAAACATGGATATTGTTGTTAGAGCTGTATCAGACAAATCTTTACCAAAAAATATACTTTGACCTAGCACGAATAGAAACGAAACCCCTCCTAGGAACATAATAAATACCCCGGCTGCTCCAAACAAGTGTAGTGGCCTATTGGCAAATTTCATCCAGAACCAAACAGAGATCATATCTAATATACCTTTTACACCTCTATACCAGTCATACTTTGTCTGCCCTGAAGTTCTTCTTCTGTGATTAACAACGACTTCTCCAATTTTAAATCCTTTTATTTTAAGTATTGCGGGTATAAATCTATGCATCTCCCCATAAAGATCTATGTGTTCAAAACACTCTTTTTTATAAACCTTAAATGAAGTCCCTGAATCATGAATTCCATCGTTTATAAGATGTTTCCTAAGTCTAGCAGCCATCTTAGAAGATACTTTTTTACTAAAACTATCCTCTCTATTTTTCCTCCATGCAGACACCACATCTAAATCATCTTCCTCTAACTTTTCTATAAGTTTCAACATCTCAGATGGGTCATCTTGTCCATCACCATCTAGAGCTACAATATATTCTCCTTTTGAGGCTTTAAACCCTGCATCTAAGGCTGATGTTTGACCAAAGTTCTTCCGAAAGTTTATAACTTTAATAGGTTTTAGTTTCTTTAACTCATCTAATGTTTTGTCAGTAGATCCGTCATTTATAAAAATAATCTCATATTCTCTACCAGTAATACTGCAGATACTTACAATTTCCTTATGCAAATTTGCCACATTACCCTCTTCATTAAAGACAGGAACGACAATAGATAGTTTTTTTGGGGCTTCCATATACAGACACTATAGTACTTCCAAAGTATAAACTCAAGCAAATTAACCATAAATTTTACATTAAACCAATATCTGATATACTGAAATTAGACAAGATAGCCGACAATTAAATAAGGATTTTGTGTAGCGCATTTATAAAAGCAAACTGTTTTTTTACCAGATACGATTTATAAATCACTGATATAGCCTACGGGCTTGTGCCGATGGATGCTACCTTAGGCAATGTGCCCCCCAGGTGAATGGGGGGATTTTTATTTGCCTCAAATTAATTACTGTCATTTTTAAAAGGTAATTAAAAAACCAAAACGAAACTACGTTTTGGTTCTCTTTATATGATCGATTATTTCTGGGTTTTTTTCTACAAAGGCCCTCATTTTTGGATTGCTATTCACAATACTATAGAGCTTACCTTCCGGAAGCTTATCTGAAAGACATATCAAGAGTTTTTTTCTTGCGTATCTCATTCTTCCAATAGTTGTATTTAGGCTAACCCCTTGGATGTCTGCTATCTCTCTGAAGTTCAATCCATGATTTATTCTTTCAAGAAGAACTTCTTTCTGTTTTTCTCCAAGAGAATTAATAGCCTCAACAACAGATAGGTAATCATCGCTAAAATCAAACTCTTTATCTTCTGAACTTAAATATAGATTGTGATCATTATCAAAATCTTCAAACTCATCATAGTATAAAGTGCGAACACTATTTTTACCTTCCCTGCCTTTTACCTTCTTTCTAAGGATGTCCTTCCAGGCATTAACAATGACAGTCTTAAGCCAACCTAGAGGGCTATTTTTATCAGAGTAAGTACCTTTTGCAAAACTGCTTAATACTTTGTCTGTAACAGAATTCACGAGAGCTTCTTCATCCATTGTATTGTTTGTGAGTATCCTAGCTTGAAAATCAACAAACCAAAAATGACTTCTGTAAAATTTTTCAAAATCCATTTCAATTTCATTTATTTATCTGACATTAACACAATAATTAAATATGTAAACATAACAAAAACCCTTTACTTCTAAAGGGTTTTTGTCTTTGTGGACCCGAATATCCTATACTGGAATCAATTTAGGAGAGATGTGGTGAAATTGATTGGGATATTATCCAACAAGACCAAAGCTTTACAAACAAACTTTTTATAGTAATATCACACACAAATGAACTAAAACAATTAAGGATGTCAGAGGAAATACTCATAGAAACAAAGAACGGTAGCCTTAGCAGAAATGCAAAAAAGGTTATTAATGTAGCATGCGAAATTATAAAAAATGATTATAGTATCCCTAAGGATAAAAGGAAGCTTGCTACTGCAGGATATCTAACTATTGCTTATGCATCAGGCAGAGTTATATCTATTGAATCCATTGAACCCACGGGCGATTTTGCAAACATGGAGCGAGCTGATGCGTGTCTTGTTTTTTCACAAGAAAAAGCAAGAAGACTATCCGAGAAAACAGATCTTACCTCCTTTGAAAGCCGAGATCCTGCAAACAAAAAATACGGTGGCGCAATAAAGGTTGGAGGTGACAAGAAATTCAAAATTATCTCATTCTCTGGCTTGCCTGAGTTATGGGATGAAGCCTCAATGTTTATGACGGCTATTCTAAGTATTGAAGATGATGAAGCTCGGAGGCTTTTCACTAAAAAAGCTCTCGACATCTACTATGGAAGAAATGAAAAAATTCAGAAAGATTCTGGACTTGTAGAATTCACCACTCTTCTTTCACACTTCTCAAGTCATTCTTAAGTCTAACGAACCGAATCCTAATTTAGGGTTCGGTTTTTTATTTGCCCCCACAACAAAAACCCTTTGCGAACAAAGGGTTAATGTTGAAAGTGGACCCGACAGGACTCGAACCTGCCACCTCTCCCGTGCAAGGGGAGCGCTCTAGCCAGATGAGCTACGGGCCCGTATGCTCGCAGGATTCCGAAGATTCTAGCGAGCAAGCATGATGTAACTTATATTGATTCACAAAGTGCGAAAAAATTAAGAATACATCGTTTAAAAATTCCAAAGAACTGACCCACACTATTTTACCCAGTTTTTAGGTTTTTGCAAGAGGTTTATCCTATGTTAGCTTTCTTTGTTTTTTTCGGTAGAAACTGATAGCAAATCTATGTGATTCATGGTTTGCAAGCAAGATATCTTTTTCATGAGATTTAATTATATCTTTTGAACCCATTATGGCTTTGGGTTTATGCTTCTCATCTTTTACAACAGATACAACGGCTATAGATAAGCCATATTTTTTGAAAAATTTATGGACTACATTCTTCTGGGCTTTACCACCATCAATTACAATCAAGTCTGGATAAGTCCACTCAGGATGAGCAAATCGCCTCTCCAATATTTGTTTTAAAGCACCGGTGTCATTTGCCTTATCAAAACCATTTATATTAAATTTTTTATACTCATTTTTTTCTGGGGAGCTGTCCTCTACAACGACCATCACCCCAACCATATTTTTACCAGAAAGGTGGGCCACGTCATAGGCTTCAATTCTGTTTATTTTTGATGTTTTGGGTTTCTTTGCCAAAAAATCTTCTTTTATCAAAGAGGCATCATTGATATGCTTTAGTGCAAAAATCTTCTTTTTTATATCATTCGCTCTTTCAAACTCTTCTCTTTTTGCATGCTCCATCATCCTTTTCTCCAAATCTTTTACAAGGGTTTTTTTATTTCCTTTAAAAAACTTTTTTATATGCTCGATGTTCTCCTTGTACCCTTTCTTTATTACAGAATCTGAAAGATCTGGAGTTAAGCCTATCTGTTTATAAAATTCAGCTTTATCTTTTTGGACCGACCTTTTGTCTCGAAATGGAAAAATCTTTCTAATAATCTGTAGAGCGACTCTCAGGGACCCCCCACTTGGGAAAGGTCCAAACATGGAATCAATTTTTACCCCATTTAAAACTGCAACTTTTGCACCAGCTCTATGTTTCTCTAACTCTCTTCCTCGAATCAACAGAACTTTTGGAAAGTCCTCTTTTGTGACTACAACATAGTTGTAACTTTTATTATCTTTTTCTTTTGTGTTGTAATATGGCTGATTTTTCTTAATCTCATTTGCTTCTAGAATTAGCGCTTCTAGAACGGAATCTGTCTCCTGCCATTTAATAGTTTTTGCCTTTACCACCATATCTACTATATGGGGTCCGCGAGCTTCAATAAGGTCAGCACCAAAATAACTTCGCACTCGACTACGAAGATCTGTGGCTTTACCAACATACAAGATGTCTGAACCGTCCATAAAGAAATAAACTCCTGGATTCTTTGGAATATCTAATTTTTGTAAGTCTTTTATTTTCATTTGACAAATAGTAGTATACATTATAGTATAAAATAAACAAAAAAGAAGAGCCATGGAAACATACATGTATGTCTTAGGTGGGATCATTTATATGATAATCTCTTACACTTTATTGAAAATGATAGTTGGCGTTTCAAAGGAATTTTCAGACAGAAGTCTGTCAAAATGGGAGTCTAGAATATATGGCAACCCTGTTCTTTCAGCTTCAATTGCTTCAATTTTTTTCACCATTATCGAGACTTCATTAATTGTCTTAATAATTGAGAATATAAAAATTATAGGATTTGGGTTTCTTTTAATAATATCCTTTATTTTTTTAAAGGAATTAACAGTGTTCTGCTTTGAAGGTAAGCACAAAAGGGTAAGCTAGTATAGCCTACCCTTTTAATTTTTCTTCTTACTTTTCTTCAACATCTTCTTCAAATAGAATCCAGTATGAGAATTTGAATTATTTGCAACCTCCTCTGGTGTCCCTTTGGCAACAAGCAATCCTCCATGAAGACCTCCATCTGGACCAAGATCCACGATATAGTCAGCCATTTTTATTAAGTCTAGGTTATGTTCAATAACAACAACAGTGTTTCCTTTTAGTACAAGTTGATCGAGAACCTGGATTAGGTTTGCCACATCATCATAGTGTAGACCTACTGTTGGCTCATCAAGCAAGTAAATAGTTTTCTGAGTCATTGGACGATATAGCTCGCTAGAAATTTTTACTCTCTGAGCTTCTCCACCAGAAAGAGTTGTTGCTGACTGACCAATCTCAACGTAAGAAAGACCTACATCTACCAGAGTCTTAAGTCTGTCATAAATAGCTGGAATATCTTTAAAGAAAACCGTTCCCTCTTCTACAGTCATGTGTAGGATCTGTTGTATGTTTTTTCCTTTATACTCTACCTTCAAAGTCTCTTTGTCATATCTAGCTCCATCACATACATCACAAGTCACATATACTGTTGGTAGAAAATGCATCTCCACCGCTATTTGACCATTTCCTTGGCAAGCTTCACATCTTCCACCTTTTACGTTAAATGAGAACCTGCTAGCTTTCCAGCCTCTAATTCTAGCCTCTTCTGTCTCTGCAAGAAGCTCTCGTATGTATGTAAACGCCCCTGTATATGTCGCAATGTTTGATCTTGGTGTTCGCCCAATTGGAGACTGATTTATTAAAATGGCCCTAGATAGATGTTGTGCTCCATCAAACTTTGTACAGTTCTGAGGCTTGTCTGTTCTGTATTTTCTTTCGAATTTTGCCTGCAGATTCTTGTGAAGAATTTCGTACATGAAACTAGATTTACCAGAACCTGAAACACCTGTAATGCAAACTAACTTTCCTAGAGGAATATCTATACTTAACTTATCAATATTGTGTATCTTTCCACCTCGAATAGAAATAAATCCTTTATCTTTAGTTCGTCTAGTTTCTGGTAAATAGATATGCTCTTCTTCTCGAAGATATGCCAGAGTTCTTGATCCAGTAGGGTTTGTCTTTGCCGTTAAAAGATCATCCATATCGCCAGCAACCACAATCTCTCCCCCATGCACCCCTGCCCCTGGACCAATCTCTATTAAATAATCAGCTGCATATATCGTATCTTCATCGTGCTCAACAACGATAA
>CAZOLO010000003.1:14084-77514 GCA_964581035.1 uncultured Candidatus Saccharibacteria bacterium | reverse complement strand
GTAGCTATGTTGGGAATGGATAACCTCTGAAAGCATCTAAGAGGGAAGCCAACTTTAAGATTAGGAATCATTTGAGAATCGTGAGAGATGATCACGTTGATAGGCTCTATGTGTACGCACAGCAATGTGTTCAGCAGAGGAGTACTAATTATTCGAATTCCTATTAGGAAAGCGAAAGGTTATGAGTAGTCTTTTAGACGGTAAAAATGCTTAAATTTATTAAGTTAGGATTTTAAAGAGGTCCAATTTGGACTTCTTGGGAAGACATTTGTTTGTATTGAAAAGATCGGGAGCCGAGCCCAAGGGAGGCGTTTACAATTCACAGAATGGAGACATTCATCTGTGGTGGGGTCTAGCTTAGGCGGATACTTGATACTCGACCATTCTAGCGAGTTCTAGAGTTACCGAAGGTGTGGGTGTGGTGCAATTCCCCCCGTTATTATTTTCAATCGAACAGTGTCTTCCTTTAGACACTTTTTAAATTTATTGTCCTGGTGATTTATCGGAGGGGCCACACCCGTTCCCATTCCGAATACGGAAGTTAAGCCCTCTTGAGCTGATGATACTCTTTTAATGGGGAAAGTAGGTTGTCGCCAGGACAATGAATTTAAAGTAAACAAAAACAGTCCAATTTATTGGGCTGTTTTTGTTTTTGGTGTTATGGGATATACTAGTAAATATGAATTGGGCACAGAAACACCAAATAAAGATTTTTGGGGGGGTAGCGTTACTTGTGATGCTTTTTGGTCTGTATATAGCTTGGCCATATATAACAAAAGAGCCAACTTGCTTTGATGGTAAATTAAACGGAATAGAGTTTGGTATTGACTGTGGAGGTGACTGTCAACTTGTTTGCCCTGAGCAAGCACAGCCTCTGAGTGTTCTTTGGTCAAACGCGCGCGAGATCGTGCCCGGAAGATACAACGCCTTAGCTTATATACAAAACCCTAATCCATATGCGGGAGTTTCTTATATTCAATATGAATTCAATCTATACGACAAAGATAATCTCTTAATTAAAAAAAGAAAAGGGGCTACTTTTATTGACGCTAAATCAAATACCGCTATCTTTGAAGGTGCTATAGATGTTGGCAACAGGATTCCAGCTAGAACAACTTTTAGTTTTCTCGGCGGGGCTCCAAAATGGATAAAAATAGGCTCTCGTGAATTATCAAACATATCTATTTTAGTAAAAGATCGGACTCTAAAAAATGAAGACACTAGCCCATTGCTAGAGGTAACGCTGACAAATGGAACACTCCTAGATATAGAAGATTTTGACGTTGTAGCTATTCTGTATGATAAGGATGGCAATATGTTAAACACTAGTTCTACTTATGTTGATCTGCTGCCGGGAGATGTCACAAAAAAGATATTTTTCACATGGCCTAATCCATTTGAAAAAGAAGTTGTGTCTATAGAAATTATTCCGAGACTCGACCTTTTTAACTAAAACCATGTCTAATTTTTTTTCATTTAAGCATATTGATTGGGTGCTTGTTCTGTTTCTCTTGCCAATACTTGGAGCGGGGCTTGTAACAATGGCTTCCTTTGGTGTAGAAGGTAGTGTTTTTTGGAGGCAGTTAATTTGGATTGGTGTATCATTTACCATGTTTTTAGGGATATCTTTTTTTGATGTATCTGTTTTTAAAAAGACAAATGCATTGGTGGCTTTGTATGGTTTTTTTGTTCTACTACTCATCGCACTTTTCTTTTTTGGTTCTACCATTAAAGGGGCTCAGAGCTGGTTTAACTTTGGCTTCTTCTCTTTTCAGCCTTCCGACTTGGTAAAAGTAGTTTTGATTCTGATTCTGGCTAAGTATTTTTCAAGACGCCATGTTGAAATTGCTAACATAAAGCATGTGATTATCTCTGGCCTGTATGCTTTCATTCCTTTCTTTTTGGTTTTTCTTCAGCCTGATTTTGGGACAGCGATGATTATATTACTTATCTGGTTTGGAATGATTCTTGTTTCTGGGATAAGTAAAAAGCACCTTTTTGTTGTAATTGGAGGAGGAATAGTTATATTTTTCCTACTTTGGACTTTTGTTTTTGCTACATATCAGAAGGCTAGAATAAGTAGTTTTTTGGATCCACTGAGTGATATTCAGGGGACTGGATATAATGCCTACCAATCAACTATTGCGGTTGGTTCAGGTCAATTTTTCGGCAAAGGGGTAGGGTATGGTACGCAATCCCGACTACAGTTTCTGCCAGAGTATGAGACTGACTTTATTTTTGCTGCTTTCTCAGAGGAGTGGGGATTTGTTGGGTCTATGATTATACTCCTATGCTATATGTTAGTAATTTGGAGGATTCTAGGTAGCGCTAGGCGCGGGTCTTCAAACTTTGAAACTCTATTTGGGGTTGGGGTTGCTGTTATGTTTTTCTCACATATCGCTATTAATGTAGGTATGAACATTGGCCTTATGCCTGTTACAGGAATTACGTTACCTTTTATGAGTCAGGGTGGTTCGCATCTACTTGCTGAGTTTGCAGCTCTTGGAATCTTAATGAGTATGAGAAAAGACTCGAGAGCTATTCATCGCGATGACATGAAGTATGAATTTATGGGATACTAAAATAATTATATGTTAGTGAACGGAAAACAAATACAAAATGAAATAAAAGAAGAGCTAAAGTCTCTTATTGAAAAATGTGATGAAACTCCGTCTCTTGGTATTGTTTTGGTAGGTGAGGATCCAGCCTCCGAGAAGTTTGTGTCTTTAAAGAAAAAGTTTGGAGAATATATTGGGGTAGATGTATGGTTAAAGATACTGCCGGAGAGCACGGACACAGACAGTGTTGTATCTGCCATTAAAAGTTTAGATACTCATGGTGTGGTAGTTCAACTTCCTTTGCCGGGGCAAATAGATGAATCAGTAGTATTGTCAAATATTCCAAAAGAAAAAGATGTAGATGTCTTAAATGGCGGCGATTTTGATGCGCCTGTAGCAGGAGCTGTTTTTGAAGTTCTTAGTAGACATGATGTTGATTTAAATAACAAGAAGATAGTTGTTGTGGGTGAGGGGAAGCTTGTCGGTCTACCTGTTATAGAAGTCTTGAAAATGAGAAATTTAAATTATGATGTAGTTAATTTAGATACACCTGAAGAAAAAAGATTAGAGTTATTAATTGAGGCAGATGTAATCATAACTGGGGCAGGGGACCCTCATTTTATAAAAAGAGACATGATTAAGGAAGGTGTTGTTCTTGTGGATGCTGGAGCGAGTGAAAAAGCTGGTAAGCTGGAAGGAGACGTAGATTCAGAATGTTTTGAAGGTGCAAGCTTTGTCACTCCAGTACCAGGTGGAATTGGACCTATTACAATAGCTATATTATTTAAAAACTTACTAAAAGCATGTTCGAATTAAACACAGAAATATTTTTATATATACACTCACTCTCTTTTGGCTCTCCGAAGGTATGGATGTTTTTGGCGAGCTGGTTTGGGGTTGTTATAGGTCTCTTGGCGCTGCTTTTTGTTGGGCTTCATAAGCATGGATTCAAATCTATCTTTAAAGAATTCAAGCAACATCTCCTAGAGTGGAGAAGTTTGATTTTTATACCACTGGCTACTTGGGCGGTCACAGATTTCCTCAAGCTTATATTTGGTGTTCCTAGGCCCTATCTTTCTTTGGATATAACACCTCTTTCTATGCCTGGAACCTTTGATTCATTTCCTTCGGGCCACTCAGCATTTTATATGGCCATAGGTTTTGCTGTTTATAGATATCATAAAAAAGCTGGAATTATTTTTATGGTGCTCGCTGCAGTACTATCAATTTCTAGAATCTTTATCGGTGTTCATTATCCATCAGACATATTGGCTGGATGGCTGGTGGCTTATCTGATGTATAGACTTGTAAAAAATAAATAAAGAAAGCCCGACCAATTGGTCGGGCTTTCTATTTCAATTAGGATTATGTTCACAATCCCTGCGGGATATGATCCATGATCCGATCAGTTAAAGGTGTTGATTCCAAAATAACTTTGTCACCAGCTGTGACTAGATCCTTGTTGATATTGTCTTGTATTTTATCGTAAGCAATGTCTACAACTGAGCCATCATATTTACGTACCGAAACTTTTGATCCAGATATATTTGATACAACGGTAACCCTGTCGATAGACGGAGGAATCTGATTTTTTGGGATGAATGCCTTTTCATGGCCATATTTATCCGTGACAATGATTGCCATCAATGGTTGGCCAACTTTCAGAAAAGCACAACTGTGATCATGGTCTTCTTGGAAGATCATCTCGTATTTCTTTTGTCCATGATCTGACTTAAAGAGGGCTGTATATCTGTTGGACCCATTAACTATAGCTATACGACTATCTGTGTGTATATACGACACTTCACCTTTATTGTAGGAAGTTAATCTAGGGCTAGCGACATCTTTATCAGATAACCCCTGCACCTTTGACATATCAGAGTCAGTCAGCACTTTCATGCCAGCTTTTAGTTCTCCAATATCTAAATCGTCAGAAACCCACAATGTTCTTTGGAAAGACTCTTGAAGAGGTCCAAATGATACAATGCAATCAAAAGGGGTAATTCCCATTCCAAGATGGTACATCATAGATGATCGATCTTCGTCTAGTATGGCAAGGATTTCAACTTCAATTGGTTGAGTCATGTCAATACCAAGATTTGTCACCACCGGATACTTTCCCTTGGTGACAACGAGAGTCATTCCTTCTTTAATTTGTCGCGCTTTATCTCTTCTGTCGATATAAGCTCTGAAGGACCCTCCTGTTGATCTTTCAACCAGTACTGAAATCTTGAAAACAAGACTGTCTGATGTTATCATGGCTTCTTCCAAAAAGTTTGGCCCAGATGACACTACCACTTTCTCGTAATACAGTTCGTCAATTTCAATACTTGCAATAGATACCGAATCAACCCCTGCTCTATCCTTAGAAAGATCACAAGAGCTAAACAAGATGATAATAGGGAGGATTAACCCCGCGAATACTCTTAACTGCTTTTTCATTTTTTTCGTTATTTTGTTAGAAAAGTTTTTATATATTATACCATGCTTAATAATAATTTGTCAAGCACATAGCCTTTAGCTATATACAAAAAAGCCCGACCAATTGGTCGGGCTTCTCTAGAAAGACTACAGTCTCTCTGTTTTATTCTTTTGAAATTTCCTTTGGAACAATCATGCCTTCTTCATTAAAAACAAGAACGGCCCTTTTGTCGATCATCTTTGTGTAGGGATGAGAATAGTTGCACTCAAAGAAAGTTATCTCGCTGTCATTTCGCTTGTCGGCTTCTCTGAATAGTACTAAATACCCACCTCGATACTTGGTATCTACTACTACTGCAAGTATGTTTATTTGGGTCTTGTTTCTAACAAGATACTCCTTCGTCCAACCTTCTTTAACAACAAGGTTCTCAAGGTAGAAATCTTTTTTTGCCCAAATCCCAGAAATTCCAATGCCTATTGCTGTTGAAATCATTGCTATGCCGGAAAAGATTCCTGAGATTACTGGATCAAAATGCTTAATTGATCCACCTTTTGCCATGAAAATTAAGTTTGTGACAATAAATACAAATAGTGTTGTGGCAAGTATTGCTGTTACAATGTGCTTCGCTTTCATTTATTTTGTTTGATTTTTTAATATAATAGCATTTTAACTGGGTAATGTCAACACCTTTCATTTTACATCCAAAAGGAGTAAGATGTAGCCATGGTAAAACGACGATTAATCGCTTTTCTCGTGTTGCTTGCTGGATTAGCAGTAGCATTTTTTGTATACAGCAGCGAACCGGGACTAAAAGCAGACGCAAATGACCAACATGCATTTAAGTTGGGATTGGATCTATCAGGAGGAACACACCTTGTTTATAAGGCTGATGTTTCTGAGATATCTGAAAATGAAATTAAGGATTCAATGGAGTCTCTTCGAGATGTAATTGAGAGAAGGATCAACTTGTTTGGTGTTTCTGAGACAAATGTTCAGACACAGGAGGTGAATATTGCAGGTCTTAATGAAGACAGAATTGTGATAGATCTTCCTGGTATAACAGATATTGATCAAGCTGTTTCTATGATTGGTCAGACTCCTCTTCTTGAGTTTAAACTTCTAAACAAGGATGCTGACGAAAACACATCTTTTGAAGATGCTTATATAAGTACAGGTCTAACTGGGAAGTATCTAGATAGAGCAAATCTTGAATTTGTACAACAGGGAAGTGGATCAGGTATAGCTGGTACTCCTATTGTTGCTCTGCAGTTTGATAAAGAAGGAGGGGATCTATTTGGTCAAATAACAGGGGACAACACAGGAGAAATCTTAGCCATCTTTTTAGACGGAGCTCCAATATCAACACCTGTTATTCAAACAAAAATCACAGGAGGTCAAGCTACAATCACAGGAAACTTTACTCCAGATGAGGCAAAGCAGCTTGTGGGAAGATTGAACTCAGGAGCTCTACCTGTTCCAATTGAGCTTATTTCAACACAAACAATAGGAGCCACACTTGGTAGTGATGCTGTGAATGCTGGTGTATTTGCTGGAATGCTTGGATTTCTAATTCTGGCTGGATTATTTATTTTCTGGTATAGATTCCCAGGTGTTATAGCTATTATCTCTCTTGGTTTCTATATGGCTGTCATGTTTGCTTTGTTTAAAATTGTCCCAGTCACTCTTACTGCTGCAGGTATAGCTGGATTTATTATCTCGCTAGGTATTGCAGTAGATGCGAACATTCTAATTTTTGAAAGAATGAAAGAAGAGATTAGAGCAGGGCGGTCTACTTTTGACGGACTAAAAGAAGGGTTCTCAAGAGCCTGGCTTTCAATTCGAGATTCTAATATTTCAAGTTTGATTACCGCTGTAATATTGTTCTGGTTTGGCTCATCACTTATTAAAGGATTTGCGCTGACATTTGGTCTTGGAGTTCTTGTAAGTATGATTTCTGCAATTAGTATTACTAGGGTATTCTTGTACGCCTTTACAGGTACACGAGATGGCAAGATTCGTCGATTCTTGTTTGGAACTGGATTTAAAAAATAGAATTATGTTTGTAATAAAATATAGAAAATTATTTGTATCTTTGTCAGCGTTGATGGTTATTGGTGGAGTAGTTCTGGTCTCTGTATTTGGATTGAATCTAGGGATAGATTTTACCGGCGGATCATTGGCTGAAATTAGTTACCCAGATGGGAGACCTGATGTTGTTGAAATAAACACTTCACTTGCTGATGCTGGATATGATTTTGCAACTGTGCTCCCAACAGAAGATAATGGGGTATTTGTAAAAAGCCGAGACCTAACAGAAGTGGAGCGAATAGGAATATTTGAAGCATTATCTATTGGCGGAGAATTCCCAATAGAAGAGAAGTCATTTACTTCTATCGGTCCATCACTTGGAAAAGAGCTTGCTCGAAAAGCTACATGGGCTTTGATTATAGTTGCCTTGGCGATTATTCTTTTCATTGCGTATGCTTTCCGAGGAGTATCAAAACCTGTTTCTTCTTGGAGATATGGATTTATCGCTGTTATAGCTTTGATTCATGATGTTATTCTAACTTCAGGGGTGTTTGTACTTATATCTCAATTTACCGGGGCTACAGCAGACTCTCTGTTTGTCGTGGCTCTTCTAACTGTACTTGGCCTGTCTGTAAACGATACAATTGTAGTATTTGATAGAGTTCGAGAAAATCTAAGAGAAAGTAAGAATAAGACCTTTGAAGAGATTGTTGGAGGAAGCTTGTATCAGACAATTGCCAGATCTGTTAATACCTCACTTTCAACTATTATTGTATTGGTGGCATTGTTTATCTTTGGCCCAGACTCTACAAAGATGTTTGCGCTTACACTTGCATTTGGAATGCTCTTTGGAACATATTCATCTATTTTCCTAGCAAGCCCACTTCTCGTGTTTATGCAGCCAAAAGAAGATTAACTCCTAAACAAATAAGAATTTTAAAAGCCCCACAAGTGCGGGGCTTTTGAGCTAAATATTTTTTACTCAGCACATCTTTCTGTGTCAACGCTTTTTGATCCTGACCACCTGTTGGGATTGAGGTAGGTACAAACTCCTACAAGTTTTTGGAAGTCATTACGCTTTATTTTCAAAGGTGTCATTAATTTTTTCCTAAGAAAACTCTTCGCTATGGGGATTATGAAAACTGTTTCTGAAGACATCTCGTCTCTAACTTCATTTTTGTTTGAAACGTCAAAGCGAACATTTACCTTTTTAGAGTCTCCATTTATTTGGTAGACCCCAATGATTTTCCAAATACGTTCTGGTGCTGATTTTTCTTGCGAAAAGGAAGCATTCCAGGAAAAGATAAGAAGAATTAGTATAATTACTTTTTTCATTTTCGTTCATTTTGTTTGACATTACCACAACATCGTTGTTTTTACCAGAAGGATTAAAAAAACTAATTTTTTTGATATAATTAAATAATAGAAATAGATAGTCTCTATTTTCTTTTACTAATTATTTTTTCAAATTATGACTATTTTATATATTATTATCGCTGTTGTTTTGATCGGAGGCTTCTGGTTTATCGGAGGTTACAATGGTTTTGTAAGGCTAAAAACTCGAGCGGAGGAGGCTTGGGCTGATATTGATGTTCAGCTAAAGCGAAGATATGACCTCATCCCAAACCTTGTAAATGCTGTGAAAGGGTATGCGGCACATGAGCAGGGAACGTTTGATGCTGTAACAGAAGCGCGAGCAAAAGCTACACAGACACACGTTGAGGTTGGGGAGCTTACCCCAGAGGCGGTAGCCGCTATGTCAGGAGCAGAAGCTGGGCTTACACAGGCACTAGGGAAGCTTATGGCTATCTCAGAAAACTATCCAGAGCTAAAAGCAAATGAGAACTTCCTAGAACTTCAAAGAGAGTTGTCTGATACAGAAAACAAGATTCAAGCAGCACGAAGATTCTACAATGGAAATGTTCGAGATCTTAATATGAAGATTGAGATGTTCCCATCAAACATTATTGCTGGAATGTTTAGCTTTGATAAAAGAGAATTCTTTGATCTAGATGATAACCAAGAACAAAGAGAGAATGTAAAAGTTGAATTTTAATTTATCTATATGAGTTTACTTAAAAAAATTAAACTCTCAAAAAAACTAGGATCCTTCATAGTCCTAGTTTTTGTGTTTTTCCCGAATCTTATATTTGCACAGTCAAACCAGGAGAAAATAAATTCTTTTGATATAGAGATAGAAGTTTTTGAATCTGGAGATATACATGTAAAAGAAACAATAGTTTATGATTTTGGATTAAATGAAAAAAGGGGGATATACCGTGAAATTCCATTTAAAAAAGTGCCTGGAGGAATAAGAGGGATAGATATTAAAAATATAAAAGTAACTGATAATATCAATAATGATTATAAGTACATTATAGATTCAACGTCTCCGCTTAATATAAAGATTGGTGATCCGAACGTTTACATTACAGGAGAGCATACATATGTGATTGATTATGATGTTAAAAATGCAATCGGTTCTTTTGAAAATTTTGATGAGATTTATTGGAACACCACAGGAGATGAATGGGAGGTTCCGATAATCAAAGCAACATCTAAGGTAATACTACATAAAAAAATTCCAACGAGTGATTTACAGGTATCCTCGTATTGTGGGTATAAGGGAAGTAATGCTACTTGTTCAGTGTCATTGGATATTTCGCAAAGCAATAGTAAGACAGTCATTGATTTTGGTTCAAGCAATCCACAACAGTTATCTGCATTTCAGGGGATGACTGTTGCGGTTGGTTTTCCAAAAGGTTTTGTTATTCCTGCCAAGCTTAGCTGGTGGGAAAAAGAAATCACCTATGTTATTGCATCGATTGTAGGAGCGTTGCTGTCTCTCTGCTTTTTCTTGATATGGTTATTTCGCGTTTATTTACCTCGATACTACAGTCGCAAAAAGCCCATTATTGCTGAGTATACTCCTCCAGATAAACTAACCGCTGGTGAGGCGTCGTATGTTTATAATTATATTAATAACAGGTCTTCATCTGAATTAATAACAGCAGATATTTTATATCTGGCCTCACAAGGGTATGTAACCATTAGAAAAGATGAAGAAAAGAATCATTGGTGGGAGAAAGAATCGTTTGCCTTTAGTTTAACGGGTAAAATTTTAGATGAAAATGAAAGCTCCTATTTACAAGATTTACTTGAGGAGATTACTTTTTCTGATAAAGAAAAAACATTTGAAGATATAAAAAAAGAAAAGGCTTACTACACATTTTTATTTATTGCCGGGAAGCTCTCAAAGAGTGCTGATATGAAAAATGATAATGATGCTTCAGCTTCTTCTGACATATTCGGCGCTATCAAAACGATAGCTTTTGTAGGCTTCATGGGTGTTTTCCTGTTTACATTCTTAGTTATATCTAACATATCTCTCACTGATGTTTCGTTTAGGGTATTTGCAGTTATATTTGGTTCACTTATTTTTATAGCCATATTATTAGCAATAAAAAAAGTATTATTGACACACTTAGATGGAAAGACAGATTTATGGTACAAAGTTGCAGGACTTCGTGAATACATAAATATTGCCGAGAAGGATAGAATTAATTTTGCGTCAGACCCTGAAAAGGCAACACAGCTATTTTCTAATTTACTACCTTTTGCTATTGCTTTTAAATTAGAGAAAAAATGGGTAAAAATGTTTGATGGAATTTTGCCTCAAAATCCTTCATGGTACCAATCACAAGATAATAATTTTTCCTCTAATAGTTTTTCAAAATCAATCTCAGCATTTGCCTTTGGCGTATCCACTACAAGCAGCTCAGGTAGGCCAAATTCTTCAGGGGGGGGATCTGGTGGTGGAGGTTTCTCTGGCGGAGGAGGCGGTGGTGGAGGCGGAGGTTCATGGTAAAATAAAATTATGAGAGTTGAATCGGAAAAATTTGAAGAACTTTTTAGAAATGAAAAGATAAAAGTTAAAAGAATAACTTCTCCAAAAGATTTTTCCAGTGAGACATTTGAGAGTCAGGAGGACGAATGGGTTTATGTGATCTCGGGACATGCAAATCTAAAAATCGGAGAAGAGGTAAAAGAGTTAAAAACAGGGGACTCAGTTTTTATACCGAAAAATACACCAAACCAAGTTGTCGAAACCTTTGAAGAAACAGCGTGGCTTGGAATATATTTATAATGACACTTTACACACATCAATCACAAAACGTAAGAAAAACATGGTTTCTCATGATGGTCTTTTTTGTCTTAGTTATCGGGATTGGTTTCTTTCTTTCTTACTACTACCAGATGCCAGAGATTCTGATAATTGCGGTGGTAATTTCATTTATTCAAGTTGGGGTGAGTTATTGGAAAGGGGACAAGATTGCTCTGAAAGCTACGGGCGCCAAAGAGGCTTCTCGTGATGCATATTTTGATCTATACACTCTTACAGAAAATCTAGCCATTACAGCTGGAATTCCAAATCCAAAAGTTTATGTGATTGAAGACCAGGTTCCAAATGCTTTTGCAACAGGTCGTGACCCAGAGCATTCATCTATTGCGGTAACCACAGGACTGTTGGCCCTTCTAGAGAAAAATGAATTAGAGGGAGTTTTAGCTCACGAGATGGCTCACATTGGAAACAGAGATGTTCTGGTGATGACCGTAGTTGTAGTTTTAGTAGGAATACTGGCTCTTATTTCAGATATATTCATACGAAGTATGTTCTACGGGGGAGGAAGGAGTAGAGACAATAATAGTAAAGGCGGAGGAGCTCTAATGATAGTAGGTCTAGTATTACTTGTGCTATCTCCTATAATCGGAGCTCTGATTAAACTTTCAATTTCAAGAAAGCGTGAGTACTTAGCAGATGCTACAGGGTCTCTTTTAACGCGTTATCCAGAAGGCCTTGCTTCAGCGCTTGAAAAGATATCATCTCATGGAGGAAGGATGAAAAAGGCTAGCAATGCTACAGCTCATCTATTTATTTCAAACCCTTTTGGAAAGAAAGCTAAAAGCTTGTTTTCAACCCATCCTCCTGTAGAGGAGAGAATCAAGAGGTTAAGAAATTAAAAAAAACTTACGCAAAACGTAAGCTTTCTCTCATGTGTAAATCAGATGCACACTGGCCCAAACCCTATCATCCTGTAAAGATTTTTTCTATGTAACTCTTCAAGTTTTATTTGAGCACTCTTCAGTGACATTTGGAAGGGTGTATCATCTTTAACGAGACGCCCTTCAGATTCGACCTTCTCTAGAATCTGTTGCCTCGGAGTTATTCTTTTCCGTTTCTTTTGATTGTGTACATTTAACTTTTCTTTTTTAAAATCTATATCTTTTGTTTGATTAAGTCAAATAAATAGCTTTTTTGCGCGCCTTGTGCTAATCTATTTTCTATGGCAAAGCCCTTTATCGGGCATTTTTTAATCTAATAACAGCCGAAAATAAAACATTATGGATATTCGAAACATTGCAATTATAGCCCACGTAGACCACGGTAAGACAACTCTAACCGATGCTTTTTTAACACAAACAGGTATGGTAGAAAAAGGAATTTCTATGGATTCAAACGATCTTGAAAAAGAACGTGGAATTACTATTTATGCCAAGAATACCTCTGTTAATTACAAAGGTACAAAAATAAATATCCTTGATACTCCCGGCCATGCTGACTTTGGTTCTGAGGTAGAGCGAGTGCTTCGGTCTGTTGACTCGGTTCTTCTTATTGTTGACGCGGCTGAGGGTCCAATGCCTCAAACAAAATTCGTTTTGAAGAAGTCTCTAGAACTTGGGTTAACACCAATTCTTGTTTTAAATAAAATTGATAAACCAGCAGCTGATGTGAAGTGGGCTCACGATGCTGTATTTGAATTATTCTTTGAACTTGGGGCTACAGAAGAACAGCTTGATTTCAAGACTGTGTATGCAATTGGACGTGATGGAGTAGCTGGTCTTAATCCAGATGAGCCTATGACAAATCTAGATCCTATTTTGGATCTTGTACTTGAAGAAGTTAAACCTGTTTCAACTCCAGAAAATATCGCAAAATCTTTGAAAGCTCAAGTTTTCAACCTAGCTTATGACAACTTCCTTGGAAGAATGGGTATTTGTAGGATATACGAAGGTGTTATGAAGAGCGGGGAAGTTGTAAACGTAAAAGATGCAACAGGTAAAATCTTTACTGGTAAAATTGCAAAACTTTTCTCTTTTGAAGGAATGAAAAGAAACGAGGTTGCTGAGGCTTCAGCTGGAGACATTGTTATGATTTCAGGTATTCCTGATATCTTTATCGGTCAAACACTTCTTGCTGATGCATCTGGAGAGGCCATGCCTGCTATCGCAATCGATGAGCCAACAATCTCTTTCTATATGTTTATAAACGACTCACCATTTGCTGGTAAAGTTGGAAAACTCCTTACTTCACGACAGATCAGAGAACGTCTAGAAAAAGAACTTGAGATTAACGTTGGACTTAAGGTGGATTTCGGAGATCAAGCTAAGTTCCAGATCTTTGGAAGAGGGGAGCTTCACCTTGCTGTTCTTATTGAGAATATGAGAAGAGAAGGGTTCGAGCTGGCGGTATCATCTCCAAAAGTAATCATCAAAGATATTGACGGTGTAAAGAGCGAACCTTATGAACAAGTAACAATTCTTGTTCCCGAGGTTTCTTCTGGGGCTGTTATTGAAAAACTTGGAATGAGAAAAGGTGTAATGGAACACATGGAAACAAAAGACGGCAACACTCGACTTATTTTCAATATTCCTACAAGAGGTCTTCTGGGGTACCGAAATGAATTCGTTATTGATACAAAAGGAGAAGGTATTCTTACAACTATTTTCTCTGG
Source organism: uncultured Candidatus Saccharibacteria bacterium (assembly GCA_964581035.1). GTDB lineage: Bacteria > Patescibacteriota > Minisyncoccia > Phycocordibacterales > CSBR16-119 > CAYHDV01. The sequence continues at coordinate 63,712 of CAZOLO010000003.1, read as the reverse complement.
ATTTGATGCTTATGCTGGAGAAATTAAAAAGACAGAATATGGTTCTATGATTTCTATGGCTACAGGAAAAGCTCTTGGATTCTCTATTGCAAACTTGCAAGACAGAGGAGTTCTATACATATCTCAAAATGCAGAAGTGTATGAAGGTATGGTTATTGGTTATACTGTAAAAGGTGAAGACATGGCTGTTAATCCTACAAAAGGAAAACAGCTTACAAACATGCGATCTTCTGGAAATGACGAACAGATTAAACTGATTCCACCATTGGATCTTACATTGGAGAGAGCTCTTGGAATGATGAGAGAAGATGAGTATCTAGAAGTTACTCCGGATTCTATTCGTCTTCGAAAACAATATCTAACAGAAGCTGACAGAAAGAAAAATACTAAGAAGTCATAGGCTTTAGAGTTTAAATAATAAATATGCAAAAGTATTCAACACATTACGATGTAATAGTGGTAGGTGGAGGAGCGTCAGGATTGATGGCTGCTGGTACTTCTGCGTCACAAGGTAAGCGGGTGTTAATACTTGAAAAGAATCGAGAACTAGGAAAGAAACTAAAGATCACCGGAGGTGGTAGGTGCAACATAACAAATGCCGAATATGATGTTAGAAAACTTCTCCCACACTACAAGCAAGCAGAGAAGTTTCTATATTCACCATTTTCACAATTTGGCGTAGAAGATACCTTTAAGTTTTTTGAAGGTCGCGGTCTACCGCTCGTAGTAGAGTCTAAAAAACGAGCCTTTCCTGAAACTCAAAGAGCGTACGATGTGTACAAAGTTTTGGAAAAATATATTCGAAGTCAAAATGTCTCAGTTTTGAAAGAGCAGTCAGTTATAAAAGTAAAAACAAAAGAAGGAAAAGTAATAGCTGTTGTCACTAAAGATACTGAATACACCGCTGACTCTTTTATATTTGCTACAGGTGGAGCATCACACCCAGAGACAGGTTCTACAGGGGACGGATTCAAATGGTTGAATATAATGGGTCACACAACAAAGAATCCAACTCCAAACATCGTTCCATTAGAAGTAGAAGATGAATGGGTAAAGAGACTATCAGGGGCAACACTTTCTTTCATGAAAATATCATTCCTTGCTGATGGTAAAAGGCAATTTTCTAAAACAGGTAAAATACTTTTTACACACTTCGGCCTTTCTGGCCCACTTATCTTGAACTCATCTTCAGAAGTAAAGGAGCTTCTTGATTGGGGGGATGTAACGGCTGAGATAGATGCATATCCTGATACAGAATTTCCTGATTTAGAAAAAAGAATCCTTAAGATTTTAGATGATAATAAGAATAGAGATTTTAAGAATGTATACAAGGAGATTGCCCCAGAAGGATTTTCTGAAGGAACCTTGGTTAAATTAGGTTTTGAAACAGATAAAAAATGTCACTCAGTCACAGTGGAAGATCGAAAGAAGATAGTTCACTTCCTTAAGGCTATGCCTATAAAAATAATTGGGCTAATGGGTCACAATAGGGCTGTGGTCTCAGATGGGGGTATTACCTTAGAGGAGGTAGACATGAAAACAATGAGATCAACTCTTTTCTCTAATCTATATTTTACAGGTGATTTGCTTAATATAAATAGGCCATCCGGAGGATACTCACTTCAGTTATGCTGGACAACAGGGTATGTAGCAGGGATGAATGCATAAAACCGCTTTACGCGGTTTTATTTGTTATAATGGAGTTATTACAAAATAAACATACATATAATGCTTAAAGAATTCAAAAAATTTGCAATGAAGGGGAATGTGGTAGAGCTGGCTATAGCAGTGATTATTGGTGCCTCTTTTGGGAAAATCGTAACGTCACTGGTTAATGATGTTGTAATGCCACCTATAGGACTTCTTCTTGGGGGGATAGACTTTTCAAACCTAGTAGCGACAATTAAGCCTTCAAGTATATCCAATACAGGAGAAGTACTGCCGGCTGTTACTATCAATTATGGTATTTTTATAAATACAGTTATAGATTTCTTAATTGTAGCTATTGTGATTTTTATGTCAGTCAAAGCCATAAGTATGCTTAAGAAAAAGGAAGAGAAGAAAACCGAAGAGAAAAAAGGTCCAACAGAAGTCGATCTGTTGATAGAGATTAGAGATTCATTAAAAAAATAGATTATGTTTGAACAAGAAAAATTATCATACGATTACAAGGCGCTTGAGCCACACGTAGATGCTAGAACCATGGAGATCCACTATACAAAGCATCACGCTGGGTACACTTCAAAATTAAATGAAGCAATTGCTGGGACAGACTATGAAGGTAAAACAATAGAAGAAATTCTTGCTGTTGCAGGAGAGACGCCAGCTGCAATTCATAATAATGCTGGAGGATTTTATAATCACAATCTTTTTTGGGCTGTGATGTCTCCTGATGGTGGAAGTGAGCCAGCCGGTACATTAGCAGATAGAATCAATGAAGACTTTGGATCTTTTGAAGATTTCAAAGAGCAATTTTCTGGATCAGCAAAGCTTCGATTTGGTTCTGGCTGGGCTTGGTTGATTAAGAAAGAAGATGGATCTCTCGCTGTCACTTCTACTCCAAACCAAGATAATCCACTTATGGATGTTGTAGATGAGGATGAAAGAGGAGTTCCAATTCTATGTTTGGATGTTTGGGAACATGCTTACTATTTAAACTATCAAAACCGACGACCTGACTATGTTGAGGCTTTTTGGTCTGTTGTAAATTGGGAAGAGGTTTCTAGATTATATGAAAACAGCTAGTCTTTTTCTTCTAATACTTGCAACTCTTTTGGTATATAAGTTTGTATCAGAAAATGATATAAGTCCGAAAAAGATACAGGTTCAAGAAACATCTGAATCACCAGAACAAGAATCTGAAATCTCTGAACAGGAGTTATCTGATCGTGTAGGACAAATGATAATGATTGGTTTTCGAGGCAAGACTCTGGATTCTGAGACAGAAAGCGCGTTGAGAGAGCTCAATATTGGTGGAGTGGTACTGTTTGACTATGATACTCCAACAAAGAAATATGATCGAAACATAGAGAGCCCAGAACAGTTAGCTATGCTTGTAAGGTCTCTTCAGGATATCTCAGATAAAAGGATGTTTATAGCTGTCGATGCTGAGGGAGGGAATGTTAATAGGCTCAAATCGAAATATGGATTTACCAACATTCCAAGCCACCAAGAGTTAGGTGGTTTTTCTCTTGAAGAGACAAAAAGATACTCAAAGATTCTTGGTGAGCAATTAAGAGATCTGGGAATCAATGTTAATTTTGCCCCTGTTGTTGATGTAAATATAAATCCAGACAATCCAATTATTGGAGGTTTTGGCAGATCTTTTTCTGGTGACCCAGAAATTGTAATCAATCATGCAAAAGCTTTTATAGAAGGACAAAAAGAATCAGGTATACTTTCTGTGATCAAACATTTCCCAGGACATGGTAGCTCAGTTGGAGACACCCACAAGGGTGTTGTTGATATTACGGATGTATATAAAGAAGAAGAGTTAAAACCTTTTGCTGACTTGATAGACGCTGGAGTTGTTAACGCTGTTATGTCTGCGCATATTATTGATAGAAATATTGACGAAATTTATCCAGCCTCTCTTTCAAAAAAACATATAGAAGAGAATCTTAGAAGTGGGATTGATTTCGATGGTTTAGTATTCTCTGATGACATAGACATGAGGGCAATAAGTAATGAATTTAGTTTAGAGGTGATTGTCGAGCTAGCCATAAATTCTGGTGTTGATGTGATTGTTTCTTCAAATAACATAACAGGATATAAGTCAGATAGGGCACTAGATATTCATAAAGCTATAATTGAAGCGATAAAGTCAGAAGAAATCCCAGTTTCAAGAATTATAGAATCATCTGATCGTATAAAGAATATAAAAGAAAATTATTGATCATACTAATTTATAAATCACATGAAAATTCACAAACCAGAAGAGTGGAAAAATTTATTAACTCCTGAGCAGTATCACGTATTGGTGGAGAAGGGCACAGAAAGACCTTTCACGGGAGAATATGATAAACATTTTGAAAGTGGAGCGTATGTCTGTGGTGCTTGCGGGGCAAAACTTTTTGAAAGTGATAATAAATACGATGCCGGCTGTGGCTGGCCAAGTTTTGACTCAGCTATTCCAGGGGCAGTAGAATTTCACGATGATGATTCATTGGGTAATCATAGAATAGAAGTTACTTGTACTAAATGCGGTGGTCACCTAGGTCATGTATTCCCGGATGGCCCAAAAGATACAACAGGACAGAGGTTTTGTATAAATTCCGTATCTTTGGATTTTGAAGAAAAATAATACACAGGTCAGCATAAAACCCTTATAAATAAGGGTTTTTTTGAGATTTATATACTTGACAAAATAAATTCTGTATGCTAATGTTTCGACGACTTATAGATCTTTGAAATGTGTCAAGAAAAGCATTCAGGTCACCAACTTACTGGTGGTCTGTATGCTTTTCTTGACTGTGGAAAATAGATTAGCCTGCACCTAGAGGTATCTGGAAACAATTTGAATTATATCACTTAAATCAATAAACATGATTTCATTAATTTTAGGATGGCTGATGTACGCCCTATTGGGTGTTCTCGGTTTAATAGTGTTGTGGGCGCTTTATAGCTCCATAGCCATTGTAGGGGGGCAGAATATTGTCGTCCTTGAACGTAGGTGGATTGGTAAAGAGATGCCTGACGGAAGAACGGTTGCATTGTCCAACGAGGTTGGTGTGCAAGCCAGGATTCTTGGTCCAGGATTTCATCTTCTATGGCCATTCATCTACAAGAGAACCAAACACCCTTTTGTGGTAATTAAATCAGGACAAGTTGGGCTGGTTACTGCGATTACGGGTGAATCTTTGCCGAAAGATAAGATTATGGCAAAGACTGTCGATTGTGAGTTTTTCCAGGACGGGGAAGCTTTCTTGAAAAACAAAGGACAAAAGGGTCGTCAGCTTCATATCTTGCCTGATGGTGAGTACCGAATTAATCCTCACTTGTTTAAAATCAAGATAGAAGATGGTGTTTTAATTCAGGAAGACGAAGTTGGTATTGTTGAATCCATTGCTGGTAAACGAGTTGAAAGATCTGGAGGTAACTTCGGTAAACCTGTTGAATGTAATAATTTTCAAGACGCAGTTGCGTTTTTGGAAAATGGTGGTGAGAAAGGTCCACAGATTGATTTCTTGGAACCTGGATACTATCGTGTCAACAAGCTGATGTTTAATGTTCGAGTGGAAAAGCAAATTGATGTGCCTAAAGGCCAGATTGCTTTGATCGAAGCCATGGACGGTGAGCGTATTGAAGGATCTCGAATTCTTGGGAAAAAAGTTGAAGGTCATAAAAGTTTTTATGATGGTCAAAAGTTTATCGAAAATGGAGGAGAGCGCGGTGGTCAGCTTGAGGTGTTAATGCCTGGGCAGTACCGTATTAACACGGATCTGTTTAAGGTTATACAAGGCACGGAAAGTAATCTCTGGATTGAAATTGGCTCTAACGAAGTTGGTATTGTTACCACTTTGGAGGGTGCATCAATTAAAGACAAGTCTAAGATCGCGGCTGATGAACTTCAGATGGAGGTTCATAATAACTATCAAAATCCTCAAGCATACCTGGATTCCAAGGGCCAGAAAGGCCTTCAAATTCCTGTGCTTCGTGCTGGTCAGTATGCTATCAACCCATGGTTTGCCAAGGTTGAAAAAGTGCCAATGACTAAGGTTTTGATTGGTAACTGTGGTGTTGTAACATCGTATGTTGGGCCAGTTGGTGTAGACACCAGTGAGGATAGTGTTAATGCTAGTATTGTTGAGAACGGTAATAAGGGTATCTGGAAAGATCCATTGCAGCCGGGTATGCATCCAATAAACACAAAGATCTGTGATGTGGCAATTGTGCCAACAATCCAGATTTTGTTGAGTTGGGCAAACTCTGAGTCTCAAGCCCACAAGCTTGATGATAAACTCAAGACAATCGTGCTTCGTACCAAGGATGCATTTGACGTTAGTATGGATGTAAACGTAGTTGTTCATATCCCGATGAAGAATGCACCAAAGGTGATAGCTAACCTTGGTTCGGTTGAAGAGATGATTTCTCAGGTTCTTGAACCTGCAATCTCTGCTCACTTCCGAAATGCTGCACAGCAGACCCCTGCACTTGAGCTTTATACTAAACGTATGGAGCTTCAGGAGTCAGCTAAGGAGCATATTTCCAAAGTTCTGGCAGAACACCATATCGATTCAAAGGATACTTTGATTGCAGATGTTGTGCTTCCTGTCGCGCTCACAAAGCCTGTTCAAGACACTCAGATTGCTGAACAAAATACAAAGATGTATGGAATTCAGAAGCTAGAGCAGGATTCCCGTATTGCTTTTGAAAATTCGAAGGAGCAAGCGAATCAGCAGCAAGCTGTTGTTGAGTCTGAACGTGATGTTGATATCAACAAAAACAAGGCTCTGTCTGAGATTGCAAAAGCAGAAGGTGAGAAGACGTCCAAAGTTCTTCGTGCTGAAGGTAACGCCAAAGAGGTTGAACTTGCCGCTGAAGCAAGATCAAAGGCAACAAAGTTGAATGGTGAAGCTGATGGTGAAGCCATTTATGCGGTAGGGTCTAACAAGGCTAAGGTTATCAAAGAAGAGGGGCTTGCGACTGCGGAAGCCTATGAAAAGCAGGTTTCTGCAATGGGTGAAGACGGATTCGTTCAGATGATGGTGATGAAAGAGATGGGCGCGTTGAAAGACATGAAGCTTATCCCTGACAACGTTGTTATTGGAGGTAACGGTGGTAATGGATCTGGTGGAACCGGAGACATGCTTAGTAGCTTCATGGGTCTGTCTATCATTGAGATGTTAACTGGTCGTAAGATCGCTCCAGAGGTTCGAGAGAAGCTTGAGGAAGCGGTAAAACCTGCTGTAGAAGCTCCAGTAGCTGAAGCAGCTGAGGTTGAGGACAGTTTCTCTGTTGAGGTAACTGATACAGGTTCTACCAAGAATCTTGTTGCCATAGCCATCAAGGACAACTCTGATATGAGCATTCGAAAAGCAAAGAAAGCGCTTGAATCAATACCGGCTGTAATTGCAGGGGGTTTGACGAAAGAGGCTGCTGAAACTTTGCAGAAAGTTATCGTAGAATACGGAGGTAAGGCTGAGATCAAAAAAACCTAAGTAGGTTTTTCCTAATCTGATTCCACAGATCACATTTAGATGAAAAGTTGAGGCGTTCCGCATTGCGGAGCGCCTTTTTTATTTGCCTGCCACAAGTGGTATACTACCTCTATGAAAATTATTCCAAAAATACAAAAGGACTTTGAGTGGGTAGCTTGGGGTCCAAAAGAAATAGATGTTGAGGTTAAGAAGTATGTTGAAACACTAAAAGAGAACTATAAAAAGATAAAAGAAATACCTAAAAAGGAAAGAACCTTTGAAAATACTATCTATGCCATGGAAAAGGCTGGTGATGTTGGTTATGAAAACAATGGTATTAGTTTTTTAAAGTATGTGAGCACAAGCAAGAAAATAAGAGAAGCTTCTCATCAAGCTGTTATTTGGGCGTCTTCTCAATTAGCAGAAATAAACAATGATTTAGATTTATACAGAGCTTTCAAAGAATATAACCCTAGAAAGGAAAATCTAACTGATGAAGAAAAAAGACTATATAAAAATACAAAGATTTGGTTTGAAAATAAAGGTTTTCATTTGTCTGAAGAAGAAAGAAAAGAGATGGTAAAGATTTCTCAGAGAACATCAAAGCTTGAAAGCGAATTTTCAAAAAACATTGATTCATATGAGGATCATATTTTATGTACAAAAGAGGAGCTGTCTGGATTGCCAGACAACTATATTTCAAATCTTAAAAAGGATAAGAAGACAAAAAAATATATAGTAAGCCTAGACTATCCAGAGCTAGTCCCTTTTATGACTTTTTCTGAAAGTGAAAAGAAGAGAAAAGAGCTTGCTGTTAAAAATGGTAAAAAAGGTGGTAAGAAAAACCTAAAGATACTTCAGGAGCTTTTGATTCTCCGAAAGAAAAAAGCTGAGATACTTGGTTATAAATCATACTCTGAAATGGTGGTTAAACATAGGGTTTCAAAAAATCCAGAGAATATCAAGAATTTCCTAGAGGAGACCTTAAAAGATCTAAAGCCAAGAGTAAAGAAAGATACTATCGCTTTGCAGAAATTTGCAAAAAAAGAATTGGGATTAAAAGAGCTTACGTTCTTTAATACAGCTTATGCTTCAAACAAAATGAAGAAATCTTTGTTTGATTATGATCCCAATATAACAAAAGAATATTTCCCCCTAGATAAAGTAATGGAATATATGTTTCAGCTTTTTGGAGGTCTGTTTGGAGTTTCTTTTAAGAAAAATAATTTACAGCTTTGGCACAAGGACGTACTTTCTTATGATGTTATAGAAAAAGGTAAGCCGGTAGCTCATGTTATTTTTGATTTATTCCCTAGGCCAGGGAAGTTTAGTCATATGGCTTGCTGGAATTTCATGGCAGGAGAAGACGAAAAATTCCGCAGTAAAAACTATAAAGCTCCAGTATCTGTGATTGTAGGGAATTTCCCAAGAGGTACAAAAAAGAATCCATCTCTTCTTTCTGTTGGAGAAGTTAGGACTTTGTTCCATGAGTTTGGTCACATGAGTCATGATTTTCTTACAAGGGCTCATTATGCAGCTTTTGCAGGTACAGGAACTGATGAGGATTTTGTTGAGACACCTTCTCAAATGTTCGAAAACTGGACTAAAGATATAGATATTTTAGTGGACATGTCTTCTCATTATAAGACAGGAGAAAAGCTTCCCGTAGACATACAAGAAAAAATTAAAAGCATGAAAACCTTTATGAAGGCTGGTGAACATTATGGAACATTTGTTTATGGTGTTGAAGATTTATTAATGCATACGACTCACTACAATAAAGATTTACGAAAGCTATCAGAAATGATTGATAAAAAATACAGCATGGTAAAGCCAAACAAACAATCTCTTCATCCTGCTGGTTGGGGTCATATGACTGGATATGCTGCTAGTTATTACACTTATGTTTGGTCTCTAGTTTACGCTTACGACCTATTCTCAAGATTCAAAAAAGAGGGAGTCAGGAGTAAAAAGGCTGGTAAAGACCTTAGAGATAAAATACTCTCAAAAGGTGGCTCTGAAGATGAAATTGGTCAAATGAAGGCATTTTTAGGGCGAAAACCAAACAATAAAGCCTTCCTAGAGGCCCTTGGTGTCAAGTAATCAAAAGTTCTAATTTTTCTGGTACAATAATTTTATGGAAAAAACAATTGAAAAAATATTTAATACATCTTCTTCAGGGGAGAAAAGTGAAGCTGTAAAAAAACTTATTGATCAAAGTACTCCAAATACTGATTTCTTTATGATGGTTGTTCTGTCTATTGCCATGGCAACATTTGGTTTACTGCTAGATAATACAGCCATTGTGATTGGAGCCATGCTTATTGCCCCAGTACTTTCACCGATTCTTTCTTTAGGGATGGGGATTGTGATGTTTAATGAGTCACTTATAAGAAGGGCAGTATTCACACTCGGTAAATCTTTGCTTTACGCTATAGGGGCTGCATTTTTGATTGGTCTTCTTTTTGGTAGCAAAGATGGTGTATCTGTTCGAGAAGTCTTGTCCAGAACAACTCCAAATTTACTTGATGCAGCAGTGGCTGTTGTGGCTGGGTTTGCTGCATCTTTTGCACTAATCAAGCCAAAAATGTCTGAAGCTATACCAGGAATTGCAATTTCTGTTTCACTTGTACCGCCACTAGCTGTGACCGGACTTGGTTTAGCAACACTAAACTTTGCAATTGCAAAAGGGGCGTTCCTTTTGTTTGTAGTTAATATTTTGGGAATTATTTTTGCCAGCGTTTTCGTTTTCTCTTCGATGAATTTATATACAAAAAGAGGGACAGCTGATAGAGCTATTAAAGATGCAGATAAAGTTGTAGACATAGAAAAAGATGAAGATATAATAATTACAGAAAATGAATCAAAAGTATCTCAGCCACTTCAGAAAAATCCAGAGCTTGCAAAGGGTGAACTAGAAAGCTCCCTAAAAGAAGTTTCTATTACCGAAGGAGACGTCTTAAATAAATAATTAAAAAAACCACACTAAATGCTGTGGTTTTTTAGTCATCCTGATCTCTATTTGTCTCTGGATAACTGTGATGTAAATGTTGCTTTGCTCTTTCAAGTAGTTCTGATAGATCAAAGCTATCCATCATGTATTTGAAATATTTAGCAGACTTTTTTCGAAGCATCGTAGACTCATATAAGTTGAGATTTTTATCGATAAACCTAAGCTCCTCTGGTCTCAAAGAATCTATATCTTTGTTTGTTATTCTGACAAAGTTAGACCAGTCTACATTTAATCTTCTAAGAATATTTTCTAAATTTGGATTTCCTGTATTTTCCATTGCTAGTGCTTTTAGATAACTGTACTCTGAAAAATTTGTATTGTCTAGATAATAAAAACTCCCAATCAATCTTTGACGGGGAGCTTAACTAACTGTTCTGCGATTTTTATGACACGCTTACTTAAGTGTTTAGAATTACACTTACGAACACGAATCATTTTCTTTGATTTACTGAGGCTTAGAAAGTCTCTTAGATACTCATGTTCTTGCTGTGTTACAGAATATCTGCTGATTTTGCACTCTTTTTCTTCTACCAGATGTGCAATCCGGTTATACGGGCCATTCAGGCTCGAAAGAAGTCTGTTTTCCTCAAAAGTTGCCATGACCTTGTCTTTTGTTCTATTTTTACCATTTTATACCCAAAAATCAAGTGTTTTGAAATATGCTAAAATTGGCTAATGAATGAGAAGAAATTCAAAGAGGAATACAAGCTCCTAAATCCTGAGCAAAAAAAAGCAGTAGACACCATAGATGGCCCTGTTTTTGTGATGGCTGGCCCTGGAACAGGAAAGACTCAGATTCTAACTCTTAGAATTGCAAATATTTTGAAGGAGTCTGCCGGAGTAGAACCAGAAAATATACTAGCTCTAACATTTACCAATACCGCAAGTTACAATATGAGAGAGAGACTTACCGGTTTGACAGGTTCTGAACTTTCTCACAGAGTTCAAATAAATACTTTTCACTCTTTTGCCGAGGAGATGATTCGATCACATACGGACTTTTTCCCAAGATTTTTTGGAGCAAGATTGGTCTCTGATATTGAAAGAATAGAAATACTCGAAGAAATTCTGTCTACCATGAAGACTAGTCACTTCTCGGTCTTTAAAAGACGGCAAGGAACAATGATGACGATTCTTTCAGCTCTGGATAAGATAAAAAATGAAGGATTAGATCCGGAGGAATTCAAGCAGAAAACTCTAGAGCAATTTGAACTTTCTATGAAGGATGAAGAGATCTTCTATAAAGTATCTAGGGGTGATTACAAAAAAGGCGATATCAAACCAGCTGAATTAGCTAAGAGAGAAAGGAGAAGAGATAAAAACTTAGAACTTGGAGAGATTTTTTCTGTTTATCAAAACAAGCTTGAAGAAAAATCAATGTATGATTTCTCTGATCTTATCTTGTTTTTCATACATGGTCTTAGAGAGAGCGATGGATTTCTAGCTGAGATGCAGGAGAGGTTCCAGTACATCCTCGTGGACGAGCATCAGGATACAAATGACGCTCAAAACACAATCATTCATCTGCTGATAGATAATCCTGTACACGAAGGAAAGCCAAACCTATTTGTTGTGGGTGATGACAAACAGGCAATCTTTCGTTTCGCTGGAGCTTCAAATGAAAGTTTTGGAAAATTGAAATCTCTTTTAGATGAGATGCTGGTTATTGATTTGGTTCATAACTATAGATCTGGTCAGCATATTCTGGACTCTGCACAATCTCTGATTGTAAAAAGCGGGGAACATAAAGAAGCTCAAGAATTAAAATCGTTTTTCGTGGACCGATCTGGCCCTTTAGAGTATCGAGAATTTTCTACATATAAATCAGAGCTTCTTTGGTTGGCAAAGGATGTAAAAGCTAGACTATACTCTGGAGAAGATCCAAATGAAATAGCTGTTCTTTATCGAAACAATGCTGACGCAGCTGGAGTTAGGCAGATTTTTGATGCTATGGATATTCCTTATAAAGATTTGTCTAAAATAAACCTGCTTGAGGATATGGATATTCTAAAGCTATTTTTGCTACTTCGAGTTTCTAGTGACTTTCTTTCTGATGAGCACATGGCCAGAGTTCTATATATTGATTTTCTAAAGTTTGATGTTTTCTTCACTCAGAAAGTGCTAGCGAGACTTAGAAATACAAGAAGGGGTCCTAGTAAAAATATCTACTCTATTCTTAGTGATGAAAAAATACTAAAAGAAATAGGTGTAGAAAAAGATATGATATCTAAGGCGAAAGATTTTGTTAAATTTTTGAACGATTCAAAGAAGAAGTCAGAAAATGAAAACTTCAGTACATACTTTGCATGGTTTGTTAGAGAGTCTGGGTTCCTGGAGTACTTACTTGGGCGCCCAAATGCAGTTCTGGCTTTGTCTAAATTAGAAAAGATTTTTGATGAAATAAAAAATGAAACAACCAGAAGAGGGGAATTTTCTCTTTCTGATTTCTTGTACTACCTAGACTCGCTCAAGAGACACAATTTGAGAATTTCTATTCCTCAGGATTCTTTGGATGGAGTGTCTTTAATGACATATCATGGGTCCAAAGGGTTGGAGTTTGATTCGGTTTATATCATTCGAGCAATAGCTAAGAGGGCTGTGCCAAGAGAAATATCTTTGCCTTTTAATGATTTCTCATCAGGGTTAATTGATGATGAGAGGAGGCTATTTTATGTAGCCCTAACTCGTGCCAAGAAAGATGCTTTAATAAGTTCTTATGTCTTAAATGAAGAAGGTAAAGAGAAAAACAAAACACCTTTTGTTGAAGAGATAGAAGGTTTGGTGACTGTAGACACGGACTCCTTTGAATCAGGACTGGGTACACAATTTGCAAATTTTTTCAGAGAGGGAGCTCCAAGACTTTTGTCTATTTCAAATCAAGAATATATTTCAGATAAATTTTTAAGTAGTAAATTGTCTGTTTCTGCATTGAACAACTTTGTGGAGTCACCAATACTTTATTTTTTTAGGAATCTTATTCATTTACCTGAAGCAAAAACCGCTCATCTAGATTTTGGAAATCTAATTCATGGCGCCCTAGAGAATTATTTCAATGAATGTAAAAAGAAAGGGGGGATTTTAAAGAAAGATGTTTTGAAAAAATCTTTTGAAAAGACCCTGGAAGCTTATCCTGCCTATCGTGAATTTGAAGAAAGAGGATGGGAATTCATAACTGAGTATTTTAAAGAAAGGCAAAAGAGTTTTGATGTGCCTCTTGAGAATGAGTTTAGAATTCCAGCTGTTCCATTTGAGCTTCGAGATGGCCAAATTTTGAATTTAACCGGTGTCATGGATAAGATCACGAGAGACAAGGAGGGAAATATAGTTGTTTGGGATTATAAAACAGGGAAGGCATACAGTGATATGTCAAAAGACAGAAAAGAAAAAATTCGAAGACAGGCTACTTTTTATAAACTCCTTCTTCGACATGCTTACAGTGGTAGGTATGATTTTCATAAGGCGGTTTTTGATTTCATAGAGCCGAATAGTAAAGGAGAATTTGAGAGAGCTGAATTTGAGATATCTCCGTCTGAGGTTGATGATCTTCGAGATTTAATTCAAGAGCTTGCTGACACAGTGCTCTCTGGTGAACTTCTAAAGACTGAGTATAAAAAAACAGATAAAACAAAAGATTACTTAGAGTTACTAGATCTAATAAATGGTGACCCAGAGCAAGGAGAACTGTTTGATAAATAAAAAAACCTGCAAACCAAAAAGCTTGCAGGTTTTTGAGATAAACTTCAATTGAGGAGCTTTTCAATAGGATCTTTTCTTATTTCTCCTGAAAAAATATGTTCTGTTTCAGACTGAACCCTTTCTACTCCATGAACTTCTGAATATTTATGGTCAATCTGGTCCTGAATTTTATCACGGTCAAATTTGTATTTTGCGCTCATGGCAAATTCAGCTGCTTCTCTATACTCCGAAAGCAAAAGTACACCTTTGTCTATCAGATCTCCAATACGTAATCCTGTAAGCTCGGAAGTGGCGTAGATACTAGCATTTCTAAGCTTCTTGGTTTCGTGTGGAAATAACGCAATTAAAACCTCCTCAAAGTATTTGAAGTACTGCTGTTCTTCAGTCTTTTTCATTTTGTATATTTTTCCTCATTTTAGCTAAAAAAGACTTGTTTGCAAGAGTTTTAGAATCGTTGACTTTTTACCTGTACTGTTTTAGAGTTTATCTGAATGTTAATTAAAAGGTAGTACATGAAAAATTTATCTATTTTAAGACTTTTGGTCGTAGTGCTTTGCGCACTCCCATCAGTAACCAATGCTCAACATTTTTTCCGAGGGTCGCATGTCATCGACCCAAACGCATCTTGTAATGTAAACGGAGTAGACAATATTCCGGTACCTCTTTTGGATGGAACAGCGTTTATCGTTGGCTCCCTTGAAAACGGCAGGATATTTGTGAACCATGTTGATTCACAAGGGGATTTACTGGAAAGCGAAACCTACGAATCAAACTTTGGTCTATTTGCAAAAGATGCTGTTGTTTATGGAGACAAGTTGATTGTCGCCATTAAAGCAACTACATTTGCACCAATGACAGATCATCCGGCTAGGCTAATAATTAGAGCAACTAATCTAGAAGAGGTTGTAGACTTCAGTTATTGGTTTGACGAAGGTGTTATTCCAAAAATAATTGTGGGTGGATACAGCCTGCTTGTCGAACGAGATTTCGATCAGGTTGAGCTATGGGACATCTCAGGAGAAGATCCTGAAACAGTTTTCCTGTCGAGTGGTTCTGTTGGTTATGCAGTGGACAATCCAGAAGAAGGATTGTTTGCATTTAGCACAAACACTTTTGCTGGTGTATTTGATTACAGTGGGATTTCTTCTGTTGAAGTCAACTACGAATATACAAGTCCGAATGGTTTGTATACTTCTAACTTCACAACTCCATGGGGGGTTGGTTGGAGTAGTGATAGTATTGCTGAATTCTATGATGTCTTGTATCAAGGTAAGAGAGTCACAGCAGATGTTGTATCTGGTATAGCTCATGAGAATGACTGGAGTGAATCTGGTAAGCATCCAAGATTTGCATTTAAAGAGCAGATTAGACTTGGTCTTTTAACAAATGTACCTTTAGGTCAAAACATTGATGACGGTTCATCAATTTGGTGTGGGGATTCCATATACAATGTTAAGAGCGAGCTGCCTGTTGACCAATTAATTTCATGGGTCACCCAAATGGGTCATGCTAGACTAGATCAAGAAGGAAAGTTTATCTGGATAACAGGTAAGATGGGTGGGTACGGTCATGATGGAAACTTCCAGTTCTTTGGAAAAATTCCAGCTGAAGCCTATCCTTTACCAAATGAGCCTTTGGTCCAAACGGGAATTCAGGGTTTGCAGTCAAATCAGGTGCTTGAGATCTATCCAAACCCTTCAAATGGTCAATTTTATTTCTTTGGGTTATGTGGCAACTATGATGTAAAAGACTCCTTTGGTAGAGCCTTAGAAACAATTTCTGTTACTAGCTCAAATGGTCAAGAAGTTGACCTAAGAGGATTGTCATCAGGTGTGTATACAATAGGTAAAAACAAAGGAAAAATAAAGAAGCTGGTTATCCAGTGATTTAAGGCGGGAATTCTTTCTCGCCTTTTTAATATGGGTTATAATATAAGGGTATAATCAAAAAATGCACCGTTTTAAAAAAACAATTTTAAAAGCTCAAATATTCCTTATATTTGTTGTTGTTGCCTATATGGCGATATCTTTTTTTCCTGCGAGAGCGACTTCTGATTGGGATCTCGTTGGTAATGGAAAATTTGGTGGTATGGAATATCTTGGGAACTCTCATGATTTAGTCATAATAGACGACACACCATATATTGCATTCTCTGACCCAGATCTATCAGACAGAGTTTCCGTTATGACCTATACATCAGGAACATGGACAAATGTTGGTTTGCCTGGTATTTCCGCCAGCACGACCGAATACATGAGACTTGCTAAGTCATATTCTAGTCCAGGAAACTTATATATTGCTTATTCTGACGCTGCGAATAGTGGCGGTTTGACTATTAAAGAATGGAATGGAGTTACTTGGAGCACTATAGGTTCTGAGAATATGAGTTCTGGTAATGTTGGTCGGAATTTTGACATGGACACAGAAAATGATGTGGACGGGAGTTTACCTTATGTTATTTATCGGGACCCGTTATCTACATCTGGGACTAGGGCCACAGTAAAAAAATGGAATGGAACAACGTGGGATACTCTTGGGGCTGCGGAGCAATCAACTTTTCACTCAGCTTATCATCAGATCGAATTTGACGGTGCTACGCCATACATATCTTTTGTAGATACAGGTACCCCATCAAAACCTGTTGTTAAATCTTTTAATGGAACAACATGGGACACAATTGGTTTATATGAATTTGGTTCTGGTGATGCTAGCTATCTTGATTTAGCTCTTGATACTTCTGGAGCAACTACCACCCCTTATGTTGCTTTTGGTGATTCTGATTATGGTCAAAAAGTTCATGTTATGAGCTACGTCAGCGGAACATGGACAACAGTTGGGTTGGCTGGTTTCTCTGACAATACTTCATCTAATTATCAAAGGTTCGAGATAGATTCTAGCGGAGTTCCATATATTACATACACAGATAATAATGGTGTATCTAATTTAATAGGAGTTAAAACGTATAACGGTTCGTCTTGGGTGGATCTTGGCACCCTCTCTGCTTTCTCAGACGCATTCCCTTTTTTTGGTTCAGACATTTCTATAAATTCAGTGGGTGAAGTACTTGTTTCTTATTTTGATTCTCTCACAGATGCGGGAGTTTCAGTGAGAGTCTACTCTACTCTAACCAGGTCTCTAGCCTATGCTGGAAACTTCACAGAGGCTGTGGCGAATGATGGATCGGTGGATGGGTCACGAGTGGCCACACTGACTGATG
Organism: uncultured Candidatus Saccharibacteria bacterium; assembly: GCA_964581035.1. Classification (GTDB taxonomy): domain Bacteria; phylum Patescibacteriota; class Minisyncoccia; order Phycocordibacterales; family CSBR16-119; genus CAYHDV01. The sequence goes on along the minus strand of CAZOLO010000003.1, from coordinate 46,647 downwards.
ATACTTTTGTAAACGCAGGCTCCACTCTTACGGAAGGTACCCACTTCACACTTACAAACAAACCAGCAGGACTAACTGCTGTTATGAATGTAAATGGAGGTGGAACAACAGCTACTCTTACATTCACAGGAAACGCCACAAACCATGCAAATGCAAACGATGTCTCTAATCTAATGATTACATTTTTAGATAGCGCTTTTGCAACAGCCCTAGAAGCAACAAATGTTGCCAACTATACCGATGCTGTGGGTACTGTTGATTTCACAACTTATTCTGCAAGTGAATTCGTAACAACCTGGGAAAATCCTCCATTTACATCAACCTCAATCACAATCCCAACATTCCCGGGGGAGACCTATGATTACGACGTGGACTGGGATAATGACGGTATATTTGATGAATTTGGTCTAACAGGAGATGTGACGCATGATTACGGTGTTACTGGAACTTACACCGTCCGAATTAGGGGAGACTTTCCAAGGTTTTATCTTAATTTCGGAGCAGATAGATTCAAGATACGTTCTGTTGATCAGTGGGGTGACCAGGTCTGGACCTCCATGGCGAATGCTTTCGCAGGTGCCTATTACTTGGATATCTCTGCCACTGATTCGCCAGATCTTTCATCGGTAACAGACATGAGTTTTATGTTCCTTAGAGCAGATACTATGAATAGTGATATTTCTGCCTGGGATGTATCGAATGTAACAAGTACTCAAGGTATGTTCCAGACAGCCTTTGCCTTCAACCAGGATATTTCTGCCTGGGATGTTTCATCTGTGGTGGACATGAGTTACATGTTTAAAGAGGCATCAGATTTTAACCAGCCGCTCAATGCTTGGGGTACTGATGTTTCGTCTGTAGAAACTATGCAGGGTATGTTTGAGGGGGCATCAGATTTTAACCAGGATCTAAACTCTTGGGATGTTTCTTCTGTGACAAATATGGTTAGTATGTTTCAGGATGCAACTTCCTTTAATGGAAGTTTGTCAGGTTGGGACGTTTCATCTGTAACATCAACCATATATATGTTTGATGGTGCCACATCTTTTAACCAACCTCTAAACTCTTGGAGTCTTTCGAGTGCTACATCACTTTATGACATGTTTCAAGGTGCAATATCTTTTAACCAACCCCTAGATTTATGGGAGACTTCTTCGTTTTCAATTGCTGGCCGAATGTTCCAGGGGGCCACATCTTTCGATCAGGATTTGGGGGATTGGGATGTCACATCTCTTTCATATGCAGATGATATGTTTGATGGGGTTACTCTTTCCCAGTCAAACTATGACTCACTCCTAATCGGCTGGAACGCACAAGTGCTAAATAGTGGATTAACCTTTAGTGGAGGAAACAGCACCTACTGTGTAGGTTCTGCAGCTCGTGCAAACATGATCTCATCTGATCTATGGACAATTACAGATGGTGGTCAAGATTGTGCTTCTCTCTCATACTCCGGAAACTTCACCGAATCAGGATCCAACGATGGATCAGTTACCGGATCTAGAGTCGCAACACTAACAGATGACACATTCATAAACGCAGGTTCTACACTTACAGAAAACACTCACTTTACACTTACAAACAAACCAGCAGGAATAACCGCAGTTATGACTGTAAACGGAGGGGGAACAACAGCTACACTTACTTTTACTGGTAATGCGACAAACCATGCTGATGTTAACGATGTAACCGATCTAACAATCACATTCGAAGATGGTGCATTTACAAACACTGCAACAGCATCGAACGTAACAAACTATACCGATGCAAATGGATCGGTTGACTTTATTGACCCAGGAACTCTTTCATACTCAACAGCAACATTTACTGAGAGTGGTTTAAACGACGGAACAATATCAACCACTGCCACACTAACCCTCACAGGAGACACCTTCAAAACCTCTGGTGGAGCAATGACAATCAGTGATGACTACACAGTAGCCAATGTACCATCAGGATTAACCATGGTTGTAACTGGAACTTCAGGTACAACAGCCACTGTTGCACTTACTGGAACAGCCGCAGCCCACGCAAATGCAAACGATATTTCAAACATGGGACTTACATTCACCAATGCTGCCTTCACGGGAGGAAATGCTGCGGGAATTACTGGGTATGCAAATACAGGGTTGAGTGTTGATTTTGATGATCCAGCAGTTTTGTCTACCGATGACTTCGTAACCACATGGAAAACAAACAATGCTGGAACCTCAAATTCAACCTCAATCACTATTCCAACCACAGGAGCAGGATACTCATATAAGGTTGACTGGAACAACGATGGTGATTTTACTGACGTCAATACTTATGGGGGTGGTGTCGATGAAGCGACGCTCTATACTGGTGATGTTACTTTTGATTTCGGAGTAGCCGGAACTTACACTATCCGAATTACTGGAGATTTTCCTAGAATTTATTTTAATAACAGTGGAGATAAATTAAAGATCCTAGATGTTGATCAGTGGGGTAATCAGGTTTGGACAAGTATGGCGAGTGCTTTTAGTGGTGCGGCTAACTTAGAGGTAAATGCAACTGATTCACCTGATTTATCTTCTGTTACAGATACTTCATATATGTTCCAAGATGCCATCTCCTTCAACCAAGACATCTCTTCTTGGAATGTTTCAGGTGTTACTTATATGGCGGGTATGTTCTTTAGTGCGGTCTCTTTTAATCAAGACATTTCAGGATGGGATGTGTCAAGTGTTACAGGTATGTCTTCTATGTTCTTTAACGCTAATTCTTTTGATCAACCAATAGGTGTCTGGGGTAATGACACTGCACTTGTTGTGAATATGGGTAGTATGTTTCAATCTGCCAGTTCATTTAACCAAGATATCTCTGGGTGGAACACAGGAAGTCTAACAAACACATCTCAAATGTTTTCGGGCGCCACCTCCTTCAACCAAGACATTTCTTCTTGGGATGTTTCGGGTGTTACTGATATGTCGTATATGTTCCTTGGTGCAGTCTCTTTTAATCAACCCCTTAATGCGTGGGGTGCTGACATTGCTTTAGTTACGGATATGAGCCAGACATTTTCGGGCGCCACCTCCTTCAACCAAGATCTTTCAAGCTGGGATATGTCTTCTGTAGATATCATGCTCGGTATGTTTTATGGTGCAACCTCTTTCGATCAAGACCTTGGTTCATGGGACGTAACATCTGTTACAGATGCAACTCAATTTTTGGATGACGTAACCCTCTCCCAATCAAACTACGACTCACTCTTAATCGGCTGGAACGCACAAACACTCCAAAGCGGGGTAACCTTCTCCGGGGGAAACAGTACCTACTGTGCTGGGTCTGCAGCTCGTGCAAATATGATCGCATCTGACTTGTGGACAATCACTGACGGTGGGGACGGATGTGTATCTGTAACGTATGACACTACTACTTTTTCAGAATCAGGATCAAACGACGGAACAATCACAACAACGGCAAACATTACTTTAACGGGGGACACTTTTGTCGCAGCCACCTCTGGAGCCATGACAATCTCTACTCACTATACAGTTTCAAACGTTCCAACAGGATTAACTATGGTTGTAACTGGAACATCTAACACAACAGCCACTGTCTCACTTACTGGAACAGCCGCTGCACATCAAGATGCAGACGACATCTCAAACATGGGACTTACATTCCTAGGCGATGCATTTACTGGAGGTTCGGCTGCAGCAATTAATGGATATTCAAATACGTCTTTATCAGTAGACTTTGATGATAATGGTGGGGGGCCTCCATACACACCGCCACCAGTTTGCTCTCTGTCTGCGCCACAATCTATAAATCTAGGAAGCGTTTTGAATCTTGTGTGGGGAGCTGTTGGGTCTGGAGACTTTTATTTTAAACTTTCAGATGACAAACCTTCTATATCAAATTACGAGCAGATATATCACAAATCAACCACAGGTATTACTATTCTGCCTCAATTTATAACTCAGACAACAAGATTTTTCTTCGATGCTATTAACCAATGGGGCGCTACAACTTGTGAAGAAGAAGTTGAGGTTATTCAACCTGACCCACTTATGTGTACAGCCAGCTTCAGCGATTCATCGGTGACCGAGGGTGAAGAAACCACTTTATCTTGGGATATAACAGGTGGTGTGGAGCCTTATATAGATGAAGAAGAGTCATCTATGGTTGTAGTTGCTCCTGATCTAGAGGAGGGTGAATCAATCGCAAGCTTTACTTTCGATGTTTCAGTTACAGACAGTTCTTTTCCTGAGCCACAGACAGCTCAATGTACTGCTGATTTGGAGGTAGTGTCACCTTTTGTATGTAATGAGACAACCTTGAGCAGTTCAGTTATATTCCTTAGTGATACAACTACTCTATCTTGGAGTTCAACAGGAGGGAATCCTCCGTATGATTTGAATGGAGAGTCTTCGCCTCAAGATATTCTTGGTTCAGATCTAGGGGTTGGGCAACATGATATAGAGATTATAACAACTGACAATGAGGGGCGTGAGGCTGAATGTCCTGTTGTTAGTCTTGAGGTTCTTGCTGATCCAATAATTGCTCCAGAGACTCTAGGGTGTACAGACCAAGAAGCTTTGAACTACAATCAAAACGCAAATGAAGATGATAATTCATGTCAGTATGATCAAGAGACTGAGGTCCTAGGTTGTACAGACTCAACAGCTCTGAACTATAATCCTCTTGCTACAGAGAATAATAATTCTTGTCAGTATGAAAATATTCCTGTTATTGGATGTATGGATCCTTCTGCTTTGAACTATAATCCAGACGCCACTCAAAATGCTAATTCATGTTTGTACCCGCAAGATGATCCTGATATTGACCTTATTGACCCCCTTGAGCCTATAAGCCCAGGTGATATTTCAGATCCTTCTGGAGGAGACATCCCAACTGTTGATGACACACCTATAGATGTTATTGGTCCGACAGAGCCAATTATTTTCAGAACCGTTGATATTGCAAACTTTGTAGACAAACCAGAAACTAAAGTCGGGGTGGCTGTGGCTCTTGTTGTTGGAATAATCTCTGCTATTGCTGGAGCATTTGCCGCACCTCTGGCTGGATCTGAGTTGCTACTTCTCCCTGCAAGACTTTGGAACTTATTCTTGACTGCTCTTGGATTAAAGAAGAAGCAAAGACCATGGGGTACAGTTTATGATGCTAAGACAAAGAGACCTCTAGATCCTGTATATGTAACTCTTACAAATATTCAAACAGGTGATGAGAAGAACGCTATCACAGATATGGATGGAAGATATTCATTCCTTATCGACCAACCTGGAACATATCGAATATCTGCAAAGAAGAAAGATTATGATTTCCCTTCACATGCACTTATTGGTCAGCTTAGTGATCACCTGTATCAAGATCTATATTTCGGAGCACCATTTGAAGTTGCTGAGCAGGGTCAGATTGTTACAAAAAACATCCCTCTTGATCCAACAGCTTTGAACTGGAATGAGCAGGACAAGATAGATAATAATAGGCTTAAATTCTTTAAGAAAAGAGATTATGTAATCACAAAAATTGGGGATATATTGTTCTACCTAGGGTTTGCTGTTGCTACATTAGCCCTGATCTTCTTCCCAGCTCCATACAATATCGGGACATTTGCACTATATATAGTATTTGCTGTTATTAAGAAAACAGGACTTGGTGGAAGACCAAATGGGTCTGTAACAGATTCAAATGGGGATCCAGTACCATATGCTATCCTGAAACTTATTTCCCCAAGACTAAATCAGGAAATAAAACATACAGTAGCTGATAAGTATGGAAGGTATCATCTTCTTGCAAACAACGGAGAATACAGCCTGAGAGTGGAAGAGATAAAAGGTGAGGCCGTTGTAAACGAGATAACTAAAAATGCAAAGATTAATAAGGGTTACCTAAATGAAAAGCTAAAGATGTAGATATTAAAAACCACTCTTAAAGTGGTTTTTAATATAAATGCTATTCACAGTATAAATAAATATTGATTGTATTTATTATTGTCTATGATAGTATTTCTTGAAAATCAAAAAACAAATATTTTGGAAGGAAAGACAATTAAACAAAAGATTGGTGATTGGTGTGGAAGGGTCATATTGGTTGTAATGTTAATTCTTACTTTCGCTGTAGTGTGGCAGGGTAGTGCTAAGGCTCAAGGATTAGATAGCAGCTGCTTCGTTTTTGAGAAAGCTGGAACAGAGCTAACTATCTATGCTTGTGATTACGGGGAATATAGAGTTGTTGTCACTCTAGATGGAAATATTGCATCTGGTGGTATTCTGACAAGCGACACACCTTGTCCAATATTCTACATTGAGAAAGGTTCAAAGATTTTCATTAAGGATGAAGAGACAGGAGAGGTTATTTTAGAGGGTTCATATTGAGCCCTCTTTTATATTGCATTTTTTTATTCGTGTGATAACATCTTTCATCTGTTGTTCTTTAAACCAAATAAAAAAGTGAATGAGTAAAAAAGTAAGCAGGAGTGATGACAAGTTACTCTCTAAAAAAACCATTGTTATTTTGATGATTGCAATGCTTTCGGTTGCTGTGTTGTATGCAAATGCGAATAGCGTCCTTGGGTATTATACTGAATGTTTCTCAGTTTATGAGTACAAAGAAGGTGGTAAAGAATTCATAATGATCTCACACGAAGATCAGTGTGGGGTGAATGAGTTCAAGGTAATCATCTATGCTCTAAATGAAGACGTGGTCTTCGAAGAGACTGTCTATGATCCAAGAAAGGGGATCGAGAAATTAGATGAATATGCGATTGTTCGAGTAACATTTCTTTTAGGTGGAGAAGAAGGAAATTTTCATAAAAATCTTCTTTCAGAAAAAAGAGAGGGTATATAAACCTCAGAGAACACCCAGTTTGGGTGTTTTTTTATTTGCTTTATTTAATAAAGATTTTGAGCTATTATTATCCTTATGAAAGGACACTTACACCCACTTACAGTGGTCATGCAAGACGCAGTTAAGATATTTGAAAGTCTTGGTTTTTCTGTTGCCACAGGTCCAGAAATGGAGGATGGATGGCACAACTTCGATGCACTAAATGTGCCTAAGGATCACCCTGCACGTGATATGCAGGACACTCTTTTTATAAAGAAGTCAGATGATGAGGAGGTGGTTATGCGTACACACACATCTAGCGTGCAAATCAGATACATGGAGAAATTTATAAAGGACGGTAATAAACCACCGCTTGCTGTAATTGCTCCAGGAAAAGTATTTCGAAACGAAGCCACAGATTCTACTCATGAGATTCAGTTTCATCAGATAGAAGGGCTTATGGTTGGAGAAAATATTTCTCTGGCAAATCTCAAGGGGGTGCTTTTAGAATTCTTTAAAAAATTCTTTGGGGGTGATGTTGAGATCAGACTACGGCCGGGATACTTTCCCTTTGTTGAACCTGGCGTGGAGGTAGATTTAAAATTCAATGGTAAATGGCTCGAGGTTCTCGGAGCTGGAATGGTTCATCCAGAAGTACTCAATGCTGTGGGGATTGACCCTGAGAAGTATCAGGGATTTGCATTTGGGATTGGGGTCGACCGAATGGTCATGATGAAGTACAACGTGCCAGATGTGCGTATGTTTTATAACGGAGACCTAAGAGTTGTTGAGCAATTTTAATCATGAAAATATCATACAACTGGCTACAATCATATTTTGATGCAGAAATTCCTACACCAGAGAGGGTGGAGGAGATTTTGTCTGTGCGCTCATTTGAGCCAGAGGGGATAGAAGTGGTAAACGGAGATTCAGTGCTTGATTTTGATGTCTTGCCAAACAGGGCTCATGATGCACTTTCTCACCGTGGAATCGCTCGAGAGCTTAGTGCTGTACTCGGAGAATCTCTCAAGACCGATCGATATCGACGGCGGGATGTAGAAAAGGTTTCTGATGTTGTGGATGTAGATGTACAAGATGTAGAAAAATGCCGGAGGTATATTTCTCGAGTGATTCGAGGTGTGAAGATTTCAGAGACTCCCAACTGGTTAAAGGATCAGCTCGTGGCTATAGGGCAGAAAAGCATAAACAACGTAGTCGATTCTACAAACTATGTGATGTTTGATTTGGGGCAACCCTTACATGCATTTGATATGGACAAGCTCTCAGGTGGAATTGTGGTGCGAAATGCACATGAGGGAGAAGAAATCGTAACCCTCACAGGAGAAGAAAAATCCCTCACAAATGATGATTTGGTAATTGCTGACGAAGAGTCACCTCTTGCTGTCGCAGGGATTAAGGGCGGGAAAAAGGCTGAGGTGGATGCAGGTACAGTAAATATTGTTTTAGAGTCTGCAAACTTCAATCCGCTTTCTACACGACAGACTTCACGGAGAGTTGGAATTCAGACAGATTCATCCAAGCGATTTGAAAATAAACCTACTTGTGAGCTTGCATTAGAGGCTATGGAGCGGGTGACAGATTTGATTGTAGAACTTTGTCCTGATGCAAAAATTGGTCCTGTGGTGGATATATATCCAAACAAAGAAGAGAAGGCTGAGGTGTCTGTGTCACTAGAGGATATCAATTCTGTGGTTGGAGTAGAGATTTCAAAAGAAAAAGTCTCAGAGATTTTTGACTCACTCGAGCTTCCTCATACAGAAGACGGAGAAGTGTTCACTGTATCTGTGCCAGATTTCCGAATGGATATTCGGATCAAGCAGGATTTGATTGAGGAAGTGGCTCGAATGTACGGATTTGAAAATATTCCTGCAACACTTCCAGAAGGATTTTATAATCCAGCATTAAACAAAATATTTTATTACAGTGGAGTAATTAGACAGCTCCTTGTTGAGCAAGGCTTCTTTGAAGTTTATACATACAATTTCTGGGACAAGGGCGAAGTTAAAACCTTAAACGCTATCGCTTCTGACAAAGGGTATCTACGCCCAAGTTTGCATCGAGGAATGAAAGAATCAATCGAGAAAAATGTAAACAATCGAGACTTATTAGGCGTAGAGGAGATAAATATATTTGAGATAGGAACAGTCTTTATAGAGTGTGGTGAATACGTTGCTCTAGGGCTTGGTCTGACAGACATCGTTCATGGAAATAAGAAGACCAAAAAAGATGCAGTAGAAAGACTGGAGAAAACTCTTGGTCTTCTCAGTGAAAAAATGGGTGTTGATATTACAAAACACCAATCACTTTCTGAAGTAGATGATTCTGGAGTGATTGAATTTAATCTTTCAAAACTTGTAGAAGATTTGCCAGAGCCTATAGATGATTATTCATTTAGTGAATCTGGTAAAGCTTTTGTGTTTAAGAACTTCTCACTTCAACCAAGCATAAGCCGAGATGTCTCTGTGTGGCTTCCAAGCAGGGATTCAAAACCTGAGCTTGAAGAAATTCTAAGTGGCTTAGAGCTCTCTGTTCGAGAACCTAGAATGATCGATGAATTTGAAAAAGAGGGAAGGGTATCTTACCTATATAGACTAGTATTTCAAGCAGACGACCGAACCCTAACAGATGAAGAAATAAATGCTGTTATGGGTCCGGTATATGAAGAGATTAACTCAAAAGGAGATTGGGAGCTTCGATAATCTGAAAAGATAGTATAATAAAAACAATGGAAGAAATTAAAGGAAAAAAAGAATATCAACCACAGGATTTCCGACCTAGAAAGAAATTAACCTTTTCTCAGAGAGCGGCTGATCGATTGGCTTCTATGATGGGAAGTTGGTCATTTATAATAATTTTCTTTTTATTTTTGACTGGATGGATTATTTTAAACGTTTTTGCTTGGATTGGGTCATGGGATCCATACCCTTTTATATTTCTTAATTTAGCCTTGTCCTGTCTAGCAGCCATTCAAGCTCCAATTATTCTAATGAGTCAAAATAGACAAGCAGATCGTGACCGATCTATGGCTGAGTATGATTACTCAGTAAATAGAAAAGCTGAGCATGAAATACGGGATATGCAGGAGGATCTAGAAGAGATAAAGGAGATGATTCGAAACCTAAAGAAGTCCTAATTATGGGCTTTTTTAAGTGTAAGGATGCTATGATTAATACGTCTTAAATAACATTACAAGATAATTAAAAATAATTAATGAATATAAGAAATACAAAAGGATTTGGAATGATATTAATTGGAATAATTGTCGCTGTGCTTGCTTTAGGTGGGGTGGTGGTTTACCAAAATGTTTTTAATAGCCCAGTTGGCGACGGATCTGAGATTGATATTATAGAGAATAGTGAAAATGGCTCTTCTCAAGATGTTGTCGTAGGAACCTCTGAAGAGTCCTGCCTAACTGTAAATAGCCCAGTTGCTGGGTCTGTTGTAAGTTTTCCTCTAGAGATTACTGGGACTATTGATTATGGGTGTTGGGGGATTTTTGAAGGTGAAGCTGGTTTTGCTCACATAGAGCAGGGTGGGCAAGTTCTGGTTTCTGGTGGGCAGCCAACAGATCGACTTGTTCGGATGACGGGGGGCTACTATACGGAGTCTGAATATCCAGCAAGCTTTAGTGCTTCTATTCCATCTATAAGTGGAGGTGTTTCTGGTCCAGCCCATTTAGTTATTACAGAAAGAGGTGATTTGGGGGAAGACGGAACTCCTTATGTTCCTCAAGTGGTATATGTTCCAATAAATTTGTCTCAAACCGGGGAATCAATGACCATTAATGTTTATTATAACAATATTTCAAATGACCCGAATTTAGTAAATTGCCAAGATTCATTTCCGTCTGAAAGAGTTGTTCCTTATACTCAGTCTGTGGGGATGGCCGCTCTTAATCAGTTGATTATAGGGCCAACTCCTTTAGAGTACGCAAATGGGTTTCGAACAAGTATCCCCTCAAGCTCTAATATTAATTCTCTATCTATAAGCGGCGGGGTTGCGTATGTTGACGTGGATGAGAATTTCTTTGCTACAGGAGGTTCTTGTGGAACAGCATCTGCTATTTCTTCGTTGTATAATACATTAACTCAATTTTCGACAGTTCAAAGTGTTGACGTTCGTGTAAATGGGACACCTCTGCAGGAAGTTATTCAAACTCATATATAATAAATAACCATCAAAAAAGCCTTACAGAGTAAGGCTTTTTTGATGGTTATTAGTCTAATAATGGTTGGGATTTTAAACCTAAATATGCTATAATTTAGTGACTTAAACAGTAATAATTCCCATAATTTCAACATATGTCAAAGAAAGAATCAATAAAAAAGTCTGCAAAAAAAGTAGACACAAAAGGATATAGTGCAGCAGATATCTCAGTTCTTGAGGGTCTTGAACCTGTACGAAAGAGACCGGGTATGTATATTGGTTCTACTGGAACTATCGGTCTTCATCACTTAGTGTGGGAGATTTTTGATAACTCTAGAGACGAAGCCATGGCTGGGCACTGTGATGAGATTGAGGTTGTTATTCTTCCCGACAATATGATTCGTGTCGCGGACAACGGGCGAGGTATTCCAGTTGACAAGCACCCTAAAACAAAAGTCTCTGCTCTCGATACAATTATGACAACACTCCATGCTGGAGGAAAATTTGGAGGATCTGGATATAAGGTATCTGGTGGACTTCATGGAGTAGGAGCATCTGTTGTTAATGCGCTTTCTACATATACAAAGGCTGAAGTTCATAGAGATGGAGAAGTTCATGTTCAAGAATATGAAATAGGAAAGAAAAAGGGAGATGTTAAAAAGGTTGGTAAAACAAAGAATAACGGAACAATCATTACCTTCAAGCCAGATGCTTCTATTTTTACAGAGACTATTATTTATAATTTTAAAACTATAATAAATAGACTTAGACAACAGGCATACTTAGTGCGAGAGCTTAGGGTTCGAGTTATTGATGCTAGAGAGATAACGGAAAAAACAGGATTACCTGTTTCGAAAAAATCAGATGACATTTTCTGGTTCAGAGATCTTGGCTTAGAAGCCCCATCTCAGACGTACTATTTCGAAGGGGGGCTAAGGTCTCTTGTTGCATTTTACAACCAAGGACAAAAAGCCGTTCACAAGACAATTTTCCATATAGAAAAAGAAAATGACGGTGTTGGTGTAGAAATAGCTCTTCAGTATGTGGATGATATTTCTTCAAGACTTGTTCCTTTTGCAAACAATATCTACACTGCCGATGGGGGGATGCATGTAACAGGATTCAAAACTGCTTTGACTCGGACCATAAATAATTACGCTAAGAAAAACAATTTAGTTTCTGAAAAAGATGGAGCATTTTCTGGTGAAGACTTACTTGAAGGAATCACAGCTGTAATTTCTGTAAAACTTGAGGAGATTCAATTTGAAGGTCAAACAAAAGGAAAGCTTGGTTCTACAGAGGCTCGTGGTGCTACGGAGACAGTCTTTGCAGAAGCTTTTGGTGATTTCCTAGAGGAGAATCCAGATGAGGGAAGACAAATCATAAATAAGGCTGTTTTGGCTCTTCGGGCTAGAAAAGCAGCTAAAGCCGCCAAGGACTCAGTTCTCAGAAAGGGGGCTTTAGAGGGTCTAACTCTACCTGGAAAGCTGGCAGACTGTCAGTCTAAAGATCCAAATGATTCAGAGATATTCATTGTAGAGGGAGACTCTGCTGGAGGTTCTGCTAAGCAGGGTAGAGACCGAGCTACTCAGGCTATTTTACCTCTTCGAGGAAAGATTTTGAATGTAGAGCGGGCGCGACTAGATAAGATGCTTGCTTCAAAAGAAGTAAAGGCACTTGTGATCGCTATGGGGACCGCTATTGGTGAGACATTCAACTTAGATGCAATTAGATACAAGAAAATAATAATTGCGACTGACGCCGACGTTGACGGTGCCCACATCGCTACACTGCTCCTGACTTTGTTCTATCGATACTTTAAGCCTGTTGTTGAAGCTGGATTCCTGTACATTGCTCAGCCACCACTTTATAAAATTACTCAAGGGAAGGTCGTTCAATATGCTTACACAGATGAAGAAAAATTCGCCATTGTTGGAGATGCTGACGTGGAAGAAGGAGAGGATGGTAATAGTGACGATGAAGTATCTGAGGAAGATGCTGACGCAAAGGCAGCTAAGGGTTCTACTAAAGCCAAGAAGTTCAAGATTCAACGATACAAGGGTCTCGGGGAAATGAACCCAGAAGAGCTTTGGGAGACAACCATGGATCCAAAGAATCGAGTTCTAAAGCAGATAAATATCGATGATGCTCAAGAAGCTGACAGAACATTTGATACTCTTATGGGAAGTGAGGTTCCACCACGAAAACTATTCATTACTTCAAACGCAAAGCTAGCTGAGGTTGATGTTTAATATGCAAGTGAAATTAAAAAAAGGCCGTGTTACCGCACGGTCTTTTTAAATTGGTGATATAATTAAGGTATGGATAAAGAGGATGTTTCAAAAGAAATTAAAAAAATAGAAGAAGAGACCCTGGCTAAGCTTTCAAAGCTTCGCGCTAAAAAAGACGCCATTGTTTCAAACTATATTGCTAAATTAAGAGAAAAAAAGATTGAAGATCTGAGAAAGGATATTCAGTCTAGTATTTAATTATGAAAGAAAATATTGAGCAAACAGAGGAGCAAAAGCAGATTCAGGAATTGAAAGAAATCGGAGACATTGATTCTTTAAAAGAACTCTCTGAGCTTTCTGAAGGTCAACCAGGTATGGAGAGTCTTCATAATGATGTTGAGATGGCTCTACAGGATTTAATAAAGGAAAGTGTTAATTCTCTTGATAAAAGTGGTGAGATGGCCGCTGAAATACCAGATTATCAAAAAAATGAAATGATAAAACAAGGTGGCTCTCCAGAAGATATAGCTGACCAACTTTCTGAGATTGAGGCTGAGAAGGATCTTATTATTGAGAGAGGGGTATCTAGTATGAATGATTTGTTGCCTGATGGCGATAAAGATTCAATAGAAAAACCAGGCGATATTACTCAAAGGTTTGCAGAAGCCCAAGCTGAGGTTTCCGTAGAGCAGGCTAGGTTAAAGTCTATACAAGATAAATTAAATCAAAAACATTATGAATTGGCAGACAGAGAGTCTAATGGGGTGGTTGCTGAAGATGACCCATTAAGAAAGGAAATTGATGATATTAATAACGAACGTATTGAAGCTGCAAGAAGTGCTTATAGTCTTGATTCAAGATTAAAAGAACCCTTGGTTCGTGAAGCTTTTGAGGGTGATAAAGATGTGTTAGAAGAAGTCTCTAATATTAAAGCTGAGATCGATAAACTAAATCAAGAAGCTGAAAATATTGTAAATGATCCCCAGATTCAAGAATTGTATAAGCGAGATTTGCAGAAAATTCTTCAAAGACGTTTGGATATTGTTAATAAATATTATGGTAAAAGCGATGAATTGAGAGCGAGTGATTTTAGAAATGGTTTGTCTGATATTGTGACAATTGATCGGGTTTCAGGTTCAAGTGAGAGATTTAGTCAGGAGGATAATATAGCCTTAAGAGAGATAGGTCGGCAATACTATAGCCATCCTACTAATATAGATCTGAGAAATCGTCAGAAACAAGTGGATGATTTACATAATCAGAGAAATGCAATGAAAGAAGATTTTCTTTTAAAAACATCTGCTGAGCTAGCTAAAAAATATGATGAAGAATCAAATTCAGTAAGCCGAACCATGTTCTATAATCATCTACGAGATAAAATTGAAAAAAAGATTTAATTTCTTTAAAAGTATTATGTAATAGCAAAAAAAAGAGCCTCCGAAGGCTCTTTTTTTTTGCTAGATATTCTCTTTTATAAGTTTCTTGAAATCTTCAATATGTTTTTTCTTATCTTCTTTCATTTTCTCCCAAAGAGCTTTTTCTTCTTCTGATACAGCTTCCTCTATGTAATGCTTTTCAATTCGCCAAAGTGATTTTTGCTCTTGAGTCATTTGAGTCATCAAGTTGTGTAGGTTGTTGTTTGTCATTTTATTTATTTATTATAATAATACTTACATTATATCAAAAAAAATAGAGGTTGACTTACTTGGTTCTTCAGTGTAATTTGAGCTCAAACACACAACTAAAAATAGATAGAAAATGTACAGAGGAAATATTTTTTGGGATTTCGATGAGACCATGTTTAAGACTTTAGAATTACTTGTTCTATACATGAATCAAAAGTACGACATTAAATCTACTATTGAAGATTATTCAGAGCATCCATATTTAGATGCTGTGATCGCCAAGTATCGCCCAGAAGGACCAGTTCCTACTCGAGGAGAGGTATACGAGGACTTAGCTTCCGAATTTTTAAATTCTAGAGAATGGCATGATCAAATGGATCCGGTTGATGGTTTGCTAGATATACTGCCAATGCTTTCAGAAGATTTTGATAATCATATTGTGACAGCTAGAGAATTTAATGCTGGTCCAACAATGAGGTGGTTATTGAGAAAGCATGAGATACTTCAGTATATTGAAGGCATGCACTATGTTTGGGTGCATCTTGGAAATCAAAATTTCAAGGGTACACCTAAGATTGATCTAATAAAGAGAGTTCCAGGTAAAGCTATTCTTTTTATAGATGATGCACCCAAGGAGATTATTCCTGTGGCAGGATATGTAAATGCTTCTCTTTATGACCCTAGAGGTAATCATGTTGGCCGTAAAGACATCAAGCATAGAATTGAGAGCTTGAGAGAGATACCTAAAATTATCTACGAAACAGAAATCAAAATCCAGGTTTAGACCTGGATTTTTTAAATAGAAGCAATTATATTCTTTAGATAGTGAAGGATAAAAAATACTATTGACATGTATATTTATTATGATATTATGCAAGTCAACTTCTGTATAAAAAAATAGAAAATCACTTTTCAAAGCGAGATATATCCAATCTTGTTGATGAAGGATTAGAGCGTCACCATAGAAGATTTGAATTGTGGGAAGATTTTTGTGAAGAGGAAGATAGAATGTATTGGTTTTAAGAATACAAAAAGGCGTGCCGGTTGGCATGCCTTTTTTTTAGTTAGTTTTTTTTATGAATTCTTCAACTGTTATGTTTTCTAATTTCTCATCTTCTCTACCTTCTGCTGTTATTGTTTTAGAATCTTTCTCTTTATCTCCCAGAATGAATATATATGGAACCTTTTCTTGCTTGGCATTTCGGACTCTTTTTCCCAAGCTATCATCTGCCGCTGCATATTCAGCTCTTATCCCAGAATTCAAAAGTTGCCTATAAATCGATTCTGCGTACTCTCCATGAGCTTCGTCGTTTACTGGAAGAACTACAACTTGAACAGGTGAAAGCCAGTATGGGAAGGCTCCAGCAAAGTGCTCAATAGCAACAGCCATAAACCTTTCAAGTGATCCTGCCACAGCACGGTGTATCATAACTGGTGTTTTTTTTGAGCCATCCTTGTCTGTGTATTCTAGATTGAAACGTGCGGGCATTTGGAAGTCTAGCTGAGCTGTTCCTAGTTGCCATTCTCGTCCGATAGCATCTTTGAATTGGAAGTCTAGTTTTGGTCCATAGAAAGCAGCTTCTCCTTCAACTCTTTTGTAGGGTAGGTTTTCTTCTTTGGCTACCTCCTCGAGTGCTTTTTCTGCAGTGTCCCAAGTTGCGTCATCTCCCAGATATTTATCTTTCTTTTCTTCACTACGAACAGATAAGGATACCCAGTATTGACCTTCGTTTAGCATTTCAAGAGATGTGTAGAATTGTTTTATTACAGATACAATATTTCTTACTTCTTGCTTCATTTGGTCGGGTGTGCAGAAAACATGACCATCATCCTGGGTGATACTTCGAACACGTGATAGACCTAGAAGTTCTCCGGCTTGTTCATCTCTATAAACCATTGTTGATTCCATAAATCTAACTGGGAGGTCACGGTAACTTCGTGGCTTAGAGTCGAATATTTGTGTGTGGTGAGGGCAGTTCATAGGCTTCATCACAAACTCAGTATCACTATTTCCTTTTACCTTAAACAAGTCATCTCCATACTTATCCCAGTGACCAGATGTTACATAAAGATCCTTCTTTGTTATGTGAGGGATAGTAACTTTCTGATACCCAAAACCTTTTTGAATATTTTGAATCTTCTCGACTATAAGGTCTCTCATTAGAGTTCCTTTTGGTGTAAACAACGGAAGTCCAGGGCCAACAAGATCTGAAAAAGTGAAAAGGTCTAATTCTTTACCTAACTTCCTGTGGTCTCGCTTCTTTGCTTCTTCAAGCATTTTTTTGTAATCTGCTAGTGCTTCTGGAGTTTCAAATGCTAGTCCGTATATTCGAGTAAGCATTTGGTTCTTTTCATCTCCTCGCCAATAAGCTCCTGCGACATGAGATAGCTCAAAAGCTTTAGCGTCTATTTCCTTAGCTGGACTTTCTACATGACCTCCTCTGCAAAGATCTGTAAAGTCTCCTGATGTATAAAGTGTGATTTTCTCACCCTTTGCCTCTATTTCGTTTATCAGTTCTGTTTTGTATGTATTGCCTTTGTAGATTTCTCTGGCTTCATCTGCTGACACTTCTCTGTGAGAAAAATCTGTCCAAGAACCTAGTTTCTTTCTCATTGTCTTCTGGAAATCTTTTAGATCTGAATCATTTATCTTGGTTTCTCCAAAATCGATATCATAATAGAAACCATTATCCACAGATGGTCCAAGGGTTAGCTTAGCTTCTGGGTGTTTTTCTAAAACTGCAGCTGCCAAAAGGTGGGCAAGTGTATGGCGTATATTTGCCAAATGTTCATTGTCTGATGCGTTCATACTAGAAATAGTACCATTTCCTGGATTATTTGGAACACTTGTCTTTTTTTATAAACAATGGTAACTTATACCAACTATGGTAATACGAATGCGACACACAAAATCACATAGCAAGAATCGAAGATCTCACCACAAGGTGGCGGCTACAGCTATCACCACTGATGCAAAATCAGGTGGAGTTCATCTAAGACACAGAGCAAGTCTAGAGACTGGTCTGTATCGAGGAAGACAAGTTCTAGATGTTGCTAAGAAGGCCGAAAAAAAGGCCGCAAAAAACAAGTAGTGGAATTAACTTAATCCACTGCTTGTTTTTTTTATTTTCTGTTACAATTATTCTGTATTAATCTAATCTATATAAAAGTTCTTTATGGCAAATAGGCACCTTTCACGTTCAATTGTTTTACAAACCCTCTTCGAGTGGGATTTTAATAATGGTGAATTAAATACAGAAGAGGCTATCAAAAGGAATGTTACTGAATTTGCCCCAGGTCTTTCTGATGACGCCTTTATAAATGAACTCCTAGATCAGGTCCTTAAGAAGCAAAAAGTACTTGATGATATTATTGCCAAGGCTGCTCCAGATTGGCCTATTGATAAGATAAACCCGGTAGACAGAAATGTTCTACGTATTGGGCTTGTAGAGCTTTTGTTCTCAGATAGAAAGCAGGTACCACCTAAAGTGGCCATCAATGAAGCTATTGAGCTTGCAAAAACATTTAGTGGTGAGAATAGCGGTAAATTCGTAAACGGAGTTCTTGGTGCTGTCTACAAGGAGCTAGGGGAGCCAGGAAAGGATGATATTGGAAAGAAAAAAGAAGGGGTTGATATTACAAAGCTTCCAATCGAGAAAAAAGCTGGGGCTGTGGTTTATACTTGGCATCAAGAGGCTTTGTACTTCGCCCTTGTTCATGACGTGTTTGGTTACTGGACTCTTTCTAAAGGAGGAGTAAAAAGTGACGAGACCCCAGAGGATGCAGCTATCCGAGAGATTAAGGATGAAATAGATCTTGATATTACAATTGATAGCTTGCTTGGAGAAACAGAGTATATTGCAAATCACCCAGAAAAAGGTAAAATCCGAAAGCAGGTTTCATATTTCTTGGCGCAAGCTGAGTATAAAAGCGTGAAGCTTCAAAATGAATCAGGGGGCCTAGACAATGCAAAGTGGTTCCCAGCATCTGAGATTGCAGATCTCACAATATATGAAAGTATTGTAGATCTTCTGACTCAAGCTATTGAAAAAATTACTAGTAAATAATATGAACCCATACACGAGTAAGGGATAGATTCTCTATACTTAATCGTGTCTGTGTTTTTAAACATGAAAGACATATCTTTATTTGAGAAAAAGATTGGAGTATCTTTTTCTGACAAAGGACTAATTAACACGGCCTTTACTCACAGGTCATATATAAATGAAAACCCACACATAGAAACTGGACACAATGAACGTCTAGAGTTTCTTGGCGATGCTGTTTTGGAGCTAATTATCACAAGATACTTATTTGATAAATATCCCAATGATCCAGAAGGGGAATTAACTGCCTATAGAAGCGCCTTGGTAAATACTATATCGCTTGCTGAGAGCTCAGAAGCTTTAGAGGTGAATGATTTCTTGATGCTTTCTAAAGGTGAAGCAAAAGATGCCGGGAGAGCTAGGCAGCACATTCTGGCAAACGCATTTGAGGCAATAATAGGAGCCATCTACTTAGATCAAGGATATGATGCTGCTGAGAAATTTATTTCAGAGACTCTCTACGGGAAGATTGATAAGATTGTAAAAGAGGGTTCATGGCGAGATGCAAAAAGTTGGGTACAAGAAAAATCTCAGGAAGAGGTTGGTGTTACACCAGCATATGCTGTGCTGCACGAAACCGGACCAGATCATGACAAGAATTTCACAGCAGGGATTTACTTCGGAGATGAACTTATCGCTAAAGGAAAGGGGAAGTCAAAACAAGATGCAGAGCAAGACGCAGCTAGAGAGGCATTGAAAGTTAGAGGTTGGATTGGTAAATAATAAAAAAGTATTAAAAAAGTCGAGACAAAAGTCTCGGCTTTTTGATTACGCTACCTTAAGGTGGCGTATAGAATTTTGACCTAAGAATGAACGCCTGAAAGGATTTTTGTAAGCTCTGCCTATGGGAACAACCTTTTTTATGGTTGCACGAACTTCTTTTCTAAGAGAAGGATGTTTTGCCCACTCCTTAGATATCTGTTCATGGAATCCAGCATTCTCTACCTTAAGTGTTACCCAAGACCCCTTTGATTCCTTGACATGTTTAAGGTTTATAATATGAGATCTGTGGGTTCTAGAGAAGCCCTCCTGAGATAATTCAGACACAATCTCCTTCATAGTTCCATTTGGCGTATATTTAACACCATCAGTAGTCATAAATATTTTAACGTAGTCACTCATGGCTTCGATGTAGAAAATATCGCTAGCTCTTATTCTTATCCATGAATAATTTTCTCTAAATGAAAGCATTCCGTCTGAAAGTCTAAATTTTTTTTGCATACAGTATTTAGTTTTGGTTTTTCTGAAAGAGAATAACATAAATACCAGTATTGTCTAGTGTTTTCAACTGTACTGACCATATTTAATTGCTATAATATCTATATGTTAAAACGTCTGGAGCTTTCTGGCTTTAAATCTTTTGCTAAAAAGACAACCTTAGACTTCACCCATCCGGTGGTGTCTATTGTTGGTCCAAATGGTTCTGGTAAATCAAATATCGTTGAAGCCTTTCGTTTCGTTCTTGGAGAACAATCCATGAAATCTATGAGAGGGCGAGCAGGTTCTGATTTGATCTTCAAGGGTTCCAAGCATATATCAAAACAGCAAAGAGCTTCAGTAACAATTACTTTTGATAATTCAAAAAAGATATTTAATTTGTCCGGAGACAATAAGGAGTCTATAAACCTGGATTTTGATGAGATTTCAATTTCTCGAGAGGTTTTTGCAGATGGGGGAAACAAATATAAGATAAATGGTAGTGAAGTTAGACTTAGGGATGTAAACGAAGTTCTATCTTCGGTTCATATTGGGGCCTCTGGTCATCATATTATTTCACAAGGGCAAGCTGATAGAATTCTAAATTCAAACACAAGAGAGCGAAGAGAAATGATAGAGGATGCACTTGGTTTGAAAGTATATCAATATCGGTTGAGGGATAGTGAAAAGCGGCTAGAGAAAACAGAGGTTAACATAAAAGAAGTTAAGTCTCTGCGGAAAGAAATCGCACCGCATCTTCGTTTCTTGAAAAAACAGGTTGAAAAAATCGAAGCGGCAAAAGATATGAGAGAAGAACTTTCAGCTAAGTATGAGATATTTCTTAGCCAGGAAGACTTTTATATAAAAGATCATGGGGAAAAACTTCAGCAAGAAAAATCTGATTTAGAGAAAGAAATTGAAATTTTAGAGAAGAAGAAAAGTTCGATTTTAGATCAAGAAGAAAACGGTGAGTTAGAAAGATACAAGAAACAGATTTCTGGGCTAGACGAAGAACTTCGTGATATAGAAAAAACTAAACAAGACTTAACTCACAAACTTGGTAGAACTGAAGGAATGATCGAGTTTCAAGAGAGAGTCAGTAAAAAAGAGAAAAAGATTGAATCTGGATCCATAAACATGTCTAGAAATGACCTTTCCTCATTTGCTAATGAGTTGTTGGTGTTTGTGGATAGCGCCCTTGGTAAAAAGGACATAAGTGCAATAACACCTCTTCTAGAGCGTGTACGTATGCATGTAGCTGATTTTGTATCTAGGTTTGAGTCAAAAGAAGTAGAAGATGAAGAAATACAGTCAGATGGTGAGGATTTAAAAGATCTTCAGAAAATGAGAGATCATGTTAGAAATGAATTGAATAGATTTGAAAAAGAGGAAAATGTTTTACGAGAAAAGATTTCTCACTTTGAAAAAGTGATGACGGATTTCAGTCAGGAGAGATCAATGGATGAGAAGAAGAAATTTGATTTAGAAATGTCTCGCCGAGATCTATTAAATAAAAAACAAATAATTGATTTATCTATTGGTGAAATTGATCGCTTGAAGTCAAGATTTGAAGATGAGCTAAGAGAGGGACAAGTTTTGGTTGGAATGGATATTAAGAATTTTCAAAATCATGAATTAACCCTTGAAGAGAAAGATGTATCCAAGGATAGAGATTCTCAAGAAAAAACAAGAAAAGAAATTGAGAGAATTAAAATAAAGCTTGAAGAATCAGGTATTCTTGGCGGAGTCTCTGAGGTTATGAAAGAGTTCGAGGAGACAACCGAGAGGGATGCATTTCTTATGGCAGAGCTTGAGGATTTAGAAAAAAGCCTAGATCAAGTTATTGAATTAATTCATGATTTAAAATTAAGACTTGACCATGAATTTAAAACAGGGATAGATAAGATTAATAAACAGTTTAAAGAATTTTTCAGCCTTATGTTTGGTGGCGGAAATGCATTCCTTTCTTTGATTGTTCAAAAACCTAGAAGAAAGAAAAATGAAGAAGGGGGCTATATTGAAGAGGAAGATGGCGACGGCAGGATTGAGCATGGGGTAGATATAAATGTTTCGCTTCCAAAGAAAAAGGTTAAAGACTTGCAGATGTTGTCTGGTGGAGAAAGATCACTTACATCAATCGCCTTACTATTTGCAATGTCTCAAGTTAAACCCCCTCCATTTATGGTTCTAGACGAAACAGATGCTGCGTTAGACGAAGCAAACTCACGACGTTATGGCGATATGATAGAGAACCTTGCGAGGTATTCTCAGTTAGTGGTAGTAACACATAACAGGGAAACCATGAGTAGAGCAAACGTTTTATACGGAGTAACTCTAGGCATTGATGAGTCATCTAAAATTCTATCTATTAGGCTTGGAGAAGCTGAAGAATATGCTAAATAGTTAGATGTTAAAAATCCCTCGTATGGGGGATTTTTAACATTGACAAAGATGTCTATCATGATACGATGTTCTTCAATTTGAACAATAAAATACAATAAGGAATGACCGTACAAACACTAAGAGAAAAAGGATCCAAGAGATTTATGAATTCAGTTGGAGCAGTTGTCGACTGTGTAAGAATGATTGAGAATGGCGAATTCATCCTAAATAAGGATGGTAGAAAATTAATGGGTCCTGAAGGTGGGCTTATTAAATTGCTTGGAGATAATTTCCAAGGTGAAGAGCTTAAGTACAAGAGATTTGTGGTTAATGCCTCAGACAAGAAATATAATTTTACAGATGTCTCTGTGGAGGTGTCATCTAAAAACCTAAAGGTCTACTTCTCGTGTTCGAAGATGTATGATCTCTTAGCTAAAACATTCCCCGGTAAATGTCTAATTGGCAATCCAACTAATAAACTTGATAAATATAGGTTGCTAGTAGGCTTTGATCAATTTAAGAAGAATAATATTTTTGTTTCCGAAATTCAGTTTAACTAGGAAGCAAAAAGCCCCGCCAAATTGGCGGGGCTTTTATTTATAATTCATTAAAATATTCTGTCAGAGTTATATCTTTATTTTTAATTTCTGTGGCTAGGTCTACCCCAACGTATCTCCAGTGCCACGGCTCTGCGATGTATCCTGTAACTTGTTCAGCTCCTTCCTTGTAGCTTTGTGTAAAACCATATCTGTGGGCATTTTCTTGCATCCAAGGATACTCAGGAGAGTCTCCAAAGGGATTATCATCACCATAAGGTAGGGCTCCTGATTTAAGGTCGACAGTTGTGCCAAGTTGGTGTTCTGAGTGCCCAGGCTCTGCTACAGCTGGATATTCTGCTCCATTTGGGTTGTTCCTTTGCCATCTAGAAAAAAGACTTGATTGCAAGCTATGACTTCTATATCCAGAATATATTTGAATATCCAGGCCTTCTACTTTTGCATCTGAGATCATTCTTTGGAGAGCTTTCTCTGTGTCGCTTTTAATGCAGTAGTCGCTCCAATCTCCTTTAATTAGAACCAGAGAAGATGGGGCGTATGACGCTGGGATTGAGTGAGTTCTAGACATCGGTTCAAGGTCAAGATCAAATTGCATTGTTGGTTTAGGGCAAGCGTCATTTTGAGTTTGTCTTTTTGTTATGATTTCAACATTTGTATTATTATCTGACTGTTTTTTTATTTCTGTTAGGAATTCATCTAAGTCATTTGCTGTCCGAGTATACTCATGTAGAAGAACGATATAGTCATCTTTCTTTTTTAATATATTTGAAACATAAGCAGTTAAATTTCCAGCCACTTGTTCTTGCCAGGGCTCTGTTTCTATATGCCAAAAAGTTGGAGGCCTTATTCCAAGATCTCTAAAAGTTTCTATGATATCCTGATCGTATGTTCCAGATCCACCAGGCATTCGACCTGTTTTTATTTTGTATGGAAATCCCAGGGTTTCATCTAATAGTTCACTAAACTCAAAAATATCCTCTTTAACAGCGTCTGGTCCCTTTTGATCTAGCCTTGGCTTTAGAATTGTCCCCATGTGTGTGTGGCGCATCGAATGCCAACCAATTTGGTGACCACTTTGCACCATGGAGGTAAGGGTGCTTATTGTTTCATCTTCATTCCTATTTAAATTTGCTTTTATATTATCTCCAACAAAAAAGAAGTAAGCCTGAACTTTATGCTCATCAAGAACCTTTAGAATATTCTGAAGAGAACCATTACTTAATCTTGGACCATCGTCTATCGTGATAAAGATATTCTCTGGAAACCATATAGGTTGATTTAGCTTAGGTAGACTAAGAGACTCTTCAATAGAGTTTTTCTCTTTATCATTTAAAAAAGTATTTTCTCCGATTTCTATTTCGTTATATTTGTTTATAACGATGGCGTTCTTATATAGGTCCAATAGAGCATTTTCTACATAGTTTGATTCATAGACATCTTCTTCTGTTACTATAACCGATAAACCACCATATTCAGACGCTTTTATTGTATTTGCAAAAGTTGATCCAGGGGCAAATGTTGTGATCAAAAAGTCTCCGAATGAGAAAATCGCCACACTTCCAGAGACGATTATCGTTGTGAAAACTAATAAACCAAAATGTTTACCCATAAATTAATTATTCAGTAATAAATTGATAGTCTATTAGTTTTTTTTCTAGATCTGCTTTCTTGACTTTAATTTTTGCGTGGTCTCCTATTCTAAACATCTTTTTTGTTTTACTTCCTATGATGGCCATTTTTTTCTCATCATACCTAAAATAGTCATCTCCAACATCTCGAAGTCTAATAAGCCCCTCTGATCTAGTGGTTAGCTCTGCTACAAATAGTCCCATCTCAGAAATCCCTGTGATAACTCCAGTGAAAGTCTCTCCTACGTGAGCAGACATGTATTCAACTTGTTTATATTTGATACTGTCTCGCTCTGCGTTACTGGCGTCTTTTTCTCTCTCTGAGCTATGATCACACATGCTCTGGTATCTTGGCCATTTATCTTTTGGTATTTTATTACCTTCCAGATATGTTTGGAGAAGTCTGTGTACAAGAATATCTGGATATCTTCGAATAGGGGACGTGAAGTGAGTATAGTATTCAAAAGCTAGACCATAGTGGCCGATATTTTTTATAGAATAAATAGCCTTCGCCATGGATCGTATTATTGCAGTTTGAACAGTTGCCCCCATGTCGCTTTCTTCAGCTTCATTTGATATTCGGTTTATTTCTTTTGATGGAATCACTCCATCTTTTGTTTTCACCTTAAAACCAAGGATAGTAAGAAACTTCACAAGATCTTCTGTTCTATCAAGAGCTGGTGTGTCGTGTATTCTGTAAACAGCTAGTCTTTCATTCTTTTCTTTGTCATAAGTAAGATAAGTTGCTACATACTTGTTAGCTAGAAGCATGAATTCTTCGATCATTCTATTTGTATCACCCCGTTCTTTTGTATACACAGATACTGGAACACCTTTGTCATTCAATTTAAATTTAACCTCATCTGTTTCCAGTGATATAGCTCCAGATCGGAAACGAGCTTTTGTAAGTTCTTTTGATATATCTACCATTATCTTTAATTCATCGTGGTATGTCCCTGAGCCATTATCAAGAACCTCTTGGGCGTCTTCATAAGAGAATCTTTTGTCAGAGTGTATTACAGTTCTACCAAACCATGTGTCTGTTACAACCCCTTTGTCGTCAATCTCAAAAATAGAAGAAAAAGCAAGCCTGTCTACATTTGGCATAAGCGAACAAAGATCATTTGATAGCTCTTCGGGAAGCATGGGAATAGTTCTATCTACCAGGTACACAGAAGTGGCTCTTTCAAAAGCTTCCTTATCTAAATCAGTATCGGGTTTTACATAAAATGATACATCAGCGATATGGATTCCGATTCTGTACTTGCTGTCTCCTAGAATTTCTATAGATAGAGCATCATCAAAATCCTTCGCATCAGCTGGATCGATCGTGAATGTCGTAATTCCTCGCATATCCTTTCTATCTTTTATATCCTCTTCTTGAATACCTCGTTTTGCTATAGCCAAAGCTTCTTCTAGTACGTTTTGGGGAAAATCTTGATTAAATCCTTGTTCTATCGCAATAGCTTTCATTTCAGCATTGTTTTCGCCCTCCTTTCCAAGGACCTCTGCGATCTCTCCTAAAGGAACCTTGCTTCTGTCAGTCCATTTTGTAATAACTCCAAAAACCTTCTCGCCAATCTTGGCTCCTCCAAGTTTTTCTTTGGGTATCAGGATTTCAAAGTTGTCTCTGTGATCTTGAGGGTCCAGAAAAAATGATCCATCTTTTTCTACTAAGACACCTGAAAAACCTTTTTTCTTTCTCTTTATGATTTCCACAATCTCTCCAGATTGATCTTTGTTTGCTATTTTGGGGTGAATTAGAACTTTTACAATATCCCCATTTAAAGCCAGATCGAGGAACCTTGGTTCTATAAGTATTGAATCGTCAAAATCTGGCGTTCTCACGAACCCTAGACCTCTGCTTGCTATGACTAATCTTCCTTCTGTGTATTGATTGTTATTTTTTGTCATTATTGACATATTATACACGATAATGGTAATTTAAAATAAATTCACCAAAATAAACTATAAATGGCAAGAGGATTTGATTCAGATGAGCATCGTGAGAAAAAAGTTGTGAACAATGGAGACAAGAAGTCACCACCTGTATCAAGATCATATAGATCTAGTAAGGGGAGTATCAATGAATCTAGAAGAAAATTAAGATCCTTCAGACATGGGAGTTAAACGAAGTGGTAGAACAAAAGCTGGAGCCAAGCGCGCAGGAAGGTATAAGAGCGGGGTCGTTAAATTCAAGCAAACCGTAATGAGATCCATTGTTCGGAGGATTCATTGGGTTAAAAAAAATTAATTTGAAGAAAGGGAGCTTTGGCTCCTTTTTTATATTTTCAAGCGAGAGTCAGGCGGGAGACTAGCTCACATACTGCCCGAGTTAAGGTGAATGGCGAAGTCAGAGAGGATACCCTGGGGTAGAAGTAAATATATAAGACGAACAAAGTGAGTGCTTCTATTTGACTATTTATTTATATCCTGCTAAGATAGCGAGCATGTTAATGATACGACTACAAAGAATAGGACGACGAAATCAGCCATTTTTCCGGGTTGTTTTGACTGATTCTAGAAATGGAGCAAAGAGCGGAAGATTTAAGGAGATTCTAGGTTCATATGATCCAAAAGCTGGAGAGGTTAACCTAAAAGGAGATCGAATTAAACACTGGATAGGTTTTGGAGCTCAGACATCAGGAACAGTTCATAACTTCCTTCTAAAGCAAAATATTATTGAAGGGAAGGCTCGAAACGTGCTTCCAAAGAAAACTCCTACAAAAAAGAAAAAAGAAGCTAAATAATTATTTCAAAAAACATCCACAGTCGTGGGTGTTTTTTGTTGACAGTTTTATCTGTTGACGTATACTTTTTGTATGTGCAGCAAATTGTCGATGCTGCCATTACCAGCTAATGAATTTTTGATACATGGAAAGAGATCAAGAATTTCTTGAGTTCGTTGTAAAATCACTTGTAGAAAAACCAGATGAAGTTGTGGTTGATCGAAGAGTGGATGAGATGGGTGTTCTTATGACACTCTCAGTTTCTCCAGAAGATATGGGGAAGATCATCGGACGACAAGGAAATACTGCAAAGGCAATCCGTACACTCCTTCGAGTAATCGGTATGAAGAACAATGCGCGAGTTAATCTAAAAATTAATGAGCCAGCTGGAGGTCAACAACAAAGTGAAGCCTCTACTGTAGAAGAAAGACCTTCTGCGCCAGAAGCATCTTCAATTGACCAAGCAATGGAAGACCTAAAAGGAATTTAACTACAAAACTTTTAACTTCATTGTATGACTTATGTGTTTGTCGACACAGACAAAAAGCCGTAGCGTAAGCTGCGGCTTTTTGCTATTGTAACTATATGAATTTTCATGTAATTACAATTTTCCCAGAGATGTTTGACTCGTACTTAGGCGACTCTATTTTAGCGCGGGCAATTGCCGCTAAAAAAATATCCGTGAAGTTTTATAACCCACGAGATTTTGCAGGCAACAAGCACAACACTGTGGATGACCGACCTTACGGGGGAGGTCCTGGAATGACAATGATGGCAGAGCCCGTAGCTCGAGCAATAGAGAAAGCGAAGAAGGGAATAGAGAGGCGAAAGAACTCAAAAATTAAGATTATCCTGTTTACGCCAGACGGAAAGAAGTTTGATACGGATTATGCAAAAAAAGTAGTGAAAGGTTATACAGATATAATACTGGTTGCTGGAAGGTATGAAGGAATAGATACAAGAATAAGAAAAATGTTTCGTGCGGAGGAAATTTCTATCGGGGATTATGTCCTTACCGGAGGAGAGCTTCCGGCTATGATTCTTGTGGACTCTATATCAAGGCAAATTCCAGGAGTGCTTGGTAAATTTGAATCACTTGAAGAAGAGCGAATTTCAAGTGGTGAAATTTACACTCGGCCAGCAGAGATTGTTTGGAAAGATAAAAAATATAAGGTACCAAAAGTTTTACTTTCTGGAGATCATAAAAAGATTGACGAGTGGAGAGATGCAAGAAGAAAGAAAAAATAAAATAAAAAAACCGCATGTGCGGTTTTTTTATTTCTAGTGTCGACATGACAACTGTTTTTTATAGATGTCCTCGGTAGTTAGACGATTAGCATCTGTATTGTTTAGCTTGCTTTCTTAAATAAAAGAAGAAGGGCGCTGAGTCCCACAAGCGCGTACACAATACGGGCTACCGTAGACATAGCACCGAAAATCTCACTTACGAGATTGAATTGGAAGAATCCAATCAGTCCCCAGTTGAGCCCTCCGATTATAACAAGAAGCCAAGCGACAAATTTGATTGTCTTCATTGTTTGCGGTGTTAGTTATAAAGTACTTCGACCATATATATTATAACCTAGTGCAAATAAAAAAATACAGTTTTCTTGTGGATTAAGTCACTGTTAAATTGTATACTTATATATATGACAAAATTTGGAAAAATTATAATTGTGGTTTTAATAATAGCTATCGGGGTTGGGCTGTATTTTGGTATTTTTAGTAAAAAAGACCAGGGAGTAGATGAGGTGATTGCAACAGAAACAGAGGATTCATTTGTTTATGAGGAGGAAACAGATTATTTCAATATAAATATTAGGTACCCAAAGGATTTGGTTGTGACAGATGATGCAGAGCTGTTTATCTATTCAAAAATAGGAGAATTCAAAAAGATGTTTGAAGATTTTTCTGAAGAGGACTGGGGTGTTCTTAAAAGCAGTGCTGCTGGAAAGTATTCTCTAGGGTCTGATTATATTAAAAAGGATTCTGGTTTTGGTATTGTTACATATATTTTAAACACTCATGAATATACAGGTGGTGCTCACGGGAATCCCGGATTGGTAACCTTCACCTACGATAGTGATGGAAATAGATTAGAAATAAAAGATTTTATAAAGGAGGATACTCAAAATCTTTCAGCGATAGCATCATTGGTGTTAGATGGATTAGCTACCACTGTTGAAGGAGGAATAGATAGTTTATTCTTGGAAGGGCTTAGTCCAGATCTTGAGAACTATAGTAATTTTTATTTGGAATCAGATGATTTGGTATTTCTGTTTCCTCCTTACCAAGCAGGTCCTTATGTTCTAGGAACTCTGGAGGCGAGAATAAGTCTAGAAGAAGTTTTTGGATATATGGAAAAAAAGTATATCCCAGCTTTATATGAAGATTTTGAAAAAGAATATAAGGGTGAACTTGTTTTTGGGGGAGAGGTGAGAACCCTTACTGATTGTGATGGAGGAAAGGTGTATTGGTATCATGATACGACAGGAAATTTAAACGAAGAGTACAATAAATCAAAGTTATCTGAAGAGCCCTATGAAAAAGTTCCAGCAATTCTGAGAGGTTATGTAAGAGAGGTTTCTGATAGCGATAGTGAGCTATCTAAAGAATACGACGGAATACTTGTTGTGAGTGAATTATCTCAGGTAGGAGGTGAGGCAACTTGCGATTAAATTTGTTATGAAAAAAATAGTCACTGTAAATGACAAAATGCAGTCTGGTTATAAGTATGAAATTACAGAGCAGTCTGGAAAAAAATTTCACCCTGATTTTAAACCAGACTTAAGTCCAAAAGAGATGTTAGAGTTAGGTGTTTTTGGTGGAAAATATATGACAGACTGTAAGGCTGAATTTCCTAAAAGTTGGTTTGAAAAAGCAAAGCTTTCACCTAAAAAATCTAACTGTAATTTAAATCTGTTTGGTATATGTGCGAGTCAGCCCCTGTCTGTCTGGAGAGAAAAGGGTTGGATTCACAAAGATGATCCTAGAGGTTGGTTTCAGTGGTATTGTAGATACTACTTAGGGAGAAGGCATGCTGATGATGATAGACAGATTAAGAGGTGGAAGGCATTTAGAAGACACCTAGCTCAAGTTCAATATAATTGCAGGGCTGGAGATATGACATGTAGACCAAAGCAAAGACAATCATTACTTCAATGGGGGTATGACAGTCGAAAGGTTTAATTACTCACCATTGCATTAATCCTAGAGTGTGATACTATAACACTCGTTACAAACGTCCTCGTAGTAAGTCGGATTGCGTGGAGATTTGTGGAAAGGGGTAACCCTTAAAATTAGTAGAAGTAATCGCAAATGCGATCCGAAAAAATAAAATGACAGGAACAATTGCAAAACTTATGGATCAAGGATTTGGTTTCATCGCTGTCGAAGGACAAGAGAAAGACCTATTCTTCCATGCAACAGAACTTCAAGAAGGAATTGATTTCAATTCTCTAAAGGAAGGACAAGCTGTATCTTTCGAGATGGGTGAAGGTCCAAAAGGACCACAAGCAAAGAATGTAGCACTTGTAGCATAATCAATTCGATTAGACTGCAAAGCTTCAAGCTTTAATCAAAAGACCACCTTCGGGTGGTTTTTTGATTTTTGGACATTCTAACTCATTTATTGTAATATCCAGGCAAACATAGAGCAACAATGAACGGAGAGATAATTAACATCTATGACTTCGATGGAGTCCTTTTTAAAGAATCAAGAGTGGTTTGGGATGAGGTTCTTGAGAATAATTGCAAAAGATTTCAGATAGAGGTAGAAGAGATTATTAGAAAAGGTTATTTCCCTAATCACCTCTACGAAACAGATGGTGGAAAGGCACTTTATGATATTTATAAGAATGCTTACTTCTCTCAGAGAATGTCAGATGAAAATGTAGATAGGCTTTCTGATTTAAATGAAGGGGCTGTTGGATTGGTTTTAACCTATAATCCAAGCAGGCTCTCAATGATGAAACTAATTGGAGATTCAAATATAGGAAGATTCTTCAGAGAGATTGTTATAGGGAACAGGAGTCATGGACCTCTTAAGAAAGATTTTTTCAAAGCAATGAGATTTGCTGCTGGACCAGATGTTTTGATCAATTTCTACACCGACACATTTGAGGATCTTTTAGAGGCTCAGACTTCAGAAAGTAATATTGTTTCTTATTATGCTACTCATGAAGAGAAAGTCTCAGAAATGATTCTAGGTATAACAACAAAAGAAAGGATAATGAAGCCATTCTTTTAAGACCACCTTCGGGTGGTTTTTTATATATAAAAACCTTGACATATCATAAAAACTGTGATAATGTACTTTTGAACAAAAAAATGAAAGAATGAAAAGAATAGCTTTTTTGATAATTGGATTTTCATGCTTAATGACTTCCTCGAATCCTGTTTTAGGGCAGAATAAGGAGGAAGATTTTGAGGAGCAGTTGAAAAATCGAGAATGGAATATTCCCAAATCTTTTGCAGAAGCTGACACTTTGTTGATGACTTCGCATAAGAAACCTTGGGGTCGAGAGAGGGTTAAAGTTAGGGTTTACAGAGACTCTGTAAAAAAAGGCATTGTGGTTTTTGAGACTGCTTATGGAAAACGTATGAAAGTTTGGTCAGATTCTGTAATTGTTGCAAATGATTGTAACTGGTTTCATGGCTCGTTTGTTTACATAAAGGATCATCTCAAATGGAGACTTATCCGTCTTGATGGAGGAAAAAAAGATCTAAAGTTTACAGAGTTTTGGTCCGGTCAAATGACCTCGGAAATTCTAAATAGATACTATTGCCCGCCTCCTAGCGACAGAAAGAATGTTTGGATGCACTCACAGGGTGTGAGAGATTCTGAATATGGCGTAGATACCTTCTATACTATAGAGACTGCAGTGCTTGTGGGGGCCAATGTGGATTACATTGCCATTGGGCACTCTTACAAGGGTAAGGTATATAATGTTCTTCCTCTTCCTTGAAATAAATCTTAATGACGCTGTATCGAAGCTGGCTCAATTGAGCCAGCTTTTTTATTTGACATTTTTAACCTCTTAGTTTATACTGACCCCACTTATAGCCTGATTGAGTCCCCGTTGCTGCTATGTGTGTGTAAAGGTTTAAAAGACCTAATTATTAGCAA
>CAZOLO010000003.1:0-14074 GCA_964581035.1 uncultured Candidatus Saccharibacteria bacterium | reverse complement strand
AAGTAAACTTAAGTGTTCGAAATTTTGCTTAACAACATCAATCAGAAGAATTAAAAAGTTCGTAAACGACATCTATTAAAATGATGCCGTATTTTCTTGTTGAGGTTGTGAAGTGAGTAATTTATATGT
Organism: uncultured Candidatus Saccharibacteria bacterium; assembly: GCA_964581035.1. Classification (GTDB taxonomy): domain Bacteria; phylum Patescibacteriota; class Minisyncoccia; order Phycocordibacterales; family CSBR16-119; genus CAYHDV01. Next base: position 13,945 of record CAZOLO010000003.1, on the reverse strand, counting down.
CAGAAAAAAACACAAAGGCTCTTACGCCAGCGTTGCGTGAGAAGAAGTATTTTAGTCGATACAAGGCACCCCTTGTAGAGATCCCAAATCTTCTTGAGACACAACTTAATTCTTTTAAGTGGCTTGTCGAGGAAGGTATTAAAGAAATTTTTAAGGAGTTTTCTCCTATTAAGGATTATTCTGAAAAGAAGTTTGAATTGGAATTCAATTCATACTCTATCGGAGAGCCAAAGCATGATGAGTATCATGCAAAGGTAAACAAGCTTACATACGAAGCACCTCTTAAAGCTGAGGTGACTCTTCGAAACAAAACTATTGGTTCAGAAAAAAGACAAGAAATCTTTCTTTCTGATTTCCCAATGATGACAAGTCGAGGAACTTTTATAATCAACGGAGTTGAGCGAGTTATTGTAGCTCAGCTTACTCGGTCTTCTGGAGTATTCTTTACTTCTCAAGAAGTAAAAGGAAAGAAAACTTTTGGAGCAAAAATAATTCCATCTCGAGGAGTTTGGATAGAAATTGAAACTGATAAGGATGGAGTTTCTTATGTTCGAATTGACAAGAAGCGAAAATTCCCAATCACGACACTTCTTCGAATCTTTGGTCTACATACAGACAAAGAGATTGAAAAGGCTTTTAAAGGAAGTGAAAGATATGAAAAAGCAATCAAGCTTAATCTAGAAGCTGACCTTGATAAAACACCAGAAGAGGCTTATGTAGCTATCTACAAGAGACTTCGAGATGGTGACATGGCTACACCTGAGAACGCAAAGGAATTCTTGGATATTTTGTTTAACAGTGAAAGATATGATTTCTCTCCTGTAGGACGATTCCGATTCAATAAGAGATTTGAAAAAGACATGTCTGACAAAGAGATGGCTCGAAGAACTCTGGATCTAGATGACCTTCTAATCATTGTGAAAAATATTTTTGACCTTAATGCAACAAAAGGTGCAAAGGCAGACGATATTGACCACCTAGGATCACGACGTGTTCGTTACTTTGGTGAGCTTATGCAAATGAAATTCCGAACAGGTATGGCTCAAATCAAGAGAAACATTCAAGATCGAATGTCTACTATTGATACTGACACAGCGCTTCCAGTTCATATCGTAAACCAAAGACCGCTTCAGGCTAGAATTAAAGAATTCTTCACAACGAACCAGCTGTCACAGTTTATGGACCAAGAAAATGTTTTATCTGAGATCGAACACCTTAGAATTTTGACTGCACTTGGGCCCGGAGGTCTAACACGAGAGCGAGCTTCTATTGAAGTACGTGACGTACACACATCACACTACGGACGAGTTTGTCCAATCCACACACCGGAAGGTCCAAACATTGGGCTTGTACTCCACCTTGCAACATATGCAAAACCAAATCACTTTGGAATTATTGAGACTCCATATATCCGAGTAAAAAATGGAAAGATTACAGAAGAAGTGGTTTACCTAAACGGTCTTGAAGAAGAAAAATACACAATCGCACATGCTTCAACTCCACGTGACGAGAAAGGAAAGATTACAGTTGAATTCGTGGAGGCACGAGCAAAAGCAGTTCCTGGACTTGTTCCTCTAAAAGATGTTGATTTTATTGATGTTGCTCAAAACCAAGCATTCTCACTTGGAACATCTATGATTCCTTTCCTAGAGCACAACGATGCGAACCGTGCGCTTATGGGATCGAACATGCAAAAACAAGGGGTACCTCTTATTGTCCCTGAGGCTCCAATCGTTGCAACTGGAATGGAGGAAATTGTGGCGAGAGATTCTGGTAGAATAATCAGCGCAGAAGAAGCTGGCGAGGTTACTTACTCAGACTCAACTAGAGTTACCGTTAAAGGTAAGTCAGGAGTTAAAAACTACAATCTAATTCAATCACTTAGAACAGCAAAGTCTTCTATGCTTCGACAGCGACCAGCTGTTAAGGCGGGAGATAAAGTAAAAAGAGGTGATGTTCTAGCAGATACAAGTTCTACAGAGGGTGGGCAGGCTGCTATTGGGCAAAACATGCTTATTGCTTTCATGGCTTGGAACGGGCAAAACTACGAGGATGCCATTATTATTTCAGAGAAACTCGTGAAAGATAGTAAATTTACTTCTATTTATGTAGAAGAGCATGTTGCGCTTGTTCGAGATACAAAACTTGGCCCTGAAACAACTACACGAGATATTCCAAATGTTGGAGAGATCAAGCTAAAAGATCTTGATGAAGACGGAATCATCCGAGTTGGAGCAGAGGTTCGAGAAAATGATCTTCTTGTTGGAAAAATTACTCCAAAAGGAGAAACAGAACTTACTCCAGAAGAGCGACTTCTTCGATCTATTTTTGCTGAGAAAGCACGAGACGTTAAAGACTCATCTCTTAGAATCGGTAAAGGTCAGGATGGGCGAGTTATTGGTGTAAAAGTTTTCTCTCGAGAGCTTGGTCACAATATGGAGTCAGGAATTATAAAGAAGATTGTTATTGAGGTTGCTCAGCTTCGAAACGTTCAGGTTGGAGACAAGCTAGCAGGGCGACATGGAAACAAGGGGGTTATCTCAATTATTCTCCCAGAAGAAGATATGCCATATATGGCAGATGGAACACCTGTGGATGTAGTACTTACACCGCTTGGAATTCCGTCCCGAATGAACCTAGGGCAGATCCTGGAGCTTCACCTTGGAATGGCTGCAGAGAAGCTTGGATACCAGGCTATTGTTCCAGCCTTTGGAGGAGCTACTGATGCAGAAATTCGAGAAGAGCTTGAGAAAGCAGGAATGTCACGAAACGGAACAATGAAGCTATTTGACGGTCAAACAGGAGAGGCCTTTGATCAAGAGATTGCTGTTGGTTACATGTACATGTTGAAGCTTCACCACATGATCGAAGACAAGATGCACGCTCGATCAATCGGACCATACTCACTTATTACTCAGCAGCCACTCGGAGGAAAGGCTCAGAACGGAGGTCAGAGATTCGGAGAAATGGAAGTATGGGCTCTTGAAGGATATGGAGCCTCTCATACACTACGAGAAATGATGACAATCAAATCAGATGATATTGTCGGTAGATCTGAAGCGTTTGATTCTATTATTAGAGGTGAAAAAATTCGCCAACCTCACACTCCAGCGTCGTTCAACGTAATGATGAACTACCTAAGAGGTCTTGCTCTGGATGTGGAACTGAATGTTAACGAGGATAACAAATAATACTATGGATATACGAGGAATAAAAAATCTAGATCACTTTGATAACATCTCACTTTCACTTGCTTCTCCTGAGAGGATTCATGAGTGGTCATACGGTGAGGTTACAAAGCCAGAAACAATAAACTACCGAACTGGTCGCTCAGAGCGACAAGGGCTCTTCGATGAGCGAATATTTGGACCAGAAAAGGATTATGAATGTTACTGTAAAAAATACCGAGGAATTAAGTACAAGGGAATTACTTGTGAGAAATGTGGAGTAGAGATTACTCGATCAGTTGTACGACGTGAAAGAATGGGTCACATTGACCTAGCTTCACCAGTTGCACATATTTGGTTCCTTCGAGGTGTACCATCTCGAATGAGTATGATGCTTGGTATTTCTGTTGCTGACTTAGAAAAAGTAATTTACTTTGCCGGATACATCATTACAAAGGTATATGATTCAGAAAAACAACAAATCCTAAAAGATTTGGATATTGAATACAAATCAAAAGTTAAATTAGCAAAAGATGAAGAAACAAAAGATAAGCTGAAAGAACTTCTTGATAAATCAAAAAAAGAACTTGCAGAAATGCAAACAGGTGTGGTTCTCTCTGAGGCGCAATATCACCATGTTGTACTTCGATACTCTTCAGTTTTTGAAGCGAGTATTGGAGCTGAAGCTATTTACAATTTGTTCAAGAATCTTGATCTTCCAACTTTCCAAGAAAAACTTGAGAAGGAACTTGAAACTGCAAACTCAATAGAAAGAGTAAAGCTTAAGAAGAGAATATCCCTTGTTCGGTCAATGGATCATGCAAATGTTCGACCAGAGTGGATGTTTATGACTACAATTCCTGTTATCCCTCCAGCTTTGCGACCCATGGTTGCTCTTGATGGTGGGCGACATGCAACATCAGACTTGAACGATCTATACAGAAGGGTGATAAACCGAAACAACCGACTAAAGAAATTGAAAGATATTGGTGCGCCTGATGTTATCTTGCGAAACGAAAAGAGAATAATGCAAGAAGCCGTTGACGCCTTGATTGATAACTCAATCGCAAAGCATGGAGATTCTGCAATGAACCAAGCTCAACGACGAGCCTTGAAATCTCTTGCTGATAACTTGAAATCAAAACAAGGTCTATTCCGACAGAACCTTCTTGGAAAGCGAGTAGACTACTCTGGGCGATCCGTAATTGTGGTAGGTGCGACTTTGAAAATGAACCAATGTGGTCTTCCAAAAAGAATGGCCATGGAGCTTTTCCGACCATTTGTTATTGGTAAGATTCTTGAAGGAGAGCTTGCTTTCAATATTCGAGGAGCCAATAAGCTTATCGAAGAAGGGGTTCCAGAAGTTTGGGCTATTCTAGAGGAAATCATCGAAGGAAAATTCGTACTTCTAAACCGAGCGCCAACACTTCACAGACTTGGTATCCAAGCTTTTAACCCGATCCTTATTGAAGGAAAGGCTATCCAGGTTCACCCTCTTGTTTGTGCAGCCTTTAACGCTGACTTCGACGGAGACCAGATGGCTGTTCATGTACCTCTTTCTGATCTTGCTCAAGCTGAGGCAAGAGACTTGATGGCCGCAAATATTAACCTACTGAAACCTCAAGACGGAAACCCTATCGTGAGCCCAGCTCTTGATATGGTTCTTGGATGTTACTGGATGACAAAAGCTCTTGATGGAGAAAAGGGGGAAGGGATGTATTTCTCATCACCAAACGAAGCCATGGCAGCATATGATTATGGAATCATAGACTTCCGGGCGAAAATAAATGTAAAAGCTACAGACAGTGAAAGATACGCTCAATTTAAGGGAGGTCTATTTGAAACATCTGTTGGACGACTATTTTTCAACTCTGTGTTTCCAAAGGACTTTGGTTACGTAAATGATGAGATGACAAAGAAGCGTCTTTCAAAGCTTGTTGATCAACTTATCGCTCACTACGGTATAAATGGCACTCCTCAAGTCTTGGATGCTATTAAGAAGTTTGGTTACCAATATTCAACAAAATCAGGTATTACCTGGGGTATTGATAATGTAAACGTGCCAGTAGAAAAGGACGACCTTATTTTGAAGGGTAGAGCAGAAGAGACTGAAATTAGAGGTCAATTCAACGACGGGCTTCTTTCTGAAGACGAAAAATATCGAAAAATTATTTCACTTTGGGAGAGGGTAAAGAATGAAATTCAAGATGTTATGGTTCCGTCTCTTGACCCAAGAGGTGCTACTTATGACATGATTACTTCAGGAGCTCGAGGTGCGCTGCATCAGATTACTCAGATGGCTGGAATGAAAGGAACTATTGTTAACACAAAAGGTCAACCTCTTGAATTCCCTGTTACTCGATCATACAAAGAGGGTCTTTCACCCATTGACTACTTCATCACTACTCACGGATCTCGAAAGGGTCTAGCTGACACAGCTCTTAAAACAGCTCAAGCTGGATACCTAACAAGACGACTTGTAGATGTTGCTCAAGATGTGGTTATTAATCACGAGGATTGTGGAACTAAAGATCATGTTATCGCTACAGCTGAAAATATTTCAGGGCTAGAAATCTCACTTTCTAAAAATATCTACGGACGAACAGCGGCCAAGGATGTTGTTACTCCAGATGGAGAAAATCTATACAAAAAAGGAACTGTTATCACAAAAGAAATTGCTCAAGAAATTGAAGCTAAGGGAGCATTGGAGGTTGCGATTTATACACCACTTAAATGTGCATTACTACATGGTGTTTGTCAGAAGTGTTACGGACTTGATCTAGCTCGAGGAAAAAATACTCAAATAGGAGAGGCTATTGGTATTATCGCTGCTCAAGCTATTGGAGAGCCTGGTACACAGCTTACACTTCGAACCTTTCACCAAGGAGGAGTTGCCGGAGGAGCAGATATTACACAAGGTCTTCCAAGAGTTGAAGAGGTATTTGACCGAAGAACTCCAAAGAACCCAGCGGTAGTTTCTCAAACAAAAGGACATGTCGTTGAAATTAAAGAAGAAGACGGGAGAAAGGTTATTACTGTATTGTCAGAAACGAAAGTGAAGGGAACAAATACAATTCTATATGTTACTCCACCACACCGAATACCAGCAGTTACTCCAGGGCAAGAAATTTACCCAGGTCAACTTCTAACAGATGGATCTGCAAACATGCAGGAAATATTCAAATACGGAGGAAGAGAACTTGCTCAGAAATATGTTATCGACGAGATTAACAAAGTATATGAGCTTCAAGGAGCCCCAATTGCTAAGAAGCACCTTGAGGTTATTGTTAAGCAAATGTTCTCTCGAAGGCTTATAAAAGAATCAGGAGATACCTCTCTAGCAGTAGGAGAAAAAGTAGAAGCAATTCACCTACATGAGGAGAATGAGAAAACAATTGCTGCAGGAGGAACTCCAGCAGAAGCAGACGTAATTCTTCTAGGAATTACACAAGTATCACTTTCTGCAAAGAGCTGGTTGTCAGCTGCCTCATTCCAAAACACTTCTCGAGTTCTTATCGCAAATGCTGTTAAGCGCGGAGTGGATGAGCTTAGAGGTTTGAAAGAAAATGTTATCATTGGTAGAAGAATCCCAGCTGGAACAGGGCTACGTGAGCCAGAAAACGCTGAAGATGAAGATCTAGATGGGTATAGAGACTAATTAAACTCAAAACAAAACTTAATAAGATATTTCACAATAATCTTATTAAATAAAAAACTTATAAGAGCATTCGGTGGGTAACTCATTTCATATAGTTTCGTCACTCAGACGACATATGGGCGAGCCCCTATTCGATCCTCGTTAAAAACTATGATAGACCCTAAGGAACAAATCAAAGAGAGATTATCTATCGCTGACGTTGTGTCATCGTATATCTCTCTTATTCCTGCAGGTAAAAATTTCAAAGCCGTATGTCCTTTTCACAATGAAAAAACACCCAGTTTTCATGTCTCGCCAGAAAGAGGAAGTTACTACTGTTTTGGTTGTGGAGCTAAGGGAGACATATTTTCTTTTGTTCAAGAATTTGAAGGGCTTGATTTTAGAGGGGCGCTTACGGTTCTTGCTGATAGAGCTGGAGTCAAGTTGATAAAATTTACAGGAGAGAAAAAAGAAAAAATGGATCATCTTTATGAAATCATGGAGAGGGCCACTCTTTTCTTTGAAAAAACATATGAAGGTAGTAATACGGCTAAGGAGTATGTAAGGAAAAGAGGTGTAAATGATAAGACCGCAAAATTGTTTAGGTTGGGGTTTGCTCCGGATGATTGGAGGGTTCTTTTTGATCATCTTTCTGGATTAGGTTATGAGAAGAGTGACCTTATGTTGGTTGGGTTAATTAAAGAAGGGAACGGGAGTACTTACGATAGGTTTCGAGATCGAGTAATTTTTCCAATATTCGACACAAGCGGAAGACCAATTGCTTTTACAGGAAGAGCGATGAAATCAGATGACAAGACTGCCAAGTATTTAAACAGTCCAGAGACGCCACTATTTCAAAAGTCAGACATCTTGTATGGTTTAAATTTAGCAAAAAACACCATCAGGAAAGTTGACTTTACAATATTGGTAGAAGGGCAATTAGATTTAATTCTCTCGTATCAATCTGGGTTTACAAATATTGTTGCCGCATCTGGAACAGCTTTGACAGAGAACATATCTAAGGGGAATACACTAAACCACTTTGGTATAATAAAAAGACTTTCAAACAACGTAACGATAGCTTTTGACAGTGATCCCGCGGGACTTAAAGCAATGTATCGAGCTGCAAAGATATGCCTTTCATTGGGTATGGAAGTAAAGACAGCAAATCTTCCAACAGGAAAAGACCCAGCAGATGTTATATCAGAAAATGGTCTAGAAGCTTGGAAAGATATACTAAAGAATTCAGAACATAGTATTATATTCTTAACAAAGTATATTGCAGAGAGAGAAAAAGATGCGAGGCTTGTAGCTAAGAGGGTTCAGGAAAAAATCCTACCACTCGTAGCCTTATTAGATAGTTCAATGGAGCAATCATCATTTGTTAGAGAGATATCCATAATTACGAATATTCCAGAAAATGGAATCACCGACGACTTGAAAAGGATTATTGCAGGACTCTCTATATCCAAAGAAAAAGTTGAAGTTATTAAAAAGGCCAACATAAAAACGATAGACAAGGGGTTGGAGATTAGAAGAATGATTGCTGGGATGGACTCTCTTCTGAAAGAGAAGGGTGTGAGCCTGCCAGAGGAGGCAAATAGTGAATCTATTCAAGATGCAATAAATTCATTTAACGAAAAAGAAAAAAATGCTTTAATGTTTGAGATAGAGGAAATATATAAAGAAGACGAGAGAAAGCTATCAGAAGATTTCAAACTGTATATTAAGGAGTATGAACAATCCGAATTAAGGCTTAAGTTGGCAGAATTGGAGACAAAGATAAAATCTGGATCCGGAGATGAAATACTAAAACAATACCAAGAAATTTTGAAAAACATTAATAGTAATTTATAAAGATATATGGCAACAAAAAAAGCTACAACTAAAAAAAGTGTTTCTACAAAGAAACAAACAAAAAAAGCGGGGGTCAAGACCGCAGTAAAAAAGGTTGCAAAGAAAGCAGTAAAAAAAGTAGCAAAGAAAAAAGTTGCAAAAAAGGTAGTAAAGAAAGCGGTTAAAAAAGTGGCAAAGAAGACTTCTTCCAGAGCAAAAACAAAAACTCAAAAGAAACAAGATAAAGCTGGGGTTTTGATTACAAAAGGTAAAAAGAGAGGTTTTATTACATACGATGAAATTCTTAAAGAGTTCCCAACAATAGAAACTGACGTCATTTTTCTGGATGATCTCTATGGTCAATTTTTAGATGCTGGTGTAGATGTATTAGAAGGTGGGAACCTTCTCTCTCTTGAAGAGGATACGCCAAAGAAAAAAGCTAGATTAGGAAGAGAGGGTGCTAGTTATGACTCAATTCAGATTTATCTAAAGGAGATTGGGCAGTTTCCTCTTATAAAAGCAGCAGAGGAACGAGAGCTTGCTCAGAGGATTGAAGCAGGTGACGAAGAAGCAAAAAACTTACTTGCTCGTGCAAACCTAAGGCTCGTTGTCTCTATCGCTAAAAAATATTCAAACAGAAGTTCAGATCTAACACTTCTTGATTTAATACAAGAAGGGAACCTGGGTCTATTTAAAGCTGTTGAGAAATTTGACTGGACAAAAGGGTACAAATTTTCTACTTATGCCACCTGGTGGATTAGACAGTCTATCACCAGAGCCCTGGCCGATCAGTCTAGAACTATTCGTATTCCAGTTCACATGGTTGAGACTATTTCAAAATATAAGCAGATCTACCGAAGACTCTCTCAAGACCTAGGGCGAGAGCCATTGGCAGAAGAGGTTGCGACAGAAATGGGAGTTGATGTAGAAAAAATTCATGTTATTGAAAAGATTTCTCAAGATACAACATCTCTTGAAAAACCTATTAATGACGACGAAGAAAAATCAACCCTGGCAGAGTTTATAGCAGACGATAAAATCTTGCGACCAGACCAAGAGTCATCTCAAAGAATTCTTCATGATCAAATCTTTGAGGTTCTAGATGAACTTTCTCCAAAAGAAAGAAAGATTCTAGAGATGAGATATGGACTTCTTGATGGTATCCAACACACGCTAGAAGAAGTGGGGCAAGAGTTTGGAGTTACAAGAGAGCGAATTCGTCAGATCGAGGCAAAGGTTCATGAAAAGCTTAGAGGTCATGACAAGATTGCAAGACTTCGAAATCACTTTGATTAAGAATTACTAAATAAAAAAAACCGCGCTGCAAACTGCAACGCGGTTTTTACGAATGACACCTAAGTCTATCCGCAGGTAATCCAATATCCAATAGCTAGGATGATGGACAATCCCCCTGCAATCAGAAACCCTAAGGTTATAAATTTGATTTTCTGATTATTTGATATGTAGTGTCCTGCGCCTCCTGCTAACGAAGATAAGGCTAAAAAAAACAAAGCTAGGCAAAAATATTCAGGGTCAAGATACCCATCTAAGGTGGGTGTTTTGATTGACATAATTAAATAGGATATGGCCATTATACCTGTGAATAGCGCGAAAAACATTACTGGACCATCGGATTCTTTGGCTCTATTCACAATAGAATCTTTTTTAGTCTCTTTCTTTAAGCGAACAATTTTTACAGACATGATTTGAATTTTTAGTGTTTAAAAAATTATATCACATAATATATTAGCTTGTCAAATAATAAGAGTCCTGTGAAAAAAGCGTTGGGGTGTTTCTAAATTGACTGGTACAATGTAAATAGGTCTATTATTAAAATTAATTAAAACTATTTATTATGATGAAAAAAATCGCATGGTGGCTAATGGCTATCGGAGCCCTTAACTGGGGACTTGTAGGAGTTGGAGGATTTATGGGTTCTAACTGGAACATTGTAAATCTTATTTTTGGAAGCATTCCTGTTCTTGAGATGATAATCTACATTCTTGTAGGTATATCAGCTATATATGCTTGTTCTGGATGCAAGTCTTGTAAGAAGGAAGGTTCTTGTGCCTCTTGCGCAAACGGATCTTGTTCTGTACACGAAAAAAGTATGTAATCTCAGGTAGATTCTACTTCAATCAAAATACCCCAAACTCATGGGGTTTTTTGATTGCTAGAGGGTCTCTGTCATGCTAATATGTGCATATTATGGCTTTGGGCGTTGCAGATATAATTTTCTATTCTATATTGTTTTTTTCACTGTATGTTCAGGTGTTTTTGCTGATTACATACATAGAAGGCAAGAGTTCAAAATTAAAAAGTACCGAAAAGAATAAAATCTCAGTATATCCAACTGCGGCTGTTCTTGTTCCTTGTTGGAATGAGGAAGCTACTGTTCAAGGTACTATAGAATCAATTCTGGCTATGAATTACCCTAAAGATAAACTGAGTGTTGTTTTAATAGATGATGGTTCAAAGGATAATACTCTAGAAATTATGCGCTCGTATGAATCAAATGCTCAGGTAAAGGTGTTAAGTCAAAAAAATCAAGGTAAGCACGTGGCTTTGAATTTTGCTATAGAAAATACTCACACGGATTTTATTGCCACATTAGATGCTGATTCGTTTATTGACTCTGAGGCCTTGATGAATGTTGTTTCTGTTTTTGATGAGAATCCAGAGCTTCAATCTGTTGCATCTTCAATTTTGATACACAAGCCAAAGAACTTAGTTCAATTTGCTCAGAAGGCTGAGTATGAGATGTCTGTTTATGTTAAAGATGTCCTAGCTAGAATAGGAGGTCTTCATGTTACACCTGGACCTTTTTCTGTATTCAGAAGGGATATTTTTGATAAGGTTGGAATGTATAAGAAAGCGCACAACACAGAAGATATTGAGATAGCTCTACGAATTCAAAAAGCTGGATATAAAATTGGCTATTGTTCAAACTCATATGTTTATACTGTTTCTCCGGATACAATATTAAAACTTTTTAAACAAAGAATAAGATGGACCTATGGTTTCTTCAAAAACTTAAATGATTACAGAGGTATGATTTTTAATAAAAATTATTCAGGATTAGCATTTTTTACCTTGCCGGCATCTATTGTTGCGCTTACCATTATTCCGTTTGTTCTTGCTTTTGTTTTTTACAACATCGGGGTTAGTGCTGCAAATCTATATATAAAGGTTTCTGCTGCTGGAATAGATAGTCTTATTCCTGCATTTGACTCATTTAATCTATACATATCAACAAAGACCATCATATTGGTGTTGCTTTATCTTTCTGTTCTTGGAGCCGTGATGATAGGTAGACACATGTCTCGTGAGAAGCTTAATAGCTGGAAAGATATCCTACTTATGATTTTGGTATCTGCTACGGTTGCCCCTGTCTGGGTTATAAAATCAATGGTAGATGCAGCTAGATCACATCAATCAGAGTGGAAGTAATTATAAAATAATCAATTAATAAACATAATGAATAATCGACATCCACAAATTGACTGGCAGAAGTATCTAATAGTTTTTTTAATTACACTGGGAATTTTTCTTGTTGCCATTTATTTGAGCTCTTCTTTTAGTAATAAACGATTTGATCAGATGAGAGTCTTTCAGGATAAACTAGCAACAGATATTCTATCTTCTGAAGCAAGGTTCTCTCTTTTAGAGAGAACATCTTGTGAGCATTTTGTTGATGATGCACTTTTGAGTGAGGAATTAAATTTGTTTGGTAGCAGGTTAGCTGTTATGGAAAAGCATCTAGATAAGGATGATCCTGCTGTAGAGCAGTTGAAGCGATATTACTCACTCTTACAAGTAAAAGACTATATTCTTGTTGATCAGCTGGCCGATAAATGCGGCACGGAACCTGTTGTAATTTTATATTTCTATGAAAAAGATTGTGAAGAGTGCGAGTCTCAGGAATACGTATTGGAAAATGTAAGCAAGGATTACTCAGGCCTTCACTTGTATTCTTTCGACTACAACACAGAGCTTTCTGCTGTAAGAACACTGATTTCTATATTAGGAGTAAGAGAGGATAACCTTCCGACTTTGATAATTAATAAAAAGGTGTACTCTGAAGGTCTTAAGGAAAAGGAGCTTCGAGAGCTTTTATCAGATCTTCTGCCTGAGGAAAAAATGATTGTTGAAGAGAATGGTTAAAAGTATATAGATATACATGGGTCTCGTAAAATCTGTGTGTATAGTAGACGGTAGGGTAGGTAGATTGAATTTGAAATAAATAGCAAGGAGGTTTAGGTTTTTAAATGATGGTCGGCTGTACAACTATCTATATTTAGGAATACAGGGGTTTAAAAATTGAAAAATCACAATAACTATCTGAAAAGATAGTTATTGTTTATCCACAGTACCTTGCACTACATAGTACTTTATGATAATATAATTGCATGAGTGAAAAAGAGAAAGAGTTTAACTTAGAAAAGGTCACTACTCAGATGAGAAAAGGGACCTTGGATTTCTCGGTGCTTTTGATTATTTCTAGAGGTAAAGCTTACTCCTCGACAATTATAGAAAGCCTTATGAGGGCAGATATGATTGTTGTAGAAGGGACGCTTTATCCTTTATTAAGCAGGCTTAGAAAAAATGCATTATTAGACTATACCTGGGAGGAGTCAAAAAATGGTCCACCTAGAAAATATTATTCATTAACTAAAAAAGGAAGAGAAACACTTACTAATTTAATTATGGCGTGGGGAGATATAGAGTCTTCCATTAAAACCCTAATAAAAGACTATGAAAAAAGTAATTAACATAACAATTGGAAATATCGTATTTCTTATTGAAGAGGATGCATATAAAAAACTAGATAATTACCTATCTGAAATCAGAGATTATTTTTCTGGCGAAGATGGTGAGGATATTTTGGATGACATAGAAAATAGCATTTCTGAGAAATTTGCAGCTAAAGGCATGGATGTTAAGAATGCGATCAAAGTATCTAACGTGGAAGAGATGATATCACTCATGGGGACAGTTAAAGAGTTAACCGGGGATTATGACTCATCAGAGCCTGTAGATGATAAGTCTTATGGATCAAAGAGGTTGTATAGAGATGCAGATGACGTGATTATCGGAGGAGTGGCTTCTGGTATAGCTAAGTACTTTGGAGTGGATCCTGTTATCACAAGAATACTATTCGTATTATTTGGAGTGTTTGGTGGCTTCGGTATACCCGCGTACATTTTACTTTGGATTATTGTACCTGTAGCAGATACTTCTAGTAAAAAAATTGAAATGAAAGGTGGTAAGGTTTCTGGTTTTGGAGCTGGTTCTGATGGTTATA
>CAZOLO010000002.1:35251-88404 GCA_964581035.1 uncultured Candidatus Saccharibacteria bacterium | reverse complement strand
CTAAATTTAGAAAATAAAAAAGCCCCACCAATTGGTGAGGCTTTTAATCTCTGATTCGATTAACTTAAGCGATAGCTCGTTTCATCATTTGGTAAAAACGACCAATCATCAGACTGCTTGAGAGTTTTTCAGCAGGATCGCACTTTTTGCTTGTTACCACAACTACTTGCTTCACTCTGGTTGTCATGAAATTTCCAAAATAAAACTTCTTACCAAGGTCAAGTTTGCAAAAATGCATCTCACCGAAGGTCAAAGGAGTTTCTTCTTGGGTTCTTCCATTCTGGACAACCCACTTCCCAGCATTGATTGTTCCAGGAGCTTTCTGAGTTACTCGGTAGTTGTTTTCTGACTCTGTTCTAAAAAAAACAGATCCGATTGTTGTGTCACCACTAAGTGTGTTGAGTAGTGTATCTTCTTGAAGAAGAATTTCAAGTTTGAAGTCAGGTAAATCAAGACCGATTAGATCTGTTATACCAGGTATTTGAACTGCTAACTTTTTCATGTAAGGATCATTATATAATTAAACGTTTTTAATACTTTATCATATAAAGATACTTTTGTCAACACCTTAAATAATTCAAATAAAAAAACCTCACCAAATTTGGTGAGGCTTTTTAGTCTTACTCAGTACTTTTCTCTGGATAAGTGGAGACCGTAATTCTCGGCATATCCTTGATATCTTTGAGCACCAACGAGACCAATATTAAAAATGGTATCTGCTTTCTGGTAACCAGCTATCCCTATAATTGTCTTCGCGTCTTGGCCTGATTCTTGATAGCCAGACACTCCAAACAGAATTCCGGAAGAAACTTGAGATCTTTGGTAGCCAGCTATCCCAATAAACAAAACATTTGAACTATCTGCTTTCTGGTAACCAGAGATTCCCGCTATCACCAAGTTCCAATCTGTCGCTTCTTGATAGCCAGCTATTCCAATTGCCACAAGGTTGTCATCCATAGATTTCTGATAAAAAGATATGCCAGCGACCATGTTGTTGCAACCAACAATTGACTCTTGATAACCAGATATACCAAAAATGATATAGTTACTTTCTAAGGCTTCTTGAGAGCCGGATACTCCTATGATGACATAGTTATTTTTGTCTGATTTTTGATAGAAACTGCAGCCAACCATTGTTACAGAGCTACCTTTAGATCTCTGATAGACACTTGGTCCAAGAGAAAATGCTGTACCTGCAGCATCTTGGTAAAGGCCAACAATCGAATAAACTGAACCTCTGTCATTTTTTCCTCCAAAAACAGAGTAGAGATTATCTCCAATATGCCAAGGTAGGCAAAAAAGAAATATTCCCAAATAATGCATGGCTACCGTTCCTTTTGAGTACCCCTTTTTGAAATACTTATTGTATATAACGATTGTTATATCCAACCCGATAGCAACCGCCATGATTGTATGTGTCGTGCTTGTTAATCTCCACATCCAATAGCAAAATAAAAATAGAAAACAAAAAGCAATTGATTTGCTTACGTAGTACTGAACTTTGTCTGAATTAAAAAAATCTTCAAATGAAGTATTTTCAGAGTTTTTCATGTTTAAGAACTATTAGTTTATTTTTTCTATTATTATCATGATAATAGTAGATTGTCAACAATTGGGAAAATAACAGCATTCAAGTATACTAACCACATATGATTAATTTAAATGAAGCAAAACAAGCCTTTCATGAAACTGAAGAATGGCTTAAAAAAGAATATTCACAGGTGCACACCGGTATGGCGAGCCCTGCTATTTTGGACTCAATAAATGTAGAAGTTTATGGAGCGCAGCAACCAATTAAAAATATTGGATCTATTTCAATCGAGGACTCAAGAACACTTCTTGTGGCACCATGGGACAAAGGTCAGATTAAAATACTTGAAAAAGCCATCATAGACAGCGGACTTGGTCTTTCTACTGCAGCTGGTGACTCAGGTGTAAGAGTGATTTTTCCAATGCTTACAGAGGAAACTAGAGGAAAAATTGCGAAGGTACTAAAATCAAAGATGGAAGACGCTCGAGTGTCTATCCGAAAAGAAAGACAAGAAGTTATTGAGAAAATTGAAAAGCAGAAAAAAGATGGAGAGATTGGAGAAGACGATATGAAGAGACTTAAGGATGATCTGCAGAAGTTGGTAGATGATTCTAATAAGAAGCTTGAAGATATTTATAAAAATAAAGAAATAGAAGTAATGACTGTTTAATTATGGATACTATTATACTAATTGTTGTTTTGATTGCGGTACTTGCTGTTTTAATACTAGTTCATGAATTTGGGCATTTTTGGATTGCAAAGAGAAATGGGATTAGAGTGGACGAATTTGGTTTCGGTTTTCCGCCAAGAGCGAAAAAACTTTTCAATTGGAAAGGGACAGAATTTACACTAAATTGGCTACCTTTTGGTGGTTTCGTAAAAATATTTGGCGAGAATCCAGATGATCCAGAACTTCTAGGTGGTAAACCAAAAGACAGTTTTATTGCTAAAAGTAGATGGGTACAAGCCAAAGTTCTTTTTGCTGGAGTAGTTTTCAATATGATATTGGCTTGGCTACTTTTCTCTGTTGCTTATTTTGCAGGAACTGCAGCGGTTCTAAATTCAGATTCAAGTCTATATAAACACATGGGTCCTAATCAGGAATTAATGGTGACAGAGGTTCTGCCTGGTTCTCCGGCCGGGAAAGCTGATCTAGCACCTGGAGATATAATTAAAAATGTATCAGAGCTTGGAAATGACAGACCGTATCCAAACTTAGACGACCAATCATTTTCTAGTTTTATAAAAGATCATCAAAATGAAAAGCTTGTTATTTCATATGAAAGAGACGGTAGGGAAAATAGTATTCTAGTTACTCCTATGGTTGGAGTTGTATCTCAAGATTATGCATCGATCGGAGTTGGAGTAGGTCTATCTGGTGAAGTGAAGCTACCAGTTCACAAAGCTGTCTGGAGAGGGGTAACTTCTTCTGTAAAAATATTTGCAGATATCATTAGTGGTCTAGGAGCAATAATTAAAGATATTTTTGTTAAAAGTGATACATCGGTACTTTCTCAAGTGTCAGGCCCTGTTGGAATTGCTGGAATTGTAAAAGATGCTATGTCTCAAGGATTCACCGCTGTTTTGATGTTGGTAGGTATTATCTCTATAAACTTGGCTGTATTGAATCTACTGCCATTCCCAGCTTTAGATGGTGGTAGATTAATGGTTCTTCTAATAGAAAAAATTAGAAACAAAAAACTTAACTCAAAAGTCATAATGTGGATAAATGCAGTAGGATTCATTGTGCTTATTGGCTTGATGATTATAGTTACAATTAGCGATATTATTAAGATTTAAGTTTGATATACTGGCTATATGTCAGAACTTCTCCCCGCTATTTTTGAGCATACGAAGTTGAGACCTGGTAAGTACCAGGGATTCGTAACCCACCTTGTACCAGATGAAACCAAGCTAGAATTTTGGGGAGCTTTTTATGAAACTCTAAATGAGAGGTTTTCATTGAATCTTCCATTCGCTGATGCAGACAAAAAGGTTAATCAGTACTTTGGATATTTTGGTAAGAGATTTCACCCAAAAAACAAAACACCAGACTACTTTCACGTAGGTCTCGATATTGATGGGGCTCTAAAAGCAAAAATCTTCCCAATCACAAGAGGTGTTTTGGAATATTCTGGGTTCGGAATAATTGATGGGAAATATGTGATGATCTCTCATCCTGAGATTAAAACCGAAGATGGTTTTACACTCCATTCGCTCTACTTACACCTCAGGGATCTTAAGGTTTCATTTACGTCATATCAGAAAATGCTTAGAGAGATTAGTTTTAATACATATCCTAGAATTGAAATATCTGCTGAAACACAAATTGGAGTTATGGGGCAGACAGGAAATGCTCATGGTCATCCTCATTTACATCTCCAGCTAGAGTTTCGAAATGAAAAAGGGGATATTGTCTTGATTGACCCTTTGCAGTCTTTGGGCTTTGCTCCAGGAGAGAGTCTTACAAAAGATATAAAAGACATATCATCGTATGAAGCTTTTTTGGATAAACATAGGGATGACATGCTAAAAACTAACCTTGCTGAGTTCATGAAAAATGACAAAGGGTAAGCTTTCCACAGGAGCTTGCGCATTTTTGAAATTAGTGTTATAGTCTTTTTAGTTGATTCTTCTGGGTTAACGTTTGCAGCGACAAGGGCAATACGCCTTTTAATTTTGCATATTAAAAAGCATTAAAAATCATTTATTAAATATGGCTACAACATACAAACCAAAGCAAATAAGTAAGAAGCTGCTAGCTGAGCTAGGAGAGCGTGCTTTAGATGTGGTTTCAAACCGATTTGGTCTTACACCAGATGCGGAGCGAAAAACACTAGAGTCTATTGGTCAAAAATATGGAATTACTCGAGAGAGAGTTCGGCAGATAGAAAACGCAGCTCTAAATTCTATTCGAAAGTCTGATACATTTGGAGAACATGAAACTTCGTTTGAAGATTTAAAAAATATTATGCATGGGCTTGGAGGGTTCATTTCAGAAGAAGAAATCCTTCCTCATGTTGGAAAAGATTCTTTAGATGAAAATCACATTCATTTCCACATGGTACTTTCTGATCAATTTACAGATCACCGAGAAGACACTCATTTTAAAAAAAGATGGAGCGTAAAAGATGAAATTACAGATGTTGTGCATGATGCACTTACAAGTCTTTATAAATCTATTTCCCTTGAAGAACTTCTTACAGAGGATGAATTGGTGTCTAGATTTGTGTCTCACCTTAAAGAATTAGGGGAAGAAGTTAGAGATGAAGAGATTGTAAAAAGATGGCTAAGGCTATCAAAAAAGATCGACTCAAACCCGCTAGGAGAATGGGGTCGAGCAGATTCAAAATCAGTTCGAGTGCGAGGGGTAAAAGACTATGCATTTCTTGTAATGAGACGACATGGTTCTCCTATGCACTTTCGAGAAGTAGCTCAAGCTATTACTGATACATTTGACAAAAAAACTCACCCAGCTACAACACACAATGAGTTGATCAAAGATCCACGATTTGTACTTGTTGGAAGAGGTCTGTACGGACTTCGAGAATGGGGATACAAACCAGGTGTTGTCGCTGATGTTATCCAAGGGATAATTGAAAAAGATGGACCAATGTCAAAAGAAGAAGTTGTGGATAGAGTTCTAAAAGAAAGATATCTAAAACGAAATACTATTCTTGTAAATCTTCAGAACCCAAAGAAGTTTAAGAAGAACAAAGATGGATTATATACAGTTGCTAAATAGGCTTTGTTAAATATTTTATCTCCTGAAGAAAGCAAACATAACTCAGAAACAAAAAAACCCTGTAGCCAGGGTTTTTTGTTTTGGGGTACCAGTTAATATAAAACCTCTCTTACTTTTGTATTTTTTGGTACAATTAAAACATGAAAATAAAAAATACAAGAGGGGAGACTTTCTGGGTTGTAATGATGATTGTGGCAGGGATTGTGCTCTCTGTTTTGGCTTTAGGCTTGATAATGGGAGAAAATAAGTATGTAGGCCTATTTACTGGAGAATACAAGCCATCTGAAAGCGCTGACGAAGAGGCTTGCGGCCTTCTTGTGGATGAACCTATCGCAAATGAAGTATTTGAATTTCCATTTACAGTATCTGGAAAAATCAATGGCTGCGGTTGGGTTGCTTTTGAGGGGGAGGTTGGAACAGTTTCTATAATAGATGGTTATGGAGAAATTGTATCTACCGAACCGCTTACGGCTACAAGCCCTTGGATGACAGAGATTGTTACCTTTGATCAGAATCTAAATGTTCCTTTCCTTGATACCACATTTGGAAAACTAAGATTTAGAAATCAAGATCCATCAGGCGAGAACCCTTTATATTTTGATATCCCCGTTGATTTTGAGTAATAATATTTTTCTGGGTTATAATTAATTTACTTTATGATACTTGATATCCTAAACAATATTTTACTATTTGTTATAAATGGACTTGGAAAAACGGCCCTATACTGGGTGCCGATAGTTCTTCTGGTTATTGCCTGGAGGGTTTGGGTAAAGTATATACAGATTGCAACTATAGCTAAAAAAGAGTGGCTGATGCTTGAGATAAAGATCCCAAAAGATGTTTTCAAGTCTCCAGCAGCTATGGAATTGTTTTTATCAAACGCCATCCATCAGACAGGTGGTATGGGAACATGGTTTCATAAATACTGGCTAGGAAATGTGTATACTTGGTTTTCTTTGGAGATAATATCTACTCAGGGAAATGTTAGGTTTTTTATACGTACAGAGAAAAAGTGGCAGAGATTAATTGAAGCCCAGTTATATGCCCAGTATCCCAGTGTTGAAATAACCGAAACTGATGACTATGTTGAAACAACTGCACAAGACATGGTTGATGAACCGTGGAGTATTTTTGGAGCTGAATTTGGACTTGCTAAAGATGATCAGTTTCCAATTAAAACATATTCAGATTATGGACTAGATAAATCTTCTGGAGGTTTATTAGAGGAGGATAAGAAGATAGACCCAATATCTCCAATGATTGAGTACCTGGCTTCACTTAAGCCTGGAGAGCATGCCTGGTACCAGATTATTGTTCGACCTTCGATAAAAAGATTCAAAGACCCAAATCATCCATTTAAAAAAGTAGATTGGAAAGAAGATGCTAAAAGAGTGAAGGATGAGCTAATGAAAAAGCACATGATCAAAGATGAAAATGGTGTCGAAAGAAGAGATCTGTTTAATATGACAAAAGGGGAGAGAGACGCTCTTGAGGCTATAGAGAAGAGTATAGATAAGCCTGGATTTGATGTTGGTATTAGAGCAATGTACTTAGCCAAGAAGGATTCATTTGATGCGATAAGTATAACGGGTCTACTTAGCTCAGTAAAACAATATAACTCTGTAAATCTGAATAGTTTTAAACCTAGAAATGACACCGGGTTTACATATCCTTGGCAGGATCCCACAGGGGCAAGAACCAGAAGAAAGAAAAAGGAAATTTTCAATGCGTACTGGGATAGAGGATTTTTCTATCCACCATACAAAGGAGACCCATTTGTCTTAAACTCAGAAGAGCTTGCAACCATATTCCACTTCCCAAGTAGGTCTACTGAAGCTCCAACCTTTGAAAGAATTGAAGCAAAGAAGGCGACGCCGCCACCGAATCTACCTATTTAGTCATGGACCACGACAAAACTTTTATAGAAAAAATTGGCAGCTGGACAAAGAGCTTCTTTGAAGCTCTTGTGCCAGAAATAAAAGCCCAGAAAAGCATCTTACTTGCTGGGCTTTTATTCTTTGTTTTCATTAGCTTACTTTCTTTTGTAGCTCCTCCTAGGAATTATCCAATACAGACGTATTTAGAAATACCAAGTGGGAGTAGTTTAAGTTCCGTTTCTAGGGATCTTGCTGAGTCTGAATATATTAAAAGTGAGCAAATTTTCAAATTCTTCGTTGTGTTATTTGGAAGGCAAAAAGGAATAAAAGCTGGAGAGTATTTTTTCGAGCATAAGATTTCATTAGTCGAAATTGCTTGGAGAATGGTTCATGGAGACACAAGAGTGGCCCCTGTATCAGTAACCTTCTTTGAGGGGGCAACTGTCGAAGAAATGGCAGAAGTTCTAACTGATCGACTTTTTGAATTTGATAAAGACTATTTCCTTGAGCTGGCAAGATCTAAAGAAGGCTACTTATTCCCCGACACATATCATTTTAAGAAAAAAAGTAATCCAGAAGAAATTGTAGAAATTCTAGAAAAGACATTTATAGAAAAAACAGACCCGCTGTTGCCTTTGTTTGAAGAATCAGGTCGCTCAATTGATGAGATAGTGATTATGGCATCAATAATAGAAAAAGAAGCGGCTCATAATCTTGAAGAAAAGAAAACAATTTCTGGAATACTATGGAAAAGAATATCCATAGATATGCCTCTTCAAGTTGATGCAACTCTAAAGTATATTACTGGTAAGGGCTCTGCTCAGCTAACAAACGAGGATCTCCAGACTGACTATCCATATAATACATATACAAACAAAGGTCTACCTCCTGGGCCAATAAGCAACCCTGGAGTTATGGCTCTTAAGGCTGCGGCGGAACCAATAGAAACTAGTTACTTATACTACCTACACGATAATAGCGGGAATGTTTACTATGCTAAGAATCATGGTGGGCATCTTCAAAATAGAAGAAATTATTTAGGTAAGTAAAAAAAGCCCCGAAGGACTTTTTTAGTTTCTTCTAGACCAGAAGAAACCGAATACTGATGTACTTGCGATTAATGTCATAAGCACCGTAGCCATTAAAATGAGAATTAACTTGATAACATCTCTGATTGTCAGGTCTACGATTAAGGTTTCCAGTGAAATATCTACTATTGAAAAAGCAACTTCAATCAATTTCATTGGTATAAATATGATTGCAATTAATGATAATACTCCAATTCCAAAATATGTTAGATATTTTATTATCATAGATTCAGTCTTAAATTTTGTTTACTTTAACATTTTAAATTAAGGTTGTCAATATTTATAAATTTATAAAAAATATTCGGCTATGATACAATGTTTTCTCATGAAGAGACACAATCTAGCATTCATAGACGTAGAGACAACAGGTTTTGATCCAGAGACTCAAGAGATTATTGAACTTGGTGTTGTTATTGCACGTCCTACGGGAGATGATGCAATGGACTATGAAATAGTCGATGAGATAGACTTAAAGATTAAGCCAGAGCACATAGAGACCGCTGACCCGCAAGCTCTTCGCGTGAATGGGTATGACGAGTCAGCGTGGATTTTTGCCCACTCGCTTGAGGAAGCCATGAAAGTATTTTCAGAAAAGACAGAGGGGTGTATTTTTGTAGCTCACAATTTGGCTTTTGATTATTTATTTATCGACAAAGCATTCCAAAAAACAGGAGTGGAAAATAAACTCTTTTATGCAAAGATGGATACCATATCTATTGCTTTTGCAAAGCTGCATAAGAAAAAAGACATTGATAAGTTTAGACTATCAAAACTTTGTGAATACTTTGGAGTTGAGAATAATAAAGCTCACACTGCACTCTCAGATGCCAGAGCTACGTTTGAAGTATTCCAACATCTTATGAGTCTATAATATCTAATTTAAAAAACCTTCTTATTAAAGGTTTTTTTTGACGGTTGACTAATACATATTAAAACGTAGTATCAAATATAGAACAACTAAAGATCTTTAAATGAGACGACATGAGGAGAAGGAGCGTGGGTACGTCGCAAAACTAAGATCTCGAAGAGATGTTGGTTCAAAGATTGTAGACGCATCCTTCACAAAGATAAAACATGGATACAATATATCTGTTAAATTTCATGACTGGTGGAATGACCAAAGAAAGCTACGTTTTGAAATAAAGACAGTTCAAAGAACGTTAGATAAGCCTATAAAAGAGGTATCCACAAAGAGAAGTGGTGTTGTGATAACGAGTATTGTTATTTGCAACAAGGGTACATCCATCAATGATTTGATAAATTGGGTGGCTGGAAGAATACGGAGAACTATATCTGGTAGCAAGAAAGAAGTTCTGGCTTATAAGTTCTTTATGGAAATATCAAAAGGTCATGATGTGATAGGTAAGCCGGTTCGATCTACAAAAAAACAGGATATTCTTTGGGGGACGGATATTTTTGTTCCTGTGATAAAGAGAGATAATTCTGGTTGGGTTGCTGTTCCTGTAGACATTAAAAGTGACCCATTTTACCAGGCGAAAACGACTGAAAAGAATAAAGCTTTGGGAAGAAAAATTTCTACACTTTGTTTTTCGACAAAAAGACAACTTTATAAAAAGAGAGAATTGATTGAAAGGTGGATCATTCGTCACGGTAGACGACAAAAACCATTTAATTTAAATATCACTACGAGGTCTGCTAAATAGCAGACTTTTTAAATTCCCAATTATAGGGTATTGTACAATTACTATATGAAGGATTCAGAACCAAAAAAAGTCTTTGTGGGGGTCTCAGGGGGCGTAGACTCATCTGTTTCTTTAGCGTTATTGCAGGAGCAAGGATATGATGTTGTGGGGGTTTTTATAAAGACATGGCAACCTGATTGGATAGAGTGTACCTGGAGAGATGAAAGGCGTGATGCCATGAGGGTCTGCGCCCATTTAAATGTACCTTTTGTGACTCTTGATTTAGAGAAAGAATACAAAGAAGGAGTCGCTGACTATATGATCGAAGAATACCGAGAAGGTCGAACGCCAAACCCAGATGTTATGTGTAATAAAGAAGTTAAATTCGGAGGTTTTTTGAAATGGGCTAAAAAACATAAAGCCGATTTTGTAGCCACCGGTCACTATACGAGAAATAAATTTTTAGATAACAGATACCATCTTTTAGAGGGAAAAGATAAAGAAAAAGATCAGTCATATTTTCTTTGGACACTTACTCAAAATCAACTAGGTCATATACTTTTTCCAGTTGGAGATATGCCTAAATCCAAAGTTAGAAAAGAGGCAGAGAGATTTAATTTGCCAACAGCAAAGAAAAAAGATAGTCAGGGAGTTTGTTTCATTGGTGAGATTGATATGAAGGATTTTCTTGGTCACTATATTGAAGAAAAAAAAGGAGATGTCTTGAATAAAAAAGGGAAGGTTATCGGTCACCATAATGGCGCAATTCTTTTTACAATGGGAGAAAGACACGGTTTTACGATAACTGAGAAGGGAACAGAAGATGAGGTTGTTTTTGTTGTAGATAAAAACATCGACAAAAATACAATTACAGTTGCTCCAAAGATAAAACCTGACAATAAAGATAATGATTTAACTGGATACACTACAGAAGTTAATCTAATAAAGACGAACTGGATACCAAGTAGCTACCCTCCTTTTGGTAAGGATTTTGAAGCCAGGATTAGATATAGAGGGGAAAGAATAAAATGTAATTTTATGCATGTTAGAGATAATACAGCTCTTGTTGTCTTTGAAAAGCCAGTATGGGGTGTATCTTCTGGTCAGTCTCTTGTTGTTTATGATAAAGAGGATTGTATTGGAGGAGGGATAATTTCTTAACAAGTACATCTGGCGTGAATCTGAAATAAGTATTGGTGGCCTTTTGATTGACTATATTTATGAATAGGTTAGTATTGTCAAAAACAAAAAAATAAAGGAGATGGCCAACGAAGTAAAAGAAAAGATGTCAAAGCTCGAGGAGTTTAAAGCGGAAGTTGTGCAAGAAAAATCACTAATTTCACACCTAGTAGAGAAAGATAAGCTTATAAGATGGCTCTGCGGATATTTCAGCGTCCTTGTTTATGAGAGAATCTATCACAGTGAGACTACAAACTGGATTGAATCAAAAGATGATTTTGAAGACAAATTTGTGAGCAAGTTGTATTTAGATCAATATGGAAAGAGGTACGCTAAATACAAGGTTTACCACCCAGACTTTGAATTTGCTCTTGAGGTGTTTAAACACTACGATGATATAGATGCAGAGGGTAATTTTGATCTAATCATTGCCCTAAGACCCGGCCAAGTATTACCAGGAGAGCTTAATTAAGCTCTCTTTTTTTTATTACAGCAAGCGAGAAGCATATGGAAGTTTGCTTCCATAATGTTCGAGGGAAGCTGTAATACAGGGTTTTGATACCCTTTATTACACATTTTTGATATACTAGACCAATGACACACGATGAAATAAGAGAAAGATTTTTATCCTTTTTTGAAAAACGTGGCCACGCAATAATTCCATCAGCCTCTCTTGTGACTACAGACCAGCCAGGTCAGACAAATAATACTCTTTTTAATACTGCAGGTATGCAGCCTTTGATTTCATATTTGATGGGAGAACCCCACCCAGAAGGAAATAGGCTGGCTAGCTCTCAAAAATGCCTTAGGACGGTAGATATAGATGATGTGGGGGATAATACTCACCTGACATTTTTTGAGATGCTGGGTAACTGGTCTCTTGGTGACTATTTTAAAGATGATGCTATAAAGTGGAGCTATGAATTTCTAACTAGTGTAGAAGAGGGGCTTGGCTTGGATCCTAAAAGACTATATGTAACTGTCTTTGCTGGTAAGGACGATATCCCTCGTGATATGGAAGCTGTAGAGATTTGGGAGTCATTAGGTGTTCCAGAACATAGGATTTATTTCAGAGACTCAAAAGATAACTGGTGGACAGCAGGGGAAAATTCTCCCGCAGGACCATCTACAGAGATGTTTTATGACATGACAGGTGAACTTGGTGATATGGATCAGGCTGGTTTTGAAGCGGCAGATGAAAGACAGGATGTTGTTGAGATATGGAACGATGTATTTATGTCGTATCGACAGGAGGGCGGATCAGTGGTGGGAGAGCTTCCTCAAAAAAATGTAGATACCGGGTCCGGATTAGAAAGAGTTACGGTTGCTGTTCAAGGTAAGAGAAATATATATGAAACTACTATTTTTTCTGGATTGATTGAATACATAAAAGAAAATTCTACAAATTATAATGAAAAAGAATCTAGGATAGTGGCTGATCACCTGAAGTCCTCAGTGTTTCTAATTTCTGACGGAGTTTTCCCTTCAAATACTGATAGGGGATATATTTTAAGACGATTAATAAGAAGATTGATAATGTCAGGGAGAAAGATTTCGTTCTTTGGTGAATATGATGATTTAATAGAGATGATTATTGATTCATACATAAATGTATACAAAAATTTAGACAAACTTAAATCAAGTGAAATATTTGAGAATGAAAAAATAAAGTTTGAGAAAGCTATAGAAAATGGAGTGAGAGAGTTACAAAAAATATCAAAGAAAGAAAATTTCGTACTCACAGGAGAAATTGTTTCTGTTTTGGAGCAGAGCTATGGTCTGCCGGTAGATGTGGCGCTGTCTATATCAGATGAGCTTAAATTAGAAAAATCCTCAGATTTCCAAAAGGAGTATGAGTCATATCAAAAGGACCATCAAGAAAAATCAAAAGCTGGAGCTGAGCAAAAATTTAAAGGAGGGTTAGCTGGTGATTCAGAAATTGAGATTAAGTATCATACTGCTACTCATATGTTAAATCAGGCTTTAAGGGAGGTTCTTGGTAATCATGTTATGCAAAAGGGAAGTAATATTACCCCAGAGAGGCTTCGATTCGACTTTACTCATGGAGAAAAGCTTACAGATGAGGAAAAGAAAAGAGTGGAAGATTTGGTAAATGAAAAAATAGAAGAAGATTTAATCGTGGAAAAGACAGAGATGACAATAGACCAAGCTAGGGAGTCTGGAGCCCTAGGGGTGTTTGGAGATAAATATGAGGATGTGGTCAGTGTTTATCAAATTGGAAAAGATGATGAAGTATTTTCAAAAGAGATATGTGGAGGTCCTCACGTAGAGTCTACTGGTAAGATGGGTATTTTTAGAATTAAAAAAGAAGAAGCAAGCTCAGCTGGGGTCAGAAGAATTAAGGCTGTGCTTGAATAATCCACCGAAAGAGACCTGCAAAGGTCTCTTTTTTATTATGTTGAGGTATAATAAGAATATGTTTAAGAAATTATTTTCTGGTGCAAAAAAATCGCCCGAGATTGCTTTAATTTTTGATATTGGAAGCGACTCCGTTGCAGGATCTATAGTACATTTTTCTTCCAACTCTAGAGAGAATCCTCGAATAATCTATACAAAGAGATCTCATTGGCATAGCGGATCACATTCTTCTTATGATGACCTTTTAAGGTCAATGAAATATACACTTGGTAATGTTGCTAGAAGCATTCAAGAAAAGGGCTTTCCTCTGTCTGAAAAGGGTAGCATTTACGTTACTGTATCTTCTCCATGGTTTGCTCATGACATGCGTAGAGCTGAGCTGTCTAGAAACACTGTTTTTACAGTAAATGAGAAAATATTGGATTCGATTAGAGACAAAGAAATGACTGAGTTTGATAAGGAGAGTGAGGATATTTATGGAGAAGATTTCCAGGTTATAGAAAAGACAATTGTAGATATATCTGTGAACGGCTATCATACAGCCAGTCCAATAGGTCAAAAAGCAAAACACGTAGATGTTTCTATATATATTAGTGTGGCCCCAAAGGAGGTTATTTCCATAATAGAAGATACAATTGGTAGGGTTTTTCATCATAAAGTTCAGTTCCAAACCTCCACACTCCTAACATATGTTGTCTCTAGGGACTATTTTGCAAAAGATAAAGACTACATCTTTATAGATGTAGGTGGAGAGTTGACCGATATTCTTGTTGTTAGGAACAATACTATATTTCAAACCTTGTCATTTCCGCTTGGTACTCAATTTTTTTATAGCAACATTGCTAAGATCTTACACGCTTCAAATCATGAGACTTTGTCGCTTCTATCCGCTTTTGACAAGGATGCATTAGACAAGGAAACTACGAATGCTATCCAAGATGCAAAAAAAACAAGTTACTTAGCTTATGAGAAGCATCTTGAGACTAGTCTGCGTCAATTAAGTAAAGAGTATAAGCTACCTCAAGAAGTATACATTTCAGGGTTCGGGTTCTTCGAGAAAGATCTAAAAAAACTACTTGAATCAGAACATGTTGGGCAATACTCTATGTTAGAAATTCCTTTTGATGTAAGTATCGTAAATGAGACAGAACTTCATACCATGTTGAGGTATCAACCGGGAACTAAAAGAGATTTATTTATCGCATTATCAGCTCTATATAGAAATCATATTTAAAATGCCTCCAAAAAGAAAAACAATACAAGATATAAAACCCTCAAGGTCAGCAACCTCAGCCAGGAAAAGAGTTGCTAAGACAAAGGATGCAGCTATAAAAACTTTGTCAAAAGAAGGTATTTTCCATATTGATAAGCCTGCTCCCGTAAAAAAGAAAAAGAAAAAGGAAACATCAAAGAATCCACCTTCTAGTAAATCGATATGGGTTCTTGTTGGTGTAGCCTTTATATTTTTTGTAATTACTTTCTCACTATTGTTCTCTGGAGCGAGTATCGTCTTAACTCCAGAATCAGTGATAGCTCCTGAAGGTGAAATAACTCTAGAAGCAGAAAAAGATGGTACAAAGAATTTATCATTTCAAACAATCTCTGTAAAAGGAGAAAGATCACAAGAGGTTGAATCGGACGGATTCTCGAGTGTAGACCGTTTAGCTACCGGAATCGTGACTCTTTACAATAATCACAGTAGTAAACCTCAGAACCTACTAATTGATACTCGGCTTATTTCCTCTACAGGTAAAATATACAAAACTAAAAAGGCCACAGTTGTCCCTGGTCAAAAAAGCGTAGATGGAAAGACTGTCCCTGGTCAAGTTGATGTTGAGGTTTACTCGGACACCCTTGGTGAATCAGGAAATCTTGGGATGTCAGACTTCTCAATCCTAGGATTTAAAGGAACAAGTAAGGAGAAAACATTTTATGGTAGATCTAAAACTGAAATATTAGGAGGATTTACTGGTAATTTATACTCTCTTTCTTCTGAGGCTGGATACGAAAAACAATTAGCACTTCAATCTTTACTAAAGGATGAGCTTATGAGTAAGCTTAAAGCTCAAATTCCAGATGGATTTATTTTAGTCGAGGGAAGCGAGAAGTATAAATCAGATAATAAAAATGATTACTATGAATCAGATACAAGCCTTATAAACATTTTTGAAGCTGGGGAAATGATTGGGGTAATTATAGATAAAGATAATCTTGCAAAAGCCATTGCTAAAGATTTTGTTGTTGATTATGTTGATGGCACAGATGTCTATATTGAAAATATTTCTAATCTTATTGTTTCTATAAAAAGCATTACGGCAGACATTGATAGTGCAGATAAACTAGAGATATCCGTTTCGGGGAAGCCTTTTATTGTTTGGTCTCTAGATGAAGATAGAATTAAATACGATTTGATTAAAACTAGAAAAAAACAGTTTGAGACAATAATGGCAAAATATGAATATGTTAAAAAGGCCAATTTGAAAGTGAGACCCTTCTGGAAATCTTCATTGCCTGATGAGATAGAAGACATTGATATTATATATAAGCTAGACTAATCTTTTGTTTTCAGATTTTTTGTGATACCATCTATTTATACATATGACAAAAGCGCCAGAAATTAGAGTTAAAGGAGTGATAACAGAATCACTACCAAATACAACCTTCCGGATTGACGGAGAGAACGGTAAGTCAATACTTGCTTATCTATCCGGAAAAATGAAAAAATTCCGAATCAAGGTTATGGTTGGTGATACTGTTGAAGTTATAGTTGATCAAAACGGCGATAAAGGACGAATTGATCGAAGGAACTAGTCCAAAAAGCAAGTAATACCCATATAAATTAGGTAGGGACTTGCTTTTTTTATTGATATCCTGTATTATCTTGTCCGTTACCAAAAAGGAGGAAAACCTTCTTTTTTCATACAAAACTTATGAAAATTTTATCTTCAATTAAAAGATCAGAGCTTAAAAACGGGGAACAAATTGTTCGTCGAAAGGGTCGTTTGTTTAGACTAAGCAAAAACAATCCAAAACGAAAAGCCCGACAAGGTTAATTATTTTATATATATTATATGCGTATTTTAGGTATTACAATTCCAGACAATAAGAGACTAGAAAGAGGACTAACTGTTGTTTACGGTATAGGTCTTTCTCGTTCTCAAAAGATTCTTGAAGAAGCAAAGCTTGATGTGAATAAGAAAGCCAAAGATCTTACAGAGGAAGAGGAGGGAACTCTAAGAAAGCTTATAGAGGACTTTACTCTAGAGGGAGACCTAAAGCGTGAAGCTATCGCAAATATTAAGCGATTGAAAGATATTGAATCATACAGAGGAAGTCGACACTCAAAGAGACTACCTGTACGAGGTCAAAGAACTAAAACTAACTCTCGAACTAGCCGGGGAAATACTCGAAACACTATGGGATCGGGAAAAACCAAGGTTGATAAGAAATAATACATAATATATGGGAAAGAAACGAATCGTTAAAAAGTCCGGAGGGACAATGAATAGAGAGTTGAGAAACAGGTCAGCCAATCGTCTAGGAAAGAGGAAGCTAACTTCTGGTATCTTGTTTGTACAAGCTACATTCAATAACACAAAAGCTATTTTTACAGACCAGGCAGGGAATATGGTATTTGGTTCATCAGCGGGATCTCTTGGTTTTAGAGGAGCTAAAAAAGGTACACCTTTTGCTGCTGGACGTGTAGGAGAGCTACTTGGAGAAAAGGCTAAAGCTATTGGAGTAAAGGAAGTTGATATTGTAGTAAAGGGTGTTGGTTCAGGTCGTGAACCCGCTATCAGATCGTTTATGGCTCATGGGATTGATATTAAATCTCTAAAAGACAAGACTCCAGTTCCACACAATGGTCCTAGAGCTAAGAAGCCAAGACGTGTTTAATAAAATAGAGCTTATTTAAGTAATAATTATGATAATTGGAGCAAAATACAAAGTATGTCGTCGACTCGGATCTGGAGTTTTTGAAAAGTGCCAGAACCAGAAGTTCTCTCTTTCAGAGGCCCGACATGAAAAATCTAATAGAGGAAAGCGGCGAAAGCAGGTTTCTGACTATGGACAACAGCTAATCGAAAAGCAAAAAATTCGATTCTCTTATGGTATCTCAGAAAAGCAACTTGGAAACTATGTAAAAGAGGCTACTACAATTAAAAAAGTAACTCCAAGAGATGCTCTATTTCAACTACTTGAAGCTCGTCTTGATAACACACTTTACAGATTAGGAATAGCTAGCACACGACGTCTAGCTCGACAGATGTCTTCACACGGACACTTTGTAGTAAATGGAAAGAGAACAACTGTTCCATCATTTAGATTAAAGGAAGGAGATGTTGTTGCTCTTCGGGAAGGAAGTAAATCACGAACACTATTCCAAGGATTAGATAAAAAGCTTGCAAAGGTAGCAAACCCAGCATGGCTTTCATTCGACGTTAAAAATTTGTCTGCAAAAATAACAGGAGTTCCTGTTAACACAGAAACATTTCTAGATTTTGGTTCAGTTCTAGAATTCTATAGCCGATAGTCTGAAAAAACTTTTATTTGTTTACTAGATTATTAATAACGATCATTTGATCAAAAACACCCCCATTTATATGTCATCACACGAAATTCTTTTGCCATCAAAGCCACGTCTTGTTAAAGAGGACGGAAACAAAGCTATTTATGAAATAGACGGACTTTATCCTGGATATGGTCACACACTTGGAAACTCTCTAAGACGAATTATCCTTTCGTCTCTTCCTGGAGCAGCTATTACTAAGATCAAAATTGACGGGGTTGGACATGAATTTGAGACACTTGAAGGTGTTCAAGAGGATGTAATAAACGTGATCCTTAACCTAAAAAGAGTTAGATTTAAGCTTCTAACAGATGAATCTCAAATTGTAACTCTTTCTGCTAAGGAAGGTGTTGTTACTGCTAAAAACCTATCAGTTCCAGGTCAAGTTGAAATTCTAAATGAAGATGAATACATTGCGACTGTTACAGATAAGAAAAAGACACTAAACATAGAATTAACAGTTGAAAAAGGACTTGGTTTCATTCAAAAAGATGAAATGCAAAAAGAAAAGATGGAGCTTGGTCAGATGGCTATAGATGCAATTTTCTCTCCAATACGACGTGTTTCTTATGAAGTTGAGAATATGCGTGTTGGTGATAACACAAACCACAACCGACTTAGAGTTTCTATTGAAACAGATGGAACTTATACTCCAAAGGAGGCTCTAGAGCGAGCCGTAGAGATCATGATCCTACAACTACAATCAATTCATGAATTCAAAGGATTAGATGAAATCCAAGAAGAAATGAAGGTTATAGAAAAAGAAAAAGCTGCTATAGAAAAAACAAAAATAGAATCAGAAGAAGAAAGTGAAGATGACCTAAATCAAGAAGAAGAAATGTTAAAAACTCGAGTAGAAGACCTAAACCTTTCAACTCGAACACAGAACGCTCTTGATATAGCAAAGATTCGAACAGTTGGAGGAATTGCTCGAAAGTCAAAAGAAGACCTGCTTGCTCTGGAAGGACTAGGGGAAAAAGGTATCCAAGAAATAAAGCGAGCACTATCTAATTTTGGGATTCTGCTTAAATAACTATAAACCTCTTGCAAATTAAGAAAAAATCAGTAAACTACTAAACCATGCGACATCATAATGCAAACCGAAAATTTGGACGAAAAATGGATGTAAGAAACGCTCTTATGAAGTCGTTGGCTATTTCTCTTGTTCGACACGAAAAGATTAAAACTACAGAAGCAAAGGCAAAAGAGCTGCGACCTATGATTGAGAAGCTTGTTTCAAAAGCTCTTATGGGAACTCTTGCTTCTCGAAATATTGTTCGAGCTAGATTGCTAAACCAGAATATCGAGACAAAGAAACTTGTGGATGTTATCGCCCCTCAGTACAAGGACCGAAACGGTGGATACACACGAATTACCAAACTGCCTCAAAGACTTTCTGATGGAGCTAAAATGGCTATAATTGAATTCGTTAAATAATCATGGAACCAGTAAAATACACAATTGATGCAACAGGAAGAAGCCTAGGTAGAATTGCTAGCGAGGTGGCTATTATTCTTATGGGAAAGAATTCACCTGATTTTGCAAACAACAAAGTTGCCAACAACAAAGTTTTGATCGAGAATGCATCAAAGGCTAATATTTCTCAGAAGAAGAAGAAGACTACAGAATATGCACAGTACTCAGGATATCCAGGAGGTCTTAAATTCGTTTCTATGGAGAAAACAATTGAGAAGAAAGGATACGAAGAAGTATTTAAAAAAGCCGTTTACGGGATGCTTCCAGGAAACAAGCTTCGGTCGCTACGAATGAAAAATCTAACAATCACTGACTAATTATGGCTACTACTAAAAAATACATTGAATCAATTGGGCGAAGAAAAACTGCCACAGCACGAGTGCGACTTACTCCAGCTAAAGGGCTTTCTATTTTAATAAATGAAAAAGAATCTTCTACATATTTCCCAACCCTGGAACTTCAAAAAATTCTTCACGATACCTTTGGTAGAACTAAGATTGACGATTCATATGAGATAACAGCAATTGTATCAGGTGGAGGAATTCACTCACAAGCAGAAGCTGTAAGGCATGGAATAGCTCGAGCTCTTGTTCAGATAAATGAAACTGAGAACAAGGTTCCTCTAAAGTCAGAAGGATACCTAAAAAGAGATCCTCGATCAAAAGAGCGACGAAAGGCTGGAAACGCCGGAAAAGCTCGAAAAGGAAAGCAGTGGTCAAAACGTTAATCACATCAAAAAAATCCCGCAAGGGATTTTTTTGTTATAATGTTTTCATGAAAAATATTCTAAACTTATCAAACAGATCAAAGAAAATTTTGATATCAATATTGGCCATTTCATTTGTAACGATACCTTTTGTTTCAAATGCAACTACTCTTGCAGATGGAATGGATGCAGCCTACGTAATTGGTGCTGGTTCAGCAACACAGGATTTTACTATCAATGCCACAGGGACAACAGCTTCAACCTTTCAATACCCTTCGGCTATAGAGTTTGATTCTGTAAATAACAGGCTTTTTGTTGGGGATCAGCTCAACTATCGTGTCTTGGTTTTTAATACAGATTCAGATGGAGTTCCCATAGACTATACAGCCGATTATGTTTTAGGTCAGACTGATTTTGAGTCTTCCGGATCTGCAACAACACAATCCACGTTCACTAATTATATTATAGGGATTGAATATGATGAAGACAGAAACCTTCTGTTTACTGGTGAAGCGGCTAGGGTTTTGGTTTTTGATCTATCTGGAGGAATTACTAATGGCATGAGTGCCAGTTATGTTCTTGGGCAAGCTGATTTTCTTTCAGCAAACAATACAACAACTCAGAATGGTTTCCTTACTCAAGGTGGGTCTTTGGGTCTGGATGACTCCAATGATATTTTGTACTACAAGGATCAAGGTAGAGTTCTTGTTTTTGATGTTCGAGATAGCGGTAGCTCCGACTCCGTTCTTTGTGGAGAGACAACAAATGGTCTTTCTGATGGAATGAATGCCTCATGTGTTATTGGTCAAAATGACTTTACGTCTTTGGTTTCAACAACAACAAGAAGTGGAATGGCTACAACTACAGATGGTGCATATATTAACTATGATGGAGATAATGGGTATTTATATGTTGCAGATACTGCTAATAATAGAGGTCTAGTCTACGATACTAATTCACTTTCAAATGGAATGCTTGCCAGTTATGTTCTTGGGCAGGATGATTTTGTTTCAACCACGACAGAAGCAGATCTTGTTGCTACAGAGAACAAATTCGTCTCATATCTATCGCTAGCGGCTCCTAGAGCTTTTGATTATGACCCAGTTAATCAGCATCTTTTTGTTTCAGATAGAACAGGTTCACGTATTATGATATTTGATATATCAAGTGGTATTACAAATGGTATGGCCGCTAGTCTTGTTCTTGGTCAACCAAGTCTGACAAGTATTGCTAATCATGGTGCGATATCTGGTGTAAACCAGTCAAACTTTTCCGGTGTAGTTTATGATTTTGAATATGTCTCATCAACAAAGAAACTGTATGTTTCAGACTGGGGAGCGCATCGAGTTGTTATTTACGACCTCACCCCAACCCCTCCAACATCCTCAGGTTTTTCATACACCCAACCACCACTCTGCAAAGCAAACATAAAACCTTCAACAATCAAAAAAGGAGAAGAAGTAACTCTAAGCTGGTCAACCTCATTCCCAGGTAAACAATCAAACTACTACATGAAAGTACCAAAGAACGGTATATTCTCACCTAGAGTAAGCTCAATAAAAATAAACCCAGAATACACAACAAACTACAACCTAGCAGCCATAAACATGTGGGGAGCAACTTTCTGTAACACTACAGTAACAGTGCTAGATGAAGAGGGAGAAGAGATAATCAATACAAACAAAAACCTCTCTCATCTAACAGCTTCTGCAGTAACAAGCTCATTCTTCAGGCCAATTATTTCATTCTTCATGTCTATGTTTGTGAGGTAAAGGAATGTTTAAAAAACCACCGGGAGGTGGTTTTTTGTATATTTGACATCTTGGGTGTAGAATAAATACAAATCTGAAAAAATGAAGAAGATACTAATTGCATTTATTCTCGCAGTATCTTGGAAGATATGCGGGGTGTGGCTTTTTAAGCCGTGGGACTGCTTAGTTCTCTGGTTTGGTATGACAGAAGAGTCCGCCATTATTCTATCTATAGTAATTGGAGTATTGAGCTTCATTATAAGTCTGGCTCTTTTTTCAATTGTGCTTTTAAGGCATTTTGCCCGTAAAATGATTAGCTCCTTGTTGTGAGGGGCTTTTTTATTTGCATGATACAATGGATAAATGTTACAAAAAGAAGCATTACAAATTCTGAAAACTGGAGCAAATGTATTCCTAACTGGGGCTCCTGGAGCAGGGAAGACTCATGTCTTAAATCAGTATATTGACTATCTGAAAGAACACCGTATCTCAGTGGCTGTGACTGCTTCAACGGGTATCGCTGCCACACATGTTGGCGGTGTGACAATTCACTCCTGGGCTGGTATCGGAATTAATAAGACAATGGATCAGAAATCTCTTACTGAGCTGGTAGATAAAAAATATCTTCACAAAAGATTCAAAAACACAAAAGTTCTTGTTATCGATGAAATCTCCATGTTAGACGCTGAGACTCTGGACTTACTGAATAAGGTCTGTCGACAGTTTACTAAGGACTCGAGGCCATTTGGTGGCTTACAGATAGTGTTTGTTGGCGATTTCTTCCAGCTTCCACCGGTGTCACGGGATAAGTCTGCAAAGTTCGCTTTTCTATCTGATGCATGGAAAGAGCTCTCTCCACTTATTTGCTATATCGGAGAACAACACAGACAGGAAGATGAAGAGCTACTGTCACTCCTATCGATGATCCGCCAGGGTGATGGTCATGAAAACTCAGAAATGCTTCGAGAAAGAATGGATATTGATTTTGAAGATGTTGTAGTTTCTACAAAGCTCTATACTCACAATATTGATGTAGATAATATAAACAGTCAGGAGTTGGCAAAACTAGATTCTAAGGTAGAGGTCTATACCATGGACACAAAAGGGCCAGCAACTCATGCTCAGAAACTGGTTGACTCTTGTCTTTCTCCTCAAACTCTAGCTCTTAAAAAAGGCGCCAGAGTAATGTGCACTAAAAACAATTTTGAAAAAGGTTATGTAAACGGATCCTTGGGGGAGGTGACAGGTTTTGATGAGAAATTTGGATATCCAATAGTCACTATGAATGATGGAAGAGACATTATTATGGAGCCCACAACTTGGGCAATCCAAGACGGAGAAAAAACTCTCGCTGAGGTTACTCAAGTGCCTCTTCGTCTGGCTTGGGCGATAACTGTCCACAAGAGTCAGGGAATGTCCTTAGATGCTGCTGAGATAGATCTAGGAAAGGCTTTTGAGTATGGCCAGGGTTATGTTGCTCTTTCTCGTGTGCGAACTTTGCAGGGGATCAAGCTTCTAGGTTTCAATCCAGACGCACTTATGATTCATCCTCTTGTTTTAGAAGAAGACAAAAAGCTTCGATCAAGATCAATGAAGATTAAAGAATACTTGGGAAAGAGGACGGAAAAAGAACTAGAAGATTCTATGAAGACCTTTATAGAAAACTGTGCAGGCTCACTTGATAAAATAGACTGGAGAGCAGAAGAGGCTTTAGAGGAGAAGATTCCATCTCATCACAAAACTCGTTCTTTGATAGATGAGGGTAAGAAGCTAGATGACATCGCCAAAGAACGCGAACTTACAAAAGAAACTGTACTTACTCATATAGAGAAACTTCTAGATGATGGATCTATTGTAGTTGAAGATATTATGTATTTAAAACCTAGAAGTAAAAAGTTTTTTGAGGCACTAAAAGCTTTCCAAGAAGTTTATGATGAAACAGGGGAGACTCATCTGTCTCCAGTAAAAAATAAGACAAAAAATACTTCTTATTATGAGATTCAACTTGCAAGATTGTTTTTGGATAAATAAAGATTTCCACAAGTTTGTTTTATTAAAATGAAAAAGATGAGAAAATAAATAGAGTCAGACATGCTTGTATCTGACTCTATATTTATTAAGTAGGGCCCCCGCCTTGCTTTTTAATTTCCTTGTCGAATTTCTGCATTCCCTGAAATTCTTATTCCGGCACCCTTTCCTATGTGAATTCCTGTTCCATTAGTAATACTAGAGTATTCTCCATCTATATGTACAGATCCCCCTGTTTTACTTTTGTATGAAATGAAAGACTTAGAGAATTTTATCTTTTCAATAAGGTCATTTTGAATTGATTTAGAAACACTTTCTTTTGTAAGAAAGTCTCTTACTTCATCTTCGTTCAACGTTCCAGTTTTTTGCCAAAAATTTGATAACTTGTTACCAATAATTGAGCCGAGTGTTGATATTAATAATGCTTCCATATAATAATACTATTATAAATGTAAATAATTATTCATCCATCGACCTTTACTTATGTGAGTTTTAGAATGATTCTCACTTACCCTATTTTACCAAAACATCTAAATCAAAAAATTTTTACAAAAAACAAATAACCTTTATAAATTAACAAGACCCCAAAAGTTATCCACAAAAAAATTGAATTTAAAAGGTATATAAGAGTCTTTTATATAAATATGTAAAAAAATAATTATAGAGAACTACTTTCGTTATTTAAACTCGAATCTTGACAGCATTCAATAAATACATTATTGTAAATTTGAACTAACGTATAGATATAGATGAACAAAGTTAATGAGTATTCGATAGCTTATGTCAAAGAAATTGATGGAGAGCTTGTTCTTATTGATCCAGTGGCGGTAGAGCTTATTGATGCAATAAATAAGGCCAATTGCTTCAAAACTATGCAGGGTCAAATTACGAGAGTTCAGCACTTCAGAAAAAGAATGAAGGAGCTCGGGAAAGATCCAAAAGATACAATAATTGTCCTTATAAATGTTGATGAGGAATTAGGAGGGCCTCTTGCAGATGTGCTTACCCCTGATGTTGATTGGCAAAAATTTCGTGATAATGGAGAAACTCCTTTTTCTAGAGGCTTGACTGCGAAGGAGTCAATTGTTTCGTATGTTCAAATTTTTGATGAAAAAGTAGCTGAGTTACTCAGATCAACAGACAAAGAAACTGTTCTAGTGATAGATCACGGCACAGTCATGGCTTTCACATTTGAATAAATCACCCATAGATGAATATCTAGAAACCCGACAGAGTGTCGGGTTTTTTATTAAAAAAAATGAGATATCTATTGAGCACCAATAATGTTAAAGTGTACTTATGAAAAAAGTACTCATATCTATAGTTTCTCTAGTTGCTTTGGTGGCTATTGCAGGAGTAATTAAATTCAATTTTAGTGATAGTGATATTCATTTTCCAAGTAAGGGAAATGAGATTTGTTATTACACAGAAGTTGGTCAGGATCCGGCGATGATAGATATTGCGTGGCTTAGAGTGAATTTTGATGGAGATTTTGTAACAGGAGAATTCCAAAACATTCCAGCTCAGACCGATAGTAAGATTGGAGAATTTTCTGGAAACTTGAGTTCAATTGACCCAAGCTCTATGACACAAAAAGCAGATCTGTGGTGGCAGGCCTTTGCCGAAGGGATGCTTGCGACAGAACAGTTGAAGATAAGATTTGGAGAAGATGCTGCTGAGGTGGGATATGGAGAAATGACTCCAGATGACCAGGGGCGATATGTGTATACAGATCCAGAAAACATCTCATACTGGCAACCATTGAGCAATATTCCTTGCCAAGATTTGAGTGACAGATTAGATGTAGCTGACTATATAAGAAACAACGTTAGAACACTAGCTCCAGAAGACCCGGTCCTAGGCGGTCAATGGTATGCATATGGCATCCTAATAAATCCTGAATCAAAATCAGGTTCATTTGCTTATGAAGATGGTCATATACAAGGCATGGCTGATTTCTCTTATAGCGTGGAGGATGATGAAATTTTGATAAGTGACGTTACTAAAAAATGATACAATAAGTTCATTATAAAATAACTCAGAATAATCATGGAAGTAGTACTTACAATTTTACAGGTAGTCGTTGCGCTAGGAATCTATAATGTTTGGCTTATTAGACCAAACAAGATGACCTCTTATCGTGGAAAAAATTCGCAAAATATTAAAGAAGAGTTTAAGGTTTATGGTCTACCCACATACGCATTCTACGTAATTGGTTTCCTAAAGATTTCTCTTGCTACTATCATGCTTGCTGGTATATGGATTCCAGGCATTACCAGTTTTTCCGCTCTAGGTCTCGCTATTCTTATGGCAGGGGCTATCTCTATGCATATAAAGGTTCGTGATCCACTGAAAAAATCTCTTCCTGCAATTGCAATGTTTGTAATGTCTGTAATTATTGTTGTACTGTCATGATTTTTTACATGTTAAAATGTGATTCTTATAAGTAACTTAAAACAATACTATGAAATATTTTGCAGATAATATAGAAAAATTAACAGAAGAAAATACATCTTATAGAAAAGTTATTTATACTGGGCCTTATAGCCAACTGGTTCTTATGACACTGCAGCCTGGAGAAGAAATAGGGGCTGAGATTCACGAAGGTCACGATCAGTTCCTACGAATAGAGGAGGGAAAGGCAAAATTTGTTTTAGATGGGAATGAGATAATTGGGGAAGATGGTTTTGCGGTTGTGGTGCCTTCAGGATGTGATCACAATGTGATTAACGTTGGAGATGATGAGCTAAAGCTCTACACTATTTACTCTCCAGCTGAGCACCCAGAAGGAACCCTTCAGGAGACAAAAGCAGAAGCAGATGCAGCTGAATAATATAAATAAAAGGATACAAAAACTCAGTAATTCTGAGTTTTTGTATTTAATAACTTATAAATACTTATATAGGTATAAATGCTATAATTAGGTTAACGGATATCTTAAAACCGTATTATAAAATAAAACTATATAAAATTATGAAATATTTATCTTTATTAACTCTTGCACTTATTATGTTTATTCCAATGTCTCAGGTAGAGGCTACAATAACAGCTGATGCAGAAGCCTCTGCAGATGTTAGTTTGGATGCTACACCTACTCTTTATGAGGTAACAAGTCATTCTGACGTGGATGATGATGACGACGACATGATGGAAGATGACGATGACATGATGGATGATGATGATAGCTACAAAGGTATGAAAGACAATGACGACTACATGATGGAAGACAATGATGACAACGATAGCTACAAAGACAAAGACAATGACGATGAATCAGAGGATGATAGAAAAGAAAAATTTATGGTTAGAGCTAAAGAGGTTCGAGGATGGGCAGAAAATGAAAAAGAAGATTTTCTATCTGAGATAAAGGCTCATGCAGAGGTAAAATCAGAACAGGAGCTAAATAATTTTGCCAAAGGAATCTTAATCAAGGATGAAAATGTTGAGAATGTTTCTTTTGATCAGGATAAAGTAAGGTTGGAATACAAGGCCAGAGGAAATTTCCTTGGATTTATTCCTGTTAAGTATAACCAAGAAATTTCTGTAAATCATCAAGAGGATGGAGAAGAGAAAGTAGAAGTTAAATCACCTTGGTACAAGTTCTTGATTAAAAAAGAAATATCAGCTAAAGCAACAAAAAGTAGTATAGAAGAATCAATATCTGCAATTCAGAAAGATCTGTCTGCAAGTTTTGATTACTATGCAAATCTTCTAGAAAAAATAAGCATTTCTTTGAAAACTATGAACGAGACTTCAGTAGAAGTTGAGAATTAGAACAATTAAAGAATAAACTAAAAACAGCCTTGCGGCTGTTTTTAGTTTAGGTTGCTATTGATTATTATAGATTCTTTTGCGACTTGGTCAGCATAGGCTATCCTTTTGTACTCTTCTGGATATTTATCAGAAAGTTCTTTACCGAGCATATTTATTTTTGCACGCTCTTCTTCAATCACAGCTTCTCCGAGTCTAGGGCTATCATTAAATGCCTGACGTTTTTCCTCTTTCTTTTTTGTTAACTCCATTAACTGCTCCAGGATGTCTACAACTTCTTTCTTGTTGCCCTCTTGAGCTAAAAATTCAATCCTTTTCTCCAGGTATGAAATATTTTGTTGTTGTACTGCTGCTAAAAATTCCTTACCGATCTTATCGTGCTCTTCATTGTAATATTTTTTTTCCATATATTAGATCTTATCACAAAATCACTTAGTGGGTCTATGACTCAAGAATCACTATCTCAGCATCTGTTCCAACTCTAGCAGGGGAAACAGCTGTACCAACACCTGTGGTTGTATAATAGTCGCCAGTTATATGTTCAACGAGTCCAGATATTTTCTCTTTATATAGTAGTTTAACCATGAGTGTTCCTGGGAAGAATTGCCCTCCGTGAGTGTGACCAGACACAGTTAGGGGTATTCCAGCTTTTCCAAGTGATCCACGATTCTTAGGGTCATGGAGTATAGCTATAGAAGGCTTGCTGCCTTTTGTTACAACATCAATTCTATCTTTGAACATGACTTCATCTTCAGGTAATAGATAGTCAAAACCAACAAGAGTTTGAGATGTTCCGGGTATTGATACAACTTCATCTATAACAACTGTGATATTTTTTGGTATGGCAGCGTAGAAAAGTTCGTTCTCTGTATTGTATCCTTCATGATTTCCTGGAGTGAAATATACACCGAGCGGAGCAGAGAGCTCTGATAAGGGTGAAAGAAACTCTTGATAAGGGAATTTCGGACCATCTATCAAATCTCCAGCAATCAATATCATATCAGGTTTCTCTTTCATAATTTTTCTTGTAACTTTAGCTACAAAATACTTCTTTCTTACTAATCCTATGTGTAAATCTGAAATAAGGGCTATTCTTTTATTAGAAAGTTCTGAGGGAAGTTTTCCTTCAGACAGCTTCGTATTTTTTATTTTAATATTTGATGCATTAGTGATTCCATATCCCGCAAAGGTTACAGTTAGAATTAAAACAATATATCCCGAGTATGCAGCAGGGAAGGAGATGCCCAATTTTTGGAGAACAGCTGAGATAAACCATATAAGTACTGTACTAAAGAAAAATCCAGAAAGTATAACTATCCATGTGCTTGAAAAAGTATAGACGATAGAGTTTATCGAATTCCATTCACCATTACCCACAAGCATGCTTCCTGCCATAAGAAGTGGCATAATAAGCGCTATTACATATGCAATACTTGAGCCAATTTTCCCTAAGATTCCAGAGCTTTTCAAAAATACGATCCCAACATGTGCTCCAATCCAGAGTAACCCAAGGAAAGCAACTATAAATAATACAAACATAATATTTCGTTCCATATTTCGTAATAATAGCATGTTAAGAGTAAAAAAATACTTTAATATATATTGATATATTGACATATTGACATATTTATGTATAATAAGTATTAAATATTAACTTAACCTAAAGTCATGTTTAAAGAAAAGATTGCCTATTTTGTTGGCAATTGGGCATGGCTTTGGAAGGTTGTGCTCTTTGTCAGTTTTGTTTTTAGCACAGGTATACCGCAATATGTATACAGCGTACTAAGTGTTGAACAGGAAAAAATCAATGCATTTGATGACATATCAAGTAGTGTAAATAATCAAGAAGATCTCAGAGCTATACAAAAGCTAGCAATGGATTTCCATAATAAAATGAGATTCGAAGCAGACTCTCTACGAGAAGCAAAAGGTTATTACAGTCCTTATGATTACTTTGATCAGCTTGATAAGACATACTGTTTTAATGATAGCGTGGGGCGATTCGTGGACTTTTATTCTAGCGTCACTGATCTTCAGTTGATGATGAATGAAGATCTCCGAGCTGGTAAATTTTCTAGTGATGATATTGAGAAGGCGAAGCAGATGAATCTTGAGAGATATCCAGATGCTGACCCCAATAGAGTCATTAAACCTATTCCTTGGAATTCAATAGGGCTTTGGTTTTGGCTACACTATTTGTATGCCTTACCCTTGGCGCTACTTTGGTTTCTTGTAAATCTGATCAAGTTGTCAAAAAAGGAAAAGTACTCAGAAGAAGCTTACAAGCTCACTTTGAGTAGTCCATTGAGTCTAATTCTTGCGACTATTCTTTATCCAGTATATTTTGGATGGAGAATTATTGCAGAGATGAAGCAGGAGGGTTACAGGGTTTACACTGAAGCTGAGCTTCGTAGAAGAAAGAAAAAGTTTCTCACTTTACTTTCTGATGATGAAAAAGCTTTGGTTTCAGATCTTGTTCGAAGGAGAGCTAGTCTCTCTGAGATTAGAGATGTTGTATCTGCTTATTCTGGAAACATTGTTCATCGAGGAGCACTCTCTGCTTTTGTCGCCACAATAATTGTGATGACAATCTCGAGCGTGTCTCCCAGGTTAGCAAGTGCTACTTGTTCAGGTAATGAACCCATGAAAGTGGAATGCAAGATAGATGTTGGTTCATGTTCATGTGATATTGATATTGGGGTCATTTATGACCTCAAGGATTTAGGTATAAATCAATTTTTTGAATGGCTATTAATCTCAATGAGAATAGTTTGGCCACCAGATTTTGATAAATTTTTGGTCGGAAGACCGCCTGATCCAACTTTTCATATTCAGGTTTCCGGTTTAACTTTCCAAGCGATTGAATTGTTAAACCAAAAAACTAGAAAAAATGAAAAATATATTAGTATTGCTTATGATCATTTTGAGTCTGGGTTATTCTCAGGCTCAAACCACAGTTAATCTGTCAAAAGACTCAACCTTTAGTGGTAAAGTCTACGCCGGAATTGTCGGCATAACAGGTTTTTCTGTAGAGTCGTCTGATGTCTCTGTGGCTATCCCGATTCGTTTCGGGGCT
This sequence comes from uncultured Candidatus Saccharibacteria bacterium, assembly GCA_964581035.1. Lineage (GTDB taxonomy): Bacteria > Patescibacteriota > Minisyncoccia > Phycocordibacterales > CSBR16-119 > CAYHDV01. The sequence goes on along the minus strand of CAZOLO010000002.1, from coordinate 57,584 downwards.
TCCTTGAATTGGAATCCTAGCAAGGCTTTCTTTCTTCAGACTTTTGGATCCTATGATTTAGGGTCTAAATTAGCAATAGGAAGCTTTTCTGCTGGGATAAATATGTCTTGGTTTAGGTTGCAGTTTGGCTATTTTGGCCCAGTTTCGACCGTTAATCATAGACCTCATCCTGTTTCAGCTGCTGGTCAGTTTGAAACCTGGACGACAAGTTTAATTCCAGGAGGTGGTACAACAGCCACTGTTTCATTTTCTCCTAAAAAGAAGCCACTCTCTTTTAGTCTTAGCTGTACCATAAGGTCTTCAACTCAGTTTGAATATCATGGTGGCTTTGTCTTCGATGAAAAGTTAAAGGTTTCTGCTTGGGCCACCAATGATAAATTTGGTGGTGGGGTAATAACTTACAATGGTAAGAAATGGAGAGCGACACTTGTTGGTACGCCTAAAAATATCGCAGTCTTCTGTGGTGTTGATGTGTACAAGAGTGTTTCTATTTATTTTGATGCTGGCGTTGATTCATGGTTATCAAAAAATTCGGAAGGCAGGACAAATTTAAGTCTTGCTAGAGGAGAGTTTGGTATCTTGAATTCATTTTCATACAAGTTCCTAAAGGGGCTAGTTGGGGTGGGTTATGCTCAGGAAACAAAACAGGTGAAAGGATATTTATTCCTTCACATATGATTAAAGACCGTCTTGCGTTTGCAGGACGGTTTTTTTATTTTAAACATAAAATATAGGGTTGTTTTTTACTTAAATCTAGATAAGACGTAAGAAAACTTCCAAATGAGTGAAAAATCAAAATCTGGATTATAGCAAAGCTGAAGTACGTTCCTAAATCTGAATTGATTGAGGCAGCAAGAAAATATAATAGGCGAGTCAACCTAAGAAGAATTCAGTATCAACACATAATGATATTGGGTATGAATAGTATAAGAGGAGTCCAGGTAGATTAAAGACCGCATTTTTGCGGCCTTTTTTATTCCATTCCAAACTGTTTAAATAACCCATCCTCTGTTTCTTTATCTAATCTTGAAACTGAAATAATGACCTCGACCCCTAAATCCAGGTCTTTTTTAATTTCAGAAAACATATGCTCAAGAGGGTAGGGGGAAACCCAAACTGAATTTTTCAGGCAAGCGAATCCAGCTTTTTTTAATAAATATCGGAAACTCTCTCGTTCACTTTTACGGTCTTCGGGTATATCCACAATTATCATTCTCCAAAAACCATCCCAGTGAGTAGATACGAGACTGTTGGGGTTGGTAAGTTTGATATTTCGTAGTTTCTGTCTACCTTCCTTTGTAAGTCTCAAGAATTTTGATTGCTCAGTATCAAACTGTTCAATTAAATCAGAGTCTTTTAAGCTCTTTAAGGACCTGTTTAAGGCATATTTTGCCTTTGAGGCATCTTCTTTTGCATCATAGAGCTCATTCTCCAGGTCACGAATCTTTAACGCTTTTTGGGCACCTAAAGCTCTTAATATATACTCCTGAATAGACTTTTTTCTTGACATGACAATATATTATCATGTTATACTAATTTTGACAATGATTTAGCGACCACTAAAAACTTGTCAAAATATTTTGTTTAGTATACAATGCTTAGGCTTATATTATTAGTTCAATAATCATTCAAAATGCCAAAGAATAATAATCAAAAAAATGATAATGACGATTTCGAACCAGAAATCTTAGATGAAATTGATGAGTTAGAATTTGATGATACAGAAGGTGTCTCAAAGGATAAGATTAAACAACTAAAAGATGAGATTAAGGATTTAAAGGAGAAGGTTCGAGAGAACCTAGATGGATGGCAAAGAGAACGAGCTGATTTCACTAACTATAAAAAGGAAGAAGAGAACCGTCGCACGCGAATGAGAGAAATTCTAGAAGAAGCTATTACATCTGATTTTCTAACCACCTTAGACAACTTCGACATGGCAATGAGCAATAAGGAAGTTTGGGAGTCAGTAGATCAGAATTGGAGAATCGGAATTGAACATATTTACAAGCAGCTTTCTGGAACACTCGAAGGATATGGAATGACCAAAGTTGTAGTTAATGAAGGGGATAATTTTGATCCTGAAAAACATATGGCTTTAAATCAAGTTGAGACAGATGATTCTGGAAAAGAAGACACTATCGCAAAAGTTATCCAGAGCGGATATCAGATGAAAGGAAATGTTTTGCGACCAGCAAAGGTAGAAGTTTATAAATTACAAGATTAATACTATTTAAATAATAAAAATACTATGGGAAAAATAATTGGAATTGACTTAGGAACAACAAACTCAGCCTTCGCTCATATCGAAGGAGGGCAACCAGTAATTATAGAAAATAAAGAGGGGGCAAGAACCACACCATCTGTTGTGGCTATCAACAAAGCAGGAGAGCGTCTTGCTGGTCTTGTGGCAAAGCGACAAGCAGTCACAAACCCTACTAATACAATCTACGGTGTAAAAAGACTTATGGGGCACCGATATGATGATGCAACCGTGGCAAAGGAAAAGGATATTGTGTCATACGGAATCGAGAAGGGTTCTACAGGAGGAGTAGAAGTAAAGCTTGCAGATAAGAACTATCGACCAGAAGAAGTATCAGCCATGATTCTTTCAAAGATCAAGGCGGATGCAGAAGCTAAGCTCGGTCACCCTGTAACAGAGGCTGTTATTACAGTGCCCGCATACTTTGATGATGCACAACGGCAAGCTACAAAAGATGCTGGGCAAATTGCTGGGCTTGAAGTAAAGCGAATTATTAATGAGCCTACGGCTGCTGCTCTAGCTTATGGATTCAATAAAAAGAAAGACGAGACAGTAGTAGTCTTTGACTTTGGAGGAGGAACATTTGATGTTTCAGTACTAGAGGTTTCAGAAGATACTATCGAGGTAAAATCTACAGATGGAGACTCTCATATGGGAGGGCGAGATATCGACCAAGCTATCATCAACTGGATTGCTGAATCATTTAAGAACTCAGACGGAATAGACTTGAGGAAAGATGCTCTTGCACTACAGCGACTAGATGAGTCAGCAGAGAAAGCAAAGCACGAGCTTTCTACTACTACAGAAACAGAGATTAACATTCCATTCGTGACTTCAGACGCATCAGGTCCTAAGCACCTTGTGATGACACTTTCTCGATCGAAGCTAGAAGAGCTTGCAGTTCCATACATTGAGAAGTCTATTGAAATTACAAAGCGAGCAGTAGAAGCTTCACCATTTAAGATCGGAGAGATTAACGAGATTATTCTTGTGGGAGGACAGACTCGAATGCCAGCAATTGTAGAAGCGGTAAAATCACTCTTCGGAAAAGAGCCAAACAAATCAATTAATCCAGATGAGGTTGTAGCACTTGGTGCAGCCGTGCAGGGTGGAGTTCTACAGGGAGACGTAAAAGATGTTCTTCTTCTGGATGTTATCCCTCTTTCACTTGGAATTGAAACTCTAGGTGGAGTTGCAACTCCTCTTATTGAGCGAAACACTACTATCCCAGCTACAAAGTCACAAGTGTTCTCTACAGCTGCTGATAACCAGACATCTACAGAAATACACATCGTTCAAGGAGAGCGACCAATGGCGGCAGATAATAAGTCTCTAGGGCGATTTGTTTTAGAAGGAATTCCACCAGCACCACGAGGAGTGCCACAAATTGAGGTATCATTTGATGTTGATGCAAACGGTATTCTAAATGTAAAAGCAAAAGACAATACTTCAGGAAAAGAGCAATCAATTCGAATCGAGGCCTCTTCAGGTCTATCAGACGAAGATATTGAAAAGATGAAAAAGGACGCAGAGATACATGCTGATGATGATAAAAAGAAAAAGGAAGCAGCTGACATCAGAAACACAGCTGACATGACTGTATTCGCCGCTGAAAAAGCCATCAAGGATGCAGGACAAGATGCTCCAGAGGATGTGAAGAAGGGGATCGAAGAAAAGGTGGAATCTCTAAAGAAGGTGAAAGAGCTTCCAGAAAGTTCACACGATGATATCAAGAAGGCTACAGAGGAGCTATCTACTGAGATGCAAAAGATTCACGAGCACCTAGCAAAGAAAGCTCAAGAGGCACAAGCTGCAAACGCAGGAGCTAAAACAGAAGCGGGGTCAGCTGACGCTACGCAAGAAGCTGAGGTTGTGAATGAAGATGAAAAAGACGCGGAATCTAAAGAAGAAGATAAATAAAAAAGAGCCCAAATGGGGCTCTTCAGGAAAGCAAAATGTTCTTAATCAGTCATTGGTTTGAAACTTACTTCAGACACATAATCAGAGAAAGTATCCTTTTTACCCTTTTGAAGGGCTGAGATTAGTTTCTCGGCTACAGTATCATCTTCCATCATTTCCAAATGGCGGTCATCTTCTAAAGATATCTTCATCTCGAGAAATACGCCATCTTTTATGATTGAAAAGGTTACAGTATTTACAGAGTTAGTGTTCCAGCTGACAGCATGCCTTCTTAAAAAAGCTAGATTAACAGTTACTTTTTTCATTGTTTAGATATATTTTATTTACTTATATTATATATTTAAAATAAAGTCAAGAGTTGTAAATAGGTTATAATGAATAGATATTAAAAAATTAAATGTCAAAAGATTACTACAAAACACTTGGTGTAGATAAAGGTGCGTCAAAAGACGAAATCAAAAAAGCATTTCGCAAGATGGCTCACAAGTATCACCCAGATAAAAAAGATGGAGATGAAGCCAAGTTCAAAGAAGCGAACGAAGCCTACCAGACTCTCTCAGACTACCAAAAACGGGCGCAGTATGACCGGTTTGGTTCGGCGGGCCCACAGGGCTTTGGAGGTGGAGGAGGTCATCCGGGTGGCTTTGGAGGATTTGATTTCTCAGGATTTCAACAACAAGGTGGCTTCAATGGTCAAGGCGTAGAGTTTGATATTGGTGATATATTTGGAGATATATTCGGTGGTGGATTCCAGAGGCAACGCCGAGGACAAAACATAATCCTTACAATGAAGATAACCTTCAAAGAATCCATAAAAGGGGCGACCAAAAAAATTAAACTCCCATCTCAGTCTTCGCAAGCAGCCAAGGATACAGTGGAGATTGAAATTCCTGGAGGAATAGAAAACGGACAGAAGATGAAACTTCAAGGATATGGTGCACCTATTGAGGGAGGTCAACCGGGGGACTTGTACCTGCAATTTAGTGTAGAGCAACACAAGGATCTGAGAAAAGACGGCCCTCACATAGTTACAGATCTACACATTAAACTCTCAGAAGCCCTTTTAGGAGGTAAAAAGGAGGTTCCAACAGTGGATGGTAAAACTAAAATAAAAATACCTCAAGGGGTTCAACATGGAGCAGTTCTTAGAGTTCGAGGAGAGGGAGTGCAAGGAGGAATGTTTAACACTGGAGATCTTCTTGTGCAAGTCCTTATTGATATGCCAGACAAGTTGAGTAAAGATCAAAAGAAATTAATAGAAGAATTGCAAGAGACAGGGATTTAATAAAAAAAACAAGGGAAACCTTGTTTTTTTTATTGTGTATGGTATTTTATTCTAAATTTAAAAAAATAATATGCCTAGAATTCTAACGCGCTTAGATTTTATGTCTGAGAATATTCCAAAATTTGAGGATTTTAGTTACGCAAGAAGGGTACTTAGGAGATTCTTGAATCATCATGAGCAGGTTGAATTTGTTTCATTGTTCGGCTCTTTTTCTCGTGGTGAACATTCTGTTTTGAGCGATATAGATATTTTTATCGTATATTCAGGAAGAACAAGTGCTTTTATGAAAGACCTTAGAAGATTTGTTCAAAAAGATTTAAGTGATTTGTCTATTCCGATAGAAATGCTTGTTTACAAAAAAGATCACCTAGAGAGAGGTCTTCACGATCTGAATGGTAGTATTCTTCATGAGATAAGATTCTCAGCACAGCACGCTACTCTTACGGGCAAATTTGATTTCTCAAGTATCAAGGTTCCAAATGAGCCACTTGCTGGTTTTTTTGCCTCCAAACATAAAGGAAGATTTAAAGATTATCCTTTCTTGAATAGGAGTTTAAAGAACAACGGAAGAGAAGTTGCTGAGTATTTACAAAAATTAAGTCAGACCCTCATACCTATGCTTGAAAAGTCTCTCTATCAAAATGGGCTCTTACCAGATAAGGCTCTCAGTAAGAAAGAGGTTTTTGATTTGTATAAGTCTCAATTTGGAGATTCTGTGCTTAATAAATATAAAGGACTATTTGAATCTTTAGAAGAGATCCAAAGTATGATTAAAAAACATATTGCCTATGGTGATACTGATCTTGATTTATATGATGATATGCTAAGAGGTTTTTTCAATATGACCCCAAATGTACTTGAATTTTTGGAGGATATTGAGTCTGAATCTCGTAAGATTTAGTTAAAAGCTCCCATTTGGGAGCTTTTTTAAATATGTTCTATAACTGGACCATCTTTAGTGTCCAGGACTTCGTATCCTTTGTTCTTTATTTCATCTCTGATTCTGTCTGATTCCTTGTAGTTCTTGTCTTTTCTGGCTTGATCTCTTTGGTTTACTAGTTTCTGAATTTCAGATGGAACCTTGAATTCTAGAGCTTCTTTAATTCCTAATCCTAAGAAGTTATCCATAGCAAGTAATGTTTTTAGTTTATCAGTTGGCCTCAAATCACTTTTTAGCATATCCCACATCGTAGCAAGAGCCTTTGGAGAATCAAGGTCATCGTTTACAGCTGAGATAAATTTGTTCATTTCATCTGAGTTAATTTTTGAGAACATTGAACCAAGGAAGCCTGCTTTTAAACTTCGGGCAATATGATAAAGATTTCGGAGGGCGTTCTGACTAGCTTCAAGAGCTTCTAATGTAAAGTTTGTTTGAGTTCTATAATGAGCCTGAAGTAGAAAGTATCGAAATGCTAAAGGAGAGAATCCCTTTCCTTGTAGATCTCTTAAGGTGTAGAAGTTTCCTAAGCTCTTTGACATCTTTTTACCATCTACCATCAAGTGCGCATTATGCATCCAGTAGTTTACAAAATCACCACCACAGCAAACTGATTGAGCAATTTCATTTTCATGATGCGGGAATATTAAATCTATTCCTCCAGTGTGGATATCAAAATGGCCACCTAGGTATTTCCTGCTCATAGCAGAGCACTCTATATGCCATCCAGGCCTTCCTTTACCTAGTGTTGTATCCCAAGAAACATCACCATCATCCGAGTCATATGCTTTCCAGAGAGCGAAGTCTTGTGCGTTGTCTTTCTCATACTCATCACTTGCAACCCTTTGAGTTTGCTGTGCGCCACTTAAGTCAACACCAGAGAGTTCTCCATATTTAGCAAATGAAGATATGTCAAAATATGTACTTCCGTCCTCGGCTTTATAAGCGTTGTCATTGTCGATAAGAGTTTCAATCATTGAAATCATCTCAGGGATATGCTCTGTAGCTTTCGGAAATTTATTTGCTGGGATTACATTTAGTGAATCAAGATCCTTTAGGAATTCAGCAGTATAGAATTCTGTAAATTCTTTCAAGCTTTTATCCTTTACTCGTGAGTCACGAATAGTTTTATCATCTACATCTGTAATATTCATTACATGATTTACAGATAGACCATTCATAAGTAATCCGCGCTTAAGAAGATCAGCAAAAACATAAGCACGTGCATTTCCTATATGAGGGTAGTCGTAAACAGTAGGACCACATGTATACATGCCAACTTTTCCAGCTTCTATGGGTTTAAACTCTTCTGCGTCCTTAGTTTTACTGTTATATAGCTTGATCATATGGGTATTGTACCAAATTAAACCCTAAAACCAATGCTTACCTCTAAAATATCCATATAAACCAATACCAATAATAGACATGCCAATTATTATAGTAAAAAAATCTCCAGTGCTAAGTCTTAGCCCTGTATTCATTCCAAATATTCCAGTTACAAGAGTAAGAGGTATCATTATGAAAGACACTATCGTCAGAGCCTTCATAATTTTATTAGTTTTGTTTGTTAGTAGGGAGTCGTTAGTTTCCTTTAGATCAGAAAGAGTTTCTTTTTGGCTTTCAATCAATCTTTTTACTCTTCGATGTTCGCCTATAATATCTACTAAGTAGTAGCTGAATCCTTCTCCGAAAAGAGTGGCTCCAGCTGTTTCAAATGATTTCAAAATGTCTTCATGTGAATTCAAAGCTTGTTTAAAATCAATCAATCTTCTATTGATTTCAGAAATATCCCTAACCATTGCTTCTTCTTGATTCTCAAAAATTTTTCTCTCAACTAAATCAAGTTCTTGATCAATAGTTTCCAATTGTTCAACAGAGCTCTTATAGAGTTCTCTGGCTATATGAAAGAACATGAATCCAGCATGATCTCCTAGGTTGCTTTTATCCAGAAGGGAGTTTACATCGAAAAGTTCTGCAAACTTATTTAATGTGATTATCTCTTCGTAGTGGTTTGTAATTATGAAATTTTTTCCAATTACAAAATCAATCTCTATTTCATTGTGGTTTTTATCGTCACCTTGAATAGCTGTGGGAAAGTGAAGAACCATATGAACAATCTCTTCTTTTTCATAAAAATCAACTTTACCTCTTAGTGTTTCCTTAATAAAATCATCAGCAGCTAATTCTGGTACCCCATAAGTTTCAATCAGGTGTTGAATTTCATCTCTGGTAGGATTTTGCACATCAATCCAGGTGCTTTTTTTATATTTGTAGGTAGTGATCATATTTACTTTTTCTTACTAGATTTTGGTTTTAAAACATTCTTCTTCCTAGGTTTGTTTATGAATTTTGAGTTTACCCAATCAAAGAATCTATCAAGCCAGTGAGCATTTGAAGTTGCAAGATTAAAGTATATAGCTATAACAAATAAACTAAGAGACAAAAGAACATTTACAAAGGATAATGCAATAGCTACGATAGCCATAACTCCTGGCATAACAATTCGTATCATTCCTCTGGCGTCTGATCGTTTGTCTATTGGGTCGCTTTCTATATCACTTGAGTCACGAACATGAACTCTCATCCAAAGAAGAGTCACAGAAATCATGAGCATATGTAAGCCGTAGATTATTATCGGTATTTGGTAGAAAAGATATAACCCTAAAAAGTGAGTTGAAAATGGCACCAGTCCGATAAGTAAAAGAAATACTGCATTTATGGATGTTAATCTATTATCTAGATTGTGAGCAAAAACAGAGGCTATGTAGTGTTGACCTCTCCAATATACATATAGAAGTGTAAAGGAAGTAGCATATATAAACAGAAGAGGTAGGATCTCAAGCAGAGAGTGGAAAAGGTTAGCTTCAGTTACAAATCGTCCTGCTATTTCTGGTACGCGAATCTCAAGTACCAAAAGCGTCATTACAATAGCAAAAATACCATCAGATAGCGCATCGAGGCGTTGTTGTTTTAACATGACTAAATTATATCATGTGGAGGAGTTGTAGAGCCTGTAAAAAGCTGTATATAAGTGGATTTCCAGAGAAGTGGATATTCCCATGCGAAATACTTGCTTTTTTGATGGATTTAGGTAGAATAACCCCTGTTATGGCAACTAAAGAATTTGCAGTTATAAAAACTGGAGGGAAGCAATACAAAGTCTCAGTTGGAGACGTTCTTAAAATTGAGAAGCTTCCAAAGGAATATAAAGAAGGAGAAAAGGTTACTTTCAGTGAGGTGCTTCTATTTGATAATGGAAAAGATACAACAGTTGGAACTCCAACAGTGGCTGGAAAATCTGTTGAAGCTCTCTTCCAAGAAGAGGGACGAGGAAAGAAGGTTATCGTAGCAAAGTATAAATCTAAGTCACGATACTACCGAAAAAATGGTCACCGACAACCATTCTATGAAGTAAAAATCTCAGCAATTAAATAATTTTAAAAAATCACCTTTAGACAAAGGTGATTTTTTTGTATATAGTGAGAAACAAAGATCCTATATTATGAGAAGTTATGGAAGAATTTTAATTCCTTTTATCATGACCACCTTTCTTGTTGGTGATGGCTATCGATCTAGATTGCAAAAGCTACAAAGTGAAGTAATAAAAAATCCACCAAAATTGGAGTATAAGAATCCTCCAGCTAAAAAGAAAAAAAGATCACCTGTTATGATCTACATCGGGAATGATACACTTCCGTATAATAGAAATCCCGTTTCAGTTAAAGAGCTTTAATAAGCTCTTTTTTATTTATATAAAAAGTAGAATAAGCGCTCCTGCTATTATTCTATACCAGCCAAAGATTTCAAATGAGTGATTTGAGATGTATCTTAGGAAGAATTTAATTGCAAACCAGGCTGTGATGGCTGAAACAACAGTACCTACAGCAAAGGCCAATAATTCACTGTTTGAAAAATTTAATCCAGTTTTCAGTAGGTCATATCCAGTAGCCCCAAGTATTGTAGGTATGGCGAGTAGGAAAGAGAATTCCACAATCTGCTTTCTTCCAATTCCAGATAAGAGTCCTCCCATAATAGTAGCTCCAGATCGAGACACCCCAGGGATCATTGCGATAACTTGGTATAAGCCAAGTAAAAATGATTGTTTGTAAGATATTGTGTCTAAAGAATTTTCAGTCTCGTCATTCTTCTTATGAAATCTCTCAATTAGAATAATCAACATACCTCCTATAAGTAATGACCAGCCCACAACCACAAGTGACTCTAGTAAGTAAGTTTTAACCACTTTGTATAGTAGTAACCCCAAAACTCCGGTCGGTATAAAGCCAAATGCTACTTTCAAGAAAAGATCTCTAGAAGAAAAGATTCTTTTGAAATAATAAATAACTATCGCAAGGATTGCTCCAGACTGAATTCCAATCTCAAACGTAGATAAAAAAGCTGTTCGAGAGAGACCAAGAATTTGACTTGTTATCATCAGATGACCGGTAGAAGAGATCGGTAGAAACTCGGTTAGTCCCTCTACAATTCCAAGTATTATAGCTGAAAAAATATCCATGTTTATAAGTATACAAAAGACAAATAAAAAAGCGACCCTATTCTGAGTCGCTTTAAGTCCTACTCGCTAAGCTCGTAGGCTTTAATTTTATTGAATACCAATCCATAAGATTCAAGCCTTTCATTTGTGACATCAAAAATTATTTTGACAGCATACTTACTGTTCTTTTTTTTGATGACAAATTTATCTCGATTCTTTGATCTACCAATACTAATTCTTCTGGGTAGATTTCCAAAGGTGATCTCCTCTAAAATTTTTCTATTGTTGGAGTTGATTAATTCTCTTTGGAAAGCAGTAAATGCCATACTGTGCTTTTCAATCTCATTTGGTATCTCTCCATTTTTAAATAATTTCATGAAATTAAAAAATTCTGAAATTGCTCTTTCTGGTGTTGTTTCCATGCTTTTAACTATTTATTTATATTATAAATACAAAAAAAATAATGTCAATATTTTAGTATTTAAAAAGCGAACCCATAAGGGTTCGCGGTGATATCAGGATATCGTCATTTTTTCATACTCAAATGTTCCTCTTCTCCCTGTCTGGCTGGCCCTGAATAGTATCTCTAGACGTTTATTAGAGCCTGTGATAGAAGCCTTGATTCCAGGGTGACCGTCTCTGTGAGTAGGCGGTTTTTTTAGGTCGCTCACCTTATGAGGGATGTGGCCAATATGAACGGATGTATCCTTCGAAGTAATACTTTTAAAAACCTCAGATTTTTTTCCTTCAATCAAGGGTCTTGACCAAGGGTGATGCTGTAAAAAGCTTTCTTTTTTCTTTTCACAAGAGATAATTCCTGAAGAGAGATTTATTAGATCTTCTATTGCAGAAGCGGCAGTACTTAAGTTGTATCGCATGGGGTTTAATTAGATCAGTTTATAATATAGACTACCTTATTATCCCTACATGTCAATATACTTGCTATATTCCATATATCTTTTAAAGTGGTAACAATGAGCCCAGAGTCAGAATTACTACTAATAGATAAGCCCTTCGGAGTTACCTCATATGATGTGATCCGTTTCTTGAAGAGAGAATACAAAGAGGGTGGGTATCCAAAGATAAAGATTGGACACGCTGGCACGCTGGACCCTAGAGCTACAGGGTTGCTTTTGATTGGACTTGGGAAAATGACAAAACAACTAACAGGGTTAATTGGAAAGTCAAAAGTTTATGAAGCAGAAATACTACTTGGGAAACAAACAACAACGGATGATCTAGAGGGGGAAATTATTTCCGAATCTGACGTGAGTAGTCTAAGTAATGATGAAATTAAGGATAAAGTGATGACTCTTGTGGGTGAACAAGATATTGCTGTGCCTGTATTTTCAGCTATAAAGAAAAAGGGGAAGGCTTTGTATAAATATGCTCGGAAGGGTCAAGATGTAGAGGTTCCCGTAAAAACTATGACGGTTCACAGTGTTGAGTTGAATAACATTAAGCGAGTTGATTCAGAGATTTATTTGAACGTGACTTTTGATGTCGGATCAGGAGCTTACATTCGGTCTCTGGCTCGGGAGCTAGGTGAGAGGCTCGGTATACCAGCGACACTTTCAACACTTAGGAGAACTTCGATAGGGGATTATAAAGTAGAAGATGCGAGAGTAATTTCTACTGAAGAGATAAAGGCTATTTTTAATAAAGATAGGGATTCTTACCCTAAAGACTCATAGGCTGCAACTATTGAAGCGGTCTCACCACGAAGGATAGTATCTGCGAGGGATACAATTTTTGCAGAGGAAGCCTTAAATAGTTCTCGCTCCTCATCTGTCCAACCACCTTCAGGGCCAACAAAAAAAGATAGGGGGTAGATCTTATCTTCTCCTCGGAAATAACTATTACTCATATCCATAATGTATACGTCTGTATGAGATGCCTTATCTAGGGCATCTTTTAGTTTGATTGGTTCGTTTATATTTGTTAGGAAGTATTGTCCAGATTGCTCTGTGGCCTCTATAGATATTTTGTTTAGTCTATCTAGATTTGCATCAGACTTAATAGTACGATCTGTCTTTATTAGGATTATGTTTTTTATTCCAAGCTCTGTTAGTTTTTGTACCATAAGTTCAGTGTTGGATCTTTTTAATAGGGGGATGTATGCAAAAATATTCTTTCTTGCATCTTCCATTGATTTTTCCTCTCGCTTGTCTAGAGCCACTGATTTCTTAGAAATCTCAGTGATTTCACCCAGGAAAGCACCTCCAGAGCCGTCAAAAAGCTCCACAAGCTCACCAATTTGTAATTTGAGTACATTGTGCATTTGATGCACTAATTCCTTGTCAGAAATGATTATTTTATCCGTCATCTCTGTAGAAGGGCTAAAGAATCTGTGTATTTTCATGATTCTAGTCTACCAAAGGCTGTAGCCTCAATATAGGTTGACTTTTTGTCAATACTATGGTAGGCTTAGTCCAAAATAATAAGTACAATAAAAACCAAATTAACAGAAAATGAAAAGAAAAATTTTCATCTTGTTTACCGCCTTTATGGCGATGGGGTTTTGGGCGAATGCTCAGAATCCAAATGTTGCTATTGATTCAGTTGCGACACATGAAAATGTGACAGTAACTGATTCAACGATTACCATCTATGGTCGTGGTGGGATTAATATTAATCCAGCTTTGACTGACCAGAGATGCCGATTCTTCTTTCGTTCACAAGACGGATTAAGTTACACAGACACCATGTACTATGTTGGGCCAACAACTCAATTTGCACTAGTTGCAAGAGGATTGTCTGAAGCCACAACTAAAAACTGGAAAATGGTGGCTCAACGTGTAGACACCACTGGAGGTCAAGATGTTGTGATAGTCGAAGTTTCGACATATTACATATCTGGTACCACCATGTGGATGCACGATCAGCCGTTCATTACCAGTGGAATTGTTTCTGATACCGGACAAACTTACGTCACTTTTGACGTAGAGTTCGATGGTCACGCAGGTTCATATGCTAGACCTAGTTACTATGATGTAGCTGTCGGCCCTTCTTCAGTTCAAATGGCAAATGACTCTATCTTCGGACAGGGGCCAAATGCCAGTGGAAGCTTAACGATTTCTAACTTGTTACCAGGACATACGTACTGGCAACAATGGATTGTTACAGATTGGCAGATTGGTGAGTTTTCAACTTATCCACCCGGAACATTTACTACGTTGTCACCAGGAGATGTTACTTATGTAATCTCTCAAGGAGGAGCAAACGCTGATTCAATTCAGATTTGTTTTGATCTCGTGAGTAATGACCAGTGGGGAAGTTATGTGTTATTTGACCCACTCTACAATATTGTAGCTAGCGGGACTTACACAGCAGATACAAGCGTTTGCGCTTGGTATGCTGCAAACATTCCAATGACGGAAGTGGATTTTACTCTAGAGGTACAGAACTCTGTATTTTTAGAAGATGTGCCTTTTACGGGTGCAACGACTGGGCTTTATAATCCAGATGTATCCATCGTGTCGATAGTCAATACAGGTTGGTACACAGCTGATGTAAGTATTGCTACCAATGCGTATGGCGGTCAAGGAGGTCAAGTATGGTTGGAGATCTCTCCAAACAATGTGCTTGGACCCTATAATGTACCGTCAGGGCCGTATGTCTTTACCGTTGGAGTTACCGGACTAAGTGTGAACTCTGTTTACGCTTTTGAGGCTTCTCTTCTGCAGACTGCTGATTCTCAGCAATCATCAGATATTGAGCCTTATGCTACGGATGTCTTGCCTGTGCCTACGTCTAATCACAACAGCACAGTCTCGTCAGCAATGTATTCATTCTGCATCACAGATGTCACGACAAGTGACCCAAATGGTGCAACGGTACATTTCCAGCTGACGAGCCAGGGTGGGATTAATCCTATTGTGTTTGATACTACGTTTGTTTGGACGGGAATTCCTTTGTGTCTTACTGTTCCTCTCAATGCGAGTTCAGGTTATAACTGGAGTTACACAGTCACAGATGTGATTGGGTCCTACCAGACTGGGGGCAGTTTCAATACTGGCCCTCCAGGAGCGAGTCCTGTAATGAATATGGGGAATGGTAACCCTGATCCAAATAGTACTTGGGCAAGTGTTGGTTTCTGGATGAATCCAGATCCTACAGACCCATCTGCTACAGGTGAGGCTACATTGAAAGTGGGTACAGCCCCAGGGCTGATAATTACCCCTGTTGATGTACGTACTGTTCCAGAAGTGGGAAACTACGCATTTGAATTTGACTATTCTCCTTTTCAGGAGGTTGGTCAAACAGTTCAACTATGGTTTACCATGGATGCGACTAATTCAAATGGTGGTTATGGTCAATTCCAGTCTAATAACTGGATGACCTTACCGGCACTTCCGGATACAACACCTGCGCCAGTTCAGCTAGATGGGGTTACAATCCTTTCACAGGATACTCTTTCTATTGGCACAACTACAGCAACTGTTATTGGTGTTATTGATGTTGGTGATTCCACCAACAATAACGTTATGCTTCATGCGGAGTATATTGTTAGCAATAATACCTTAATGAGCGGCATGGTTCCTGCTCCCATTTATGGGCAGTACACCATTAGTCTTCCAAATCTTGTTGCTGGGCAGCTTACCTATTACAGATTAGTTGCGACAGTATCAGGAATTCCAGTTGCTTATGGTGCTTGGATGTCATTTATGACAGATCAAGTACCTGTGGTGGTTCCTCCAGTTCTGGAGGGTCCTGAGGTTATAGAGAGTGATACCCTTGTGGTAAACACAACATCAGCAACTCTGGTGTTTGATCTATTCCGTGGTGACTCAACTGGCTTGTATTTTGATGTGAAATATTCTCAATCGGGACCAGAAATGTTTACTACTGTACAACCCTTTCCTTTGAACGGAATGTATACTGTGAACTTGAGTTCGTTAATTGATGGGACACTTACTTTGTATCAGTTAAGAATTTTGGATAACCAGAACAACGTCCTAGTTTTAGGGCCGGTTAGACAATTCATGACTGATGCTGCCATAGTGGTGATTCCTCCAGTTTTGGAGGGTCCTGAGGTTATAGAGAGTGATACAGTTTCAGTGGACTCAACGTCTGCGATTCTGCATTTCAATCTGACAGCTGGTGACTCAACGGGAGTCACTCAACAGATGGAGATTACTCAGGGGCAAGCAAGTGTGTTTACATCACCATCTGCTGTAACAAGTGGCTGGTATACGGTATATGCAACTTCTTTGATGAGTAGTACATTTACTTCATGCAGGATAATACTCTCTGACCAAAATGGTCCGTTGGTATATGGTCCGTGGGTGACGTTTATGACTGACGCTGGTCCTGTTGTGGTTGATCCACCTGGGCCAACTGACTCTGTTCAGGTAGGCGCTCATTATGTTGAGGCGGTGTTCCACAATGGAGCATCTGTTAGTTGGGTAATCAACCGTAACGGCATTGAAAATGTTCAAGCCTATGCGGGTTGGGGAGTTTTCTCTCCAAACGAAAACCTGACTCCTGTGCAGGATGTAATCCTTAACGAGTCATACTTCTTTACGTTTCCCGCTCTTTCAGCGGAGACAACGTATATCTACAAGCTTTTTATTACTGTAGATGGGGTGCCGGATGAGGCAACAACAGATGTATACTGGCTTTCAACAGGACCTAATGGTATAGAAGAAATTCTTGCCAGAAATCCTGATGTAGAAGGTACAGTTGTTGATATTCTTGGAAGAACCACGAAGCGAATTAAGCTTCGGGAGCTTATCCGAGAGAATTCTGGTTTCAAAGGAATTGTCTTTTGGACTGATTTGGATGGAAATACAGTAAAGGTTCTTGCAAAGTAAGCAAGAACCAAAGGGTGGGACAATTTGTCCTGCCCTTTTTTAATATATTATTTAAATATCAGATCTGTGTCTAAATGCTTGCTCGAACGTATCTTTGTCTGAGTATTCAATCTCAAGTCCAGTAGATAGGCCTCGGCCTAGATGAGAAACTTTAAGATCGTTATTCTTGGTTAAAGTTTCTAATTTATTTTTTACGTACTCTTCAGTGTGTTCACCTTGAGGTGTGGCAGATAGAGCAAAAATAATTTCAGAAAGTGAATCTCGTTTTATTTTCATCTCAACAATTGCCCGGAGTTCATTTATTCGGATAAGTTGCTCAGGATTCTCAGCTAGGTAGGGAAGTGAACCGCCAATAACAAAGTAGTTTCCATTGTACACCTTCATTTTTTCAATATTTTGCAAATCAGTATCTTTCTCTACTATTAGAAGTTTTGTTTTGTCACGATTAGGGTCTCGAGCGATAAATGATGTATTTGAGTTTTGGTTATCTGCAATAAAAAATTGGTAACTCTCTTGGCAGATCTTTGTATTACTTCTTGTTTTCTGAATTTCAGTTATAAGTTGGTTTACATATTCAGGTCGAGCCTTTAATAGGAAATAGACAAAACGCTTTGCCTGCCTTTCGCCGATTCCTGGAAATTTACGAAATATTTGTGCTAATTCGTCTATGCTGCTCATAATTAGAAATCATCAAGTGAGGCGCTATTATTTGCAAACGCCGCCATGTCACTTTTTTCAAGAGAAAGAAACGTACTTGTCTTCTCATCAAAGAACAGATCAACTTTTCCAACTGGTCCGTTTCGGTGTTTTTCAATTAGAATTTCAGCCATACCTGTATTCTCTTCATCAGATCGAGATCCCATTCTATCTTCTCTGTGAATGAACATAACTACATCGGCATCCTGCTCGATAGATCCAGAGTCTCTAAGGTCAGATAGACGTGGCTTTCCTCCGCGTGATTCTACGGCACGTGAGAGCTGTGACAGGGCTAAAACAGGAGCATCTACCTCACGAGCAAGAGCCTTTAAGGATCGAGAAATTTCTGTAACTTGGTTAACCATAGAGTCATAATTTTTTCCTGCTGACATAAGC
Source organism: uncultured Candidatus Saccharibacteria bacterium (assembly GCA_964581035.1). Lineage (GTDB taxonomy): Bacteria > Patescibacteriota > Minisyncoccia > Phycocordibacterales > CSBR16-119 > CAYHDV01. The sequence goes on along the minus strand of CAZOLO010000002.1, from coordinate 39,779 downwards.
TGCAAGTAGTCAACGACAATTAGCCCAAGGCCATGTTCTGACTTCAAACGTCTACAAACTGCTTTCATCTTTGTAATTGAGTTTCCAGCCATATCATCAATATATATAGGGGCACGAGAAAGAGTATCTAGAGCATCTCTAATTTTTTCAAAATCGCTTTCTTGTTTAATTTTTCCTGTTCGAAGATTCCATGCATTTACCTGAGATTCTGCAGAAAGCATTCTCTGTGTCAGCTGGTTAGCGCTCATCTCAAGAGAGAAAATTGCGACAGGGATATTATGCTTCGTAGCAGCATGGCGAGCCATATCCAAAGCAAGAGTGGTCTTACCCATGGAAGGACGAGCAGCAAGAATTATAAGATCTGAAGGTTGTAAACCAGACAGCATGTTGTCCAGTGCAGGGTAGCCAGTAGGTACTCCACGGATACCATCCTTTGAATCCTGAAGTTTCTCAAGTTGTTCCCAAGTTTCCTTTAGTGACTCCTTAATAGATATAAATTTGGCCCCTTTTGGATTTCCTGTGATTGAGAATATCTGCTTTTCTGCTAGGTCAAGAATTTGATCAACCTCGGTTGTGTCATCGTTGAATCCAAGCTCTACAATTGCGTCAGCTGCATTAATAAGGGATCTAAGTATAAATTTTTTGTGAACTATATTTCCATAGTGCTTTACATTTGTTGCAGCTGGAACCGTATTCGTAAGCTCGATAAGATAACCTCTTCCACCCACAGCTTCTAACTCTTTCTTCTCTTCAAGTTTTGTTGCAACAGAAACAAGATCAATCGGTTCAGATTTGTTAGTTAGATCAAGCATTGCTTTAAAAATTATCCTATGCTTTTCACTATAAAAAACTGCAGGTACAAGAAGGTCTACAACCTCATGAATAGCGTCTGTACGAAGCATAATAGCCCCAAGCACAGCTTGCTCACTCTCTAAACTATGGGGTGGAATACGCCCTTTTCTCCCTGTTTCTGACATTGGTGTAATTCTAGCATACTGGTTGCAGTAACATTTTTTATATTTCTAACAAAAGACTGCAAAACCTGTGGACAAAGAATCTTTATAAGATAGCTGTTGCAAACTAAGGTTATTTATGGGATATTAATAATCTAGTTCTTTTTAAAAGTCACGGAGGTCATAGGGGTAAGGATGATTCCAGAAGGCTACTAAACTTCAATGAGTGCAAAAAACTTATTTGAAAGTGGAATAATTCTTTTAGATAGCACTCAGGACGCCAAACTCTCTCAAGTTAAAGCTTGTGGGCCTCCGCCAACATATGGTCGGGAATAGAATCTGTTTGAATTTTTTGCGGGCCCCCGTAGTTCATCAGGCTTTATACCCCGACCTCCATATCGACCCTTGGACAGATTAATGCTAATCAAAAGGTGATTTTGAATTATCTCAACCCAAGGACTTTAGGGCTCCACGCGTAATGTGTGGAGTTTTTTATATGACTATTGACATATTATTAATGTATAGTAATATTAGGGAAAATGTAAAATCACAAAATTATAAAGAATGAAAGCTATAGGATTTTTCTTAATGTTAAATTTCATTTTTCCATCTTCTTTTATTGAAGATGTAAAAATTGAAAGGGTTTCTGAAAACAGCAGTTTAAGGATCCAGGATAATTATAGTGGAAGGAATAGTAGTCGAGCCTTTCGGCCTGTAACAAAGTACATCGTTCTACATACGACTGAATGCTCGAGTGATCAATCCAGTCTAAATGGTGTTAGACCAAAGGGTAAGTGTAACTATTTGGTTAGAAAAGATGGTCTGGTTTATCGAATCATTGATAAGAATAAAATTTCAACTCATGCAGGAGTATCTGTTTGGGATGGAGTTTATGGTTTGAATGAAAATGCTATCGGTATAGAGGTGGTTGGGTCATATCTGAAACCTATTACTTACGCCCAAAAAGTTGCATTAAAAGAGCTAATCAGACAGTTGCAGAGTATCTACAATCTAGATGACACAAAAGTTGTGACTCATTCTATGGTTGCATACTCTAAGCCAAACAAATATCACTCAGTCCCTGTTAGGGGTCGGAAGAGATGTGGCTCGCAATTTGCGGGTAGCGAACTTAGAAGTCAATTGGGTTTGAGTAACACCTTTGCTTATGACCCTGATATGAAAGCTGGGAGGGTTAAGTATCAAGCAGACCCATATCTGAATAGACTTTATACCGGGTCAGCAGCTTGGACTAAAGGCTCTTCAATTAAAGTCAAGACAGAGGATGATCATATTGAGGCTGACGGTTTCAGAGAAATACCTAAAGACGGTAAAACTGCTTGGGCAATAGCTGGTGTAGAGAATAATATCTCTACAACAATTTACTTTTTCCCAGATGGTAGAGTCGAGACTGGCAATAATCTTGATAAGTCTCAGCTTGAATCATTACCTACTGGTACGAAAGTATTGGTTGGATATATATATGGAGGAAAGATTAAAAAAGGTAGAACTGCCTACAAGGTCGTGGGCAGGAAATGGAATTACCCTTCCACTTTCTATCGAAAACCAGATGGCACAATTTTGTCTGGTGATGGAGTAAGTGAGAAGGAGATCCCAAGCGGATCAATTGTTTTCTTTCAAAAGTGGAGCTCATAAGAGCTGTGCTTCGAAAAGCCTCACCAATTGGTGGGGCTTTTTTATTTATCTTATTTTGATACAATACTTTCATGTCTAAAAAAATACTTGTATCAGCTATTCAGCCTTCAGGGCAACTACACCTAGGAAACTATCTTGGGGCAATGAAACAGTTTGTGGAATTACAGAATACTCACGATGCTTATATATCAGTTGTAAATTATCACGCACTTACAACGGTTCAGAATGCAGAAGATTTAAAAAAATACACCAGAGATGTAATCTTGGATTATTTAGCTGTCGGCCTGGACCCTGAAAAGATTACGCTTTTTGTTCAATCAGAGATTCCGGAGCTTCCTGAATTAACATGGATATTCAACTGCTTGGTTACGATGCCATGGCTAGCTAGAGCTCACTCATTTAAAGATAAGACAGAGAGGGGAATCGAGGCCTCTGTTGGTTTGTATGATTATCCAGTACTTATGGCGGCGGATATTCTGATGATGGATGCTACTGTGGTTCCAGTTGGAAAAGATCAAGAGCAGCATGTAGAAATGGCAAGAGAGGTTGCGAGAAAGTTCAACAACCACTATGGGGACACTTTTGCAGAGCCAGAAGCTATGATCCTCAAAGAAGTCGCTGTTGTACCTGGTGTGGACGGACAGAAAATGTCTAAATCATACAACAACACTATTCCACTTTTTGGTACTGACGCAGAAATTAAAAAAGCTGTAATGAGTATTGTTACAGATAGTAAGGAACCAGAAGATAAGAAAAACCCTGATGATATAATTGTTTATCAAATTTACAAACTCATTGCTTCAGACAATAAGATTACTGAAATGAAAAAAGGCCTAGAGGATGGGGGTCTTGGGTATGGAGTTGCTAAGAAAATGCTCCTTGAGGCAATTCTAGAATTAATCACTCCCATGCGCGATCAGAGAGCTAGATTTGAATCAAATCCAGAATTAGTAGATAAAATATTAGAAGAAGGTAGAGAGAAGGCTCGTAGAGTAGTTGAAGTAAAAATGAAAGAGGTAAAAGAAAAAGTGGGCTTGTAAAAAATAAATTATAATTAAAATAAAAATATGAAAAACATCACAAAAATAACTATAGCGACAGGATTATTGGCTGTCATAGCTATTTTTGGCTCTATATCTTCAAGCCAAAATCTTTCAAATCAACAAGCAGCTACTATCAGGGTCTTTAAAAAGACTATTGATACTAAGACGGGCGAAGTTAATAAAACATTTTTTAGTAGAATAGAAGATCTTTTTAAGAAGAAGAGAAAAAAACCAACAGCTATAAACGAGGGTCGGCCAAGAGCTCCAGCTCCTCCTGCTCCAAATTCATGTGACCAATATGAATTCGACCTACAGTGGGGGTCAAACGGCTGGTCAAACCCCGGTGAATTCGTTTATATATCAGGTTTGTCAGTTGATACATTCGACAATGTTTATGTCTCAGATCAGGCTGGATACCGAGTCCAAAAATTTGATTCAAATGGGAATTACATATCCCAAATTGGTGGCATTCCTTCATCTCAGATATACAACCCATATTCTGTTTCTGTCGATAATAATAATAATGTTTATATTTCAGACAGTAATCCTTATAAGATACAAAAATTCGACTCAAATGGAAATTACATAACCCAATGGGGAACACAAGGTTCTGGTAATGGGCAGTTTATTCTACCCATGGATGCTGCGGTGGATTCAAATAATAATATCTATGTTGTAGATCTTAGTAACTACAGAATACAAAAATTCGACTCAAATGGAAATTACATAACCCAATGGGGAACCCAAGGTTCTGGTAATGGGCAGTTTTCAGGGCCTAGTGATATTGCTATTGATCAAGATGGCTATGTTTATGTGGCAGATACTGGTAACTACAGAATACAAAAATTCGACTCAAATGGAAATTACATAACCCAATGG
>CAZOLO010000002.1:0-35151 GCA_964581035.1 uncultured Candidatus Saccharibacteria bacterium | reverse complement strand
ATGGAAATTACATAACCCAATGGGGAACACAAGGTTCTGGTAATGGGCAGTTTTCGGATACCTTTAATGTTGTAAGTGATTCTGATGGCAACATTTATGTTGCAGATAGAGGTAACTATAGAATACAAAAGTTTAAACCTGATTGTGGTGGAGACATTATTATAACAAAGGACGCACAGCCAAATACAAACCAGGATTTTACTTTCTCAAGAAGCTTTGGCTCAAATTTTATATTGGATGATGATAGCGATCCTTTTTTTGAGAACATTATCGAATTTAATAATCTATTAGATGGTCAGTATACAATATCAGAATTGTCATCACCTGGATATGTACTAAGCTCTATAACATGTGATGACCCTTCAGGAGGCACAATAATCGATCTTGTTAATGGATCTGTTGTAATAGATTTAGTTGATGAGGAGACGATTACATGTAATTTTGTGAACGAGGAGTATGTTTTAGCTTGTATTGTCCCACCTTCAGACATGATCAGCTGGTGGACAGGGGACATGGATGCAAGCGATCATCTATCTCTAAATAACGGAGCGCTACAAAATGGGGTAAGTGTTCAAGCTGGAAAAGTTGAAAATTCTCTCTACTTTGACGGTGTAGATGATTATGTAAGGGTTGCAAATGGTCCGAGCCTTACTCCGTCAACAAATGAATTCACTTATGATTTTTGGTTAAAAACAGAAAATGGTGTTTTAGGAGAGAACGCTCTTATCTATAAAGACAAAGAATACTCTGTTTGGACTCAGGGTGAAAACATAATATTTGAGGTTGTCCACCCCATACTTGGTGTAAAGAGGATACACTCTCAAGATTACACCTTCCCATATGATCAGTGGAACTTTATCGCCGTTACATATAATGGTGCAGATGAGGAAATGAAAATATTTGTTAATGGTGAATTTGTACCAACGTTGGTTACGCTGAATAATACATATGGAGCTTTCCCATCATCAATAATAAGCACTTCTGCTGATGTTAATTTTGGTATGAAGGAGATTGATCCCTCAACAGCTTTCAAAGGTTATATGGATGAGATTGAATACTTTGATAGGGTTTTGAGTGCATCAGAATTAGAAGAGATTTATATTTCTAATGCTGACGGCAAGTGTAAATAATTATCATAAAAAAGTGGGCTTGTAAGCTCGCTTTTTTGGTGGTAAGTTTGAATAAAGAAAATAGTTATGCCAAAGACAAATTTGAGTGATATCTTAGTACATGGTGATGATTTCACGATACGTTCGTTGAAAGATATCAAGCATGAAGATGTAAAACGGTTTGAGCAAGTCAGATTAAGACAGCAAGAATCTGAATCAAGGAAATATCCAAACTGGGATAAGTTAAAGTCCTTTAGGATTTTCCCTGGCCAAATCAAAAACTACAGACAATGAATGCACCAAACAAAGATGGAGAAGGGTTTAACTTCCCGGGGGCACTTGTATTGATAATCATGGCGATTTTTTATGGATTATTGTTGTTTTTTAAGAAAATTTTAAAATTCTCCCTCAAGATCATCGATGTATTGTTTTATTTAATAATAGGGTTTCCATTTAGAACTCTATTTTAAGAGCAGGTTTTAGCCTGCTTTTTTAAACAAATATAAGATTGACAGTAAGTATAAAATTATGTAATATCATACAAAAATTAGAAATGGCAGAAGATAAAGAAACAGAGAAAAAGAAAGAGAGAAAAGATCTAACCCCTGAAGAGAGGAGAAACCATGTTGACTCCAGAGGACTAGATGGGGTGTTTGTAAAAGCAATGCATGACATAGCGATGTTCTTCTTTGGTCCATTTGTAAGAGATAAGGATAAAAAGGATGCTTCAGACAAAAAAAAGAATTAGATTCATAAAAAGGGCAGAGTATCCAATTGCAGTGATCATTCTGGTCCTTTACATGGGGATGGTTGTAGCTGATTGCATTAGGTACCCGTTTGAAAAAAGATAAGACAAATTTTGCCAAAAGGCCCTATTACAGGGTCTTTTTTAATAGAAATCATCTTTGACAAAAAGCCATATTCGTGCTAATATTTAGCAAAATATTAACCAAAACTAAATAAATGAAGGAGTTTTTTGAAAATGTAAAATATACATTTAGTAATTACAGGAAAGCAATTCTAATTATTCTTTCGTGTATAGCGCTTGAGCAGACAATATTTATACTTATCCCATATTACATGGGTGAGATTGCAGATGTTTTGATGGGCGGAGAAGGATTGGATTACTTTTATCAATCTTTTCCGTACATAGTCGGAATTCTTCTCTTGGGAATACTGTCGAGATTTATTTTTTGGCAGCGAGAGAAGGCTGAGATAAAGTATCTGTCCTTTGATTTAGGTAGAAATAACTTTATGACGGGTATCATACATCATATGGGTCTGTCCGGTGGACAACATATTTCAGAGAATTCTGAAAAAAGGAGAAGTACTATATCTCGCGGAACAGCATCAGCCACAACTCTGAGTCAGATGTTTTTCTATGAGATTCTACCGGATATTATTAAAACCATAATTGTTTTCATCGCCTTATTTATTTTCAGTCCAGTTATTGGAGGCGTTGTGTTTCTGGTATTTAGCATTAATTTGGTCTTACAGATCAGGATGACAAGCAGATTAATGCCGGACTTTGATAAATGGCAGAAGATGATGAAAAAGCAAGACAAGATTGCTGGTGAGCATTCAAAAAATATTATGCTTACAAAGAATTTTGGTCAAGAGGAAAGAGCAAAGAGGGAAATAGAAGAGGTTTTTTTAGAAACAGATAACCATGCCAAGAAGATATGGTACACGTTTATGAAAAAGCTAATTACTATCAATTCTTCGGTTCCTCTGGCAAGAGGTCTTGCAATGGTGATACTTGCATATCAGGTGCCAATGGGAATGATGACAATAGGTGAATACTTTTTCGTTATCATGTGGGTAAACATGTCTATGTCACAAGTCATGAGAGTTCAGTACTTTCAGAGACGTATCATGAAGCTACTTCCAGCATTTAGAGATCTTAAGAAAGAGTATGAAGTGAAAGGTGATATCGAAGTAGTAAAAAATCCAATATCTGGGATTATCCAACATGGGAAAATCGAATTCAGAGATGTATCATTTAGTTATAAGAATAACGACAATGCTCCAGGGTTGAAAAGTGCCTCTATTACAATTTTGCCAGGTCAAAAGATTGGCATAACAGGAGCTTCCGGTGCAGGTAAGAGTACGTTTATCAACTTACTTCTTCGAAATTTTGACCCAGAATCTGGCTTGATTGAGATCGATGGTAATGATCTTCGCCTACTCGACCTTGAAGAGTATAAGAGTACTTCAATTGGGTATGTATCTCAGGATAATCTTTTGTTTGATAAGAGCGTTCGCTACAATGTTGCATATTCTGGTAATAATATTTCTGACAAGGAGATAATTAAAGCTCTGAAGATTGCCAATTTGCATGATCGAATTATGAAGCATAAAGATGGCTTGGATGCTCAAATTGGTGAGAGAGGAATCAATCTCTCTGGAGGTGAGAAGCAAAGGCTTTCAATTGCCAGAGCTGTGGTAAAGAGTCCAAAGATTTTGATCTTTGATGAAGCCACGTCTTCTGTTGACTCTCAAAATGAAAAGGAGATTCAAGACACTCTTGATAGAGCCTCAGAAGGAAAGACCATGATTGCTATAGCTCACCGCCTGCCAACTATTCAGAACGCAGACATGATACTCTTCTTTGATGAAGGAAGAATTGCTGCAGCAGGAAGTCATGAAGAGCTACTTCAGCAGTCTGAGAAGTATGCTGAGCTTTGCAGCTTTCAATCATTGAAGGTTGTTTAGTTTGAAATTGAAGATTGAAACGGAGGCCAGTTGGTCTCCGTTTTTTTTATTAATTATTTTTTAAAAATCTATTAAGTGTTAATAAGATCTAAATTAATTATCTATACTTGCTATAATAATTATACAAACTTCAGCCTCATTCATATTTTTGTAAAAACTAATGAAAGATTTCCTAAAATTTTTTTTAATATTAGATAAGCGATATAGAAGGATAGTCGCTTTTCTTATTTTTTTATCATTAGCTAATGAAGCTTTCGGTATTTTGCTTCCATATTTTTCAGGAAAAATAGTTGATGAGATATCTAATAAAACTTTAACATCGTTCATACCTGTTGCGTCTTTAGTTTTAGGTTATCTATTCATGATGTTTATACAGAGTTTAATTTCCCATTTTCAAGGTCAGCAAGAAATAAAGAAGTTTATATTTGACTTTAGACCTGATGTTTTTTTGATAGGTATTAAGAACTTCTTTAGTTTTTCTGCGGGAGACCATACACAAGGAAATTCACATAAGAAGGCTTCGATAATGAGAGAGGGTGTTAGTGCTAGTCAGCAGCTAGTAAATATAATGTTTTATCAGGTGATACCGTTGGTTTTTAGAGTTACAGTACTTTTGGTGGCACTATCGTTAATCAAGCCAGTGTTTATGTTTATTATACTGGTTTCTTTGATTATAAATGTGGCTCTTCAGACAAAGTTAACATCTGGCATGATGAAAGATTTTGATACCTGGGAATCTAAATCAAAAGAAAGACATAAAATGCTTGGCGAGCATATTAGAAACGCAGATTTGACTAAGAATATTGGAGCAGAAGATATAGCCTCAAAGGATGTAATGTCTTACATAAAAGATGCCGAGAATTATGGTAAAGAGCTATGGGTTAAGTTTGATAGAAAGCTAAATATAATTGGGTTACTGAATCCTATAACTATTGCTGTAATATTTTTCACAGCATCTTGGCAAGCTTATCTTGGCTCAATATCTATTGGTCAATTTCTTATGGTTGTAGCTTGGGGAGGAATGGCTACTGCAAATCTTAGAATGGTGCAGTGGTTCCAGAGGTCAATTATGCAGTCACTGCCATCCTTTAGAGATTTCAGGAAACAACTTAGTGAGAAGTCTAGCCTTGTGATGTCAGAAAATCCAATCAAAGGAGCTCTGTCTGAAGGTAAAATTGAATATAAAAAGGTCTCGCATTCGTATCTAAACGATCCAGAGAAAAACTTTAAAATGAAAAGTATCTCTCTTGCTATTGAGCCAGGTCAAAAAGTTGCTTTTGCAGGGGTATCTGGATCTGGTAAAAGTACACTTGTTAAACTACTACTACGAAATTTTGACCCAGAAAAAGGCCGGGTACTCATAGATGGACAAGATTTAAAAGAATTAGATTTAAAAGATTATTTATACAACATAGGTTATGTTAGTCAGGAGACGAGACTATTTGACTCAACAATAAAAAGTAATCTTACTTATGGATTAAGAAGAAGAGTAAAAAAAGATGAGCTGTTAAAAGTTCTAGACATGGCTAATTTAAAGAAGAAGATTCTAAGTTCAAAAAAAGGCTTAAATTCAAAAATAGGAGAACAGGGAATACAGCTCTCTGGAGGTGAAAGACAGAGGTTAGCTATAGCTAGAGCTATGTTACGTAATCCTAAAATATTAATCTTTGATGAAGCTACAAGTAGTTTAGATGCAATAAACGAAAGTGAAATACAAGATGCTATTGATAAGGCTTCAAAGAATAGAACCTCAATTATGATTGCCCATCGTCTATCAACTGTATTAAATGCTGATAAGATATTCTTTTTTGAAAAGGGGAGATTGGTTGCAGAAGGCACTCATCATGAGCTTATTCTGAAGTCGGATAAGTATAAAAAACTTTGCTCACATCAATATTTAGATGTAACTTAAAAATAAAAGCCCTGCACAAGTGCGCAGGGCTTTATTGATACACAACTTAGTACCAAAATAAATAGTTTGTGTTGACTCCAGGGTCTCTGGTGCCAGTTACTACAACTTTTCCTGAGGCATTTCTTTTAGAAACAGCTCCGTAATTAGGGCCACCATCGAGAACGAAGATATGCTTTGTTCTTGATTTAACAGATCCATCTTTATAGTTTCTATTTAACCCGAGAACAATATCTATTACTTTAGGATAGCTATACTTTTCGTAAAAAATAATAATTCCTTGCTGTTTACCAGCCAACGGAACACTATTATTACTAGGAGTGAGTCTGTTAATCAGTACGCGATCTACTCTTCCAATTGAATTTGGAATAGTCTTTCCTTTGTTGTAAACAACTGGCAGGAAAAACATTGTCCCTTTGTTCTTTTTGATCTTGTCATATTGATTGTCAAAATCAGGAATTTCATTGTAGTGGGTAAAGGTGAGACCTCGACCAGCCACTATTATTCCATAATCACGGGGTATTCCATCTCCAACCGGAATTCCATCCGCAAGAGATTTACCTTGCATAAGTACAGGGGTCGACCCTGTGGTCATGCCGTCTGGTGTTATGGCCATACCTTTCACACGCTTGTGCATGTCTTCCATAGACATATTGCCACGAAAGAATTCTGGATGAGTCTGGTTTGTAACCATTTTCGCATCGTACACATCCCAGAATTCACCAACTGTGTCGCCTTTGTAGACTACATAGTACATAAGCTTTCCATTTTCAAACTTAAAATCAGATGGCTTAAATTCTGTCTTGTGCTTCTGACTAAAAGAGTTCAGAGCAGTAGAAATCACTAAAATTATTGTGAGTAACTTTCTCATTAGTTTTGTTTTTGTTCAACTTAATCAAACAGTATCATGAATATTAGTTTATGTCAATGTAAAGAAAATGCCCCGCCAAATTGACGGGGCACTGTCTTAGTAAGCACTAAGAACGTTTCATTTTAGAACACAGGAATCCCTCACATATAGTATGGGTAACTCCATCGATCACCTTGGTGTCATAATCTATAAGAACATTTGTTTTTCCAAGTTTCTCATCAAATCTTGGAATTACATCAAGTATTCTTTTTCCAACCTGAATCTTTGCGCTTCCTTCGAGCCAGTCTTTACTACTTGGAGACGAGAGCATTAGCCCTCTGTGGTCAAAATAAAAATGAGCGTCAAGAGTGTCGCAAGGCTCTATACATGCCTTATACGAAAGCTCTATGCCATCCGAGTTTCCCTCAAGAATTACTACAACAGCAGATACATATGAAGGGTAGTGACTTTTTAGATAATCACCAACTTCAGAAGAAAAACTGTTAGCTAGAGTGCTCCGAAGAGCTTCTGCTGTTGTGTCTCTTTCTGAAAGACTTTTTGAGATAATGGTGCTTGAACCGTAAGATTCAATCTTTGTCTCTGCGTTATTATTATTCATCGCAAAAGCGGTTATACAAACAATTGCAATACAAACTAAAGCAATTAATAACTTTTTCATGTGCTAGATTTTGGTTAAATTTGTATAAATACTAGCACATATATGCATATATGTCAATGTTAATATATTCAACATATATTAATGATATAATTTGATTATATGAAAATACTTATAACTTATGTTGCCTCGTTCATTTCATTTCTAGTTATTGATTTGATTTGGCTGGGATTAATAGCTAGACCTATTTATCAAAAGTATATTGGTCAGTTTTTGGCAGAACAAACAAAGTGGGGAAGCGCCATTGTTTTCTATTTATTATTTGTTGCTGGGATTGTATATTTTGCTACATGGCCAGCTTTGCAAGACGGCTCAATTCTAAAAGCTGTTGTAAATGGAGCATTGATCGGATTCTTGGCTTATATGACATATGAGCTTACAAACCATGCTGTTATTGCTGGTTGGCCGTGGCAAATCGTAATAGTTGATATCATATGGGGAACAGCTCTGGGAGCACTCGTTGGAGGTCTTGGTTATTACTTCACAAAATTAATTAGTTAAATTACATAAAAAATATTAAAATGATATTAATACACACGAAACTCCTTAGTTTTTATAGAGTTATTAATTTAATTAAAAAAGCAGGGCTAGAAACCCTGCTTTTTTTGTAGACAAATTGTCCACAAATCCCGTTATGCATCTTTGAATTTAAGATTTAACATCCTAGTCGATACTGTGATCAGAGTCATAAGAATAACCATCATTATGACTGGAGTTATATCTACCCAGATGGATGCTTTTACTGCTTCAAACACATAACCGAGTATGAAAAGTGCCATACTAAATGATGTCATTCCCACGGCTATCAAAACACCAATCATTTCTCTTCTTGGATTGAGGTAAAAGTAGAAGGCACCCAGCAAACCAAAAATTATTTGAACTGCTGCTGTTACTTCTTCGTTTCCTTCATATCCAAGATGCCAACCTGCGTACCTTACAAGAATGTAAACTAGTCCTATTGGGACAAGTATCGCCTTTAAAAATGTATACTTTTTCATGTTCTAGATTTATTTATAATAAATATTACAAATTTTTATGACACTGTCAACGATCTTTTTCTTATTGTTTCAACTTGTATGAATTTGGACATATATAAATAAAAAACCTTCTCTATAAGAAAAGGTCATCAATAAGTATTTTGTGTTTCGATCGCACTGCAAGTAGTACTAGAGAAAGAACACACCCTGAAATAAGTACAGTCTTTGCTCCGCTACCGGAGACAAAATTAGTCAGTATTTCTGAGGGAAATACAGTGGCAAGCACTATTAGAGCATTAAATACGCCAGCTGCAAACATAGTTGCAATGAGGAACATTCCAGCAAGTTGGAATACTCTGTTTAGAATTATGGCTGCTGTTTCAAGAAATAACAAAAACAGACCAAGTAGAAAAAAGAGAAGGGCAGATAGTTGAGTTTCTGCCATCAATGCAACACTGGGATCAAATCTTGAGCCAGATAGTCTGGCTAAGAGCTTAAGAGATAGAAGTACGATAAATACATGCAGTATCCAGGTGTAATCCTTTCCTTGATTCGAATTTTTCATAGGTTCTTTTTTAAAAATCCTATATGTCTTTATGTTTGTTGTCAAATGTACTGTAAACATATATAATTGGGTTACCAATGAAGCCGGATGATAACGGTGGAGGTGCTACAAATATATAAAAAGTGCCTATCGCGAGATAGGAATTAGGGTGGCACCGCGGATCTACTTCGTCCCTACAGATTATTAGTTTAATTTGTAGGGTATTTTTTATGAGAATAGACAAAACTGGTTGGAATTTAGTAAATCAAATTAAAAATTTAAAATCTTTAGAAGGGGAATTGGAAAAATACCAAACAATACCAACACTTGAATATTTCTTTTTTTCTTCCGTGCTTGAGCAATCACTAAAGAAAATGATTCAAGTAAGACTTGTACAGATTGAAGAGGTTGTTGAAAATGAGGAGCTAAAATTTAGATCAGAGATCTATTATGAAAACAACGTAAAAAAAGCCCATCAAAGTAAACTTTTAAAAGAACTAAAGTATTTTAGTAAAGATGAAAATTTTTATAAAACAGCAAAGGAACTTTTGTCAGAAAGAAATGATATTGCTCATCATCTACTAGACTCAGATATAAAGCATTTAGATGAAATCATTGAAGAAAAAATGCCTAAATTGAAATCTGCTATAAAGAAAATTAATGAATGGTCTGCAAAGCAACATATTGATTTATTTCTTAAAAGTGTAGATGAGAAGATATAGTATTAAAATAAATGACTATTAAATTAATTATAATTACATGAGAACATACATAAAAAACTTAAGTGAGAAGAAGGGAGGTGAAGTAACTATCAACGGATGGGTTGATGTTGCCCGAGACCAAGGAAAAATGGCTTTCTTTGATTTCCGAGACATGACCGGAAAGGTGCAAGGAGTAGTCTTTGGAAAACCAGAAGTGCTCGAAGTAGCCAAGACTCTTCGACCAGAATGGGTGGTATCTGTTACTGGAATTGTAAATGAAAGACCAGAGAAGATGGTAAAAGCAGATATCCTGAATGGTGATATCGAACTTGAGATCACAGGAATCGAAGTACTTAACATGGCAGAGACTCCAGCCTTTGAGGTAACAGAAGATACTTCAGGTATAAACGAAGAGGTGAGACTACAGAACAGATATGTTGATCTTCGAACAGAGCGAATGCAAAAGAATATGCGAATGAGAGGAAAGGTAGCAGAAGTTATCCGAGAGGAGCTACAAAATGAAAACTTTCTAGAAGTAGAAACACCACTATTCACAAAATCTACTCCAGAAGGAGCAAGAGACTATGTGGTGCCTTCTAGGCTTGTCCCAGGGCACTTTTATGCGCTTCCACAGTCACCGCAGCAGTATAAGCAGCTTCTGATGGCTTCTGGAATAGAGAGATACTATCAAATGGCTCACTGTATGCGAGACGAAGACTTGCGAGGAGATCGGCAGCCAGAATTCACACAGATGGACCTCGAAATGTCATTTACAACAGAGGAAGAGATAATGGCAATTAATGAAAAAATCTTGATTAAAATTGTAGAGAAGCTCTATCCAGAAAAAAGGATCCAGGAGATTCCATTTCCAAGAATGTCGTACAAAGACGCTATGGAAAAGCATGGAAATGACCGACCTGATATTCGAGAAGACAAAGAAGATCCAAATCTTCTAGCATTTTTATGGATTGTAGATTTTCCGTTCTTTGAGAAGACTTCAACTTCTGATGATCCACAAGCTCAAGGAGAATGGACATTTACCCACAACCCATTCTCACTTTCAAAACCAGAACATGTTGAGAATATAAAGAATAAAGAAAATATCGGAGATATCATGGCTGCACAGTATGACATCACACTAAACGGATTTGAAATCGGCGGAGGTTCTATTCGAGCTCACGATCCAGAAATTCTAAAATCTATTTTGCAAATTCTAGGTCACTCTGATGAGAAGATAGAAGAAAACTTCGGGCACATGCTTCGAGCTCTTGGGTCAGGATGTCCTCCACATGGAGGAATCGCCTGGGGCTTTGATCGACTTGTGATGATTCTACAGAACGAGCCAAATATTCGAGAGGTTATAGCTTTCCCAAAGACTCGAGGGGGAAGAGATCCACTTATGGATGCACCAGCAACTATTTCAGAAAAACAGTTAGATGAATTGCATCTACAGTTAAAAAATATTGAGGAATAAATATGGAGGACATATTCAAAAATTTTAAACCTGAAGGTGAAGACTATCAAAAGGAAAATCAAGAAAAAACACTTAAGACAATAGAAGCTACAAAAAAACTTATTGTAGAGAATTTGGAAAAGTGGGGTAAATTCTATCGAGCTACTAGTAAGTTTACCCACAAGATGGCGGTAACAAAGTTAGAAAATGATTTTAAAAAATTGAATTTACCAGAGGAAAGCGAAGAAGGCAAATCTCTAAGGATCTCTATTTCTAATCTAGATAAAATATTTTTAGAATTTAATGAAAAAATAGATCAAAGTAACGAGAAATATAAATCAAGTGAAATGATGGAAGATCTATGGATTGAAGAGAATCTTGAAAATATTTCCTATGAATCAAAGAATGAAGAGCTTGAAAGATATGTGAGCTATCTAGATAATATAGAGGCTGAAGTTGATGAAATTAAAGCTACATTAAACTATGAGTACAAGGAATTTGAAAGGAAGCTAAAGGATATTATTGGAGAATAAAAATATCGCCTTCGGGTGATTTTTTGTTCATATGATATAATTGATATATGAAAATAAAGAAGCTTGGACATTGCTGTCTTCTAATTGAATATGGAAATGATTTTAGAATCTTGACTGATCCTGGAGGGTTCACCATAGAGGCTCAAAAAGAACTTAAAGATATTGACATGGTTTTAATCACTCATGAACATGGGGATCATTTACACACAGAGTCACTTCAAGAGATAATCAAGAATAATGATCAGGTTAAAATTGTTGCAAATTCATCTGTAGGTAAAATTCTTGATGATTTAGAAATTAAGTATGATTTAATTAATAATGGAGACTCTAAAGACTGGGCTGGAATATTTATAGATGCATTTGAAGTAAAGCATAAGGAAATATACGGAGAGACTGGTAGGGTTCAGAATACAGGATATATGATAGATAAAAGATTTTTCTATCCAGGTGATGCATTTATTAACCCAGAGAGAGAAGTTGAAATTCTAGCTTTACCTGTGGCTGGACCATGGATGTCTGTTAAGGAGGCAATAGATTATTTAAAAGAAATAAAGCCAAAGTACTGTTTCCCTGTGCATGATGCAGTTTTATCAAAAGGGGGTAAGGGTGTGCACTTTGGATGGATTGAAAGAACCCTAGATGAAGGTACGGAATTTATTCCACTAGAAGAAGGTCAAGATTATAATTTCAACAATTAGTATAAATGGATCCATATATATCACGAGTTACACTCCCTGATGGTGAGTATGAAAGAAAAATGATTAAAACTCATCTTGTAACAAAGAATGACAATATTTTAGACGTGCTATTTGCAGCTGTCGGAGGTCAGGTGTCAGTAGATGATATTGTTTTTATTAGTGAGAGAATTGTTGCTATTTCTCAAGGGAGATCTTTTCCAATAGATACAATTAAGCCAAGCGGAATGGCTATTTTCCTTTCTAATCATGTAAACAAAACAAAACATGGAATAGGGCTAGGGAGTCCTTGGACTATGGAACTTGCACTTCGCGAGGTGAATGTTATGAGAATTCTATTTGCAGCTTTTGTGTCTGCTATCACAAGGCCATTTGGGGTAAAAGGAATGTTTTATAGAGTTGCAGGTAATAATGTAAATGCCATAGACGGCCCTACAGCAAACACCATTGCTCCGTATAACACTCATGCTAAGTTAGGTCCAAAAGATCCGCAGAGGGTAGCTCGTGAGCTCTCAGCCAAGCTTGGAGCAAGGGTTGCCATCGTTGATAGTAATGATTTAGGTATGAATGTGCTTGGAAGATCAGACACAGGCCTAACTGATAAATTCTGTACGGAGGTATTTAAGGGAAATCCATTTGGTCAAAATGACGAGCAAACTCCAGTTGCTATAATTAGGAGAGTATAATCATGGAAACAGCTTATAAAATCAAAACTGAAGTCTTTGAAGGGCCTTTTGATTTGTTGCTGAATCTGATTGAAAAAAGAAAACTTTTTATAAATGATTTATCTTTGGCTGAAGTAACTGGAGATTATATTAATTACATGCAGGAGCAAGGTAGCGGATCTATCACAGATGTTTCTAGTTTTATTTCAGTTGCATCTACACTTATTCTAATCAAATCAAAGTCTCTTCTGCCAAAGCTCGATCTATCAATTGACGAGGAGGATGATGTAAATGATCTGAAAAGGAGACTCGAGCTCTATCAACTTTTTCAAGAAGTTAGCATAGATTTATCAAAGACATTTGGTTTAAATATTATTTACCATCAGGGAGAGATAAAGAGGAATGACATTGTATTTACTCCAGATGAACAGATTACAATTGACCAAATGCTAAAAGTTGCTGTCGAAGTTATCTCTGCAGTACCTGAAACAAAAGAAAAGAAGACAGAAGTATCGATTGCAAAGGTTATGTCTCTTGATCAAATGATTCAAGGTCTTACAGAAAGAATCTCCAACTCGCTTTCAACAAGTTTTCGTGATTTTTCTAACACAAAAGGGAAGTATGACACACCAAAGGAGGAAAGAGTACATGTTATTGTGAGCTTTTTAGCTATTTTAGAGTTGGCTAGAGAAGGTATTTTGGCGTTAGTTCAAGACAATCATTTTGAAGATATAACGATATCGAAGAGAGAATCTAATCCTGAAACTCAAATAGAAAAGTTTGAAGATAATGATAATGAAGATACAATAGAACAATAATATGAACTTAAATCAAAAAATTGAAAGTTACTTATTTTTTAAAGGAGAGCCAGTATCTCTGAAATCTCTTGAAAAAATATTTAATGTTAAAAAAGAAGAATTAGAAATAGCGTTGAATAATCTCAAAGAGCAATTTTCTGGTAGAGGGATTGTTTTGATGATGTTAGACGAAGACAAAGTGACCCTGGGAACACATCCAGAAATGAGTGACTTCTTTAAAGAAATGAGAAAAGAGGAGCTATCAAAAGATTTGTCAAAAGCCAGCTTAGAGACTCTGTCAATTATTCTTTATAAAAAAGATGTATCTAGAGCTGATATTGATTACATTCGAGGGGTAAACTCTAGTTTTATACTGAGAAATCTATCTGTACGAGGTCTTGTTGAGCGAGAATCTCACAAAGATGATAGTAGAAAATATGTTTATAAACCAAGTTTAGAACTACTTTCATATCTGGGGGTTACAAACCGCGGAGAACTACCCAGATTTGAAGAGATTCAGGACAAGCTCTCAGGCAAGGTCTCAGAAGGAAGTGAAGAAACCTCTGAATAAGGGGTTTTGTTGTATTTTGATGACTGAGGTACAATGCTCCTACATGAAAATCTGGGAACATTATAAAAAAGCTTTTTTTGTCGCCTCCGTATTAGTGGTAATTATTCTAATTGGGAATAAAAAAGAGGTAGAGTTGTCGCCCATAAGCTCTGTGAGCATTTTCGATGAATATGATTTCTCAGCCAAAGCCATTTTTATAATAGATGAAATGAATGATGAAATTCTATTTGAAAAAGATTCTGATAGGTCTTTAGAAATAGCCTCTATAACAAAGCTTATGACCGCTCTAATTGCAATAGAGGAAATGCCTAAAAAAAGTATAACAATTGACCCAGAATCTTTTTTTTCTGAAGGGGATACAGGGCTTCTTATAAACGAAAGGTGGGAAATTGAGGACCTTGTAACCTTTATGCTTACAAATTCATCAAATGACGCTGCTGAAGCTATCGCTAAAAGTTATCCTAGAGGAAGATTAAAATTTATCGAAAGAATGAATGATAGAGCTCGAGAACTTGGCCTCATGACAATGATCTATAATAATCCAACAGGTTTAAACGAAACAGATGAGTTTGGGGGAAAGGGGAGCGCAAGTGATGTTGCCTCTTTGTTGTCTTATCTTTACAAGAAAAATCCTAAGATATTTTTAGGTACCACTAAAAGTGATTTTATGATTTCCTCTTTTGATTCAATGCATAAAGCAGAGAATACAAACCTTGTGGCAAATTCTTTACTTGGTATTCAAGCAGGGAAAACTGGTTATACTGATCAGGCAGGGGGGTCACTGGTGGTAAGATTTAATTTAGGGTTAGATACACCAGTTACCGCTGTTGTTTTAGGGGCAGAGGGTAGAGATAGTAGGTTTGTTGATATACAAAATTTAATCAAGGCAACAGCGCTAAAAGCTCTTGAATAATTTCGATTGAGAAAATAAGGTATTGACAATAATTATATATTGAGTATAGTATAAACCAAGCTCATTTTGAGCTCTAATAGCAATACTCCTCCATTTGGAGGTTTTAGACCCGGTTTTCAGCCGGGTTTTTTATTATGTGGATTACGGATAAGTGAACTTTGAGGTATAATATTCTTATGTTTTCAGAGATTTTAAAGGTTATGATTCCTGGGGTTCTCACCTTCCTTATTGGTATTGCTCTGACTCCTTTTGTGGCGTCTTTTTTGTATAAGCATAAATTGTGGAAAAGAAGATCTCGAGCAGTTGAGACGACAGATCACCCAAAAGATGTGATAAATCCAGCTTTTAAAGCTATTCATAATGAAAAAGATGAGCTAAATACTCCGCGCATTGGAGGTGTCCTAATATGGGGCTCAGTTTTACTGACCGTATTTATTTTCTGGATAGTTTCTCAGTTTATAGATTTACCGCAAAGTGAAATTTTTGACTTTGTCTCTAGAGGTCAGACCTGGCTTCCTTTATTTACCTTATTAATTGGTTCATTGCTTGGTCTATCTGATGATCTTCTTCAAATATTTGGTAAAGGTAAGATTTTTGCGGAAGGAATCGATAGAAATATTCGAGTTTTTGCAGTAACTCTTATCTCGCTTGTTGGAGCCTGGTGGTTTTTTATAAAGCTTGGAATTACAGCAGTATCTATACCTCTTACTAATTTCTCTATAGAACTTGGTTGGCTTTTTATACCATTTTTCATCATTGTTGTTCTTGGGACATTTTCATCAAGCGTAATAGACGGAATTGATGGTTTGGCTGGAGGAGTGATGATGATTATTTACGCTGGATTTGCCCTGATAGCTTTTTCAAAAGGCCTACATGATATTGCTGCACTTTGTTCTGCTATAGCTGGGGGGTTACTTGCTTTTCTTTGGTTTAATATTCCACCAGCTAGATTTTATATGGGAGACACTGGTATGTTAGGTTTAACTATAACTCTAGCTGTAATCTCTTTTCTAACAGACTCCGTATTACTTCTTCCTGTTATAGCCTTTCCTCTTGTTGCAACATCGTTATCTTCTGCTATACAAATTGTCTCTAAGAGAGCTTTTAATAAAAAAATATTTAAAATTGCTCCACTACATCACCACTTTGAGGCGATAGGCTGGGCTAGGGAGAGAATAACTATGAGGTATTGGGTTATTACCGGTGTTTGTGTGATGGTTGGTGTCATAATTTCTCTTCTCTAAAATGTTTTCTGATAGTAAAAAAGCTTTTGATAAACCTTTTCTAATTATAGTAGGACTACTGCTCATAGTTGGGGTTTTTTCCTTTGTGTCCGCATCTTTCGGAGTCTTAGCAAAGAATACATCTAAGTTTTATGGGATACTTTTAAACCAAAGTCTTGGACTAGCAATAGGTCTTACGGTAATGTGGTTTACCTCAAAAATTAACTACGAATTTTGGAAAAAATACGCGTTCTATATATTTCTGCTTGGTGTAATTGGAGTAGGGCTTGTCTTTATTCCAGGTCTTGGTTTTTCTCATGGGGGAGCGACTAGGTGGTTAAACCTGGGCCCTTTCTCTTTTCAACCAGTCGAAGTGTTTAAAATTGGATTTATAATATATTTTGCAGCTTGGCTTGGATGGACAAAGACAGAGTATAAAAGAATGAAGTCTGGAATACTTCCTCTAGCTATCTTGTTTACACTTGGTGTATTTTTAATGCTAAAGCAGCCTGACACAAAAAGCCTTCTTCTGCTTGTAGGGTCTGGTGGAGCAATGTCATATCTAGCCGGTCTACCAAAAAAATATATTTTTACTTTTTTTATTGCAGTCTTAATTGGACTAGCAGGGTTGGTTGCCGTTAAGCCGTATCTTTTGGATCGTATTCAAACTTTCATGGATCCATCTTTAGATCCTCAAGGATCATCTTTTCAATTACAACAATCACTAATAGCAATAGGGTCTGGGGGTGTATTTGGTCGAGGTCTAGGTCAAAGTATTCAGAAGTTTAGTTATTTACCTGAGCCGCAAGGTGACTCAATCTTTGCTGTTATAGGTGAAGAGTTTGGTTTTGTGGGATCTGTTTTAGTTGTACTACTTTATGTAGCCTTTGCACAGAGGGCATTTTGGATTGCAGCAAGATCACCAGATAACTACAGTAGACTTGTTGTCTCTGGTCTTGCTATACTACTTTTAGCTCAATCATTTTTAAACATCGCTTCAATTACCGGGCTTTTCCCATTGACTGGGGTACCTCTTGTCTTTATGAGTCATGGAGGTACCGCACTGATAATATCTTTATTTTCTATTGGGATAATTTTAAACATTTCTAGACATATAACAAAAAAACAATCATGAGAATAGTATTTACAGGAGGAGGTTCAGGAGGGCATTTTTACCCGCTTATGGCCATAGCAGAGTCTATACGAGATGAGATAAAAGCTCAGAATATTTTAGATGTAAAGATGTATTATTTGGCTGATAAGCCATATGATGAAAAATCACTTTTTGTAAATGAACTTGAATTTGTCTCAATTCCAACCGGAAAATTAAGAGTTTATTTTTCAATGAAAAATATTTCTGATTCTATAAGAACATTCTTTGCAATGTTCCATGCTCTATTTGTAATGATTAGAATTTATCCAGATGTTGTAGTTAGCAAGGGCGCATACCCGGCATTTCCTATTGTGATAGCAGCTAGAATACTTAGAATTCCAGTTGTTATGCATGAATCTGATATGGCTGCAGGTAGAGTAAATAAAATAACTGCTAATTTTGCGAAAAGGATAGCAGTATCATTTCCAGAGGCAGTTAATCTATTTGGAAAGAAAGAGGTTACGGCTTGGACTGGTCAGCCAATTCAAAAGGAACTATGGGAGACGTCAGGGGAGAAAACGCACGCTTACTTTAATCTAAAAAAGAATTTACCTATAATAGTTATTTATGGTGGCTCTTTGGGTTCACAGCTAATAAATGACGCGGTACTAGAAGTTCTACCAATGTTGGTGGAAGATTTTCAAATAATCCACCAAGTTGGCGTAGCAAACGAGCAGGAAATTAAATCTAGGGCGAAATTCCTATTAACAGACAGCCCTTATAAAGAAAGATACCAGGTATTTGGTTTCTTTAACCCTATGATGCAAAAGATGCTTGGGGCCTCAGCCGATCTATTTATATCAAGAGCCGGAGCTACAAGTATATTTGAAATGGCAATCTGGAAAAGGCCTGCAATATTGATTCCAATAACAAAATCAAACGGTGATCACCAGAGAAAGAATGCTTACGCTTATGCCTCAACAGGAGCAGCCATTGTTATAGAAGAGAATAATCTAGAACCACATGTCTTCTTGTCTGAAATACAAAGGATGATGGGGGACAAAAGCCTTCTGGAGAATATGGCAAACAGTGGACAATCTTTCGTTCAAAAAGAAGCCGCCTCAACAATTGCCAAAGAAGTTGTAACGATTGCCCTTGGTCATGAAAAATAATATGTTAAATAATCTAGATAAAAAACAGAATGTAGTCACAAGATTTGCCCCTTCACCGACTGGTGTTCTTCATATTGGTTCAGTTAGAACAGCCCTTTTTAATTACTTATATGCTAAAAAACATGGTGGTAAATTAATTCTGAGAATTGAGGATACCGACAAAGAAAGATCAAAAAAAGAGCATGAGGACGGCCTTATAGCTTCACTTGCTTGGCTAGGATTAAGCCACGATGAATTTTATAGACAGTCAGAAAGAACAGACTTGTACAAGGAAAAGCTAGTAGAATTAATTTCTAACGGAGCAGCTTATGAAGGTGAGGAGAGTAAAGGGGGAGAAGGGAAGGTTATACGATTTAAAAATCCAAATAAAAAAGTAACCTTCCAGGATGAGGTGGTAGGTGAAGTTACTTTTGATACTACAGAACTTGGCGATTTTGTTATAGCACGAGATATGAATTCTCCGGTCTATCACTTTGTGGTTGTTGTCGACGATGGGGAAATAGGGGTAACTCATGTTATAAGAGGGCAGGATCATATATCAAATACCCCAAGACAAATACTTATACTTGAGGCATTGGGGTACAAAAACCCTGTATATGCTCACTTACCTCTAATAATGAGCCCAACAGGCGGAAAGCTATCAAAAAGGGATCCAGAGGTTATGTCTGTTATGGAGTACAAAGAAAAAGGATACTTAAAGGAGTCACTACTTAATTTCCTAGCTTTTATTGGTTGGAATCCTGGTGATGATAAAGAGATATTATCTGTAGATGAAATGATTCAAGAATTCAGTTTAGATCGTGTCCAAAAAGGTGGCGCTTCCTTTAATAGTGCTAAATTAAAATGGATAAACAAACAATATATAAACAAAATGAATTTTCCTGAATTAAAAGAAAAAGTTTCAGAGTTTATAACCAATGATCTTTTTGAAAAAATAAAAGATAGTGAAAAAGCAATTAGAATGATAACTGAAAGAATAGAATACTTCGGCGAGCTTACAGAACAGGAAAATTCTGGTGATTTTACATATTTAACAGCAAATCCAAATTATGATGCAGAAAAGTTAATTATGAAAAAATCGAATAAAGAGGAGGCTGTTAGACATTTAAAATATATAGAGGCAACGCTGGAAAAAATTGAGGTATTTGATGCAGTTCATGTTAAAGATTCACTTTGGGAATATGCGACAGAGGAGGGGAGAGGGAATGTACTTTGGCCATTTAGACTTTCTCTTTCTGGAAAAGATCGATCTCCAGATCCATTTGATATTTCAGAGGTAATTGGTAAGGAATCCACCATAGATAGAGTGCAGACTGCTATAAAGATGCTACAATAATTGTATGAAAGGTTTTATTCGAATCAGAACAGTAATACTTGTCATTCTAGGAATACTAGTGTTATCTTTTTTCTCCTTTGACATTCAGTCATTTATTGAAGCTCCTCAGACTCAATCAAATCTAAACTATGTTTGGGGTGGAGTGATATACGTCTGGGAAGAATATTTAGAGAATCCACTGACTTATTTCTGGAATAATATATTCATAGACCTTCTGTGGAACTCCTTTATATCCAATATGCAGAGTATTCAATCTGGAAATGGTAACGTCTTCCAGAATATGGCCCCCAATTTAACTCCTTATCCAACTAACTAAACAATAGAAACTTCTCTAAAGAAATAGAGAAGTTTTTTTATGCTGAAATTATGAGTTTAAGATATTGTGCGACATTAAACCTCCCCGTCTCTGTCTGGAGGGAAGAGGGGTTGCTTGTAGGTATCAAATGGGTTAATCTGATTACAGAAAAAATTGTTCTAATGGAAAAGATAGGAGATGCGATAAAAGAACTTAAGGAGTTTAGAGAAATTAAAAATTCTGAAACTCTATCTAGGAAATCAAATTTGACCCAAGGTTATATTTCAAAAATTTTGAGTAATAAGCAGAAACCAAACCTGGTATCTCTTAAAAAGATAGCAGATGCTCTAGAAGTACCGATGTGGCTTATACTACTTAGGTCTGAGTCAATTGAAGCCGAGGACTAACTCGGCTTTTTATATTAAAATGCTCACAGCTCAATTTTGAGCTTCATAATACCCAATGTTTTAAGGGTTTATTGGATGTAGATATCTATACTATATAGAACTCATATAAGCATTATTAATGTACTAAATTACCGTAAAGATATATTGTGCGACATTGATATATAAAATATATGAATGTTAAGCTCAAATATTAAAACCTAGGAACACTCCTACCCCTCTCTTCTACCTTAGAAAAATATGTAAAAATTAATTAATAGTTATAAAAATAAAAACCAGGAAATCATCCTGGTTCTTTTGGTTCAAATTTTTCTGCCATAAATTTATGAACCCAATTTTGTGTATACTTACCACACGGGCATTTTAACCCTTTTTCTTTAGCTACAAGGATACCTTCTCCAGATCTTGAAATTCTTTCACATTCAGAATGATTTCCCTCTCCCCCACATGTGAAAGGATGAATAGATGAGTTTTCTTGAAAAACTTTTATATTATCTAATTGTTCTTTAGTAAAAGGTGCAAAGGCTTTCTTCATTTAAATTTTTTAAACTAGGATACTATTATTTAGTACTCTGTGCAACCAGAGGCTAGATCATAGCCAGCACTCTTAGCTTTATCTTCTGAATCAAAATAGATTTTATTAGATTCTTTAACCTGACTCGAGCACCATTCAAAATAGTATTTTGAGCCGTTTCGTGAAGCAAAGACTTTCTGCTGTGTTTCGCCTCCTGAAAGCTCTTTTACAATGTCTGGATAGTAAATCTCAACTCCCCCACTCTCTCTTTCTAAAACTGAAAGGCGGCCTAGAAAAAATGAAATTAAAGAAGTTAAAATAATTACTGCGACAATAAACAAAAAGTTTTTCTTTTTTTGTGAAAAATTCATACATAAAGTATATCAAATAAAAAAGTCTGAATAATCAGACTTTGAATGTTTATGATCTTGAACCCTTTATAACCCCAATAATAAGACCTATCGCAATAGAAATTGTAAAAAAAAGTTCTACCATACCCAGTGTGCTTCCTTCTCCCCCTTCAGGGAGTGCTATACCAAAAAGTATAAAACAGGCTCCAACAATTATTAATGGTATAGTTCCTTGTGTACAAATCCAACCAGCTAAGAAACCAATAATTAACCCTAGAATAGACCAGCCTATAATCATATTTATCAGTTTAAGATTTCACTGAGATTATCACCATTTAGTGTCTATAGCAACACCTCTTGCATTATTTACAAAAAATAGGTATACTTTTCCCTGTTATTATTTATATTATTTAATTGTATGGCACATAGGAAAGCCGGAGGATCGGCAAAAAACCTTAGAGATTCAAATGCACAATACCTTGGTATAAAGCTATCTGATGGGCAGACAGCTAAACATGGGGCTATTATCGTGCGTCAACGAGGAACAAAGTTTGTTCCAGGGACAAACGTAGCTGTTGGTAAAGACCATACTCTATTTGCCCTTGCAGACGGAGTTGTAAAATACTCAAACAAGCGAAAGACTACTTTTACAGGAGCTAAAACTTCTCGAAAAATTGTAGACGTTGTTGCTTAAATCTCTCTTAATCAAAAAACCACTCATATGATCTGAGTGGTTTTTTTGATTATTTATTATCTGTAACTATAATTGATACTTTCTCTTCCCTTCCTTTAAGAGATATTGTTATTTCAGTTTTGCCTACCTCTTTTATTTGACCATCTGGCACAGATATAATATCTTCACTGATCTGAAAGCTGAATTGATTTTTAATCTCTTCTGAAATGTCTTTTGCTTTTATAGCTTTAAAAAGTCCACCTTTATCATTTACATTTGCTTTCATTACAAGAGTTTTGCCTCTAAGCTCCTCAACATTCTTTGATAGAAGGTCAGTCTGGATAGCCTCTTTTGCAAGCTTGTTCCCTGCTTCTTTTTTTAATTTTGAGATTGCGTCTGGGGTAGCAACTTTGGCTAACTTCTTAGCAATAAGAAAGTTGTTAGCATATCCATCTTGAACATCCTTGATTTCATTCTTCTTACCAATTTTCCGCACGTCTTGTAGTAATATGACTTTCATAAACACCAGTATAACGTATTTTGTATTGAGTATCTAGTGTTTGACATTAAATATATACCATGTTATTATAAAAGAAATCCTCATAAAAATCTTTTGATATGATTCTTTCAAAGAAAAAGTTCATTTATATGACCCTTGGTACTTGCTGTGTAATAGCTGGTGTTATAGGAAACATGTTGATTCAAGAGACTTCCTTGATTTACAATTTCTCAGATTTGTTTATTCTGGGAGGAATAGTCTTCATGGTAAAAGGCCATTAATTCACACTTAAAGCCCTGGAATATTTTCAGGGCTTTTTTTTTGACCGTTTTCTAAATAACGTAAAGAAAAACAACCTCCAATTTTGATAAGCATTGAACTCGTAGTGAAGCGATTAGAGAGATGCCAAAAGTGGATGTTGTTTTTTTAGTTATTTTGAAACAGGTCTGAGTTTTTGCCTTACTTTTTTCTCATAAAAAAGTAATTAAAGACTTTTTACAACCTCAATTGCCTTGTCTAATTGTGCATCAATCTCAGCCTCTATATCTTCTAGTGTCACCTCAACTTCAACATCAGGAGTTAGCCCATTATCTGAGATAGACAAACCGTTTGGTGTAAGCCATTTAGCAACTGTTATTTTCAGAGATCCCCCACCCTTTACTGGAATTAATTCTTGAACAGAACCCTTACCAAATGTTTGTGATCCTACTAAAGTAGCTATTTCATGGTCTTGGAAAGCTCCAGCTAGAATCTCAGATGCTGACGCTGAACCACCATCTACTAATACCACGAATTTTAGGTTTTCATTAAAGATATCATAACCCTTACTTCTATGAACCAAGTCTTCCCCATCTCCATAATCTTCAGTAACAACAATTTTTCCTTCTGGTAGGAACCAGCTAGCCATGTCTCTGGAAGCCTCTAAATAGCCCCCAGGGTTACCTCTTAGATCTAGAATTAAGTACTGCTCACCAGAATCAATAAACTCTTGAAGGGCCTCTCTAAATAAAACTGGAGAAGTTTCAGAGAAGCTGAATAGCTCTATTATAAATACACCATCTTTAATACTTGTCTCGAGTGTAGGAACTTGTATTGTATCTCTTACTATCGTTATATCCTGAGTCTCTTTCTCGCCTTCTCTAAAGATGGTTAAAACAACCTCAGTCCCCTTCTCTCCTCGAATAATTTTAACAGCCTGGTCAATTGTCATGTCAGTTATAGACTCGCCGTCTACAGCTAAGACAAAATCTCCAGCCTTAATTCCTGCCTTATAAGAAGGAGTATCCTTTAGAGGTGAGATTACAACAATATTACCCTCTCTCATGCCAACCTCCATACCAACTCCACTAAATTCACCAGCTAGGTTTTGGTTAAAATATTCTGATTCCTCAGGGTCAAAATACGAACTATAAGCATCTCCTAGTGACTCAACAAGACCTCTTGTTGCAGAGTAAACTCTCTCCTGTGAATCTGCTTCTGAGCTATCAGGTGATTTTTCATCCATAAGCCTCCAAACTTCCCAGAAAGTTTCAAAATCAGAATCTTTTATGCCATCTGCCGCAATATCTTCAGGGATTGCTTTACCAGCTAGAGCTACATAGTTCGAAGATGGAATAGAGCTCTTACCCATAAAATATCCACTAACGAAAATTCCGATAAAAATAGCTACTGATAAAATTATTTTGATATTTTGTTTATTCATATGCTTTATTTGTATACTTATTTGATGCATTCCACATCATCCAACTATTAAGACCACTATCTATGACTCCTTGCATTTGTGCCTGAACTTCACTAATCCCATATGAATACCCTAGACTGAAATCCTGTAACCAAGGGCGAATTTTTTGAGGATCATCACCAATTGCAATAAGTCTTTGTTTTGCGCTATTCATTGTCTCATAAATTACTTCATAAGGGTACTCTGCTGGGTTCTGATATCCAGACCATCCATCTGCAAAATGAGAAGGATATACCATTGGAGATATATAATCTACATAAGGAACAATATCTTCAAGTATTTGACCAATACCTATATCACCACCAGCCACAGCAACAAGTCCAAATACATCAACCGATACTGGTATTTTTTTTGATCGAACCTCTCCGTCTATATATGATAGAAAGTCTTTTAAAATATCTGTTTTTTGTTCATTCGCAAGTCTTGCGCCTGATAAGGGGTAAACAATATCCGAAAGATTTCCATCTGTAGGGAATCGAATGTAATCATAATTTATCTCATCAAAACCAAGGTTATACACCTCCTCAGATAGAACGGCTATATACTTCCACATGTCTTTTGAGGATGGATCAACCCAAGTTGAGCCGTTATAGCTTTCCCAAGTATCACCTTCTTTATTTTGAACAGCTTGATCTGGTCTTATGCTTGCGTAGTGTGAATCTTGGAATACAACTACCCTACCTACAACATAAATCCCTTTCTCATGTAGTTCAGAAATAAGATCATCTATATCCCGAACCCTTCTTGAAAAAGAATTAAAAGATGAAAGGTACTCATTGTCTATTTTAAAAGATATTTCTCCTGAAGATATTTTTACATCAATGACGATAGTATTCAGCGACGTCTCCTCAATAAATAAAATGAGTCTTTCTCTAAGTCTGGAGTTCCCAGCAACCCAAGATGTCATATATATCCCCCGCAATTCTTCTGGTGTAGAGATATGAGAAACTTTGTTTTCATCGGGGTCAGAAATATCTGTATTCAAAGATACGTCTTTATCTTGAATATCAGAATTTGTTTCATCACTAGAGGAGACCTCTTCAAAAATTGATTGTTTTTGATTATAAGTAACAATCGAATATATAACAAAAAAAGAGACCCCCGCAATCAAGATTGCAGATAATCCCTTTTTTAGATTACTCATGATCTTCTGAAATAGCCTCATCCAACACCTGATTCTCGTCGCTATTTGGTGCTTTTTCTATAGACTCAGATTCTATTTCCATATCAGAATCATCTTCATCTACAAAAATACCACCTCCTTTTTCATCCATTTCAGTAATTGCCTTTATTTGGATATACATAAAATAAGACAAGAGAATAATCCCAAGCCCAGTCATTAGGAAAAATATCTTTCTAACATTTGACGGGAAGCCTAGAAAAGGAAGTACCGCCACCCATATACCTATAAAAAATAAAAGTCTTTGTTTAGTCATATGCGAAAATTATAGCATCTATCTTAACTTCTCTCCAGTCAAAACCACAAACTCCCCTCTTACCCGATCTTCATTCTCAGTGAAATAATTTAAGACTTCCTGAGAGGTTCCTCTGACTACCTGTTCATGGATCTTTGTGAGCTCTTTTGCGACAACCACATATCTGTCCGGATTATACTCCACAAGCGATTCTAGAGCCTTTACAAGCCTGTGAGGTGACTCATAAAACACATGAGTATCATCACTCTCTGCAACTTTTTTAAGAATAGTCTGTCTTCCCTTTTTGTGTGGAAGAAAGCCTAGAAAGGTAAAATTAGAAGCAGAGATTCCAGATAAAGATATAGCAGAAGAAAGTGCAGTTGGCCCAGGTATAGATTCAACTTTTATCTTATCTTCTAGTTCCTCATTCTTTTGATAAACCAAATGCACAAGCATAACTCCAGGGTCTGAAATTGTCGGCATTCCGGCATCTGAAACAAGAGCCACGTCTTCTCCACCAAGAAGTGTATCTATTATCTTATTCGTATGCGCATCATTTGCATGCGCATTGTATGAGATAGTTGGAACCTTGATCTCAAAATGATTTAGAAGTTTACGAGTTACTCGAGTATCTTCACACGCAACAAGAGAAACTTTTTTTAAAGTCTCGACTGCTCGGTATGTAATATCCCCCAAGTTCCCTATTGGAGTTCCGACTATGTAGAGTGTTCCTGACATAAGTTGAGTTTATATTATGCTGAGTTTAGTAGCAAGTTTATATACTTGACTTATAATCTTTATATGATATAATATATTAAATTCATTAAAATATTAGAGATGACGAATGAAAGAACCAAAACAGACAGAGAGGTAGCTTTTGGAGTTCTAAATTCAGCAGCTCCAAACACAATAACAAAAACAGGTGAATTACATATTAATGCCGCATTACTTCATTCAATTTTTTGGATAATTCTATTTGGTAACACAACATACGTTCTGATATCTTGTTTCTTTATTTTATTAAAGGCATATAGGCAAAGAGAAGTTGTTAAAATCAAATGGAGAGATCTTTTAAACTGGAAGAATTTTTTCTGGATAATCATTGCATTAGGCTTTGGACCAGGAACAGCATATAACGATGTGATAACCCAAGGACCAATATGTTTTCTAACAGGAAAAATATTTGAATTAGCTATTTCAAATAGCTTTATAGTTGGATACTTTCTTGCATACGTTTTAACTACAATGCTAGGTGTTTACGCCTATCGAAAAGTTTTTAAATCGAAGAACACAAGTTTCAAAAGTGAGATTTATCCATCATTTCTTTGGGCAAGCTTTACTATCTCAGTAATGATTGTTCTGAACAAGAATAATGGAATGTTTGAAGATCTAGCCAATGTTACAAATTGGATATATAGTATTCTTCCTGATATTTATTTACCTATTTAATAGAGGCCGCACCTGTTTGAGTGCGGCTTTGTTATTTATATAAATCAATCAAAATACTTTTACTCCCTGAAATAGATCGCGAGTGTTAAGAATGATTGACAATATGTATTTTTTGAATACTATTATTTCAGACGATGTTTATCCAGGTGTATCCAGAAAGCCGGATATGGAAACACCCCCTGATTCTGTGGCCTAATCGTCAAGCCGAAAAACTTTAAGTTAGATAGGCTTTAAATAGGTATGGAGGAACAGGAGAACCGTCGCTCATTGAGTGGCGGTTTTTTATTTCTTTAGTGGGTGCAGATGGGCTAAAATCCCCATACCCATAGCAATAAAAACAATATTCTTAATTATATATTGACCCTCCATAGTTGGTGTAAGCAATCCTTGCCATGTAATTTCTGGAAGAATAAATAACGGCAGTAAGGTCATTAACATGTGAAGAGCAAGGAAGAATATCGCAAGTCTTTCCATCCCTTTTCGAAGAAACATTATACCAACAACCATTTCAAATATTCCAAAAGCTATTATAAATGTTCCAAATGGAATCCATGGCATTGTTACATCTAGCAATGACTGAACCAGTGGTGTAGCTGGGCTTGTTCCAATCACCTTCAAAATACCGAACCAAAAATATGTAATAAAAAGTGCAAATCTGGCAAAAGGCACACCGACTCTTCTCATCCAGTGAATAATTTTGTCATCAAATAAATGTAGTTTTTGGTCTATGTTCATATGTTTTATTTTAGCAATAAATCGCTATAAGATACAGAGAGTAAATCTTCTTCTGATATGTTAAATAATTTTAAATATGAATCACATTGATTTTTTAGTTCTTCTGTTGAAATATCTCCATCTGTGGCAATTGCCTCTATTTCAATAAATGTTCCTAAATCTTTAACACTATCTATGTGGAATTTAACATTATCTATAAAATATATTTCTCTTTCTTTATCAACAACAGCAAAGATCCCCAAAGCTCTGGTTAGAAGGCTTTTTAAAGAAGACTTTGGTTCTGAATCATAAAGTAAAACATCAGACTGCTTAGGGCCAGACTTATTTTCTCTACTGTAGTGAATCAGATGGTTTTCTATATTCCCTTCTCGGAGTTTCATTCTGCCATTTAATACATTAAAGTATGTATCAATCTGATGATCCACTCCTTTAAATTCAGCGCTCTTACTTTTCAATATTTCTCTAATTTTATCCTGATTTTTTGATCTGGCTTTAATCTCTATATTTGTATGAATCATATTATTCTATCTCTGGAATTATATTTTCCTCTAAAGAGGTAAGCTCAGAGTCGGTGTTTGTAGGATTTTCTGGTAATACATCCTCTTCACTACCCCCACCAAAAAATGCATCATTTATCATATGAACTTCATTTTCAATAAATGGCACCTCAATTTTATCGCTAGATACAACGATAAATATCCCAATTACAAAAATAAACAGAAAAGCTAATATATACAACTTTGTATTTTTATTTTCTTTGTATTCCATAGTATTATACGAATTTATCTTGTAATTCTTCTTTTTTGTAATTATTAAAATATTTCATTATCTCTTCAATATCCTCACTTACAAAAATAATGTCTTTATAATTTATTTTACTAAATTTTTTTTCCTGCATTGAGTTCATCCATTCTAGAAATTGATCATAAAATCCGTCTAGGTTTAGTATTGCTATGGGCTTATCATAAAGTTTATTAGCGCGACCCCCTATTATAGAACCTATTTCCTCAAGAGTTCCATATCCACCAGGAAGTATTAGGAATGCATCCGATTTCTCAATCATGACAAGCTTTCTTTCCTCCATAGATGGCATTAGATATGATTCATCTAATTTTTCATATGCAACGTAACCCTTTGTCACTTTCATTAAATCTTCTGCCATAACTCCAACTAGGTCATCTCCCCCCGAATCCTTGTATATTTGAGCCAACTCTTTCATCATTCCGTATGCTGTACCTCCAAAGACAATACCTAAACCATTCTCAGCAAAGGCTTTTGAAACAGTTTTTGTTAACTCTAAGTATTTTTCATCAACATTCATTGATGAAGTCAATGTTATCATTACTCTTTTATTTTTTTTCATATCCTAATATTAACAAAAACTACCCATTTGGGCAGTTTTATAATTACATAAACATTATCATCAGCATTGCTCCTGCCAGAGCTAGGTTCTTTTGGAAGTTCACCATCTCTCCCATTTTCGCAGCTCCTTCAGCCTTCCAGAAATTGTGCATCATAAATGCTGATAGAACTAAGAACGCCACAATTAGCCAGCC
The DNA here is from genome assembly GCA_964581035.1 of uncultured Candidatus Saccharibacteria bacterium. Lineage (GTDB taxonomy): Bacteria > Patescibacteriota > Minisyncoccia > Phycocordibacterales > CSBR16-119 > CAYHDV01. Next base: position 5,588 of record CAZOLO010000002.1, on the reverse strand, counting down.
ACCTACCATAAAGTAGAAATCAAAAATAATATATACCCCTCCAAGTAGAAGCATTAATCCCGATATAGCTACTGACAGTCCTGGCATTGGTAACCCCTTAGACTGTGCGTATCCCTTCATGTCCTTCATTTTCATGAAGTGCATAATTCCAGACATAACAAAGTATCCACCAAATAATATTTTTCCAACCCAAAGTAATATTTCCATAATTTATATAAATTAATTAATAAGTATTTTAATTATACATCAAGATTGCAAATTAACTTATAATTTTGTAATCTTTGTTAAAAGAATAAGCTATGGAAAAACTAATTGCTTCATTAGTGATCATCGCGGGGTCTCTATACTCCTACTAATAATTGGTCTTATTTACATATATTGGTCAATTAAAAATGGATTAATTAAAAGAAAAGAGTCTGAAGGAGAATCTTCGACTATGATTTGGAATCATAGGTATAACTCTAAAAGAATCCGCAGGATTAAAGGATATGATGAAACACAATGAGCCCCATATGGGGCTCATTTTATATACTTTTTACATCCTTCAAAATCTCATCTGCGTGATCTGCTGGTTTTACATTTGGATAAACTTTAATTACTACACCTTTTTTGTCTAATAGATAAGATATCCTCTTAGTACCAAGCCTAAGTCTCATTGCTCCATATGGTTTCAATGCAGTCTTTTTGGGGTCCGAAAGAAGTGTGAATGGTAAATCAAATTTTTTCTCAAACTTCTTATGACTATCCACAGAGTCACGTGATATACCAAATACCTTAATTCCCGCCTTTTTAAACTCTCCATATGAGTCTCGAATAGCACAGGCTTCCCTGTTACAACCCGGAGTATTATCTTTTGGGTAAAAATAAATAAGACGGATTGATCCATCAGAGTCTGATAACTTATGCATATCTCCATTTTGATCAGGTAGTTCAAATTCTGGTGCTTTTGTTCCGATTTCTAACATGAACCTATTATAGCACATAAAGCATATTTAATTGACTTTGAGCCTAAGAAAGATAATATACAAATAAAAGCCAACATTATGGTATCTAACCTCATGATAATAGGAATAGTCCTTTTAATAGGATTTGTAATCTCCCTTCTCTTGAGTTCTGCCACAAAGAGAAGGCTTCTAAACAAAAGAAGGTACTGGAGTAGAAAAAAAGCAATGAGATTTCGCTTTGCGATAAAAATACTTAACTTATCTAGTGGCTTACTATTTGTCATTGGTATAATTATCCTAATAATTTCAATTTTTAGACATTAAATCTGCTATTTGATAGCAGATTTTTATATTGACAAAATCAGGTTTATATGTAGAATAATGATGAACAATTAAAACTGAACAATGACAACAATAGCGATTCTACTAAATTTTCCTGGCCCAGTAATTGAGTTTTTATGGACACCGTGGACATTACTCTTCTTAGCCTTAGTCTACGTAATATTCAGATCTCAGGTAAGAAAATCTTACTTCAAAGATGAACTTAACGAGTCCAAAAGAGCTCTAAAATACTCCCGTGAAAATACAAAGTCAAAAACAACTGATCTTGAGAAAAAGCAGGCGGAATTAGATAATGTAGTAAAATATCTTACTAAAGTAAGAAGAGATACGGTTGCTGACCTAAACTCTATTCTAAGAAATTTGCTGCAGGTTGAACCAAACGCATCAAAACTTGCAATGTTTACAGGTTATATTTTTGAAAAAGTTGAACAAGAAACTGCAAATACTCTTATTAAAGAAGTAGCCTCACTTACAATCGATGAATTTGAAAGCTGTCTTGATGGAGAGCATTTTGTTGAAATATTTGACAAGACAAATTCAATCTACGAGATTCTCTACAAGCGTTGTGAGACTGCTGGAGATTTCTTCTTAAATGAAATTGGGGAGCAATTTTTCCATGAAAAAGAGTGCCAAGTAAGACTAATAGAAGAAATTAATAAGATTTTTAAGAATAAAAAGAATAACCCTTTAATTTCTTACGAAACTCTTGGAATTATTTGCGAGTCTCTTTTAAATCACCCCCTTAAGAAGAATTAGGGTTTTAATGTGATCATAACAAGCATACTTTGCTATCTAGGGGGAAAAGCCCAAGAAGGTATTGGGAATCAAATTGAGCACTTTCGAAATAAGAAGAAGTCTATAATGGTCATCAAAGGTATGAACTTTGAAGATGTCTACAACGACCTAGTTGAAATGGCTTTGGACCCAGAAGCAGAGATTATTCTGCCGATCCATAAACTTTACTTAAGAGAAATGGTAAATTCGGAAATGTCAAAATTTCTACACAAAAAGAAAGGAAAAAAGAAGAAGAATTAGAAGTTCATTGGACTTCGAGCCCCGCCAATCTGGTGGGGCTTTTTTATTGACATAAAAATATTTTATGATAATTTGAATGAGAATTAAACAGTTATCATGGATTTGAATTGGTTTTGGATAATACTTCTTACTTTTGTTCTACCCGCTCTGGCAACAGGATTTACCGCTGCCCTGGTCACCACTGTCGTTGAAGGAGGAGGGCCTGCCGAATTCTCAGAATTTCGATGGCAAAAACTCTATCTAATACTTGTTTGTGTAATGATTATAGTCTTCTCACTTTTAGAGTTGGCTTCAAACCTCTAGCTTAACTAGAGGTTTTTTATTGACATATCTCATATTATATGGAGAATAGTAAAAAACTTAACAATTGAAAATGAAGATGAAATTACAAATTTTACTTTTTGCAGGAGACACCACAATTTCTCAACCCCCTATTTATGTTGGGCTGATTATACTTTCTCTATTAGTATTTATGTATATTTTTAGACGAAAGATTTGGAAAGACTCAAAAAACAAATGGGAGAAATCTGTCGAATCTGAAACTAAAGAAGTAAAAACAGAACCCAAAGAAAAAACTGCTGATGACTACACAAAAGAAGAGGCAATTGAGTACCTAGAGAATGCATTTATAAATCAAAAGAATACGAGTTTCGCAAGGAGTCTAGATGCATTGTTCATGAAACTAGATACGAATGAGCAAAGACGCTGGATGACAAGACTGTTAGAGAAAATTAAAAATGCCTTAGTAAATAATCTAAGGGATAGAAACGATATTCTTTTATCTGAGCCCTTTCTACATCTCAAAGCCATTCAGAATAGTTTGTACAGAGACGAGAGTAATGAAGATTTTCAATATTATTTATTACCCAGTCTGTTTGAAGATCCAGAAATGATTAGTGCTTATGATGAATATGTAGATAGAAAATTTGTCAGAAGCGGAATTAGCCCTCTTGAGATCTTAGAATCCATGAAAAGTGAGCTGAAGATGTTTGAAACTCGAAGAGGTGGCTCTGCTCTATCAACAGAGAATGCAGAGTGGCAGAAAAAACTTACAAGGTTTTGCTATGAACTTATTCACTCTAGAATAGATGCCTGGCACAAGGAAGGTAAACAATTCCTCGTATTTGAGAATCTTGAACCAGATGAGGTTTTTGACCAAAAAGTCTCTACTTTACTAGAGGATAGTAATATCCTAAAGAGTAGAAAAATTCTTTTTGAAAGAAAAGCAGTGAGTGAGCTTGAAGATTTCTTTCATGCTCTCAAGAAAAAGTAGAACAGAAAAGCCGCCCTTGAGGCGGCTTTTTTTATTCTAATTATTTATTGTACTTCTCAGCTACCTGAATTCGGTTTAATTCCTTGTCTACAAGTTTTCTATATTTTTCGTACAGTTCTGGAGACTTTTCTCCGGCTTTATTCATTGCTTTTTCAGCTCTGTCATATGCCTCTTTAGCTCTGTCTAGATCAATATCTTCTGCAAGCTCTGATCGAATAGCTAAAACAATTATTTCAGATTCAATCCCCTTTTCTTTGTCGCTTGGTCTCACTTCAATAATTCCATGAGAAACTGCAAAAGGTACTGGTTCTGCTTGTCCTGGCTTTCTGATTCTAATTTCTCCAGTTTTTACAATAGAGACAAGTGGCATATGGTCTGGAAGTACAGTGATCTCACCTGCAGTAGTAGGTACCACAACTTCAATAACCTCGTCTTCGTAGACAGATTTTTCTGGAGTTAAAATTTTAAGTTTTACTGTGTTGTTTGACATATTTTATTTATTATTGACAAATTTATTAAATTATGATATTATTTAATAAATTTAAAAGAGTTTTTTATGAAAGATATACCTTCAAATTGGGCTATACTAGGGTCTGGAATGTGGATGTTGGCAACATGTGTCTGCTTTTATTCTCATGCAATGTTTATTGGATCAGTTTGCGCTGGGGTAACGGTAATGGTTATACTTCTAGCAATCAAACAAATAATTCTAAAAAAATGAGGATACGCCGCTTTCGCCTTTGGGTGAAAGCGGTTTTTTTTATTTCTTCTCCTCGTGAGCCGCAACAACCTCCTCAATACTTCCCTTCATATAGAAGTGAGCTTCTCCAATGTGATCATACTTCCCTTCGATGATCTCTTTGAAGCTTTTTACTGTATCAGCCAGCTTCACATATCGCCCAGGAGCCCCTGTGAACTGCTCAGCAACGTGGAATGGCTGTGATAGGAACTTCTGTACCTTTCGAGCCCTAGCCACAGTCAGCTTGTCTTCATCAGAAAGCTCATCCATTCCTAGAATAGCAATAATATCTTGTAGATCCTTATATCTTTGTAGAATCTGCTGTACTCCTCGAGCCACATTATAGTGCTCTTCTCCTACGATCAATGGATCTAGGATTGTAGAGTTTGAGTCTAGTGGATCCACAGCTGGATAGATTCCAAGCTCAGAAAGTGCACGATTAAGAGATACTGTTGAGTCCAAATGGGCAAAAGTTGTCGCTGGGGCTGGATCAGTAAAGTCATCGGCTGGCACATATACTGCCTGCACAGATGTGATAGATCCATTCTTTGTAGAAGTAATTCTCTCTTGCAGGTTACCCATTTCAGTAGCTAGAGTTGGTTGGTATCCTACAGCAGAAGGCATTCGCCCTAGAAGAGCAGATACCTCTGACCCTGCTTGTGTAAATCGGAAGATGTTATCTACGAATAATAGAAGGTCTTGACCGTCCTTGTCCCGGAAGTGCTCAGCCATAGTAAGAGCAGAAAGCGCTACTCGAGCACGAGCTCCAGGCGGCTCATTCATTTGTCCGAAGACTAGAGCTGTCTTGTCTAGTACTCCAGCTTCTTTCATTTCAGCGTAAAGGTCATTTCCCTCTCGAGTTCGCTCTCCTACACCGGCGAAGATTGAGTATCCTCCGTGCCCTTTAGCGATGTTGTTGATTAGCTCTTGGATGATAACTGTCTTACCTACACCAGCACCACCGAAAAGACCAGTTTTACCACCTTTCGTGAAAGGCTCGATAAGGTCAATAACTTTGATACCTGTTTCGAACATATCAGAAGTCGTAGATAGTACTTTGAAATCGGGTGAAGGTCTGTGGATAGGTGAAGTATGCAAGCCTTTTATCGGTCCTTTATTATCAATAGGATCACCGATAACATTGAACATACGTCCAAGAATATCTGGTCCTACTTGTATAGATATTGGCTCACCTAGGTCATAAGCTTTCATTCCACGTACTAGTCCATCCGTAGATTCCATAGATACAGTTCTT
>CAZOLO010000001.1:0-95635 GCA_964581035.1 uncultured Candidatus Saccharibacteria bacterium | reverse complement strand
TCACGGTACTTGTTCACTATCGATCTCTTAATGTATTTAGCCTTACCAGTTAGTTCTGGCGGATTCAAGCCGGCTATTCATGTCCGACCCTACTCAGGAGTAACAACAAGGAAGATGTGAAATTTTCGTTTAAGGGACTATCACCCTCTACGGTTCTTCTTTCCAGAAGATTCAACTAACAACACATTTTTTGACTTCCCTCCAATAAAGGAAGTTGTTATCCTACAACCCCCAGCATAAGTTACTAATGCAACAACGCTGGGTTTGGGCTCATCCCGTTTCGCTCGCCGCTACTAAGGGAATATTCTGTCATCAGACAGGTTTTTTTCTTTTCCTCCAGGTACTGAGATGTTTCACTTCCCTGGGTACGCTCTTTAAATTCTAAGATTTAAAGTCAATGAGTATTAACTCAAGGGGGTTTCCCCATTCAGAAATCTCCGGGTCGAAGGTTGTTTGTCACCTCACCGAAGCTTATCGCAGACAGACCACGTCTTTCATCGCCATTAAGAGTCAAGGCATCCACCACATACCCTTAACTTTCCTATTAGGAAAGCGTAAAGTTACGAGTTAATTTCTTAACTTATTTTTTGCTCATTACCACTAATGAGACTTATATCTACTTTTATGTTTGCTCGAGAAACATTTTCACTTGAATGAAAAAGTTTCTTATCTTTTCTTTTAGACGGTAAAAATACTTAAATTTATTTTTTACCCCATAATTTTTTCCGTAGAAAAAACTATTTAGTTAGATTTTAAAAGACATTAACTACTAAAAATTAGTAATTAATATATTTGTATTATTTTGTTTTCAAATAACTAGTGATTTCTTTCTCCTAAAAAAGGAAAAAGAAAATCCGCTATTTGCAAGCGGGTGGTACGACACTAAACACCAAAAAGTGTATCTACTGTTATATTACCCGTCTACAAATTGTATTTCTTCTCTTAAAATGTTATTCCGAACACGTAGGGACTAGTATAGTCAGATGAAAATAAAAGTCAAGTGAATATCCAGCTATTTTCAAATAAAAGCACAGACCTTAAAAGGGGTCAAAAGAAGCCTTATTTAAAGACCTTTTTTGACCCTCAAGAAACATAGCTAATCCTTAATAAATTTAATTAGCACCGCAACACTCCTGCCTTCTTGGATTACACCCGACTGGCACATTTCCCGAACCTCAGAAAAAGAAAACCACCTGCTATCATCAATATCTTCTCCTTCATTATGCCCTTCTAAAACAAAATCTTTTACATCTTTAGCAACAACATAATATAGATCCCACTCTACGCTAGCTCCACATATTTGCCTGTCAAAAATATTCAAAACTTCTGAGTCTAAACCAGTCTCTTCTCTTAACTCTTTCCTTGCACCATTTAGAATTAAATCTTTTGGAACCTCTGATCCAATATATCCTTCGTATTCTTCAAATAAATCAAAAACTTTCCCTCCAGGCAATCTCCAGTCGTACCCCTCAGATTCAAGTCTATGTTCTTTGTTTAACAAAATCTTTTCATCTTTTACAATTATAAGTCGAGTTCCTGGTGGTCTTGAAAATTTTTCGAATGTTTTTTCTTGATAACCAAATCCTAGATCTTGAAGAACGGGAAACTGTACAATGGCACCAAGCTTACCTCTATAAATAATTTTTGGTAGCCCGTTAGGAATTGTCACTGGCTCTCCGGGATTTCTTTTTCTTACGATATTATTCATATATTTAGCATATCAAAATGAGATGCTAAAAGCCAAACTTATTAGCTTTATAAATTAAAAACAAAAACCCCTTACGGGGTTTTTGTGGCGTAGTATCTAGTATCTAGTTAGACACTAATTACTCTTTGTGAGACATTGAGTCTCCAATTTTTGAAACAACTTTTGAAGCTGCATCTTTTCCTCCAAGACCAAAAGCAAGTCCTCCTGCGATAGCAAGCATTGCGATGATTCCTGTGAATAGGATTTGCATAAATGCTGGTGCAATTCCAAGCTCAGAAAGAGCTATGATGATTGCAAAAACCCAGATTGCTCCCTTTGCCATAGATCCAGCAAGTCTTGCTGAATGAATTCCCATAGCTTTTGCTGATCCTTCTACAAGACTTCTCATGAAGTCTGAAATAACTGTAGCAAAAACAATTATAAGTGAAGCAATAATTACTTGTGGTAGGTATCCAAGAACAACATTTCCAAGGAAGATGTTTACTTGTGATAGACCCATAACCTCTAGTGAAGTCATAAGGAACACGATAATTAGGAACCACTTCACAACCTCTCCGATAAATCGGCTAAGTGAGAATTTGAAACCTGCATTCTTGAAAAGCTTATCAGCTCCTACTTTTCCAAATAGTTCATCCAATTTAATAGCGTTAAGAACTTGTGAGATTGCTTTACCAACCACAGCTCCAACTGCCCATCCAATAACAAAAATTATTATTGCAACAAGAAACTTTGGAAGAAATCCAATTGCTCCTAGCCACAAACCTTGTAGAGATGCACTAAACACCTCAGCCCATGATTGAAATATCATATATTACTTATATTATTTATTAATTAATAATGTAAGAAGTCACAAGACCTCGTATACATATATATTGTACAACGAAAAAGCACCCCAGAAAGGGTGCTTGTGGAAAAGATTTGATTATTAAGACTTTCTGTCCCCCATCTCTAGATTGAAACCAGGGGAAACTATAACTTTCTCATGCGGGAATTCTAGGATATCGCAGACAAGCTTGTCGTACATATCTACTCGGTACTTAAAGTCTTCAGTACTAAAGATTGCGTAATCAAGCTCTGTCCCCATTTCTGATTCAATTCTAGAAACAATATCTTCAATAGTTTTTTTCTTTAGGTCATCACCTACAATTAGAAGGTCTATTCGACTCTCTTCATCTTGAATAAATACACCAGCTGCAAGAAGAAGCTTTATCTTTCCAACATTTTTAAACTTTGAAGCCAGATCTTCTCTCTCTAGAGTTTCAGTTTCGATAAGTAGCGCTTGAAGAGGTCTAATATACGCAAATCGATCATCGATCATCCATCCCTTACATTTCTTTTTCACTATCTGTGGATCTTTATCCTTTACTCTCTGTCGTGACTTCGAAGCCGAAACTTTCGCTGGCTTAATAATATCTTTAATAAAAACTTTCTTCTTAATGAAACCAACATCTTCAAGAAGTTTTATTTCTAGTTTTGCAGAAGCTAGTTTGATTCTAGACTTTTCAACAATATCATCAAGGTCAAAAGCCTCTTCTTTTTGCATAAGAAAAAGTCTCATAAGTTTTACAAGAGCATCGCTGCTGAATAGTTTTCCAAGTATTTCCATGCCCTATAGTATATGAAATTGGACCAAATAGAGCAAGGGATACAAAAAAACACCCATTTCTGGGTGTTTTCTTGTTTAAGAGTTTGAATTATTTCAACTCCGCCTTTCCTCCAGCATCTTCGATTTGTTTCTTCAATGCTTCTGCGTCTTCTTTCTTCATTCCTTCCTTTACTACTGTAGGAGCATCTTCTACTAGCTCCTTCGCTTCTTTTAGACCTAGTCCTAGAACCTCTTTTACAACCTTCATAACTGGGATTTTTGATTCCCCGAAGCTTGTAAGTTCTACACTGAATTCTGATTGCTCTTCTCCAGCATCAGCAGCTCCAGCTCCAGCTCCAGCAACTGCAACAGCAGCAGCTGAAACTCCAAACTTTTTCTCAAAAAGCTTTACAAGCTCGTTAAGATCAAGAACTGACATTTCTTCAATAGCGTCTACGACAGCTTTGAATTTTTTTGGTACTTCTACATCTGCTCCAGCATCATCTGCTGGTGTAGCTGCAGGAGCTTCCACTTTTTCTTCTACAGCTGGTGCAGCTGCTTCTTCTACTACATCTGGTGTTGTGTTTTCTTCTGACATAATATTTATATTAGTTCAAATGAGTAATTAAGCCTTTTTCTCGGCTATCTGACCAAGTGCGATAACGAATCGCTGAATTGGTGAGTTAATAATGTTTACAAACATTCCTCGAAGTTGATCTGTTGGTGGGATTGTTGCGATTTCCATCATCTCAATTTGAGACATGATCTTACCGTCAAACAAACCTCCTTGGATTGAAACTTGTTCTTTGTGTTTCTTAGAGAATTCGTAAACCTCTCTCGCTGGTGCAGTTAGGTCTTGCCCGTAAGCAATAGCAACTGTTCCTTCAATTGATGGCATAACCCCTTCTAGTCCAGCGTCTGTGACAGCTTTCTTAAGAAGAGATTTTTTAACTACTTGGTAAGTAGTTTCACTTTCTCGTAAAATCTTTCGTAGCTCAGTCTCTTCACCAACTGTAAGTTTATTGAAAGATAAGAACACAGCAGAACCAGCTTCTTTTGCAACTACAGAAAGCTTGTCTAGCATTTCCTTTTTTTGCAATCTAGTTTTTGCCATATAATTTGTTTTTTCTATTTAAAATTAAAAAACAGCGTTGGAACGCGTTTCTGACATGTGATAAGCACAAAGAGAATCGACCTCGACGAGACCTCTGCCCTATTGGACTGCTCGTTATCTACGGTTCCTACAAAGGAGATACTATCAGACTAAAGGAATTTGTCAAACAAGTAAATAAGCAAAAGGCTCCCCCCTATAACGAAGCCAAATCTTAGTAACACTTTGAAAAAATGATACATATTTATTAAAGTTTTCTCTTAACAAAGATTAAAAATAAATCTTTTTTATTCATAATTTTAATTATACTATTTACTCATAAAAACACTACTCATATTGAGCCAATATTTCTTTAGCGCTTTTGGCTGTTGGAGCTAAGTCGTACGCTTCTTTTGCTAGTCGATAAGCTTCATCTCTATTTCCCATCACTTCCTCTACTGAAGCCATAGTCCAGTAACCCAGCTGGTGTTTCGGACTCACCCCCCTTGCAAGTTGGGTATACTCATAGGCTTTGCCTATATACTCAGACTTATCTTCTTCAGGAACTAGCGCAGATGTGAACAATGACATTCTTGCTAGAGTCACACTGGTGCGAAGATCTAAGGGGTGTCTTTCTATTCCCTTTTCCATTTCTTCGATAAGTTTATCTTGAACCAAGACAACCTGCTCTGGATATTGTCTGAGAATCTGTGGAAATTTTACAATTTGATTTCTCCAAAGCTCAGAAAGTAATTTCATTTTTTCTGCTTCACCTACACGACTGCTTTGTATTGTACTGAACATTTTTTCTATTTTTTCATTCGAAGTTATAAATGAACCCTTAGAAAAACTAATTGCCGCACGAGAAGATCTATAAGGAACTATGACAAATAAAATCAAACAAACTACCAGACCAATACTAGCAATAGATTGACCTACTCCCTCCTCCCAGAAATTTACAGAGGCCTTTATTTCCTTACCTTTCATACTTCCAACAAAAGCGAACATTAGTACGAATAATTGAAAAGTAGAGATAGTGTCAAAAACAGTCAGGTTTTGAATTAGATGAGTAACTAGAAACACAGTTGGAATAAATGCATCCCAGAAATCAATCTCTTCTTTTCTGTAAAGCCCCCAAAGTAAAACTAGTGCGGTTATATATAGAGATGCAAAAGAAAGTGCTCCAAGTATTCCTGTCGTAGATAGTATTTCGTACCCCACACTATGAGCCTGATCCATCCAATCATCAGCCCCATATTCTTTTGTTAGAAATAGTGGATTATAAAATTCCTGATATGCGTAGGTAAATGACCCTACGCCATACCCTAATATTGGCCTAGCTTTCCAAGCCTGAACAGATATATCCCAAGCAGCAACTCTAGACTTTGAGGCCTCCTGCGAAATAAAATTCTGAACAGGAGAATTTGGGATAAAGAACATCACAATAGTAGAGAGTGAAATCGCCGCAACAACAAATAGCAGAACTTTTGAACCAATCTTTAGAAATTTCTTTTTTGAATTTACAAATACAGAACCTAACACAAGAGATCCAAGCCCCGCATATAGTGCCATAGTAGCCGCCCTGGCTTCACCAAGAATCAGCAGTGGATTTGAAAAGATGTCACCAAGTCCAAATTTGCCAGCCCATATCTTAGTCATAAAGAATATTGGGGAAATAAAAATAAGAATTAACACAACAGATAACAATCCTCTACTTTTGTAATTTCTAACCCAAAGATAAAATGCGAAAAAGAAGCTGATCAAAAGATACGCGCCAGCAAAGGATGTATTTCCAAGTAGTGCTCCAGCGCCTGAAGAAATATTCATAAGACCAAGACCGTTTGTACCCAAAATTGTGATTGCAGATATTATTGATGCTGCAACACTGTTTATCCAAAAGATCTCCATCCAGTCCGCTCTTTTTTCTAAAACTGAACTAGCTACAACAAATAGTGCCCCAAGGTGAAGCCATGTTAGAGCTCCGTTCATTCTCTCAAAAGAAGACCAGAAGGACAGACTCGGGTCCACTCCAAATATAGCCGAAAGAACTATAACAAGAATAAAAATAAGAAAAGATCCAGTGACGATATTCAGCCTGAAAGACACTTCTTTTTTCACAAGCAGTGCGTATAACCACAAGAAGAATATCACTTCAGCAAATACGTAAAGTGTTAAAGTTTTTAAAGATATGAACGGATATAGAGTACTCTTCGCAACATACATAAGCGGGATAACAAAGACAGACCAAGCTAATAATCTTTTAATCCATTTAACAACTCCGGAATTAGTTTCTAAAAAAGACATAATATTCGTGCATTAATTATAAAAACGTAGTATATATAAGGTATCATGAAAAGTTGGAAAATAACAACACTAGCCATAGGTGACCTTTTGGCAGCATATATCTCTCTTTTTCTTATGCTTAAAATCTCATTTGGTGAACTATATGGCGCTCCTATAGTAATGGAGCACCTTTTTCCTTTTACTATTATATTTTTTGCTTGGCTTATTGTCTTGTTTATTTTTGAGCAATACGACCCCATATCTGGTAGGCCACGATTGTATACAATAAAGAGTCTTAGTTACGCACTAGCCACCTCTCTAGCTTTTGGTATTTTGGTTTTCTATATCGGTAAGTTTGGCATCACACCAAAGATGAACCTTCTTCTTGTGTTTGTATTCTTTGTAACCCTTTATGTTCTATGGAGACGCCTAGCTTTCAAGTTGTTTGGAGATACTTTTGTAGAAAAGGTAACTTTTCTTGATTCAAACGAATATGTAGACAAACTAAAGAGCACCATTATCTCTAGTCCACAATTAGGCTACCGCCTGGCGAAAGAAGGAGAACATCCAGACATAGTGGTTTCTCAAACACCGTTTTCTAGAGGTTCTAAATTGCTCTCTCTTTCAGAGATGTATGAAAGTATTTTTGGAAAAGTTCCAGTAGATATAGCAGACAAAACTCTCCCCTACCAGATAGAATCACGCCGAGAAAACCTGGCTGGGATAATAATAAAAAGATTCTCAGATATTTTGTTTTCTTCGGTAACCCTAATTGCGACCTCCTGGCTATGGCCAATAATTATTCTTGGAATCAAGCTAGACGACCGAGGTCCGATCCTATATAGCCATAAAAGAGTTGGTCTAAATAACAAACCATTTAATTTTCTAAAATTCAGATCCATGAGAACCGACGCAGAAAAGGGTGGTGCTCAGTGGGCAGACAAAGAGGATTCTAGGGTAACTCGCTTTGGTAAATTCTTAAGGAAAAGTCATCTCGATGAAATTCCTCAAATGATCAACGTCTTTATGGGAGACATGTCTGTTATAGGCCCACGGCCAGAGCGACCAGAATTTGTGGAAACTCTGGAGAGAGAGATTCCCTTGTATGACCTAAGACATATTATCAAACCAGGATTCACCGGCTGGGCCCAAGTAAGATTCCGGTATGCAAGGACAGTATCAGAATCTAGGGAGAAATTCGAATACGACCTATATTATATTAAAAATAAAAGTTTCATTCTCGACGCAGGAATTCTTCTGAAGACTATTCAAATAATTGTCACACATCTATGATTAAATATTACATTTACAAACTCACTCAAACAATATCAAGTCTTTCTCTTGCTTTATTGCTGCCAAATACAAAATGGAAGAATTGGATTATAAGCTACATTCCAAAAAAATTTGCTTTTAAAAATCATGTTATTCTAGGTTTTTGGGACACCAAACTAATGCACTTTGGTGATCACCTATTTCACCTAGGATTGATTAGAAGCCTACAAGAGTCAGGTGTGCGAGTATCTGTAGCAGGAAATATCCCCCTAAAACCCCTTTTCGAAAAAATGAAGATAGATTTCATTAACCCAAAAAATCTTACTGATATTTCTGGGGCATTGATTATTTCAAAGGATGACATGTTCTTTAGCCATTTGAGATTAAACAAAAGTAATTCATTTTTGGGTGTTAATTATAGATTCACAAAATCAAAAAGTAGAATTGGAGAAATACTTTTTAAGGAAATGAAAATAAGTCTCGAATCTTTTGGAAAAATTATTGAAATGAAAAAAGAATTTTGGTCAACGGAAAATCTTATCCCAGAAAGTACTAAAACTTTTGATCTTTCAGAAAACACAATTCTATACAATGATTTCGTTGCATCAGGAGCATTTACCGCATACCAAAGACTTTCTATAATACTCAATTTAGGAAGGAGATTATCATCCGATGGATTTAATATTGTATATGTAGGAAACCCAAATGAAAAACAACAAAGGTCTGCTCCTCAATTTATCTCTAGAGACCTACGAGGTGAGACCCTTGTGTCAGAACTTTTCTCACTTACGCAAGACCCAAATGTAAAAGCAATTGTAACCTACGACACACTTTGGGCACACGTTGGAAATATTGTCGGTAAAAAAATATATGTAGTAAATAAACAAAAAAATAATCACGACGCTATATGGGATCGTTTTGTACCGATGTCAGATTATATTTCAGGAGAAATTGAAACTTATTAAAACCCCTTTAAAAGTCTCAATTAATGGTTTGAGGCTTTTCTCTTTGAATGAGTACAATTTTCCTCGAACAATCACAACGCAAATAAATAACGGAAACAGAATTGGGCTCCCATGCTTTTTGAAAAAGTATTTTTGATTTCTCGCAATCCATTTGTACTTTTCAAAATTCTTTTTTAAATCGTTTCGCACGCCACCCTTTTGCCATGCTAGGTGATGTAGATAAGCCTGCGGCTCAAATACAATCTCATACCCCGCCCTCTGGACGCGAATTGCCATGTCTGATTCCTCGAGATTTGCAGAGCCTATAAATCCTTTGTCAAAGCCGCCAAGCTCTCTCACCAAACTTTTTCGAATAGAAAAATTACATCCGATCATCCCAGTGACTTTCTGTTTTTCTATGTAGTTAAAACTCCCACCGACAACCAAAAGAGCTGTTCTGATTCCTCCAATCACTTTTATACTAACACCCTCGCCGGGCTGCTTGACTCGTCCCGCCACAGCCCCAACAAGAGGGTTTTGAAAGTTATGAACATGAGCCTCTAAAAAATCCTGATTTTGGATCAACACATCATCATCCAGATATATCAGTATCTCTCCGTCCGCTTCTTCGGCGCCGAGATTTCGAGCGTTTGGAAGCCCTTTTTCTTCTACCCGTACAAGCCTGATTCTCTGGTCGATATCCTTCAAAGCTTTTTCTAGAATAGGTTCGTCACTCTGGTCTACAACAAGTACTTCAAAATCACCCTGTAGAGTAGAAAGGTGTTTGAGAGTTTCAAGGAGAATCTCTTTTCTATTTAGGGTTGGAATTATAATTGATGCTTTTGTCATATTTAACTTGAATCAGATACAGAGGTTAAACATCTGTATTGAAATTTTTCACAGTTCGATTTCATGAGAAACTCTCCCCTTTTTCTTGCTTGCTTTAATAGAGCCAATTGCTCCTATATGGTATTATACGCACACAATATGGATATTAAAAGCCAGAAAAATATATGTTACTGCGTCAAAATAGGCGATGAATGGTACTGGAAATATACAGTACCATCTCTTCGAAGGTACTGTGAAAAGCATAATATTGAATTTAGGGTTTGGAATAAACTTGATAATGTATATGCCACAAAAAAATACCCAAAGAAAAACATGAAGTTTTGGCTTCAGCGTTTTGCTATCATAAACGAGTTCGCTGAATCTGAATATGACAATGTCCTTATGGTTGACTTAGATATGTTTTTCAACCAAGATGCACCAAATATTTTTAATCTTGTCAAAAAAGATAGTGTATATCAACAGTATGCTCCAAATGTAATGAAAAATGCAGGATTTGGTACCAGGGATTGGGACGGTATTGAATATGGAAATGGTGGACTATACTTAATGAATAAAAATGTAGCAAAAAAACTTGTCCCAGAAATTACATCTGAAAAAATATATTCTACCTGTGACCAAAAAAACTTTGCTTGGGCAAGATTACGGGCTGGAATACCTTTTATAAAAATTGAAGATAGGTGGAATTACACTATCTGGTCTTTAAACAAAGAAAATCTAATAGAAAAATTTATTAAAAATGAAATATACTTTATACACTATGGTAGTAACAATTCAAAAGTATTAAAAGAACACCTTAGAAGCTTCGAATTTAGTTCGAAAGCTTTTGGTTACAAAAATAACAAAGAAAGCGATAACCTTATACCTAGAAAAATATGGATGCTTTGGCTCCAGGGGATAGAGAAAGCACCACCTGTAGTTCTAGAATGCTATAAATCGTGGAAAAACCTAAACCCAGGCTGGGAGATAAATATCCTGGATGAGAAAAATATTAATAATTTTATTGACACCAACCTTTTTGAAGATAAAAAAATACCACCTCAGCCTCTTTCAGATATAATAAGAATTATACTCTTAGAGAAGTATGGAGGTGTTTGGGTAGATGCTAGCGTATTTTGTACCAAACCACTTAATGAATGGGTTTTTGAATATGCAAAAAATGGATTCTTTGCTTTTGAAAAGCCAGGGTATGACCGTACAATATCAAGCTGGTTTATCGCCTCAGAATTTAAGAGCCCGGTTATTTCTTTCTGGCACAATGAAGTAGCCTCTTTTTGGCAAAATGCACCCATAACAGGCAAATATTTAACAAAAGTATATAGAAAACTAACAACAATTCTCATCGAGATAAAACTGGCTTTTCTGGTAAAAAGTCTACTAAAACCATTAAAAAAAACTTTTGGATTTTTCCCTTACTTTTGGTTCCACTATCTTTTTGATGTGGCAATAGAAAATAACACAGATGCTAAATTAATTTGGCAAACAACAAAACAAATAAGTGCAAATGGGCCACATACGCTGAGTTTCTATGGAATTGAGAGCTCCCCAAGTCAAATAATTAAAAACTTCATTATAAGTAACCAAACCCCTCTACACAAATTGTCATGGAGAATTGAAATTAAAGATGAATCTACTATTGATTTCCTTATTAAAGAAAATAAAAAAAAGTACAATTACTAGATATATGAAAAAAATAAAAGAATTTATTAAAAAAAGAACCCTATTCTACAAACTCTTGTTTCCAATAAGACAGCTCCAGATATTTCTTTCTTACCCTTATAAACTAATCAAATACAATTCTGTTGATCCTCGAGAATACTTCATATTCAAAAAACAAAAACTTGTATATCTTGTAAATTCAAAAGTTGCTCAAACAGCAATAGTGAATACCTGTGGAAATATTGAAAAAAAAGAATACCAAGGAATTGACGACAAAAGCCTTGGAGAAAAGAAACAAAATCTCACAGAAGAAGATTCAACCTACTACTCTTTTACTTTTGTAAGAAATCCTTTTGAAAGACTCTATTCTTGTTACCAGTCAAAATATATAGCAGATAAAAAAAGATATGGGAAGATTATGCTTGATTTTGATTACTACATGCTTGGGCTTATTAAAAAAGATAGGGGTTTTGAATATTTTGTAAAAATTGTTTCAAAAATACCTGACTGGGCATCAGATAGGCACTTTAAATCTCAATACTCACTAATACACAAAGAAAGTGTAAGAGTGCCAGACTTCATTGGGAGATATGAGAATCTAGAAAAAGAATTTGAACCTATCAGAGTTAAATATAACCTAGAAAAACTTACCCATCTAAATAAATCATCTCAAAATCAAACTGGATGGAGAGAATCATATACACCCGAGCTTATTGAGATTGTATATAAAAGGTATAAGAAAGACTTTGACGAATGGTACCCGAATGCAAAAAATAATCTTAGCTAAATATTTAGCAGTAAAGCTCTTTTTAAGAGTAACGATGTGATATAATTATTAAATCTTTTATGAATAAGAAAAATTTAAAAATTGGTGCAGGTAAAACATATATACCAGGATTTATAAATGTAGATATATCTCCTGAAGCAGACATTTGCTTAGATCTAAGTAAGGATATCTTACCTTTTGAAGATAACAGTGTTGATCTTGTCTTTAGTGAACACACATTAGAACATATCCCTGATTACCTATTTGCTATTTCGGAGATACATCGTGTTCTAAAGCACGAAGGAATTTTTCTCATGGCAGTCCCCTACATGACATCAACAAAGAATGTCGCAAACCCCTACCATTTACACTATTTCAGCGAGAACTCTTTTGATTTTTTCGACCCAGAATCCCTAAAAGGTTCTGCGGTAGAAAGTAATGATATCTTTTTCAAGAAAATATACCACAAATATTTCTATAGCAAGCTGTTTAAATTAATACCATACCCAATAAATATATTTTTTAAGAATTATTTAATCAATGTAGTTAATGAAATTGAATTTGGTTTAATTGCAATCAAAAAAAATCAAGACCCGGTTAATTACCCAAAGCCTAAGGAGTTAAAAAATCTATATGAAGAAATTAAAAACAAAAAAATTAGATATGAAAAATAACTCTAAATATGTAAATAAATACTCATTCTATTATGGGTATTTATTTTAGTATTTAATATATTATACTTGAATAAATAACATAATATCCTCAACATGATAATTTTTTTAAAAAAAATAAAAGGTACTTCTTTAGTTATTAAAAATGGAGCATGGATCCTTTTTGGTAAGACTGTTTCAGCTATTGCATCTGTGGCGATAATGCTTGTTTTTGCAAATTTGATTTCAAAAGAAACCTATGGCGCCTACAACTACATACTTTCTTTTTTTGCAATGGCTTCTATATTCTCACTACCTGGTCTAAACACAATAATATCAAGAAGTTTTGCAAAAAAAGAAGAGGGTGTTCTGAAAATAATAGAAAAAGAAAAATTTAAATGGAGTCTCTTGGGTTCGCTCTTTTTGTTCATTCTAGGAGCATGGTATTTAATTAAATTAAATTACACCCTAGGGATAAGTTTCATTATAGGGGGGATATTTCTTCCAGTAGAACAAATAGTTAGATTGTCTCCCTATATTTGGGAAGGTCGGATGAACTTTAAAAAACAAGGTATCTACGAATCCATAGGTTTCTTTGTGCCAGCTATTATCCTAATATTGACCATAATTAATACAGATAATTTGACTATTATTATAATTTCATATTTCTTATCATATGCAGTAATTCGAGGGATTCTATACTTTAAGACTAGGTCAACTATCCAAAAAGGACAAGTCCCAGTAGACTTACAAAAAGACCTTTCTTTTGGGAAACATCTTACATATATGCAAGTGATCCAGAACTTAGCTGGTCAGTTAGACAAAGTAATCTTGTGGCACTTCTCTGGGCCTGTTGCCGTGGCAATATTCTCCTTTGCTCAAATGCCGGTAGGTCAACTCAGAGATTTTTTTCCGATTAATACTCTAGCTCTACCAAGACTGAGTAAAATGACAAAAGAAGAAGCCAAGAAAAAATCACTTAAAAAATTTTTCTTATTATTCTTGGTGTTTATACCTACTACAGCAGGAATTATCCTTTTGGCTCCATTTATATATAAGATAGTATTTCCTTCATACATAGATTCAGTGAAATATTTTCAATTATTGTCTCTTGGTATTCTCTTGACACCCTTTAACCTCCTTATTACAAACTTCATATCTCATACAAACACAGGAGCTCTTTACAAAATAAAGACAGTATCTCCTATAATTAAAATATCTCTGTATGTTGTACTGGTACCTTTTTATGGAATATATGGAATAGTGTGCGCAACACTTATGGGTCATTTTGTAGAATCTTGTATGGTTTACTATTTTTTCAAGAAAATTTAAATTTTACTTAAATCAGCCTCAATCATTATTCTCACCAATTCTTTAAACGCCACCTCTGGTTTCCAACCAAGCTTTTCTTTTGCTAGAGAGGCATCTCCGAGCAATACATCCACCTCTGTAGGTCTGAAGTACTTTGGGTCTATTTCTATAATAGTCTTTCCTGTCTTACTATCCACACCTCTCTCTTCTACCCCCTCTCCTTCCCAAACAAGATCAATATCTAGTACTCCACAAGCCTCTTCAATAAACTCTCTCACCGAGTGAGTTTCCCCTGTCGCAACTACAAAATCTTCTGGAGTGTCTTGTTGAAGCATTAAGTGCATAGCTCGTACATAGTCTTTGGCATGACCCCAGTCACGCTTGGCATCTAGGTTCCCGAGATATAGTTTATCCTGCAGACCCTTTTTTATTTTAGAAAGACCTATGGTGATCTTTCTCGTAACAAAAGTCTCCCCTCTTCGTGGAGATTCGTGGTTAAAAAGAATTCCTGAAACAGCAAACATACCATACGCCTCACGGTAGTTTACAGTTATCCAGTGAGAATATAGCTTAGCTACTCCATATGGACTTCTAGGGTAGAAAGGCGTCTTTTCTGACTGTGGTGGAGGTGTCGCTCCAAACATCTCAGATGTAGATGCTTGATAGAATTTAGTCTTCTTCTCTAGTCCTAGTATACGAATAGCCTCAAGTATTCGAAGCGTACCGATAGCATCAGAGTTTGCCGTATACTCAGGTGTATCAAAAGATACCTGAACATGACTCTGGGCTCCTAGGTTGTAAATTTCATCAGGCTGAACTTCCTGAATAACTCTAATCAAGTTTGTCGAATCTGTCAGATCACCATAATGAAGAATGAAATTCTTATTTTCTATATGAGTATCCTGATATATATGGTCAATACGTTCTGTGTTAAAGGAAGAAGATCTTCTTTTAAGGCCATGGACTTCGTAACCCTTATCCAATAGCAGTTCTGCTAGATAAGAGCCATCCTGGCCTGTTATACCGGTTATGAGGGCTATTTTTTGAGTTTCTCGATGGTTCATTAGATTAATTTGAATAATTTATAACTAATATAGATAGTATATTACATATACTATGCAGTCAAAGTGATTTTAAATTAAAAAACCCAGACAATAACGTCTAGGTTTTTTGGTTTTGAAAATCCAATAATATCCTACTGAGTGGGCTGAACACGATCGTAACAACAACGATGATTATACATGGTTTCATCCATCCCGTTTTCACTCATATCACTACACCCTTGCCAACCCATAAGAGTAAAGTTGTCATCTGTATTTCCGGTGGCGTCATCTACCCATTCCCAATTATTTATCATGTTCACCAAACCAAGTTCAGCCTTATGTTCACAGGCGATTCTCCATTCAGCAGCTGAACACAAGCGACCATTTCTACCCCAGATACAACCATCTGCAGCATTTGGCCAAGGCATTGCACCTCTCTCGTCTATATCTATACAGATGTTTGAATTCAAAGCAACAGAACCCACTGGACACCCTACAGATATTCCTACTCCGGGAGGTCCTGTTGGACCTTGTGGTCCAACGTCTCCATCTTGGCCATTCTCCCCGGTCGACCCTTGTGGCCCTGTTGGGCCGATAGGGCCTGTAGAGCCATCAACCCCTTGTGGTCCTATTGGACCCTGAGGGCCCGTAGATCCTGGTGGTCCAATAGCACCTGTCTGACCTTGCGGGCCTGTTGGGCCAATCAAACCAGCTTCCCCTTGTATACCCTGAATACCTTGTGGGCCAATGGGTCCTGTACTACCTGTTGGACCAATAGGGCCAACTTCCCCAGGTATTACCTGTTCTCCTGTTAGGCCAGTCATACCTTGAGGGCCAACAGCACCATCTTCACCTGATGGACCCTGAGGACCCATTGGTCCCGTGGGTCCTGTGGACGATCCAGACTCTTTAGCATACAGAGCGTATGGCACAGAAACCAACTGAGAAGTGCCTAGTAAATCAAAGTCGGACCCGTTCCACTTTTCTATTGCTAAAAAATGTGAGTGTGAACCCCAGACAATATCACCAAAAGAACCTTGTGTTGGACTGCCTCCTCCAATCTGGAGATTAAACAAACCAAAAGCATTTGTAGTACCAACATGCTCCTCTTGGTATGAGGGTACCCCTTGGGGACTATCAGGTATGATTGAGATACGAAGAGTGAAACCCTCGCTGGCTAAAATATTTCCCCCTGCGTCTCTCAGAACTCCCTGATAGTTTATCAATGATGGGGATTGAGAAAAAGAGATAAGTGGAATTAAAATAATAATTAAAACTAAAACTTGTATTGAATTTTTCATGATCTATTTGATTTTAATTAAGTTTGAAAATATTTTATCATAAACATTTAATGTTTTTAATATATTAAAGACAAAAACCACCCTTTTTATAGAGTGGTTTTTAAGGCTTCGCATTAAATGCACTATTGTTATTTAGAAAGCTCTTCAATCTTATCTTCTATAAATTCCCCATCTTCAAAAGATTCTGTATCTATTGACTTAAGTATTTCTAAAGCTTTTTCTTTATTACTAATTCTTTCTAGGAATTCAGAGTAATTAAGCTTTAGAATATCTTTTGTAACAACAGAATCTATTGCTTTTTCATACTCTTCCATAAGAGTATCATTTGAAGCCTTGGTTTTCTCTTCTAGTATCTCCAATTTCCAAATATGGTAGTCGGTGTTAAGCTCATCAAGAGCAATGGCTTTTTCGAGAGAATTTAGAGCTTTATTCCATTTACCTGCAGAGGAGGCAACACTATACATTCCGGTATACGGGTGAGGTAGGTTATTAACATTATAGTTTGAAGCAAACTCATAAGCGCTCATAGCACCCCTATAATCTCCTAATAATCTTCTCTGAACCCCAACAGCCATATAAGCATCAAATATCTGGGCTTGATCCCCTGAATCAATTGACTCCGAAAGATAATTCTCTGCAGCACTAAGTTTTTCTTTTACAGAAAGAACCTCCTCTTCGTTTAAAATACTATTTATTTTAGGCTCTGATAGTATGTATCCAGCATAAAAGCCGATCAATATTAACACCAATAAAGATACCCCTATTATAATATATTTTTTATTATTCATACGTAATAGTATACCAAAACAAAAAACCCCTTGAAAGGGGTTTTTTGTTTTTAAACTATGAGTCTATCTAGTTAAGAATAGAGTACAAAGTCTCAGAAATAGGCAATGTCTTTAACTCATAACCGTTTGACCAGTCAGAAGTTGAAGTTGCATGGCTTTGTGCTGACATATCTGACCATACCATAGAAGTAGTTCCAGCGGCATCCGCTAATGCGTATGTTGTTGGAGCTGCGTAACCTAGAGTATCTGCAGATATCTTTGTAGTAACATAGTCACCTGTACCAACTGTACCACCAACAGTCATTCTAAGAACATAATCTCGAGAACCACCTGCGGTAATCTCTTCTGGGTTTGTAGGAACGATTCCTATAGTTCCAGCAGAGGTTGTTGATGCATTTGCAAGATCAGCTGAAGCTGTCAATGTAGCTGGAACCAATGTGCTTCCATTTGATACATCGTACAGTGCTAGTGAACCAAGAGTAATTCCTTCTGTCTTTACGACATCAAGAGCTATCTTATTCCAAGCAATATCTCCACCATTTGCAGAAACTTTAAACTTCAAGAAGTCTCTCTCTCCTGCAAGAAGAGTTGTTGCACCAATTGTGCCTTGTGAGATTGTAGGTATACCTGCGTATACATACATAGCATTTCCAGCTGGGTTGCTTTCAATAGCAACTGTACCAGATGAAGCATAAGATGTTCCTGCTGAAGAAAGAGCAGTGAAATCTGTAAGAGTAACCATAACGTTAGCTCCTGATGTTCCATTTTGGAATCCTGCAGTTGCAAGGTTTAGCTTAACAGAAAGAACCTTGTTTGAGTTGGCTCCAACGTTGAAAGCTGAACCAAGACCTGAGAATGCTACTGTTGTAGCTCCAGCTTTTGAAGCTACAAGTGTTGCTCCGTCATACAGATCAACAGATGAAACATTTGATGCGTTAGCAATTGTAAATGTCATATCTGTAACATCGTATCCTGAGTTTACAGACTCAAACTTAAAGTTTGCAGCGTTAACAACTTGGTTGTCGTAAACAATTGCAGCAACTGGAGATGAATTATCTTTTGTTGCAGTAATTGTCCCTGCTCCAACAGCGATAGTTTGAGCTGTTGCGTTAGCAGAAACGGCTGTTCCACTTGGTTGTGAAATACCTGTAAGAGCCAATCCAAATGCCATAGAGTGAGTATCTGTTGCAACAGCATTTGATAGATCACCATATAGCTCAACTAGAGCTGAAGCATTTTTAGCAATTGTCATTTGAGTTGCAAATGAATTACTTGCTGTAGCTTGAGCAATTGGAGTTGACACAACTGTACCATTTACCTTAAGAGTAAGGTTTGTAACATCGTCGTAAGAGAATGTTGTACCTACTACGGCTGATGATGTTGCTGTAAGTCCTGTTACAAGAACGTCTTCAAGTGTTGAACCTGAAAGTGACCATGATGCAAGCTTGTAGTTTGTTGCTGGAATAGCAAGTGTTTGGTTTGCATATGTTGTTGTTTTTGCAAGTGAAACTGAAGCTGAAGATACAGTAAGTGTATTTGCAGAAACGCTAGCAGTTGGAATATCTAGAACACCTAGAGAATCCATCTTTTGAGCGTTTGAAGACCCACCTACAAGTGTTGCTTGAATAGTGTGCCCTGCAGCAACGGCTGTTCCGGCGCTTGCATAAACATCTGCTCGTACATCAACAATTACAGATTGACCAGGGTTAATAACCTTGTTCACTGTAAATTGTGTTCCTGAGGCTAGAAGCGAAGCTTGTGAACCGTAAGGAACTCCATCAATAAGAATTCTTCCATTTCGAAGTGCTGTTGTTGATGTTGATGATGTAAATCCTGCTGTAAGTGTCTCAACCTTTATAGCCTCGCCATAGGCAGTAAGCTTAAAGTGTCCAAGAGAAACATCTGATGCAGATACTCCAATGTTTGTTGATGGAGAAGCTGTATCCTTAATAACAGTCATAGAACCTCCAGATGTACCAGAAATTGTATTAGCTGTTGAAGCTGAGATGTTTGAACCTGAAAGAGTTCCATTTACGTTGTATTGTACATCTCGGAATGAAGCGTCAGCTGCATTTCGTAGTGAGAAGTGTACAGTTCGTGAAGATCCAGATACGATATCTGCCTCAACTCGAATAATTCGTGATCCTGCTTGCATCATTACTGGTGAAGCTGGCACGAATGTTACATATCCGTTTGAATCAAGTCCTGCAGCTTGTGCAACCTCAATTCCGTTTACGTAAAGCTTGAATGCTCCAAAAGCTGAAGCTTGGGCTGAACCGATTTGTCGGAATGCAATTCTATCCATATATACATCGTGGTTAGAAATACTTGCTGTTGATTGCCACACTGTTACAGCTGGTGCTGGTTGAAGTGTTGCTCCAGATGGTGTTACTGATGAGAAAGATACACCAGCTAGATCTGAAACGTAGCTAACAGTAAATAATGCACCTGCAGCTGAACCAGAAATCATATCTGATCCTGCCATAGCTTCTACGAAGTTAACTCCAACTGTTTGACCAGCGTAGTTAGTTGATGAAACATCAGCTCGAACAGAGATTGTTCGTGATCCATTTACGTTAAAGATTCCTGATGGAACATTAAACATAATTTCTCCGCTGTTGTTAATTGAAGCTGCATCTGTAAGTCGTACTGCTCCGTCAAATAGATATACGTTTGAAAGTACGTTATTTGAAGAAACTCCTGTTCGCATAAGCTTTACAGATGTAACGTCTCCGTTACCTGTAAAGTTAAGATCAAGCAACTTTGCAGATGATTGTCCAGAAACAAGACTTGAAGCCATTGGGCTTGAAGCTGCTGCTGAAACCCCCCATGAACCTGATGGAACCACAACAACTGGAGCTTGGTCACAGTTATTAGCTACATATGTAAGATATGCTGCTTGTGTGTTTGGTCCCCATACACCATCTGGGTTTGTTCCAATAATTCCTTGGAAGTATTGTACAACTCCCTTTGTAAGTGGACCGAATGCTCCGTCTACTACAAGTGGTGTCATAGATCCGTTTGAAAGATCTAAGATTTGGTTCATAGCATTTTGAATTGCTTGAACGTTTGTTCCGTTATGTCCCACTCGAACAATTGAAGATGTTCCGTAAGTGTTACATGATGATACATTTCCTGATCCGTTACCTGATGTAGGTTGACCATTCAATGCTGCTTCAACGTCAGCAAGTGTTGATGCTGGTGCGTTGAATGATTGTAGCAATCCTAGGATCGCATCAATCTGACTTTGTTCTAGAGCTTGTGCAGTTGGCATAGCTACAAATCCGAAGATTGTTGCTGCAACCAAAAGCCCAGTCATAGCTCCTGTAAGTTTTTTAGTAATATTCATAATTGAATTATCTTTGATAATTTAGTGGTTCATCGATACCTTATAAAAATATTGATGCCACTATACGCGTTAAGCTTGGTTCGACTAAAACCAATAGCGTTTTTGTTCTACGACAGAGCTTTTATTGAACTGTCTGTAAAACCGTAACCATACGATTAAATTTTTTGTAATCTTACAATTACGACCTTCCCTATACTTCTTTGCTTTTTGCTAAGACTAAAGAAGGATTTCTGCAGTAACTACACTGCATGCATCTGCCTTGTCGACACGACGGATACATATTGGCAAACATGTATCGTCCTTTTTTTACCCACTTAATGACTCTAACTTATAAACTAAGTTCACAAGTCTAAGTACACACAAATGAGCAAAGAATTTTTGAGAAGGTCTGACTTAGATAAATGTCGTACAACATCTATCCAAGAAAAACAGGATCGTAAAGATTCTTTCCTATAAATTCATAAAAGCATAAAGCTATTTAATCTATAGAAATTTATCTATTCCATATTCTGTTTTCAAGGACCTTCCCGTCTTTGCTGCGCATCATATTGTGTAACAAAAATCACACAAAAGCCGTCGAGCAAAGAACCTCAATATATTAGCACATACTGTCAAATATTTCCAGTATCTACTGCTTGTAATTATATCTCACTAAAGCTATTAAAAACAATACCCGTATGTGGAAAAAATCCTTTCCTGGCAATGTTGTAGCTCTGCAAATGAAGACGGTTTAGACTCAAAAAACTTACAGTCTATCTCAAGTAAACATACCTCGCCCACCTCTTCTCTCCGATCTGTTTTACCTGTCCTTTATCGATCAAATACTGAAGATCTCTGTGCAGTGTTTTTGAACCAACATTGTCTATTAGATTAGAAATGTCTTTTAAAGAAATATCTTTCTTGTCTTTTATAAAAGCTATTATTTTATTTACTCTTTCTGATTTATCATCAGAAGAATGTCTTTTAGAAATATCTTTGGCAGCTTTTACTTGATCATCCTTGGTGTCATTCGACAGAGTATCTTTTATAGAAAATTCTTGCCTTTTATCTTTTAATGAAAAATCACCAGAGAGCCAAGACTCTTTAAAAAGTGATCTACCCAAGGGTCCAACCCCAGAGATACTCGAGCTGTCTTCGTCATAAGGAAGGTGATTATTTTTTAGATCTTCAATAACTTTTGAAATTGATTCACTTAGAATACTGTAGTTTTTCTCGTTTATATCACCAGAAGACCACAGCGTGGATAACTGAGATTCTAAAAAAATAAGCTGGTATTCAATATGGTCAAAAGTTATCTCCTTATCAAGAGATCCTTTTTTGTGGAATGTGGAAGTGTAAGAAAGAAGCAGATTAGAACTCTCTCTTAGAGACTTTCTGAAGGGGTCATTTTCTAAAAGACACTTAGATATAATAGAAGTGGCCACAGCTATCTTGTGTGTCTTTTTTATTATAAAAGACATGTCTTTTATAACCCTTTGCATTTCAATCTCAATTTTGTTTTTATCTGGAGTCATAGCTATGTATGTGTCTTTTAGATGTCTTTTATAAAAAAGTATATATCCTTAAGAGACATGTCTATTATACTCAAAGACGTATATATATCAAGGGTTTTCACAATTACGTCTAACGTGTTTAGAAAAAATATATTATCTTTTAAAGACCCTATATTCCCCAACAAACCTTAAAGTTTTTTTGCTATAATATAGGGAGTTAATAATCATGGCACGACCAAGAAAGAAAAAATCTGAGAATCTATTAAGTCCCGAAGCAAAGCGTACTCTCTACGCCATTGTTTTATTTTTGGCGGCTATATTCTTATTCTTAGGATCGCTTGGATTGGCTGGTATTGCTGGTAAAACTGTTCACAAGGGACTTCTATTCTTGTTTGGATATGGCTTTATTTTTGTGCCTATTTCATTTATAGCCTGGGGGTCATACCTGTTTAATTTTATAGAAGCTGTCGATAAGAAAATACTATTAGGATCAATCTTCCTTGTGGTTGCCTCTGAAGGACTGCTCTCTGTTATAAGTGAGGAGGCCGGAGGATTGCTTGGTACTCTAATCCAAAATCCACTTATTAAACTTCTAGATATATATGTAGGAGTATCTCTACTCATCGCACTATTGGCAGCGTCGATAGTCCTAATCTTTAATATTCCTCTTTCGCTGTCTGCTTTCAAGGAAAGGGTTCACCAATCTCTTTCACGAAGAAAGGAAACTTCTTCTGACGATGAATATGATTATGAAGGCGAGGAGGAAGATGACGAAGAGTATGACTATGAAAGTGAAGATGATGACGGAGAGGAGGAAGATGAGCCTCGAGAGCCAAAAATAGTAACAGGTGATGACGGAGAGACAGCCGAGATGTTCTCTGGAAGTTTCGAATTCAAAGAATACACCCCTCCTCCTCTTTCATTGCTCGCAAGAGATAAAGGTAAGCCAAATGTTGGAGATATAAAAGCCAACTCAAATATAATTAAAATCACTCTTCAGAACTTTGGTATTGAGGTTGAGATGGATGAAATAACAGTTGGCCCAACAGTTACCCGATATGCTATGAAGCCAGCTCAAGGTGTAAAGATCTCAAGAATTATGGGTCTTAAAAATGACCTATCTTTAGCCTTAGCTGCTCACCCAATCAGAATCCAAGCTCCAATCCCAGGAAAGGCTCTAGTTGGAGTTGAGGTTCCTAATAAAACAAAATCTATGGTCGGTCTTGGAAACCTACTTTCAACAAAAGAGTTTCAAGAAAGCCCAAAAAATCTTCTTGTTGCACTTGGGAAAGGTATTTCTGGAAAAGCAGAATATACAAATATTGCAAAAATGCCTCACCTTCTAATTGCTGGTGCTACTGGAGCTGGTAAATCTGTAACTGTTCACGCAATAATTACATCTCTTCTTTATAGAAACGGACCAGAGGATCTCCGGTTTATTATGGTTGACCCAAAAAGGGTTGAGCTAACTCTATATAACAAAATCCCTCACCTTCTGACTCCAGTAATCAAAGATGCAAAAAAGGCTATCCTTTCATTAAACTGGGCAGTCAAGGAAATGGAAAGACGATACAACATCCTTGAGGCTGAGGCGGTTAGAGATATTCAGTCTTACCATGAAAAATTTGATGAAGAAAAAGAATCTGGAACACTGGATGAGGAAACAGGTATGGAGAGACTTCCATATATAGTTATCATCATAGATGAGGTTGCAGACATTATGCAGACATACCCAAGAGAGCTTGAGTCTGGCGTTGTTCGTCTTGCTCAAATGAGTCGTGCTGTTGGTATTCACCTAATACTTTCAACTCAAAGACCTTCGGTAAACGTAGTTACTGGTCTTATCAAAGCCAACGTCCCAGCGCGTCTTGCTCTACAAGTAGCCTCACAGGTTGATTCAAAGACTATCCTTGATCAGTCAGGAGCTGAAACCCTACTTGGAGCTGGAGACATGCTGTATCTTTCTGGTGACATGTCTCAACCAGAGAGAATTCAATGTGCCTTTATATCTGAAAAAGAAGTAAAAGCTGTTACAAGCTATCTTATAAAAGCATACAGAGATGAGGTTCAAGAAGAAATCATCTTTACAAAAGAACCAGAAGGGGCTGATGGCTCAATCTTCTCTTCACAGGTTGATGATGATGACGAACTATACGAAGAAGCTCGAGAGATTGTAATAAACAGCAAGAAAGCAAGTACTTCATATCTCCAAAGAAAACTAAAGATTGGTTACTCTCGGGCTGCGAGACTTATAGATATCCTAGAAGAAAGAGGGGTTGTTGGGCCACAAAATGGATCCAAACCACGAGATGTATACGAAGGTAGCGATAGTGTAGTCGACGAAATAGCTGAAGAATACGACAATCAAGACTATGATGAGGATGAGGAGTAGGACAATTCACTTTGATTACAAAAAGATCTCTATGTATATGGGGCTTATAATCTTTTTTACCTTTCTTGGTATTTTTACTTTTAGTAAAACAAGAGGCCTCTGGAGTGGTGTTACCCTTACGATACTCTCTCCCAGAGAAGGTGCCTCTCTTCTGAATTCAATAACATATATAGAAGGGATCGCACCTAAAGCTATAAAGCTGTCCGTAAATGGTAACAATACATTTGTAGGAGAAGATGGATCGTTCTCCTACCCTATCCCGATTCACATAGGTTACAATGAAATAAATATTGAGGCAGAAGATAAGTTTAAAAATGTATCAAGAGAAACATTAAGAATTAACGGAGTAAATAAATTATCAAATAACTAAAAATACTATGGCAGCGAAAAAAACAACAAAAAAAGCAGCGAAAAAAGAAACTAAAAAAACTTCAGGCGATGAGGTTGTAAAAGACACATCAGGAATCAATAATTCTGACATTCAAGATACAATTCGATCTATCCAGACAAAGTTTGGAGAAGGTTCAATAATGAAGCTTGGAAGCACTCCAAAGGTGGATATTGGAGCTATACCAACGGGATCACTAGGTCTTGATCATGCACTTGGAATAGGTGGGCTACCTAAAGGTAGAATTATAGAAATATATGGACCAGAGTCTTCTGGTAAGACGACTCTTACCCTGCATGTAATTGCTGAAGCTCAAAAAATGGGAGGAGTTTGTGCTTTTATTGATGCTGAGCATGGTATGGACCCAGACTACTCTAAAAAGCTTGGAGTAGACATCGAAAACCTACTTATATCTCAACCTGACACAGGAGAGCAAGCTCTGGAGATCACAGAGAGTCTGGTTCGATCTGGAAAGATCGACGTTATTGTAGTGGACTCTGTAGCCGCCCTAACACCAAAAGACGAAATTGAAGGAGATATGGGTGCTCACCATGTTGGTAAGCAAGCTAGACTTATGTCACAAGCTCTTCGAAAGCTTACTGCTCTAACAGCTAAGAGTAAGACAATGGTTATCTTCATCAACCAAATTAGAATGAAAATTGGAGTTATGTTTGGATCACCAGAAACTACCCCAGGAGGAAAAGCTCTAAAGTTCTACACATCAGTACGTCTTGATATCCGAAGAATTGCTCAGATTAAAAAAGGAGAAGATGTAGTTGGGGCCCGAACTAGAGTTAAGGTTGTAAAAAACAAAGTAGCTTCCCCATTCAAAAAGACAGAGTTTGATATTATCTACAACGAAGGAATCTCACGCTCAGGAGAACTGCTTGCTCTAGGCGAGAAAATGAAGATCATTAAGAAGGCTGGAGCTTCATACAGCTACCTACCGCTAGATGGAAGTGATGAGATAAAACTTGCTCGAGGATATGACGCAACTCGAAAAGTACTTGAAGATAAGGAGAATAAAAAAATCCTTGCTTCCCTACTAAAGGATGTACAGAAAGGATTGAAGGATGAATTAAATCAATAAATACTATGGAAAAATTTGAACACAAACCCAATTACCCAGACGGAAAAATGCCAACTCGAGGGTCAGAAGAATACGCTGAATTAATTAAGAAAAAAGGACTTGTTAAGGAACATAAGTCCATGTATGGCAATTGGACTAACGACAGGAGGACTGATTTTGAAAAGGAAGCCGAAGAACTTGCCAAAAAAGGAACTGGGCAACCTATTGACCTTTCAGAAAGATACAAAACGCATCCATCAAAAGCTGGGGACCCCTTGATTACAGGAACAGAAAGATCTGGTGACTACAGCCAGCCTTTAGACTTCCGAAGCCAAGATGAAATTGATGATGAGGATTTTGTTGACAAAAATGACCCCTTGAGAAACTACGTGCCGATAGAAGAGGTGTCGGACCAAAGTGACGAATATGAATCTTTTGGAGAAACTCATGAGCTTGGAAGAGACCTTGAGGATGAAGAGTATCATAATCAGGCTGCCATCCTTGCAAAGAAACAAGAGATAGAAGACCTCGAAAGGTACGGTAGAAAGATCTCTGAAAGAGAGATGTCTGATCTTGGCAGCATAAAAGCTGATGAGAGAAAAAACGAAACCCTCCAAAGACTGTATCCTGAAGATAATCCTCAGGCTTTCAATAAAAGTATGAAAGGACATTTAAGTAGTGGAGAGATGATTGATCATTGGGAAAAGCGAGATTTCAGCAAGAGAAACTCTGTGCACAAAAACTACAAACTACAGAAGAAGAAAGAAGCTTACCGTGCAGCACGAAATATAGCAGAGCCTCGAAAAGGTTTTTTTGGGAAACTAAAAGAATTATTCTCAGAAGATGATAAAAGTGACAAAAGCGAAGCTGCATAATAAAAAACTCACAATACTGTGAGTTTTTTATTACATGGATAGCAAACCATGACCCCCTATTGATACTTTATATATTTTGATTATAATAGGCCCATTATGTTAAATTACAATGAAATTAAAGAGAGAAAGATTATAATATTTAACGATGAACCATGCGAGGTTATCTCTTCTCATGTCTTCAGGAAACAACAAAGAAAGCCAGTAAACCAGACTAAACTAAAGAATCTTAATACAGGAAAAGCCATAGAGCACTCTTTCCATGTTTCTGACAAAGCTGAGGAAGCTGATCTTTCAAAGAAGAAGGTTATTTTCCTATATGAAGCAAAAGGAGAATACTGGTTCCACGAAGATGGCGACAAAAGCGCCAGATTTACACTCACAGCAAAAGAGATCGGAGATGACACAATTAAATTCCTAAAGGCAAACTTCCCTGCTGAACTACTGATATTTGAATACAACGATGAAGAAAAAGTAATTGGAGTAGAACTTCCCATGAAAATGGAGTTCATTGTTAAAGAAGCCCCTCCATCTATTAAAGGAAATACAGCTACGGGAGGTGATAAATTGGTCACACTTGAAAATGGCACAAAGCTAACAGTTCCTCTTTTCATAGAAGCTGGAGAAAATATCCTTGTAAATACAAGTAAAGGAGAGTACCTGGAAAGAGCAAAATAATATACAAACAAAAAACCACCTTTCGGTGGTTTTTTTGTTATTCAGCGACGTATGCCATAAGTGACATAAATCGTGCATGTTTGATAGCTTCCGCTACCCTTCTTTGGTTTTTTGCGGTCAATCCTGTTCGCCGTCGTGATTGAATTCTACCACTTGGGTTGATGAATTTACCTAGAATATCAATATCTCGAAAGTCGATATGCTTGATATTGTTTTGTGTAAAGTAATCTTGTTTCATAATAATAGTTTTAGTTAATGTTTATTTTATCTCCTTCTATTTCAATCAATAGATTAAAATGGAATGTCGTCTGGGTTGATATCTACATCAGGATAATCTATCTCTGGCGCCTCCTGTTGTGGTTCTTCTTTTGTAGATGATGAAGAAGAGCTTGATCCTGCAGAACCCCCTTCTGCTCTAGCTCCAAACTGAACTCTGTCAGCAACGATCTCTGTTCGGTAATTTTTCTTACCATCTTGACCATCCCAGCTTCGAGTTTGCATTCTACCTTCTACAAGTAAAGAGCTTCCTTTTTTCATATACTGAGAAACTGTCTCAGCTTGTCTTCCGAAGACCACTATGTTGTGGAACTGGACCTCTTCTTTCTTTTGGCCATCAGCTCCTTTCCATGTTCTATTAGTCGCTAGACTAAATGAAGCAACTTTTATTCCTGAAGGGAGTGCTTTTAGTTCTGGATCCCGTGTAAGGTTTCCAATAATTATAGCTTTGTTTAGATACATAATTTGTTTAAGATTTAATTAATAATTTGTATAACTTTATTATACCTTAAACCTGCTTAAGATCCTGATTCCTCTTTAGTTTCTTTAGCCTCATCTTCAGCTACTTCTTCAGAGTCATCTAACATCTTATCTAGCTCTTCATCAACTTCTTCTTTAACCATTTCCCCTTCTTCTACAACAGGAGCTACTGGTTTCTTATACTCCTTTGGAGCTGCAGCAAAAATCTCTTTTCCTTGCAACATTGCAAAAACATTTTTTGAGATCATTGTATTTTCAGAGACAGTCTTCAATGTTAAGTATCTAAGTAGAGACTTAATAAGATCAGCCTGCTTTTTAACTTTTGGAGCTGCTTCTGGGTCTAGGTTATATTTAACCCAACCAAGGTTTGCTGTGTCATAGTTTGTATACTTGTTTTCAAGTCTATGTCGCAGTGTATAGGCAAGGCTAACCATCTGAGGATACTCATCTGAGATAATTTCACCACCATTTGAAGTGATTATTTCCTTTAGTTTCCCTACTTGTACCGCCAAGTCTTCACTTGAAAGAGTTGGAAGAAACAAGAATGTTGTTTCGTAAATCATTTTTATAATTCTAAATTTATTTTATAAAAGCCTTTATTTAAAGGCTATGTCTGTCTCGAACCTAAGCGATACGCTATCAGTGCGCATCGAACAGACAAAAAGGATATTAGCAGGAATTGGACTATATGTCAAAAACAATAATGATGCATCTCGGTTTCTATTTAATCTTTTTGTAGCAGCATATTACTTGACACCTATTTAATAACATGGTAATCTGTCAAAAACTCGTATACATAAAATCTTAACTATGAACAACAAGGGGCCTAGGCTCAAGAATGATTTTTACAAACGAATCACCGAATGGGTTAATGAAAAAGAAGAAGGAGAAACTATAACCTCTTCAGAGGTAGCACTAGCTCTAAATCTAAAGGTGGGTACCGTGGCAACCTTTCTCATGAGAAGAAGTAAGGACGGATATCTTAAAAACGTATCCAAAACAAAAAGAAAGGCTATTTATGAAATAGCGGATAAAGAAATCCCCATGCTAGAGCTATTCTCAAAAGGGGAACTCTCAGACTTGATCTTTAAAATATTACAGGAAGCTTCTCTTGATTTATCTATTAGATGCATTAGTGAAGGAGATATTGCCATGAACATACAAGAAAGAACTGGCAAAAATGCATCCATTGATAGTGTTCATACAGCCATTCATAGATGGCTTCATGAAGGTTATTTAACAAAAGAAGATGATAATGGCCATGGTTATGGTGTAAGGTATGGATTAAAGAAAAAATATCTACATTCAAAAACTAGACCTTTCATTAATAGGAGAAAGAAGACAAAAAAATAGTTATGCCGCCCCAAAATCTGGGGCGGTTTTTATATATTAAAAAGACTTTTTGTGTTTTTGAGAAGTTGTATTTTCATCTCTTCAAGTGGAATTTCTCGAAGCTCTGCCAGTTTCTCAACCACAGAGATCACATACCAAGGCTCAGCTCTTTTCCCTCTGTATGGCACGGGGGCGACATATGGAGCATCTGTCTCAGAAAGCATCTTATCTATTGGTATACCCCTAACCACCTCATCATAATCATGAGTAAAGGTGATTACCCCTGTAAGGGATATATAGAACCCCAAGTCAATGAATTTACGGGCAATATCCAGATTTCCCGCGAAAAAGTGGGCATCTCCACGCAATTTTTTCCCGGCTTCAGCCTTATATTCTAACAGTATTTCAAGCACGTCCTCATAGGCGTCAAATGAGTTTTTAGAAGGTCTAATGTGAAGCATAAGCGGTTTGTCATACTTTATAGCAAACTCAATCTGAGCTCGAAATTGAGCTTTCTGTCGGTCTTTTACCCCTATATCTGACTCACTCATTCGGAAGTAATCTAGTCCACACTCCCCTACACAAACCACCTTTGGATTGGTTATCAATTTCTCGTAAAACTCAGAATTAAAAGACTCTCTGTCTGTCTCTGTTGGATGAAGCCCCACAGCGGCATAAAGATTTTCTGACATAGAAGAAAGTTCTACTGCCCTAGCCGAACTACCTTCATCTACCCCGACAGTTATTGTTCCAAC
Source organism: uncultured Candidatus Saccharibacteria bacterium (assembly GCA_964581035.1). Classification (GTDB taxonomy): domain Bacteria; phylum Patescibacteriota; class Minisyncoccia; order Phycocordibacterales; family CSBR16-119; genus CAYHDV01. The sequence continues at coordinate 65,305 of CAZOLO010000001.1, read as the reverse complement.
TTCTTTTTCTTCAAGTAAAGAAATAACCTCACGATAATCATCGTGGAACTGTTCTAAATTCAAGTGTGAATGGATGTCAAAATATTTCATACAACTAACTATACAAAATTTAAGGAATTAAAAAAGACCCTTTCGGGTCTCACCTTGCAAACTGCTCGGCTTTTGTTTTTTCTATGAATTGCTTTGACAAATCCTCTTCACCTAAGAGTTTTAAAACCTCAAAGATTTCATTCAAACAAAGGTTTTGATCAGGGGAAATTTTAAGCACTTCAATATTCTCTTTATCAAGAAAAAATTGTTGTAGGTTGTAAATCAAAGAGTCTTTTAATCTAGCAAGATCTACCGTTAGACCCCTCTCTAAAACAAAGTGCTGAACAAGATCCTTTAGATAATCAAATTTGTGATTTATCAAAGCGTACCTCATCTTATATGTCTCGGTCATATAATTTATATGATAAGTCGAGTTATTCAAGTATGCATTGAATGCCCCATCAGAAAATCCAATACCTAAAGAATTATCATCCATGAAAAGAACTTGCCTTTCCAACTCTTTGTCCATTTTTTCAACCAAATCTCTATGTTTGGACAGAGCAATCATTCTTTGAAAAAAGTGGTCATTCACTTCTTGATTGTCAAAAGATGCGGCTTTACCTTCAAGATACTCTTTGAGCTTTTCATATGAAAATAAGACTCCATTGAAATACATTTCATTTGAGGATATTACAGACATTAGAGTAGCGTGAGCATACATTACAAGTCCTGTAATGACTAAAATACAAACAATTCCTATTCCTATCATTTTTTTTAATTTTCCCAAAGATTACCTCAAACTGTAAAATAGGTCAATTAAATAAAAAAGCCCAGCAATTGCCGGACTCTAAATTAACCAATCAACAAAGGATCTCTTATTTTTTTTAAGATAATAACTTGATTTTCTAAGTTAGCATAAGAGAAAAAAGAAATCGCATTATCTACCGCATACTCCTCACCGAAACTTAAGTCATCCAATGACTTAGACTCCAGAAGACAGTTGGTTTCTGAAAAAATTTTTGCAATTAAATCATTAACTACAGCAAAATCTTTATATCCAGGTTCAATTAAAGCAACACCTTGACCAAGTGATTGAACCCAAAATTCTACAAGCCTTAACTCTAATGAAATCAAAGAGCATTTTAGGCTAATCTTTGTAGCACCTTTAGCAGCAAAACCTTGCAGCTCGATACTTGAGTCACGGAGATACTTTCGGTCACCTAAATCAAAGATATAGCCTGTGGGCTTTGCTTTTTCATCTTTAACAATCAGATCAACCTCTTTATCACTTTCGAGTATTATATTTTCTGATTCGCCTTTGAATTTTCTTATCTCTTCCCTGGAATCGTTAAGTTTATTAAAACTCTCATTAAAGATCTCCAAATTCTCTGAGTTAAATAAGTTCTCTTTATGATCAACCAAATATGACCAGAGTGATTGCATTGAAGCCCTTATTGGCTCACTTTTTTGCTTTTCATCTTGAAAAAAATTCAATATGTAATTAGCCAGCTTTTTAAACATTTTCATGTGCAAATTTGTTTAAAGAAATACTACTTATTATTGATAGTAAAGTCAACAAAAGCCCCTTGCGGAGCTTTTGTTAATCTTTTCGAACAAACAGTGGCTCTTCTGGCATTTTTAGCTCTGCGAGATGTTCTTGAATTTTTTCTGCTGTGTTCGGTAATAGTGGCTCAAGAAGAATTGAAACATACCAAAGATTTAGAAGCAGTTTTGCTAAATCCTCTTTAGCGGTATCTTCATCTTCTTTTATCTTCTTAAATGGTTGCTCTTTAGCAATGAATTCATCCATGTCCCCCACTTCTTTCCAGATGAAATCCATAGCTTTATTAAAGTCGTAACTTTCCAAAGCTTCTCTGTATTCCTGGAAACTTTCTTCCTTTTGAATTTCTTCAAGGGAATCTTCTCTGTCTGGGAATTCAAAAATTACACTGTAGCTAGTTACCATTTTTAGAATCCGACTTACTAAGTTCCCTATTCCGTTTGCTAGATTTGCATTGTAAGCGTCTTTAAATTTCTCAACAGTTACATCAGAGTCTTCACTCAGTCCAACATGCCTAAGTATAAAATATCTAAGTGCATCTACCCCAAACTCATCTACTAAGTCATATGGGTTTATTACATTTCCAAGAGACTTGCTCATTTTTTGACCATCAGAAACAATGAATCCATTGATTATAATATTGTCTGTTGGAGGAAGGTTTGCCGCCATAAGCATGGCTTGCCACATAGCAGACTGCTGACGAAGATTATCCTTTCCAGCAATTTGAAGAGTTGTTCCATTTACCCAGAATTTCTCAAAAGTCTTAGAATCTTCTGGCCAACCTAAAGTAGAAATATAGTTTGTGAGTGCGTCAAACCAAACATACATTACTTGGTCTTCATCACCAGGAACTGGAACACCCCATGGCATTCGATCTTTTACTCGTGAAATAGAAAAGTCTTCCAACCCACCTTTTACAAAGTTTTTTATTTCGTTATATCTAAAGTCTGGTTTTACAAAATCTTCTCTTGCGTTATACAAAGCAATTAGATCATCTGTGAAAGATGAAAACTTGAAGAAATAATTTTCCTCCTCGATCTCATCTGGCTTCTTACCGGGGTGAACTGGACACTCTTCATTTATAAGCTCCTTTTCAGTTTTAAACAATTCACAACCAACACAGTAAAGCCCTTTGTATTTCTTCTTGTAGATATATCCAGCCTCATCACATATCTTCCAGAAGTGTTGAGCTGAACTTTTGTGGTGAACATCTGTTGTTCTGACAAAATGTATGTCGTTATACAATCCAAGCTTCTCCTTAAGTCCCTGGAACTCTTTTGCAATTTCATCTACATAAGCTTGAGGATCCTTTCCTTGATCTAGAGCAGCTTGGTATATCTTCTGGCCATGCTCATCTGTTCCGGTATTAAAAAACACCTCATGGCCCATAAGATCTTTATATCGAGCAATAGCATCTGCTCGAATAATCTCAAGCGCAAAACCTATATGAGGGCTAGCGTTTAAGTATGGAAGAGTTGTTGTTATATAAAATGGTTTTTTTGACATACTTCATTTTTACCCTGAAGTAGACTTCTTTGCAACCTTTCTCGCAGAACGAGCTACTTTGGCAACCTTAGCGACAACCTTTTGGTTTTCTATATCACTAGCAAACTCCATCAAGACCACAGCCACAGGGATGGCCAATATAAGACCCCAGAATCCAGCTAGCTGAGTACCAACAAGAACCGCTAAAATAACAACCAGAGGAGAAACCCCTGTAACCTTCTGAACAACAAGTGGTGCGATAAGATAGTTTTCAAATTGCTGAACAATTAGGTAGAATCCCGCAACAAGAAATCCCATTGTGAATCCCCCATCTAGGTAACCGAAAGATATTGCGGGGATAGCAGCTAGAATAATTCCAAATGGTATAAGCTCCATAATTCCAGCAACAAGAGCAAGCATTAGGGCGTACTTAACACCAAGAATAGACAGTCCTAAATATGTAAGAACACCAACAAGAAGACCTAGAACCATTTGACCCTGCATCCAGAGAGCGATTTTCCTTTGAGATCGATTCCACAGACCTATAGCATAGTCTTCATGTGAGAGAGGGATAACAATTCTAAGGAAGTGCTCAATCCCCCCTTTCTCTATAGATAAATAGAAAGATATAACCACAATAAGTATAAGATTCAAGATACCTCCGAATATAGCAGAAATAGCACTAAAGAAGTTTGCACTTACGTCTGAGGCTACTCCAGCAGAGTCACTAACAAGGCTTCCTATATTACCTGAACTTAGACTTGTGAAGCTCTTGGCTCCAGCGGCCACACTCTCTTTAATATTATTAATAGTCTCTGAGTCTGGGAGGTACTCTCCTAGAACGTCGATTACATTCGCTGATTCAACTACCAGGACTGGTACAAACAAATAGAATACACCGGCTAACAAACCAATGGAAAGCGTATATATCAAAACCACAGATAGGGTTCTTCCTAGTTTATACTTCTCTACTGCGGTGGCTGCGTTACCGACAAAAGAAGCAATAACGATAGATGTCATAACAACAAGTACAAGATCCTTCAAAGCAAAGACTGCTGCAACAATAAGAGCAAAGACAAGAACTTTTACAATAGCCCCTGTTGTGATGTTGATTGAAATTGTAGAATCTTTTTTTGTTGCCATGATATAAGAAGATATTAATTAACTACTAATATAATAACATGCAAAAAGATTTTTAGATTCATATTTATTAAACTTGTGGGAAAATAAAAACCACCAGTAACACTGGTGATTGAAAAGCTAATATTTTAAAACATGGGAATCTTCCCAGACGGCCTTTAGAATGACAGAATCTTCTGGCAAAGATTTAATGGCCGGATTTTTCCTTAAATCAAACTTTATTAATTCTAAAACCTTTGACGGACAATTTGCGTCTTTATTAAAATGGCCTGAAGATATTTTAATAAAAATCTTTGGCATATTAATTGATTTTTCAGGGTTTGGTTTCCATATAATTTTAACCCTTCTTATGGTTTTATAATCACGCTTTTTTAATAGCCGCCAGGCTATCGATTTTGAAATATCATCTATAAGCACTCGCATAGGCTTCTCTGAAATCCATTTAGGATCGTAATATGTTTCCACAAACGGCATGTGTATTTATTTTTAATTTTTTCTTTTCATATTACTCATCAGACAGCCACTGTCAACGAAACCGCCTTTCGGCGGTTTTTCTAGTCTTCGAATTTTTCTCTTAAGTACTCAACAAGATCTTCTTCTTTTATCCTGTCTTGATCTCCAGTATCTCTATTTCGAATAGTTACACCCTCTCCATCCATGGTCTCGTAATCAATTACAATACAAAATGGTGTTCCAATCTCGTCTTGTCTTCGATATCTCTTCCCTACATTTCCGTTATCATCCCACATTACTCTTCCGAATTCCGCTTTCAGTTTTCCAAAAATCATTCTTGCTCTGTCCACTATATCTTCTTTATTTTTCACCAACGGTGAAACCGCACAAAGAACAGGCGCAACAGAAGGCTTCAGGGCTAAATAGACTCTTTCATCTTCTTTTCCTGGATTTTCCTCTCTATAAGCTGATACCAGTAAAGCCAAAATTGTTCTATCTAGACCAAATGAAGGCTCTATGACATGGGGTACAAAAGTCTCTCCAGTGTGAGGATCTGTGTACTGAAGTTTTTGTTTAGAAGCCTCAGCGTGCCTTGATAGGTCAAAGTCAGTTCTGTAAGCAAGACCGCATAGCTCACTTCTTCCAAAAGGAAAATCAAAGTTCCAATCCATTGTTCTCTTAGAATAGTGACTCAATGCTTCTTTTGGATGCTCGTGCTCATGGAGCTTGGTCTCATCAAGACCAATACCAGTAAACCACTCTTGTTGCTCTTCGACCCAGTAAGTAAATTGTTTTTCCCAGTCTGATTCTTTAATAAAATACTCTATTTCCATCTGTTCAAACTCTCTCTGTCTAAAAGTAAAATCTTTTGGAGTAATCTCATTCCTAAAAGCCTTACCTATTTGAGCTATACCAAAAGGAATTTTAGGGCTCATGGTGTCGAGTATGTTTTTGTAATTTACAAAAATACCTTGAGCTGTCTCTGGTCTTAAATAACTAGTCGTTCCCCCATCGTCTGTAACCCCAACTTTTGTTTGAAGCATCATGTTGAATTGCTTAACTTCACTTAAAGGGTTTCCTTCGGGTGATTTCAAATCTAACTCCTGAATTTTTTCAGACATCTGCTCTGCAGACATACCATCAGCATCAGACACCCCCGCATCTTCAAGTAAGTGATCCGCACGATATCTTTTGTTTGTTTTGATATCTTCAACAAGCATGTCATGAAATTCATCAACATGACCAGTCGCTTCCCAAACCTTTTGATTCATCAGTATTGCTGCATCAAGTCCATAAGTATCTTCTCTTGACTCCACAAACTTCTTCCACCAAGAGTCTTTTATATTTTTCTTTAACTGTGACCCAAGAGGTCCATAATCATATGTACCAGATAATCCTCCATAAATTTCAGAACCAGGAAATATAAAACCTCGCCTTTTAGCTAAGCTAACTATTTTTTGCATTAAATCTTGATCTTGTTCCATAACTTGTATACTACTCTATCTATAGCTTATTGTGCAACAACACGACTTTCCGCGCTCACATAACCCGTGTCATTAATTATTTTTGTAGTCACCTCTCGACTAGAGTCAGATAGAGTCTCATCTGTAAATAAATCTCTAGCGGTTATCCTTGTGCTATTTATTAGTATAGGAGAGCTTCCTACTTGAGAAATAGAAGGAGTGAGACCTACAAGGAATGATATTTCCTTACTTGATTGTGTAAGCCCTACACCCCTTGAAACAGCTCCTATGTTCCATGTTACCTCTCTGGTGTTTGGATTAAATATTACAGATTCTGAGATTGGAGAAATCTGATTCTTATACTCAACATAAGGCGGTAGTATAGCTGTAACTTTAGCTCCAGAAACAGAGTTGGCTGAATTCGTAACAGACCATATGATTGTATACTCCGTCTCTTGACCTACTACTGGAGGAATTGACCCTATGTTATTAAATGGACCTGATCGGAAAAATCCATCAGCTGTAACAAAGAGATCTGAATTTATTTTAACTATTTTTTGTGAAGAGTTTTTTATAGTCTCTAGAGATCCCCCTTCTGTTGGTTTTTTACCACTTACTGACACTGACAAGGTAATCTCTTCATCTTTAGCAAGATCTCCGCCTTGATACAAAGGAATTGAAGCTAAACTAAAGTTTATATTACTTCTTGTTCCTGGTTGAACAGAAGCAAAAGATCCATAGTTTGTCTTATCCCAGCGTAAAGTCCTAGTATTTGAATCATAGAAACCACCTGAACTCTGAATACTCGATTCATTTACTATGTCTCCATCTATCTTTATCTCCAAAACAACGTCATCAATTCTTGTTGGAAGATTGTTTGACCACTTAATAGTCACCGGAATTAATTCTTCAGAATTCATAGCAACTACTTCATCTTCTATTCCAGCAATCAAAACCTGAGCCCCAATAAAAGGCTTGCTGATTGTCGCTGTATGTATGTATGAACTATACACTTGAGCTAATTCCGCATTAGAGAAGTTTGTATATGGTCCAACAAAGAACCGAAAAGCTCTTTCATCTCGCTCTTCTCCAAACAAAATACCCGAAAATGTAATTTCTTTTTCTGATCCTGGGGCCAAATCACCAAGATGCCATATGTTGTCACCAAAAACTGGGTCAACATCAGACTCTTCAAATCTAAATCCTGTTGGGTATTCAACCTTAACTCCGATGTCTTGAGTTGTTACAGAGTTGTTTGTTCTTATCTTTATGGTAAATGAAGATCTCTGACCAGAAACAACATTTCCGTTTGCACTAACAGCAAGATCAATGGGGGCTGAGTTAAGAGTTACAAAATGAGACAAGGGTTTAAAAAATATCGCATTAGAACCTTTGATTCTGTACTCTATAGTGGCTTGTATTTCTTGAAGTGAGCCTTGCTGACCAAACAGAACTACATCTCTTGATTCTACAACTGTTTCATTTTGCTTTATTGTCCCCATAGAAACTCTCTCCCGAACCTTATCACCTGCCCCATCAGGATATTCAATAATCAAATCACTGTACTCTAAAGGAACCGAGTTTCTGTTTGTTATTTGAATCTGAAGAGGAAGCTCTTCTCCTCCTGCTGTGAAAGTGTTGCCAAGAATATCTATGTCTACATTTTTTGTTGAAACATTTCCATTACCAGTTATAAATTGAAAGGCTAAAAATAAAACAGCAAAAACAAAAAATACCAAAGAAAAGCCAAAAATTGTTTTAGCTATGGGTCGCTTCTTTTTTGGTTTATACTCAGATTTCGCTGACCCCCAATCCTTCTTTACATCTCGATCACGATTCTTTTTTACACCCTTTCTCTTTCTATCTGACACACCTTTGTGGCCATATAGAATATCCTGTTTTTTATCTAGATTATCCATATATTATATAACGTGTTATTAGTATATCATCTTACAATTGACTATCAGAAAGCGCACTGTTTATTTCTAAAATTATTTTCTTCTTATTTTCCAAAACAAAGTCAGAATCTATTTCATGACCCATTTGAACCACATTCGATGTTATGGATTCATCACCCACATACCCTAATTGACTTAAAATATTAACCCCTACAACAAGCTCAAAAACACCAATCTTATCTTCTTTTAAAAACATCTCATGAGAGAAAAACGATATAATTGTCTCAAAAAGCTTTTCGTTTGGTTCCTCTCCTACATACAGCCTGCGAAGCAGGCTAGCAACTCTCGCCAACACCTCTTTCTGTCTTAGACTAAAACTTCTGTATTCTCCAGACTCATAAACATCACCATTTGTAAGTTTCCAACCTGACTTCCCATGAACCATGCTAAATAACCCCAAATTATAATCCTGAACATGACCGCGTAATTTAGATTTTAATTTTCTTATTCCAGTAGCCTTTGCAAATACCACACCTAAGTCACGAGTAAAAATCTGAAGAAGTCTGTCAGCTTCCCCTATTTTATACGAACTTAAAACAAATCCTGGGGTTGTATAAATTGGATACGCCATTAAGTATAATTTTCAATAAAATCTTTATAAGCAATTTTTATTCCCTCTTCAAGAGGTACTTCTGGCCTCCACCCAAGTGAACGTATCTTAGAATTATCCATTAGCTTCCTGGGCGTACCATCTGGCTTAGTTTCATCGTTTGAAATAGATCCTTCATAACCAACAGTGCTTGAAACTAGTTTTGCTAATTCCATAATTGAAATTTCTTTACCACTACCAACATTTATATGTCCCTCTTCTTCATAGTTATTCATTAGAAAAATACAGGCTCTAGCTAAATCATCAACAAATAAAAATTCACGAAGTGGATTACCAGAACCCCAAATTATGACTTCTTTAGAATCGTTCTTTTTTGCTTCATGGAACCTTCGAATAAGAGATGGTAATACATGAGAATTCTCTGGGTGATAATTATCTCCAGGACCATATAAATTTGTTGGCATTACAGAAATAAATCTTGATCCATACTGATTCATGTATGACTGACAGAGTTTTATTCCGGCTATCTTTGCAATAGCATAAGCATCATTTGTAGGCTCTAGTGGTCCAGTAAGAAGGCTTTCTTCTTTTATTGGCTGTTCTGCAAATTTAGGATATATGCATGAGCTTCCCAGGAATAGAAGTTTCTCTACCCCATTAACATGACTTGCTCTTATAATATTTGATTCAATCATCAAATTATCATAAAGAAACTCCGCTGGATAAGTGCTATTTGCATGAATCCCTCCAACCTTTGCAGCCGCGAGAAAAACGTATTCGGGCTTTTCTTCACCAAAGAAATTATTTACTGCTTCCTGATTAACTAGATCCAGATCCTTGTGAGACCTTGTAACAATATTGACATACCCATTAGCAAGCAAGGCTCTCACAATAGATGAACCAACTAGACCATTATGTCCTGCTACATAAATTTTTGAATCTTTTTTCATACATTAGTTTTTCTAATCTTTCTTTCTGATAGTGGGTTATGTTTTCGATAATACTTTCTCCATACTGGATATAGTAGAAATATTATAACTCCAGCCAACGCAGACCAAGCTCCAAGCAATGCAAAATACACAAACCAAAGACATTCTTTAATAATAAAGTTCTGACCTAGCTTTGGGTAACACTCAACAGTAACAGATTCTAAACCCTCAACCCTAGCTCTTTCTGCTTCGGCCTCCTGAAGTCTCTCACTAATGATTGTATGCTTAAATGTAAAAAATACAGCGGCTACACCAATCCACTCAATTAGACCCTTACCCGAAAATAACCCAACAACCACTAAAGCCACTAATACAAACAATTCTTCAAAATGGTAGGTTCGAAGTTTTGGATGTAATTTTTTTATTTTCTTTATTGGTGACATAAAGCTTTTATGATTACAATTTTTCTATTACAATTTCACCACCAAATGAAACATCTATCACATTGGTTATGTTTTTTATTTCCTCTTGGAAATCTTCATATACATCTTTTGATTCTTCTGGAATATTCAACTTAATTTTGTCTTCCGGGTTCAGACCAGCCTCTTTTCTCATTTTTTGTATTTCTCGAATAAGTTCTCTCGCCTGCCCTTCCTTTTCTAGTTCTGGAGTAATAACTGTATCAAGTACAAGATCTGATCCAATATATACTTCTTTAACATTTAGCTCATCCGCAATAACATCTAGATATTCTTGGTCTAACTTTTCTGTTATTTGAATTTTCTGCAAAGGTTGTCTAACTTTTACACCAGCTTTCTGCCTAGCTTCTAGCCCAAGCCTAACAACCTCTCTTACTGTTGTCATGTTCTCAAGAACATCACCTTTTCCTTTTATTACTAATTCTGGCCAAGATTCTAAATGAACTGACTCAAGTTCACCTCCAACATCTTTATAAACTTCTTCTGCTACAAATGGAATATATGGAGCAATTAATTTTGAGAATTCTCTAAGCACAAATCGGGTTGTCTCTATTGAAGATTTTTTATCTTCCCCTTCTCCTTTAAACCTATCTCTACTTCTTCGTACATACCATGTAGACAAATCATCCACAAAATCAAATATAGGTCTTGCTCCTTTATCTATTTCATATCCCTCAAGACCTTTTTCCATCTCTGTTTGAGTTTCAGATAGTCGAGATAAGATCCATTGGTCTAAAATATTTTTACTATCATTTTTTGCATCTTCTCCTTTTTCATACATCTTGTAGAACTCAACCACATTTCGAAGCCTACCTAGGACTTTGCTTTGAACCTCGCTAACTGTTTTTTCTACAAAGTTAACATCTTCTGCATGAACAGCCGGAGAAGCCATTAAGAATAACCTAAGAGCATCAGCTCCATATTTATTCAAAACGACATCAATTTCTGGATAGTTTTTTAATCTCTTTGACATTTTCTTCCCATCTTCTGCTAAGACCATTCCGTTTACAATAACCTCCTTAAATGGAAACTTGTCAAACAAAGCTGTACCTAAAACAGAAAGTACGTAGAACCATCCGCGAGTCTGATCCTGCCCTTCTGCAATAAAGTCAGCCGGGAATCTATCTGGCATATCTTTGCCTCCCATAAAGTGTTGCTGAGCATATGGCATAGACCCTGAGTCAAACCACACATCGAATACATCTTCTACCCTCTTTAGGTTTGAGCCGTCCTCATCTACAAGCTTAATATCGTCTATAAATGGACGATGTAGATCCACCTCTAATCCCGTCTCAGAATATGTATGAATAGAAACAGGTGTAGCATGGCTAGTAAATCTAGGGTTTGTATAGATAGCATCAACCTGATGATTGGTTAAACTTTTTAATATCTTCATACCCATAGTATTTGTCCCCATATGAGAAACCACAACAATTGTTTTTCCCTGATGTTCTTTTTGAACTCTATCTAAGAATCGTTTCAGTCTTTTTTCTACATCCTCCCAAGACTCTCCAGTCTTTCCTCTCTTTGCTTTATACCTGTCCTCAATAGACATGTTCAAATAATCCGCACGCTCATCAAAATCACTTATTTCATTTATTGTTTTTTCCTCCCATTCTCCGCTCGAGATCTCTATAATGTCTTCATCAAAGACAACGTCCATGTTTAGAGACCCCCCAATTATTTCTGCAGTTTGCTTAGCTCTAAGAACTGGAGATGAGTAGATCACATCAACATTAAAATCTTTCAATTTTTCTCCAGCCTCATGAGCAACCTTATCCCCTTTTTCTGTTAGAGGATGCTTATCAATTGCACTACTCATTCTATTTTCAACATTCTTAATACTCTCTCCATGTCTAACAAATACAACCCTAGTGATCGCATCTCCTGAGTATTTCCTCAAGTCTTCTATAGACCCAAGAACTTTATATTCTTTTGTATTTTCATTTTGCCAAATAGGAATAGGTGTCCCCCAGAATCTACTTCTTGAAACTGACCAGTCACGAACATCTTCGAGCCACTTTCCAAATCTTCCATCACGAACATGCTGAGGAACCCAGTTTGTTTCTTTGTTATTTTTTATTAAATTCTCTTTTATTTTCTGAACATCTATAAACCAACTATCGGTAGCGTAATTAATCAAAGGACAATCTGTTCGCCAACACATTGGATAGCTGTGAATATATTTTTTCTTTTCAAAAAGCTTTCCATGATGCGCCAAGTACTTCACAATCTCCACATCTACATGCATGTGATCTTTAACATTTCTAACGGCCCAATCTGCAACGTCATATCCTTCATCTACCAAAGCCTTTTTTATCTCTGGCACAAAGTGCCCATCCATCTGGACATGCTGAATTGGTTCTACATTTTCTTTTTGTCCAAGCTCTAGATCATCCTGACCAAACCCTGGAGCAATGTGCACGATTCCTGTTCCGTCTTCTGTTGTTACAAAACCAGCAGGCACTACTCGGAATGCATTTTCATGATTAGAATAATATGGAAATACTGGTTCATATGTAGAACCAACCAAGTCGGACCCTTTTAATTCTCCCTCTACTGAATACTCCTTACCTTCAAAAACTTTTTCTAGTAATTCCGATCCGACTACATACTTCTCTCCATCCAAAGAAACTAGATTATATTTAATATCAGACCCTACAGCCAAGAGTACGTTTCCTGGAAGTGTCCATGGTGTTGTTGTCCAGGCAAGCATGTGCGCACCAGCATGACCTCCATCCTTCAATGTAAACTTCGCAGTCACAGACATGTCTGTGACATCTTTATACCCTCCCATGTTTACTTCTTGATTAGAAAGTACGGTCTCTAGTGGAGGAGAAACATACATAGATTTGTACCCTTTATAAACCAAACCTTTATCGTGAAGTGTTTTAAATACCCACCAAATACTTTCCATGAAGTCTGGTGTCATAGTCATATATGGATAATCCATATCAACAAACCTACCCACTCTTGGAATATATTCCTTCCAAGAAGCTTCATAACGAAGAACAGAAGCTCTAGCAGCATCGTTGAACTTTCCTATTCCATATTCCGCAACATCATGTTTTGTTGGAAGATCCAATTCTTTTTGAATCAAGTTTTCAATTGGTAATCCATGACAATCCCAACCCCAACGACGAGGAACAGAAAAGCCTTTCATTGTTTTGTATCTAGGAATTACGTCTTTGATTGTTCCAGGAAGAAGGTGTCCATAGTGTGGCAGACCTGTTGCATATGGAGGCCCATCATAGAAAACAAACTCACCTTCTGTTGATGGCTTATTTAACGTTTTTTTGAAAATATCATTTTCTTTCCAAAATTTTAAGACAGCTTCTTCTCGAAGCGCTACTTCTGATTTTTCTTTTTCGTTATTCCTCATAATTTTATTTATATATTAATTAAAAAACTCGTCCGTGAATTACAACAAATGTCATAACCCAAGGACGAGCTTCTTCTCGTGGTACCACCTTGTTTCGCCTCACCTATTGGTCTGGCCTCATTACAGCTATATCGGGCTTAACCGTCGAATTCTACTCCCCTAAAAGGGTTTCTTTCCGAAGCTCTGGGATGATTAGACCCTTCAACGCCTGTAGATAAGAGTATAGCAAAATGGTTAAATAAAAAAAGCCCAACTCAGGCTATATATTTCTTATATTGACATAACATTTATTTGTGATATAGTGAGCTAAATATTTAAACCCTAGCACATGAGACTAAATATGATTCAAACAGCAAATGGGAACTACTTTGTTTTCAAAGTATCCAAGCGCGAAAACCCTAAACCCAATAGTGCCGGCTACTACGCCACTCCAGAAGGTCACTTCGTTGCATCAAGAGAGAATGCCAAAAATGAGATAGAATGGATGGAGAGAGAGTGGCCAGAAAAACCCGTTATTGAACATGCTGACACAGCTGTATTTGGAGATCTGTTTAATGAAACCAAAACATTTCGCGTAGCCTACACAGACAAAAAGGAGGGTGATGTTGATTCCCCTTTTGCAGGTCTAGCTGAGTTTCTTAATAAATAAATGAAGATGAAGAGCCGCTCAATTGAGCGGCTCTTTTTTTATTTAATTGTTCAAATAAAAAAGGGTGACCAACGGTCACCCTTCGTACTCACACCAAACCTGTATTGTTAAGCTTCAGCTTTCGCTTTTGGCTCTGTTCTCATTTTTCTTTCCCCGAAAATTATCGCGGAAAGCATTCCCCCAAACTCTTGAAGGAGCATTTCCTCTTGGCTTTTAACTCCGGTCACAATCACCCCGCCTTCACGAAATCCGACACCTGAGCAAGTTCTTGCCGCAGCGGGAATTCTCATCTTGATCAAATTCCATACTATCTCGTCAAGAACGTCAACATCATGACGCACAGGATGAGTCTCTTCTACGAGAGCCTCAAGACCTTTCTCATCAAGATTTTCTTTTTCTGATTTTTTAACCAATGCATTGATCCAATCTTTCTTTTTCCTGTTAAGGAAAATGAGTTTTTTCTCAATCAGAGAAAGGTCACCAACCACTGTTTCGTGATCAGCTACTGCAGGTGAACCAAGGGTCATCTTGGCTACCTCATTGTCTGTGACAGCTAATAACTCTGCCCAAAGGCTGCCTTCTGGATTATTGCCAAAAAGGTCTTCTACTTTAAAATTCTTCATGTAATGTACAAATTTAGTTAGGTCGATAGGATAGCATCTTGATTTTTATGTGTCAACACCTTCAATATAGACCTATTCTGAATATAAAAACTAAAAAAGCCCGTAAGGGCTTTATCCAATAATCATCATTTGATTACTAGTGCGATTCTTAAAATCTTTCTCAATCTTCTCAATTTTTTTCTTATCACCGTAAGCTTCCTTGAGATCTTTTTTGTGATCTTCTTCCAATTGAGTTGCGCGGTTATAGTCACCAATCATTCTCATTAAACCAAAAGCTGTCCGTCTTTCCCCTTCTTTCTCAAGAAGTGCCATCTTCCATTCTTGTCCATCATAATACTTCTCAATATTGAATTCCTCAATAATATGGCTCCATGAAAGATAGTATCTCTTGAGATGACCCAGGGTTCTAACCATTTCAAAACTATACCTAAAAGGATTTTCTTTACTAGACCAATTAACGTTTGACCCCCAGACCTTGATCTTGGTTCTGGGAGGTAAATCATATTTACCCTCTTCTGTAAGATGGGCAAACAATGATTCAATATTATCTGTGGTATCCAGATCACCGTGTGGATTCATTTCAAATATATCTCCAAAATCTAGACAATCAATTATCTCTTTCTCCATAAGTTCTCTTTTAAATGACTCTATCAAATAGATTATAAAAAGAAAAGGTTAATTCAAATTTAACCTTTTCTTTACATCTTTTCTGGGCTTTCTATGCCTAGAATTTGAAGTGTGTTTTTCAAAACCTGTGATGTTGCCTTTACTAGCGATAAATTATATCCAGTTTCTAGATTATCTTTATCTATTAATTTTGTGTTTCCATAGAAACTATTGAAAGCTCTAGCAAGTTCTAGCCCATAATTCACCAAGTGATGGGGCGCCCATTCTTTCGCAGATGACTCAACCACCTCCGGGAATCTATACAGTAGTCTTTCTAGGTCTGTCACCTCTCCTGATTTTTCAAATGACTCTTTAATACCTTCGGTATTAGCTTTTCCTAAAACAGAATTACATCTAGCAATAGTATATTGAATATATGGCCCAGTATCCCCTTCAAAAGATAGATCAGTCTCTGGATCAAAGTTTATATTTTTACCTGCTTGAGATTTTAGAATTGTAAATTTCAGGGCGGCAATAGCAATCTGATCTTTCAGTTTTTCATCGGCCTCTTTATTCTTCTCATTTACTTCCTCATGAATACCATCTAGAAGGTCAGAAGCAAGAGGCACTCCTCCAAGCCTAGAAGACATCTTATTTCCTTGAAAACTCATTCTTCCATGATATCGGTGAATGCTTTTTTCTGACCACTCTGGGTTTATTTTTTTTGCAGCATCTAACACAACATTAAAGTGAGAAATCTGCTGATTGTCTGTCATGAAGATAGATAAGTCTGGTGAATATTTCTCAAACTTTAATTTCAAAAGACCTAAGTCTTTTGCTTCGTAGGTTGGATTTCCCTGGCTATTTATAAATACCGCAGTATTTAAGTGTTTATCATCTTCACTTGGGATATACACAATAGCTCCGTCGCTCTGAGTAAAAATATCTTTGTTTACTCCCACCAGATTAACACCAGCTATTCCCGCCTCACTCTCATATATATATGCATCAATTTTTGTACCCAGTCTATCTAAAACTTTTTCAAAGTATTCAATATTAAATTTTTTACATATATCAAAAATTCTTAGTTCTGGAGAGTCTCTCCTGCTATATAGATTGTCAGCAATCTCCTTTATTCTTAAATGCACTGATTCATCTTCTTCATATCGCTTTGTCCCCTTAACATATGCATCACCAAGAACAGCAACATCTGTTGGAATGAAACTCTCCCCCTCTTCTTCAAGTAAAATAAATATCGCTTTAGCTACACCAAGAGAAATATCAGAAGGAAATGATATTACAGTTGTATCAGCTCCAGAGAACTTTGCCAATCGAGAAATAGACTCTCCAATAGCATTGTTCATAACATGACCTATATGAAAAGGTTTAAATAAGTTGGGACTTGAGTGCTCTACAAGAATCTTCTTTCCTATGTGTATCTCTGATTCTCCATACTTCTCCCCCACTGAGACAATCTCCTTTGTCTCTTTTACAAAAAACTCAGGAGTAAGTGTAAAATTAATAAAACCAGGACCAGCTATTTCTATTTTTGAAACAAAATCAATCTTTTTTTCTTTTAAAGCATTAACAATTTCTCCGGCAACTTCAATAGGGTTCTTACCAGCTTTCTTTGCCAGAATCATGGCGGTGTTTGCAGCATAGTCTCCATGAGAAAAATCAGCTGGGTGAGAAAGCTCAACCGGAACACTTTCAAGACCAATATCAGACACTACTCTGCTAATCTCTTTTTGCAATAATGCTTTTATCATACTGCTACTTTATCACGATCTGAGCATAAAAAAAACGGCCAACTAAGTGACCGTCTCTAACCCTTTGGGTTCATAAAGAAACCTTGAGGGCAACATTCCTTTTGTGATCAAAGGATTCATTACACCATTACCCCTTAAAAGGTTTCTAATTTCTTTTGGTTTAAACCGTAGATCCTCCTTCTCCTCTGAAGTGGGTATATTTTTCGCACCAAAAAACTCAATACCATTTCCTTCCAAGATAGACCTCAGCTCGTCCATAGAAAACTTTTGACTTCCTATTTCTTCATCTGTAAGCCACCCCTGCTCCCAAGTAAGTCTTATCTTTTGAGACCTCTCTTTGTACCAGATCTTCTTCTTCAGAAGCTGATGGTGGGTTCTTCGGCCATGAATGACTGAAGCATGATCCTTTGAAAGATTAAGAGTTTCCCCTTCAAAAAAAGAGCCGATATCTGAATAGCTAATCTCAGGATATCTTTTTCGCATCAAGGCTATGAAAATATTTCTGCCATAAACAAATCTTCTCTCTCTACCTGTCTTTAATAGATCCTCAACATCAACATCTGAAATCTCAGAAATAAGATTAAGTAGACTCAGTGCTGAAGAAAGGATATCTTTAGTAATTCTTCTAGACTTAACAGTCTCCCATATAAACTCCTTTTTAACTGAATCATACTCAATTACAGGAAATCTTAGGTTTAATTTTTTCTTCGACATTTTCAAATAATTATGAATTTAATCAACATTAATAAAAAAAACTTGCATTTGCAAGTCTTTAATCATAATTCATTGACTGATGTTTTTACCTTCATGGCAAATTTCTCAGGAAACATTTCTCTAGAGAAAAATGGTCTAGGTACACCATTTCTTATTAGAACCTCCTTCATCTCCTTGAAAGAGAAAGTCCTATTTAGAAGAGCTTCTTCAGGGAGAACATTTTCTTTGAAGATATCTTCTATGGCTTTTGCCCTTATTCTATATTGAGAGTCAGTATCACAATTATTATTGTGAGTTATTTCAGCATGATGAACACTAGAATGATCCATGCCAATAGAACTTTTCTTTCCTTCTACAAAGGCCCCTATTTCTTGATATGAGAGTTTTGAAAATGAGAATCTCATCATTGCAAAAAAGTTATACCTAGCCTCAGTGATCTCTCTTTTTCTAGTCTTTATCAGAACGTCTTCAGGTTTAATACCGAGAACATTATGAATGACATTAAGTATCCTAGAGGCTGTATCTAACATCTCATCGGTAATATTTGGAGGGTTATCCCTACCTTCAGGTTCTAAACAAAACTTATTATTTTTTGGATCAAAAAGAATTTTTGAGTAATGTGACATATTGCAAGATCTATGTTTTTTCTTACATTAATAAAAAAGACCTGCCTTTGCAAGTCTTAGTGTAACCCAGTGCTTCCTCTGCCGGATTCCCCCCTTCCAGAGGACTCTGATAATTCATCCACTTCCAATATCTCTCCAGCCACAACGGGTTGTACCAGAACTTGCATAATTTTTTGCCCTTTTCCAAAAACAAAAGGTTCATCTTTCATATTATAAACTCCAACGATGTATTCACCTCTGTACCCTGAGTCAAACACTCCCCCAATAACCTTTATTCCTTCATTTAAAGAGAGTCCAGATTTATCCCAACAAAGAGCCACGTAGCCTTCTGGGATCTCAATTGCAATTCCTGTTTTTATTTTACTAGTTCCATTAGCAGGAACAGCAGTTTCTGCTAATGCATAAATATCCATACCTGCATCACCAGGGTGACCATAGGTTGGTAGCTTTGCTTCCTTATGAAGTTTTTTTATTTTTATCAGCATAGTCTCTTAAAACCTTATCAATCTTTTTTGCTATAGCCGCAAAATCCTTTTCTTTTTTTCCTCGTGTAGTTTCTGCTGGGGATCCAAGCCTAACACCAGAAGGGTTGACCGGACTTTTTGTGTCATAGGGTATTTGGTTTTTGTTTACAATTATATTATTTCTCTCCAGCACCTCACTCACCTCTTTACCACCAATATTTAAAGTACTCCAAACATCCACCAAAACTATATGGTTATCAGTTCCACCGGAAACAATTCTCCAGCCTAAATTCTTTAATTCATCACTAAGAGCCTTTGCATTTTTAATAGTTTGTTCAGCATACTTTTTAAAGTCTGACTTCATAGCCTCGCCCAAGGCAACAGCTGTAGCTAAAACTTGATTCATGTGTGGTCCACCCTGCATACCAGGAAAAACAGATTTGTCTATTTTTTCTGAATAATCTGATTTATCTTTTCTAGAAAAAATAAGAGCTGCTCTTGGACCACGAAGAGTTTTGTGAACCGTTGTTGTCACCAAATCAGCATGTAGGAATGGGCTCGAGTGTGCCCCACCGGCAACAAGCCCTGCAATATGTGCCATGTCTACCATTAGAATCGACCCACAAGCATCTGCGATTTCTCGAAATTTCTTCCAATTAACCTTTCTTGAATATGCAGAGAAACCAGCGACAATCATCTTTGGTTTTTCCTTTAGTGCAATTCTCATTATTGCATCGTAATTTAATTTTTCTGTATCTGGATCTACTGAGTATGGAACCTGCTTCCACATCTTTCCTGTTATTGAAACTTTATACCCATGAGAAAGATGTCCACCAGAATCCAGCGTCATACCCATAATCTTCGCTCCGTATGGAACGATAGCAGAGAAAACAGCCATGTTGGCTGGGGCCCCAGAAAGGGCCTGAACATTCACGTGCCATTTTGATTTTGATAGTTTAAATAATTTCAGCGCTCGCTCTTGTGCTAAATCTTCAACCTTGTCCATAAATTCGTTACCTCCATAGTATCTTGCGCCTGAGTACCCTTCTGAATACTTGTTTGTAAATTCGGACCCTAGAGCCTCCATAACATCTTTGGATACGTAGTTCTCAGAAGCGACAAGGTTTATAACTTTCTTCTGTCTTGCCTTTTCACTTTTTAGGAGTTTCTCAATTTGTTTATCTTTCATATGACTTATGTTACTTGAAATAGATACTTAATACAAAGGTTGACTAATAATGGTTTAATCAGTAGTATGAAAATAAACAGAAAATTGAAACATGAAAGAGAAATTCAAACAAAGGCTAGACGAGAACAAATTCGTTGACCTAGCAAATTGCAGAAACACTTCTCAACAGGAGAAGTATCTTGAAATCTACAAAAAGAATTATGATCCATTTGGAGAAAGGTCCAAAATTGAAGATCTTGGAAATGAAATAATTAGTGATACAGATTATTGGATTGTTATTCGAAATCAACACTACAAGGATCCAAAAAGGAAGCATCATTTCGTTGTCATACTTAAGAGGTTTATTAAAACCACTGAAGAATTAAGAAGCGAGGAAATTCTAGATGCATTTAAGACTCTGTCTGAGATAAACCTGAGGTTCCAAATTTGTGGTGGTGCGTTACTAATGAGATATGGCGACACCCGCCTATCTGGCGCCAGTGTTAAACATTTACATTTTCACATTGTTGAACCAAGCTCGAACGAGGCGATACCGCTTTATGTTGGGTGTAAAATAGATTGAAATGAACAAAAAAGTTGAAAAAGTGCCAATTGTTAAGTACTTGCCATTTGAGGAAAGATCGCCAAGCTCTGAGTATCGAAATGCTCTACTGAATATATCCTTATCAGGAGAAACTAGAGATCCTCAGTTTCATGAAGGGACCATGTCAAAGTATTTTGGAAACATTATGAGGTTTCCAATGAAAAATGGCTTCCCTCTTATAACAGAGAGAAAGATCACTGAGACAGCGCTGAGATACGCAATGGCTGAAGTAATCGGATTTATTCATGGAGCCACCACTTTAAAAGAGCTAGAGAGCTTTGGTTTACCAAAGTTCTGGTGGGAACGATGGACAAACCTTGATCGTGTTTGCGATAAGGGTGGTGAGTGCCACTTTGACCTTCCTGACAATGACAAAGGTGAACATCTAGGGAGGTTCTCTTATGGTGGAATTTGGGGTAGATTTCCTGGGCCAAACGGTACTGAAATAAACCAGTGGGAAAATGTCATTAAGCAAATGATCAAGTATCCCAGCGCGTTAACTCATAGAGTGACAAACTGGTACCCACCAGGGATAATTGTCCCAGATGGTAAGCGCCAAGTAGTCGTTGCTCCATGTCATGGTGACGTTCAAATAGAACTGTACCCAGAACATAAAGAGCTTACTCTAATTCATACACAAAGAGCCGCAGATATGCCAACTGGTGTACCATACAATATGATTCACTATGCTGGAATAGGTATGATGCTCTCTTGTGTGCTTGAATACACCATGAAAACATACATTCATATAATGAATGATTCCCATATGTACAACGAGAAGCAGCGAAAGATCGTATATGAGCTCCTAAAAAGAGAGCCTAGATGTCTTCCTACAGTAGAACTTCGGTTTGAAACTACAGGAGACCCTGTTGCAGATTTCTTTGCGATTCGTCCGGAGCATTTTCATTTAAAAGACTATCACCCTCATCCAGCGATGAGAGTTGATACTGAGTTGTAATTTAAAAGGCCACCCCAATTGGGGTGGCCATTTTTATTTTCCAACACGGATAAGGTTTACCCCTCCGCTCTTGAAAATTTCATAAGCATCAAATTTTGAATATCCACTTTCATAGTAAACATTCTGTATTCCTGCTACAACAATATTTCTTGCACAAACTGGACAAGGAAGTGTTGTCACGTAGATTGTCGCACCGTCTGTGGCATAACCATGTCTAGCACAAGTCGCTATCCCAAACTGCTCCGAATGAATTGCTGTACATAGGTCAGCATGTTCGCCTGGCTTGAAGTTAGACCTAGCATCACCAGCAACATCTGGCTCATGCTGAGTAGGCATATGACAGTTGAACCCTTTTACAATTTTCCCACCTGAGGTAACTATAACGAACCCAACTTGTCTCCACCAATCAGCACTCTTTTGGGCTTCTTCTAAGGCCTCAGACATAAGCCTCTGATGCATTTCATCAAAGGTAACCTCCTCATCTGGATCAAACTCAGATTCTCTTAGAGTGATCTGTTTATGATATCGTAGAAAGTGTTTACTTGAATACTCTACTTCAAAATCTGAAAGGTATTTCTTCCCCACAAACTTGCTAATATCCTCTTCAGGAAGAATGATTTTTGAATACCTGGTTCTAAACAGATCAACCAATCCAACCTCAAACAAAGATGCTGACTGACCTTTAAGCTCAGAATTCAACATGCGAACAATTGATTTTGGATTAACAGCTCGAAGATCTCTGGAGTAATGACTAAAGCCATCTTCAGAAATAATTTCCTTAATTAAACCAGAGCCCATTACGTAGATATCGCAATTGTTTTCTGAGAACAGATTTAAATATCCCTGATGAATAGCTGGCACGTAAGCTAAAATTGCTTTTTTCATGACTTCTTTTTTTCTTGTTTACTTTCTCCCGTATGTCTTAGTATGACTTCACTTAGTTCATCTATCAAAGGTTTAGCCCCCTCTTTCTTTAGCTTCAGTATTTTTGCCGTTGTAGAATTTGAAGATTGAGGTTCAAAATTAACAACCTTTTTTGCTATACCTGTTTTGACATACATGCGATCTATTATCTGAGAAAATGTCTCTTTATCCTCATCGTATTGAGTTGATGAAGAAGATATGACTAAAACATCCGGCTCAATCTTGGTCACAAAGTCACCCACTCCTTCTTTCACATCTCGTACTTTTATATGATCAACACAAGACAAACCACCAAGAACAGCTAATCTAGACTCCAGCTCATCAAAAGGACGACCCTCTCCTTTATTCTTTCTTGTTAACTCATCATCGTCAACTCCGAGAATTAAAATGTCGCCTAATTGAGAAGCTTTTTCAAGGTACTTAACATGACCATCGTGTATCATGTCAAAAACACCGCTAACAGCAATGATTATCTTTCCTTGAGCCTTATGGCCAGTAACAATTTGTTGAAGTTTGTCATAATCTGAAACAACCTTTGTTTCAAAAGAAAATTTAAAATCTTTATCTATATTCATGTTTTCTATTTTCAATTTGTTTAATTTGAAATTACCACACGAATAGAAGACTTGCAAGAAAAAGATTATTTAGGTAATGTGATTAAAAATGTAAATAGTCATAGTATGAAAAAATCAAAAATCACACTTATTGCTTCAGTTAGAAAGTCTGACATGGCAATAGCTCCAAAGGATCGAGAGAAACATTCAGAATTACTTTTTGATATCCCGATAGATAAAAGACACTTCGCGAAAACAACATCTGGTAAAATAGTTATCTCTGGAAGAAAGACTTTCAAAACTATTCCACCACAGTATGTACCCTTTGACCTAGGTCGAGAGACTGTCGTTATCACTAGACAAGAAAATCTTGATGTTCCAGATGGGGTAACTCTATATGGTGATCTCAAGAAATCCGTTGAAGACATGCAGCGAAAATTCCCAGGTCGGGAAATATTTATCGCAGGAGGTGGTGAGATATACAACCTATCATTTGATGAAATCGAGGTTGATGAAATCATATTATCTGTTGTGAATGATAAAAACGAAATTGAAGCTGATGTATTCTTCCCAACAGGATGGATGGATGATTTTAACCTCGAATCAAAAGAGATAAAAGAAGGTTTCTACAGGGATAAAACCCCTATTAGTTTTTCAATTGAAATCTACAAAAGGAAATCCATGTAACAAAAAGACCCACCTTTCGGTGGGCCTTTTTTAAATGTAAATTTTTTCTTTAAGCAGATACTTCAACACCCATTGAGCGACATGATCCTTCTACGATCTTCATTGCTCCTTCAATATTTTTTGCGTTGATGTCAGGCATCTTAATTTCTGCAATTTCTTTTACCTGAGCTTTTGTAATTGTTCCAACTTTCTTTGTTCTATTCTTTCCTGATCCAGCTTTGATTCCAGCAGCTTTCAAGATAAGACTTGTAACTGGTGGTGTTTTAATCAAGAAATCAAATGATCGGTCATCATATACATTTAGAACAACAGAACAGATCTCCCCTCTTTTGTCTTTTGTCTGATCGTTGAAATCATTTACGAACTGAGAAATATTTACTCCAGCTTGTCCAAGTGCAGGACCAAGAGGAGGAGCTGGTGTAGCTGCCCCTGCTGGAACCTGTAATTTTAGTTTTTTAGTTATTTTTTTTGCCATGTTTTTATCTTTATATAGTAAGTTGAGGCTTACCGCGTAACGAATAGTAGATTACCTTATATTTTCTTAAGTTGCAAGAAATCTAGCTCTACGGGTGTTTCTCGACCAAACATATCTACAAGAACCTTTATCTTACCTCGCTCCTGGTCGATTTCATTAATTTTACCTTGAAGCTCCTTAAACGGACCATCTGTGATAAGTATAGTTTCGCCAATCTCCATATCAATGTTGTGCTTTGCACTATCTTGATCCTTCATTCGAGCAAATAGGAAATCTATCTCCTCTTTTGACACTGGAACAGGAGTTACTCCTGAACCAACGAACCCCGTAACCCTTGGAGTGTTTCGGACAACATACCAAGAATCATCTGTAACCATCATGTCCACAAGAATATATCCAGGGTAAATTTTCTCCTCCACCTCTACTCTCTTCCCCGCCTTAATCTTGATCTTCTTTTCGGTTGGAACAACCACGTTAAATATCTTGTCTTGCATTCCAAGTGAATCGATTCTTTGCTTTAGATTTTTGAGAACAGCATTCTCATATCCAGAGTAGGTATGAATAGCATACCAATTCCTAATTCCTTGTATTTCTTGTTTTGCCATAATTAATTATTTTAGATGATTAGGTTTTTAATAAAAAGTGGAATTATATAAGACTTCCTAAAATCTGACTGAAGATATAGTCAAACAAACCAAGGTAGTACGCAATAGCAATTGAGATTACGATAACAATAGCGGTAAAAGCTATTGTTTGATTTCTCGTTGGCCAAACAGTATGGGTCATTTCACCTTTTACTTTTTTGAAGAATTCAAACATGATGTTTTTTTAGTTAATTTATTAATTGAAAAATTGGCTTTTTTAAAAGGCCTTTTGGGGCCTTTGATATAGTCATAATACCTTAATTAAACAGAAAAGCAAGTCTAAGTATTTAAATTAAAAAGAGCGTTTATTTACGCTCTTTTGTCCTATCAATCAGAAGCTTCAAACCTTCGTCACCTAGGTAATTTTCCATAAATGAAAATCTATAAGATTTATGATCGAAAACGTCAGGAAGGCTTAGTATATCAAGACTGTTTAAAACAAACATGTCATGAGTATTCTTATCTTCTTGATTTTTCCAAATAAAGACCTCTTTTCTAAAAACTCTAGATAACCGACTTAAGCCCTTAACTTTGGCCACATACAGACCATCCTTTATTTCAAGACCAGTATGCTCCCAAACATAAACGAATCTTTCACCAGAAGAATCGCTTATTTTTTTCTTAGCGATTCTTTTTAAATCCATGGTTTTTGTTTAAGTATATCAAAGAAAAACCACCTTCCGGTGGTTTTTAATATTATTGGATTTCGTAAGTTATTGTAACATTGGCAGTTACAACATTCTCCCCTATTGGAATTTCTGGAGATGCTTTTGGTGCTCCAGCTGCATCCATTGAAACCATTTCATTTCTAGCAGTCATGTATGGCTGAGGGTATGAAGTGTCATTACCTCCTTCATTAAAGGATACAATTCGGATAAGTTTTACTCCAAGATCATCTGCAAGTTCTTCAGCTTTAGCTCTAGCTGCATTTATGGCCTCTTTTCTTGCAAGTCTTTCATAAGACTCCTTATCTTCAACGTCAAAATAGGGACCAGAAAGATTTGTAACACCCATCTCCCCTAAAAGGGCCACCACAGCATTTGTCTTACTTATATCTCGTATTATCACATCAACGCTCTGACTAACGACATAGCCTTTTAACTTCTGCTCTCCATCATTCCAATCATATCTTGGGTTTGTGTTATAGGAAGAAGTTCTTATATCTTTTTCTTTTATACCTAAGCTATCTAAACTTTTCAAAGTAGATGAAATTTTTTCTGAAACAAATTCCTGAGCATCAGCCACAACATCTGACTCCTTTTCGAAAGAAAAAGAGATTGTAGCCATATCAGGCTGAATCCTAACTTCTGACTCCCCAGAGAAAGTCAGGGTATTGGGAACATCCCCTCCTGTTCCAATGTATCTTGAGCTTTTAAAAGCATTAAATGACATAGCAACTAAAAATATTGCCAATGTGACTAATACAATAATTACTAAATTACCAACATATTGATTTTGATCTTTTGTAAATAACATATTTAATTAAATTACCTAATAACTAAGAAGAAGACGTTTGAGAATTTGAAATCTTACGATGTTTAATGAAGTCTACATAGATATGGGCTAAGACAAGACTTGTTAAAGGCATGGTAACTAACAAGCCAATCCCAAATAGAAGCATCCCTAGAATATTAACTAGCCCTAATACTATGATAAGCCAAAATAATTTTAACCTAACACCTTTTGTTGCTTCCCAACTAAGCTTCATTGATTTTTTTATTGAAACGTTTTCGTCAATCATAAAATACCCCGCAAACTGAAGTCCTGTAGCCGCTATGATTCCTGGAATAATAAGAAGGATTGTTCCAAGACCAACAAGAATTGTAACTAATACTGTTAAAACGAAAAATTTAAAATACAAATTTGCATTTATTTCCTTGAAAACTGATTTAAATACAAGCTTTTTACTTTCCACTGAACGAACAGCAAAAATAATCCAGATTATTCCAAGATAAACTTGAAGAAAATATGATAGCAAGGTAAGTATCCAACTTTGGTCTTCAGCAAGACCAGAAACCAAGGATACACCAAGGAGTACAACAGCAACTAATATAAACTTGCTAAGCTCTGCTTTTTCTAAAGCCCAAGAATCAGAAAAGGCTTTTTTTATTGAAAATGTTTTTGATGTCATGTTATTTTAATTTAATTTCTAAACAAACCACTCTCTATTTGAAATGGGAAACGCTCTGTAATAAATTCAGCATATTCGTCTTCTATAAAAACTCTTTGCTTCATTCGCACTCTGCGTAAATTCGATATAGTCATCTGTCAACCAGATTCCTTACCTCATTCATTATAACATTATTCTTTTCTAAGTGCTTCAATTGGATCTAATTTCGCAGCTTGGATTGCCGGGAATACTCCAAAAAATATACCAATCCCTACAGAGATAACCATTCCAAGAATCAAACCAGAGATGGGAACTTTAAACGCCCAGAAAAAGCCAGCACTATTTGCAAAGACAGAAACTATGTATGCCAAGAAAACACCGAACAAGACCCCTATAAACCCACCTACAAATGTAATCAGTGCCGCTTCTGCTAAAAATTCGTTCCTAATATCTACACCTTTGGCTCCCAAAGCTTTTTTAAGACCAATTTCTGCCGTCCTTTCTGTTACTACAACATACATAATATTCATAACACCTACCCCACCTACAATAAGGGATATTGCTGCGACGGCTAACAGCAAAAATGTCGTGGCCTTAAGTATCGTATCAAAGGTTGAAAGATTTTGTTTCTGAGTAGCAACTCGAAAATCTTCATTCCCTTCTATTCTAATCTGATGACTTTTACGAAGGAGATCTCTAACATCCTCTGCTGTAATTTCAGCCAGAGTTTCATCTTCTACTTCAGCTACTGCGTAAAACAAATAATCTATACCCATAACTTTTTTCTGGAGAGTTCTCAATGGTAAAAATAATTGCTCGTCATCATTTGAAAAGCCAAAAGACCCACGAGGTTCATAAACACCTACCACCCTAAAATTCAGACTACCCACCCTAATAATTTCCCCTACTGGATTTTTCTCACCAAAAAAATATTCAGAGATATCTGACCCCAAAACAACAACTTGTGCCAAGCTTTTTTCTTCTGCCTCAGTATATCCTCTACCGTAAGCAAGATCACCTTTGTCTATTTGAAAACGGCTTGCTGAAGAACCAAAAAGAAAAGCATTTTTAGTCTTCCCCTCGTATGAAGCGATGTCCTGACTAACAACCGCCCCATAAACATTTTTTATATTTGGAAGGTTTTTTATTAAATCAACATCTCTTGTCTTAAAAGTATCTACCGTAATAGCCTGAGAGGCAGTAGAGTTGCCCTCACTACTTATCCCTCCAGAATTTCTCTGTTTAGTTGTGGGAGGCACAACTGTCTCAATAGTAAGTGTGTTTGAACCAAACTGCTCTATTTGATAGTTTAAATAACTCTTAAAACCTTCCCCAGCAGATAGTACCAAGATAATGGTCGCAACTCCAATAACTATCCCAAGCATTGTTAAAATAGCTCGAGACCGATTGCCTTTTATACCTTTATAGGATTGTTCCAGAAGTTTTTTCATAATATTTAAAAATCTATATACCTACTCATAGCGTAGTGATTCAATAGGGTCTAGCTTTGAGGCTTGAGCTGCTGGGTAATAACCGAATACAACACCCACGAAAACAGAAACCCCAACAGCAAGAAATATTGAACCAAGAGGAACCGAGAAAACCCAGTCAAACCCAGCAAAATGAGCACCGATAGAAATCAACCAAGATATGAGTGACCCCACTAAAATACCAATAACCCCACCAATGGTTGTTATAATAATTGCTTCAATTAAGAATTGCATTCTGATATTAAAAGATCTCGCTCCAACAGCCTTTCTTAGTCCAATCTCTCTAGTCCGCTCTGTTACAGTAACAAGCATAATATTCATAATTCCAATTCCTCCAACAACAAGAGATATACTTGCCATCAATCCAAGAAACAATCGTAGAGCATCTGTGATTCCAGTCAAAAGAGATACAGCATCTGCTAAATCCCGCACAGAAAAATCATCGTCTGATGCATTTTTTATCTTGTGCTCCTCGCGTAGAACCTCTCTAATACCTTCGATGGTTGGTTTAACATTTACGCCCTCATCTATCTTAGCCTGTATAAACTGCAAGTGATCTATTCCAAGAAGCTGTCTCTGAACAACAGCTAGTGGGGCTAAAATCTGATCATCAGGATTAAAGAAAATACTTGACCCCTTTTCTTTTGTAACTCCCACAACTCTTAAAGAGATCGAGGATGAGCTGTCAGCTGAGTTTAGCCTAACCCTCACAACCTCCCCAACTGCAGACTTGTCTCCAAAGAGAGACTCCTTAACAGACGATCCTAGGACGGTAACATACGCAGAAGCTTTATCTTCAGCTTCATTAAAGAATCTACCTTCTGAAAGCTCTATATCTTGAACAGAGGGATACTGATAAGTTATCCCAGCTATGGCAGTATCAACAGACTCTCCTTTCCAAACAACAGTACCATTCCCATTAGCTCCAGCAGTTACAGCTAAAACATGATCTAATCTTGGATCTTTATCAATAGCTTCTGCATCAGAGAATTTCAATGTCTCTATCTGAATACCAAAAACTGCGGCTGGCGGACCTGTTTCGTCACTAGCCCCAGGCAAGACACTCACCAGATTAGAACCAAGTTTTGTAATCTGAGATAAAACAAGACTCTGAGCCCCAACCCCAAGAGAGACAATTATAATAACTCCAGCCACCCCAATTATTATCCCAAGCATAGTCAGTAGCGTTCTGGCTTTTTTTATAAAAAGGGTTTTAAATGCATCTTTGAGAATATAAATAAATCTCATGATTATTTTTTCTTACCGTATTCTAATTTTTTACCATCCGCCTTTTCATCGCTAGTGATTTTTCCATCACGAATAGTAATTATCCTATCGGCATACTCAGCTGTCTCTTGCTCATGAGTTACCAAAATAATAGTTCTTCCCTTTTCATTTAGTTTTCTAAGTATTTCCATAACAGCCTCTCCGGATTTTGAGTCCAGATTACCTGTGGGCTCATCAGCAAAAATTACGTCTGGATCATTTACCAAAGCCCGAGCTATGGCGACCCTCTGTTTTTGCCCACCAGATATTTGATTGGTGTAGAAAGAAACTCTTTCAGTTAGATCAACAGCAGCTAATGCATCTAGCCCCATTTTTTCATGTGTATCCCTAGGTCTACTACTGTACAAAAGAGGAAGAACAACGTTATCAAGAACTGTTGTTCTGGGTAGAAGATTAAAGGCTTGAAATACGAACCCAACTTTCTCATTTCTAATTTCTGCAAGTGCGTCATCATTTAAATCACTAGTGTCTTTACCTTCAAAAAGAAATTCACCTCTTGAGCCTCGATCCAGAAATCCAAGAATATGCATTAATGTTGATTTTCCAGAACCAGATGGCCCCATAATTGCGACAAACTCCCCCTTCTCTATTTTAAGATCAACATCAAACAACACCGGAGTTACCACGGTGTCATTTACATATTCTTTAGATAGTTTTTTTATCTCAATAAGAGCCATAATTTAGTTAAGGGTTTATTACAATTTCATCTT
Source organism: uncultured Candidatus Saccharibacteria bacterium (assembly GCA_964581035.1). Classification (GTDB taxonomy): domain Bacteria; phylum Patescibacteriota; class Minisyncoccia; order Phycocordibacterales; family CSBR16-119; genus CAYHDV01. Next base: position 34,813 of record CAZOLO010000001.1, on the reverse strand, counting down.
CAACAGCCAAACCTTCTATAACTTCAAATAGTGATCCACCCCCTTTAAATCCGACAGATATTTCTATCTCCTCTACGTCATTACCATTTTTCTTTAAAACATATGTTTTATCGTCTTTCTCTATCACAGCTCTTCCAGGAATACTTAACACCCCTTCTTTCTTATCAACAATAAGAGTCATGTTGGCTGTCATACCAGGTCTAAGATTTGGCAGATCATCAACTAAAGATGCCTTGATTCGGTAATTTACAACACCTGAAACCAAAGTCGAAGAAATGTCTATGCTTGTAACCTCTGCCATAAACACCTCGTCAAAAGAAAGTGCGTCAAATGTAATCTCAACAGGCATCCCTGGTTTTACCTTATTTATATTTGCTTCGTTTATATTTGCCTCAAGCAATAGCTGATCTACATCCTGAAGAACAATAGCATTTGAATAAGCTTGTATAAGTTCTCCTGGGTTTGCGTCTATTCTTGTAATCGTACCTGATTTAGGAGCCCTAATTCTGGTGTCTTCTACTGCAGCCAAAGCAGCATCTACTCTACCTTGAGCAGACAAAATGTCAGATTTAGCTAGAAGAACTTCAGAGTTTGTAGCATCTGCCAGCAAATTGTTTAAATTTGCCCGAGCTGTGTCTATGACTGACTGCTTCACAGTTAGGGAAATATCTCTAGTTTCAAGGGCTGCTTCATATGCATTTAGGTTTGTTACATATGAAGAACTTTTTTTGTTTGGTATTTCAACAACCCAGGTTGTGTTTAATGCATTACTTGATGAAAACTGAATAAACAAACCTTTGGTACCAATCGCCACAGGTTTTGAAGTGTCAACAGACCCATCACCCACCTCTAAACCATTGATTGAAAATCTATTACCAGACCCTGAAGAATACATCCTAATTCGATATACACCTTCTTCTTCACCGTTGTAGGTACCAGATATAGTTGGAGCTGTTTCTGAGCTAGAGCCCTCTGGAACAGCCTCAAGTCCTCCAGAAAGAAGTGTCCTTTTGTAGTTTTCAACTAGTCTATCTTGCTGTATCTTTGATTGTGCATAGTCTATTTCTGCATTTCTAACAGCAACTCTGGCAACTTCTATGGCTTCACTAGTTGATCCATCTAAAAGCTGCTGATATGCAGCCTCTGCCCTGTCCCGCGCGGCTTCTGCTTGAGTAAGATTAGCTAAGGCTGATCTGTTTTGAAGAGATGCAAGGATTTGGCCTTTGTAGATTTTTTGACCCAACTTTACGGGTATTGAACTAACTATTCCGCTTTGAGAAAAAGACAGAGTCAAATCAGTATCTGAAACAACCTGTCCTGTTGCTAGAATTGTCTCCTCAACATCCCCAATAGCAACAGTTTCAAATAGATACTCTTCTTTCTTTTTCCCGCTTGCCAATAAAACAACTATCAAAATCACAACAGTGACAATAACCCACCATTTTTTTCTTTTAATAAAATCCCAAGATTTTTGAAACATAATTATTTAATGGCCAAAAGCTCAACTTCGAAGACAAGTGTAGCCCCTGGTGGAATTAGCCCTCCGGCACCTCTGTCACCATAAGCAAGATCAGCTGGGATTATCAATTTTCTTTTTTCTCCAATTTTCATCCCTAGAACTCCTTGATCCCAACCAGCAATCACTTGACCAGCACCTAGATTGAAATCAAAAGGTGTCCCTCTGTCTACTGATGAATCAAATTTTGTTCCATCTAAAAGTGTTCCAGTGTAATGAACAGAAACAACGTCTCCATTTTTAGCCTCTTGACCATTCCCTTCTTGTAAAACCTCAACTATAAGCCCGCTTTCCTCATTTGCTGTATTTGTATTTTCTTGATCCATTGTATTTATATTATCTTCTGCATTATTGCTATCTACCCCAACATTATCTTTTGCTGGTGAGAATACAGCCATAACCACAAGACCTATTACTATTAAAAATGATATTATAACACCTGTTTTTTTCATATTTATATATTTAAACTATTAATTGGTAATCTCCTTAACACGTTTCATTATAGACTTAGCCCGACTATCTGTCATCCCAAATTTTTTGATTAAATCATTCTCAGAATATGGAATAAGATCACTGATTAAAATTATCTCTGCTTGAGCAAACTGATCCAATAGATGATTTGTAATATAAGGCAGAACCGTAACAGGGAAAACTTTTTTCTCAATAATCATATCCTCTAAACTCCTACCATTTGGGTAATCCCAACCTATTAACTTCATTTGGTTTTTACAGGATCCGTATTGGATAGACTTGTCAGTAAATTGAGTGTTGGTTATAAGCCACATGTCATATTGTTTACCCTGCTTCTTTTGATACTCTTGGATATCCATCCTTCTTGCGTCAGCATACATTACAACATCTAGGTGGGTTTTTATTTTTGATTCATTTCTATATTTAACTTCTATCAAAATGGTTTTGTTTTTTGTTTCAAGCATTACGTCTATTTCATGATCCACGCAAGCCCCTTGAACTATTTGGTTTCTTTTTGTTTTGTATCCATGAGCCTGAAACAAAGCTTCTATGTATTGCTCAAAGAGAAATCCAGCAGGTCCAAGTCTCTCTAGCCCTCTACGAAGAGAGTATCTCACGGCAATATCTATATCTTCTTTCATTAAATGAGATAGCGCCATTCTATAAATACGATTTGTGTTTAAAGATGGCTTAATGTCCTTCTGGACAAGATTGCAAACATTTTTTGCAAGATCTATTGGGGCTCCAGCAGCAACAAAAGAATTGCAAAGCTTATCCTTGCTAAATTTCTCTTCACCTCCTGTTGATTTGGTAATAAGCATAAGACTATTATAGCAGACAACCAAACCATCTAAAACATAGACTGTATTTGACAATAAGTGGCAGCTGCGTTAGTCTGTAACGAAATCGAACATAGCCATATGGAGATCATAAATGTAATTATCTTTACATTAATTATGGGCTCAACATATAGCAGCTCAGAAAAATCTTTTATTCAAAATTACCCAGATCATAGTCTAAATACTCAATCTGGCATATTGAACCCGATAGAGGCCTCGGTCATACTTATCAAAAATAGGATTCCTCAGAAATCTTATTTTGAAAAGAGACCCTCGCTACTCAAGGGTAACTGGGCAAGAATGGACAAAGAGCGCCCACACACTTAGTATGGCTCCGGCCCAAAATATATAGAGAAACGAAGGTCATCCAATCGGATGGCCTTTTTTATATGACCCAAAGAAAAAGCCCGTCTGCAAATTGCAGACGGGCTCAAAATAAACTCAGCGTTTGTTAAGCGGTAGTAGCTCCGCTCTTCTCAGTCACCGTGGTAAACTGATTCAACAAATTGGTGATGTTACCAAGAATGGCACCAAGATCCCCCTTGAAGACAACAGTGTTTCCAGACATTTCGTAAGGAACTAACTGCTTATCAGTTCGATCGGTAATGAAACCAATCACGGAAGGAACCTCAACCTCCATTTTTTTGTTCACCTTGGCCGGCATAACCGACACCAGCTGATATTGGTTTTGGCCAACCTTGGCTAAGAAAAGATTCTCTGTCTTTTTATTTCCAGAGAAAACATTCTTAATTGACGAAAGAGTCGTAGAAAGGCTGTTACACTTTTGATTACCCACAATCAGAACCCATGGAGTCTTAGCCTTATCGTAAGGCGAGACAATCGCAGAGAAAGGAACTTCCCCCTCTCCTACGTGAGCAAAGCTTCCACCAAACGATTCTGTCCGAGTCATCTCGAACTTAACCTTAGCAGAAACAACTGCTTTTGTTGTGTTAATCTGAGCCTTTTCAGTGAAAAGTACTCCATCAACAAATGTAACAAAGTCAATCGATACATCCTTCAACCAAGGTAGCAATTCAGCTGTCTTCTTGAAAGATTCTTCTGTCCAGCCAATCGGGAGAATGTCCATAACCCTCTGAGTCTGGTTTAAGATCATCTCGACCAAACCAGATGTCTGAGTTCGACTCATGTAATTAGTCCACACATAAGGAACCAAATCCTTAAATGTTATATCCTCATTCGTCAGCGCTGTAGGCAGATCGATTGTCACATACTCATGTGATTTTCCTAAATCTGGAACCGTGTTTGTTCGATCAATTGAATCGAAAACGATACACTTGTTTTCACCATTAGCGGCCAGAATGCCGGTAATTGCCATTATGATACCTGGGGCTATCGCCTTGTTTGTACCAACTACTACTAAAAATGTTTTTTTCACGCTTTTGTTTTTTGCGTTTATAAAATGTACTAACACCGTTCACGGGGGGTGTACCACGGTCCTTGAAAAACAAGAACAATGCGAAAGATTGTATCAGAATGGGCTTTATTGTCAATAGACTTTTAAACCAATTTTAAAAAACTATTATTATATACAAAACTCTTAATATTACAGATTATGAGTTTTATATTATATCATTGACAATCTATAATTATTATGTTAATATAAATCAAACTTTAAAATATTAAATCATGACACTCTTGTTCCTTACATTACTTGTAACCATCCTATTTTCTGTTCCACTTCATGAGCTCGGTCACGCTATCGCACTTAAAAAGTCTGGTGTAGACATAAAGGAAATTACCCTGCTTGGTATTGGGAAGATAATTTTTTCTTTTAAACTAACCAAAGTTTTTGGTGACACACCTCTAAACATACGACTATTGCCTTTGGCCGCTTTTGTAAGGCCGTCAAACATTAGCTATCTACGACTAACATCGAAGAACCCTTCAGCTTGTGAGTATGTTTCAGCAAATGGTATAGCTATGAATCTTCTCTTAGGAAGCTTGCTGCTTTTTTTGGGGATCCTGACTGGATACATTAGCCATGGGAACATCGATGTACTTACTGTGTCGGCTATGCTTACATCATTCTTTCTTGGTATTTTTTCTAAAAAACCATTAATGTCTAGTGTTTATGTTTTAATTGGCACGACTATTCTTTTCTCTGGTTTAATGATATTTATATTCGATCCTTTTGAAGGTTCAAATATTTGTAAATTGATGCTAGACAAAATGACAAATGCGCCACTTACATGGGAATCATTTTTTACATTCTCAGCTTACTCAAGTATAGTGCTTGGTTTTTTCAATGCTATGCCAATAAAGCAGCTTGATGGTGGACAACTTGTTTGTGGCAAAATACTAAAAAAAATCAAAGGTAAGAGAAAAACTAGATTCTACTCTTCTATTTCGGTATTGTACAGCGTCACATCGTTATTTGTTCTATTGTATATAACATTATTTGGTTTTTAGAGCCTCTTTGTTAATTAGAAAGCCACCTCATTTTGGTGGCTTTTTTATATTACAGAGGAAAACTACAAAAAATTAAGAAATTTATTGTAGAATCCATCCCCCACAATGCCGTAACCCCACTCGAGAAGTAGACTTAAATTATTTGTAAGGAGTAATACACCAAGAAATATTAAGAATACCCCGCCAACTATTGTCACCCATTTCATTACGGGTTCTATTTTTTGAATATATTTTGTAGCTTTTGACACACCAAGAGCCACCAAAAGAAATGGAAGACCCATACCTAGCGAGAATATGGCGAGAAGAATAGCCCCAGACAGAACAGTACCTTGAGTCCCAGCCAAGAGAAGAATGGACCCTAAGATTGGACCAACACATGGTGACCACCCTATTGAGAATGCCGCCCCCACAATAAAGGAAGATGCTGGGTTTCCAGGTTTTATAAACTTAGGCAAAGATAATTTTTTCTCAGCCTGAAGGAAAGGTAAATTAAAAACACCAAGAATGAAGAGTCCAAAAAATATAACCATTACTCCCCCAATCTTAACTAGGATATCCTGATATTGAACTAGTTGCCTACCAGCAAACCCGGCAATAACTCCAAATAAAATAAAGACAACTGAAAATCCTAGTATAAAGAAAAATCCATTCCAAAAGATCTTTTTGTTTGAACCTTCTCTATTCTCTTCTAAGTCCTTTGCAGAAACTCCAGAAATAAACCCAAGATAGGCTGGAACAAGAGGTAGCGTACATGGGGCAAGAAACATAAACAGCCCAGCTATAAAAGCTGAGACTGCTAATCCTATGGTTACCTCAATCATAACTAGTTCCCCCTAACTTTATTTACCAATGTCTGAACTGTGTCTATTGGCAGAGCACCAGAAAATGGTGTAGCTTGACCACCCTTTGAAACAACAACAGAAAATGGAGTTCCTGACGCACCTGAAAGTTGACCTTCTAATTGATCATCATCAATTTTTGCTGCGTACTTTTCACTTTCGTAACATGAAATATACGATTGCTCATCTATACCTTTTTCGTTAACAAAATTCAAATATAATTCATCACCCAGACTAGTCTGGTTAGCAAATAAATATGAGCTAAATTCCCAGAACATATCATTTCCACCAAGCTCAGCAACACATTCAGCAGCTAGAGCAGCTGGCCTAGCATTTCTATGATTCCCCAATGGGAAGTGTCGATACACCCATTTAACATCTGGGTTTGTTTTTACTATATCCTCCACTGTAGGATGGAATCTAGAACAAAATGGACACTCATAATCAGAATATTCAATGATAGTTATAGGTGCTTTAGGGTCACCATAAATATGGTCATCCTCAGTAACATTTGTCATTATTGAACCTCCTTGACCTGGGTTGCTTGCAACATTACCTGAGCCATTATCCCCCATTACGAAAAATATAGCCCCTGCAATTAAGATCCCTGCAATAATAATTGCTGTTCCTGTAGATATACCTGCTTGTTTTTGCTCTGTTGTCATATAAATTATATTTTACCGATTAAGTCTTCACCTGGCTTCAGTGTATCATTTCCTGGTTCCCAACTTGCTGGGCAAACCAAACCATCGTTCTCTGCGACGAATTTCGCAGCTCGAAGCTTTCTAAGAAGCTCTTTTGCTGATCGTCCAATTGAATTATCATTTACTTCCATAGATTTTATTTCCCCTTCTGGATTTAAGATAAATGTCCCTCTGAGAGCTAACCCTTCATCGTACAAATATACCCCAAGCATTTTTGCCATCTCCCCTGTTGGATCAGAGCCCATCGGGAATTTTACTTTTCCAATTGCAGGAGAGCTGTCCTTCCAAGCCTTATGAGCAAAAGCGGTGTCAGTAGAAAAAGATATTACTTCAGCGCCTTCCTTTTTGAATTCATCATATAGCCCAGCAAGCTCTTCAAGCTCTGTAGGACAAACAAAAGTAAAATTCGCTGGATAGAAAAATAGTATCAGCCATTTACCTCTATAATCTTCAATAGAGACATCTTTAATCTTTCCGTCGTGATAAATCTCAAAAGAAGCTTCTTCAATTTTGCTTCCTATAATAGTTTCTGCGTAAAAATCATCCATAGTATGTAAATAAATTAACTTATTAGTAAGTGTTTTCTATTATAACAAATTTACTTAATGACGCTTTTTAAACGATCATAAGACAATATAATTCCCAAAGCACCAGCAAATGCCATAATACTCCAAAATGCTATATCTATAAGAACAAGAAGCCATGGCTCCCCCATCAAGTTTATAGGTGTATTGAATTCCCAAAAGAAAAACGGGATAAGTATTAGATAAAATAGTCTTAAAACTCTTCTTTTCTGACTAAATTTACCTGCTATATAAAGTACGTATATAAGAGTGAAGACAAAAGCTAAAACAAAGTATCCAGCTCCAATAATCATTGGGTCTGTCATAGAAAGTGGAAGTGGCTCTATATGATGCCAAACAGCTACAATTTTTTGATTTTGCATCCCTGGACCAGTCAGTATTCCATTGAAGTCCATTCCTGTACCAAGAAGTCCGAATGTTAAAAATCCCGCAAGATTTAAAGCTATCCCTCCGATTATTGATACTATGAATATTTTTTTCATGTTTTTATAACAACCCTTGATCTGCTAATGATTCTTCCTTCAAGACCTCCATGTATTTTACTATTGCAGCATCTTTATTCTCATCTTTTCCTTGCCATACTTCTAAAACAGGACCTTGAATTGCTCTTGCGTATGAAAAAGCTATGGGCCATGGAAGAGGTTCTCTCTTTGCTATTTCATTCAGGTTCTTTGTAGCTTGCACATGGGACTGCCCACCAGACAAGAATACTACCCCACCTAAGTCATGAGGGGCATTTGCCAGTAATACATCAACTGTTTTTTCTGCCACCTCTTTATCTATCATCTCTTCTCCTGATTCGCTTCCAGGCACAACCATACTTGTCTTAAGAACAACACCAGGTAAATACACGCCACGAGCGTTTAATTCTTCAAAAAGAATGCCCAACGTTTGAGTCAGGGCTTCAGCTGATTTATCTATTGAATGTTTCCCCTGAAGAAGAACCTCAGGCTCTACCATGGGAACCAACCCTTTCTGCTGACACATCTCTGCATAGCGAGCCAGGATTTTTGAATTTTCTCTTATCGATCCATCAGTTGGAAGACCGGCTTCTTCATCTATTTTTACAACAGCTCTCCATTTACAGAAAACAGCACCCATAGAGACATACTCATCTAGCCGCTCTGACAAATCACCCAATCCAGACGTAATCTGCTCTCCAGGAAATTCTTCCCTGTCTTTAGCTCCAGAATCCACCTTTATACCAATTGCAATTCCTTTTTCCTTCAAAATATCCAAAAAGCTTCTCCCTTCTGTATCTGACTGCCTCATGGTCTCATCATACAGAATTGTCCCTGACAGATGATTCTCAACCCCCTCTACTGTTAGAAAAAGCTCTCTAAATCTTCTCCTGTTTTCTTCAGTCCCCTCTATTCCAAGTGGCTCAAGCCTTTTTTTGTTGGCTGTTCCAGTGCTTTCATCAATGGCCAAAATACCTTTTCCGGGAGCCATCATGGCTTCTATTGTTTGTTGTAATTTATTTGTATCCATACCACAATTGTAGCATGAAGAATATAAGTTGTTTTACTCCATATTTCCTGGTACAAATAGCTTATATGATAACTGTATTTCTAAAGGCTATACTCCTGCTTTTCCTATCAGCAATATACCTGCCGTCATTTTTAATAGTTACCCTACTTGGCGGAACCTGGAGAGGTCTTTTGGAAGAACTCGGCTTATAAAGCAAAAAAACAACCCGATAATGGACTGTTTATATATAATGCAAAACGAAAGGCCGATCCAATTGGATCGGCCTTTTTCAAAAAAAGAACTGCGCCTTAGACTACAGAATTGTTGCCAGCAATGAGCTGGTTTGAAGGTTCAAAGTTCTTAAGCCTTCTGAAGTTTGGACTTCCTACAACAGCAAGGCCGTTGGCGGCAAGTGATTCATCAGAGTCATCGTAATGGCTTTCTTCATCATTCAGCATACTCATAGAGCTTGACTTACGAAAAGCTTCTCCAGATTTCAAATTAGAAAAAGCAGAAGCCATTTCTTTTCCATCAGCCTCTTCTGCTTCAAGAAGAATATTGTATTCCTCAAGATTGCTTGGAGAGTCTTTTGATCCACGAATTAACTCCATGTGATGCTCAAGATAAGGCTTAACAATTTTTCCATCCTTATTCTTTTTAGACAAGGGAGGCGGCATCATAAGAATGTGCTCCACCTCAACCTCAATAAGGCCTTTTCTTGTTTTTACATCCCCTACAAATTTACTCTTGGTAATTTTGTATTGATTCAAACCCTTCTTGGAAGATGCAACTTTCTGAGGTCTGCTTACTTTGTTTTTTCTAACGCTCATGGCTATAATTTTTAAGATTTATTATACTATATCATAGTCAAACATATTTGTCAAGCATCATCAACATAAACAAATAAGAGCCGATTTGGCCCTTATTTTATTAGGCTTTATGATCTTATTCTATCTCTTCCCAAGAAAGAATCTGATACGAGTCTGAAGTTAGAGGAAAGTTTGGTGGTGGGCCATAAAGAAGGTTCCCATCATAAATAATATTTCTAAGAACATATCCAGTATTGTTTGTATAAGCAAAACCATACCTATTATTTGTAGCCAGCATACCGTATAGAGTTATCTCATCTCTAGAATGGTAAGGCGAACATCTGTTTGACCATCCAGATGGTGGTGCGTAATAGAATCTACCAACCCTACCGTTTTGAGCAATCAAGGCTGCATCTATTCTATATGTGTCAGCACTTACCAATCCAGCATTTATATTCTTTTGAGAAATAAGAGCTAGAACGTCTTGACCATCGTAGTTTGTATACAAAAGATCGTTGTTGACCGTTATGCTTTTTCTGGTATTTGCATTGTCAGGAAAAGCTCCAGCTGCAATTGTAAGTTTTGCCCCATCTATCTGACCTTCAACCCAGAGATCGTCTTCAACAAAAATTAATCCATTGCTCGGATTTGAATAATTACCTAAAAATGTTTCTGAGTTTACACTCCATGTCCCCCAGTCAGCCTGTGAAGAGTAACACCCACTAGGTGCAGAAACCAGGCTGTTAACTTTATATATATCAAATGTGTCATCTGTCTTCAAAAGAATTCTATATCCAGACTTGCCGGAATCTCCAAAATACTCACCGCTTGCTTGAGCCTCACTTTTAATATTAGAAAGGTCGTTTGTTAGACCGGTAAAATCAACTTGAGGTACAGGATACTCTCTTCCAGCCTCAAAAACATCTGGTCTAGCTGATGGCTCAAGTGTTGGAGAAGGATCATCAGGAGAAAGACAGGTGTGAACTCCCCAGGAGTTACCTGTACAAGCGTCACCATCTGTATCTGTATAAGTCTCTTTAGCACTGGTAACAATATTGTGAGCCAGGCCGTCAAAACGAATACCACCATTTGAATGTATAGGACCATAAACCTCTGTTCCCTCGCCAAATCTCATTGCGCTGTTCGCTGCTACAGCAAAAGTAGCCAGTGACGGAACAGCCAGCTGCGCTCGTATAGACCTTGTTATGTTTGGCTGAGCCAGAGTTGAACCAGTTGATTCAATCGCCACAAGAGTTGAGCCAATTTCTGGAGGTGTAATATCTAGCGAAAAACTTCCAATAATTGTTCCGTTCTTATCAGAAAAATCATGAACATATGGGCCTGCAACACCTGTGCCATCCTGAAAATCCTCTGGATCATGAGCCAGGTGCCACCTATAATAGTCAATTCCAGCCTCAGCTATGTGAAAGGATATCTCCCTTTGTAAATTTCTTTCTACCACATGAAGACTTGTAACAGACCAGTTTACAAAAACAATCATAAGAGGAACAAATACGCTTATCAAAAGCACAAGAGTTAAAATTATATAACCTTTTTTATTAGATCTAATCATAAGTTATCTTTTAGATTACGAATGGTCATCTGAGTAGAAAGCTCTACAGCTTCTGGCGGCCTGTTTGGATCATGGTCAATAATAATAGTTATCTTTACCAATCGAACATCTCCAGAAGAAACAGGCTGAACCAGTGGGTCTGTAGTTCCGTCATAATTGGTGTCAAAATATTCAAAGACTGGGCTAGCGCCATTTGCAACATCTTGAATAACCCAAGATATCTCTTCGTTATTTAAATCATAAGATAGAGGGCTGCCACTTGGTTCTGTTACCCCTTTTTTAAGGGTGTCTTCATCTAAGAAATATCTAACTCTTTCAATCAAATCATCATTATCTATGTCGCTATAAAATATAAAAGTTTCAGCTGATGCATTTTCTATAACATATGCTCCATTGTGAGACTGAGAAGCGCTTCTTACTTCACCAACAAGTGGCCTAAGTATCTTTCTACCCTCATCTATAGAATTTAATCCAGTTTGAGCTATTCCCTTAAAAATAAATGAGTCACGAAGAAGACTTGTTGCGCCAACAGCTAATACGCTAAAAATACCCAAAGTAACAAGTATCTCTGTTAAGGTAAACCCTTTTGTATTTTTAGTATTATTAAACATAGTTATTCATCCATCTCTACTAACACCTCCTGCCAAGCATTATTTAAATCAATATCCTGACTAAATTCTTGATAACCATCAGCGTTTACCGTTAAAGTATATGTTCCATTAGATAATCCTTGAAAAGCGATTTGACCCGGAGCAACACAGTTACCAGAAAAATTAAATTCTAAATTATCAAAGGTTGGTGTGAACAAAGGATTTGAAGTTGATAAAGATACTTTATATCTAAAGTATCTATCTCCATCTGAAATAGCTGGAATATCTGTTGGAATTGACGTGAAAAATGTACTTGATGTTCCATCTGGACCAATGAAATCTGTAGGGGTACCAGAGCTTGTTGTAGCTATCTGAACTTGAATGTCTGTTGAAATTGGTATGTCCCCAGACCAAGACAAATCATGATAAGTAACTCCTGGACCTAGATCAAAAGTAGATGAAATCAACTCTCCTGATGAGACATATCCATCTATGTCTTCAAAAAGAAGAATCGAACCAATAGGATTGTTAACATTAATGCCTCCATCATCTGATGAATACACAGTTGGATCTGAGTAGTTTACTTGACCTTGACCACCCGACCAATCAGTTTGTGTTTTTGCTGATTGACCAGAAAGAAATGTTTTATTAAACCCTGTTTTTTGTAGACTAACCACAGCATTAGAAATTGGATCTCCTGTACCTTGCGCCTTTATGGTAAACAAAGTTGTAGGGGAATCTTTCGGGAATAAAGTAATCTTTAAATCTTGATCTACTCCCGGAGTTATAGTTAGTGGATTAAAGGGATTGAACCCAGCAACGTCATAGCTTGAATCTGTTGTATTTACGGTGTATGTTCCCCACTCCATATCACTCAATGAAAGAAGACCACTTCCATTTGTAGAATGATTACTGTCATATTTCAGAACATCAGGGTTTGTTCCAATTAACTTACTACTCACAAGATCAAAATCAAAAGCCGAAACTGCTTGGCAAGTATCAGTAACACTAGAGATATTCATCGTACTTGTTTCATCTATAATAAAACTAACATCAGTAATCTGGCCCTGGCTCACTGTTACATGAGGTTTAATGGGGTTTGGGTTACTAATGTCTGAGATATAAGTTTGATCCATTGAATAGCCTCCTTTTGTAACTAGTAGCTCATAAGATTCAAAGGATGGAGGTGCGTCCACAATGGTAAGTATTCCATTGTTACCAGTAACATCGTCTATGTCTATATTAGGAGAAATACCACTATTAACAATTGAGACATTAGCCCCAGAGATATCTTCTCCATTTGCATCAAAAACATTTATTCTCAATGCCCCATTTGTAGAAAGACTCTCTAAGCTTTGAGGAGCAACATTTGTGTTAAATACTAAGTTCGAAAAATTCTGACACAAAGCGCATTGAATTTCTATTTCAACAAGCTTATTATCCGCAGGAGAAAGATCATCTGGGGATCCACCTAGTGTCCCATCAAATGGAAGATCGATATTTCTAATAGTGGTTAATACGACAAAATCTATACCTTCCCTAGTAATCTCCTGAGAAGGGTCTACAACACCAGAAGGTATACCTCCGATTGTACCTACATTGTCATAAGGGAGGTTTCTTATTATTTCTATTTGTTCATTAGCTAGATTTGTAGCAACTGTTTTTGTTTTAAGAAAATTTGTTGTTTTAAATATTTGAGCATATCCTTGATATATAGAAATAGAAAGAACAGAAAAAATGGCTATAGCCACCACCATCTCCATAAGGCTAAATCCAGCCTTGAATTTATTTATCTCGCCATGTGATATAAAAAACATAATTATAAATTAAGAAATACCCTCAAGAACAGAATACATAGGTGACATTATCGAAACGGCAAAGAACCCTACCGCAGAGCCAATTAGAAGCATCAGAACTGGTTCTATAATTGTCGACAGATTTTTTGTCTTACTATCCACTTCATACTCATAAAAATCAGCAACATCTTTTAGCATATCTACCAGCTTACCGGTCTCTTCTCCAACTTCGACCATCTCACCCATCATGACGGGATACAGATCTTTTCTTTCTTCGAAAATTTTGGATAGTTGACCTCCTTTTTCAATGCTTTTTATACCTTCTTCTAAAGATTTTTTATAATGAGTATTTTGAAGAACTTCTTTTGTGATAGTAAGAGCTCGACTTATAGAAAGACCAGATTCTAGTAAAGAAGAAAGGGTTCTTGTTGCTATCGCAGTATTCATTTCTATAGCTATAGTTCCAGTTACGGGTATTTTTAAAACTATGAAATCAATGTATTTTTCCATTGATTTCAATCGGAATATTGTAATAAGGCCCGCAAAAAAACCAACTATTGAAACTAAGAAAAGAAATGTGTGTGCCTGAATACTGTCACTAAGGAATATAATCAGTTGAGTGCTCGCTGGAAGCTCCATGTCTAGACTTTTAAAAGTTGCAAGAAGTGTTGGAACAACAAAGATAAACATCAATACACCTATTATCACCATAGCACTTAGAATAACTCCAGGATAAATCATTGCCCCTTTAATTTTTTTTCTAAGCTTTGATGTTTTGTCTAGTTGGGCTGATATCTCTAGTAGATTACCCACAATATTACCTGACTCTTCTCCAGCATGGACCATCGCTATAAACATAGGAGAGAATACTTTTGGGTACTTAGCTAGACCATCACTTAATGATTCTCCATTATTTATGTCAGCGATCAGATGATCAAGGACAACCCTAAAAGACTCTTTTGTAGTTTGCTTCTTAAGAACTCTTAAAGCTCTTGAGGTTGATAGGCCCGCATTAAGCATTCTTGCAAGATTTTTGGCAAAAATAACTTTATCTTGCAGATTTATACCACCTATCAAATTATCAATAAATGGTATAGATATATTAAGAGATTTATTCCCTTTTTCTTCAACAAACACAGGAGTTGCTCCGTTTTCACGAATCTTTGCTATGACAGCTTCTTTGCTTTCAGCTTCGATAGTGTCCTCTATTACGACACCTATTTTTGATTGTGCTTTGTAATGAAATTTCATATTTTAATCTGAAACAACTCTTAAAACCTCCTCTGTTGTAGTCATTCCTTGGACAGCTTTAAATATACCGTCTTCTATCATAGTAAGCATACCACCCTTTACAGCCATCTCTTCTATGTCAGACTCTGTGGCTCCACTAGTGATCAGCTTTTTAATAGGTTCATCTAAGTGCAAGACCTCATGAATACCAATACGACCAGAATACCCACTTTCACACTCCGGTGTTGAAACTGCTTTGTAAAAATATATTGTCTTCCATGTATCTTTAGCTTTTACTATTTTTTCTTTTTTCAAAAAGGACAAAACTTTATCTAGATCAACAACCTTTTCAAGTTTAGATTTTTCCTCATCCGAAAGGTGATATTTTTCTTTTGAATCACAAAGTACCCTAACTAGCCTTTGAGCAGATATTGTCTTAATAGTTGATGTGATCAGAAATGTTTCAATTCCCATGTCAATCATCCTAGGTATAACCCCCGCCGCAGAGTTTGTGTGGATGGTAGAGAGAACCAAGTGACCAGTCAAAGCAGCATTAACAGCTAAGGAGACTGTCTCTTTATCTCTAATTTCACCAACCATAAGTATGTCTGGGTCCTGACGAAGCAGAGACCTAAGTCCAGCTGCAAATGTTAACCCAATATCTGAACGAACTTGAGTTTGATTAATTCTATCAACTTGATATTCAATTGGATCCTCTACAGTTGAAATATTAACATCTGTAGTATTCAAAATGTCTAACATTGTGTACAAGGTCGTAGTCTTACCCGATCCAGTTGGACCAGATACCAATATCAAACCAGTTTTCTGACTCATTGCCTCATGAACATGCTCTAGGCCTTCTCCGTGTAAACCAATAGCCTCCAAACTAAACCCATGAGCACTCTCCCTCAAAATACGAATAACAACCTTTTCTCCAAAATATGTTGGTAGTATTGATACACGAAAAGAAACATCCTGACTATTGAAAACGGTTTTAAATCTTCCATCTTGTGGAAGCCTCTTCTCATCTAATCTCAAATTAGCCAAAACTTTTATTCTTACAATAACTCCTGGGGTAATCTGTTTTGGTAGAGACATGGCGTCATGCAAGATTCCATCCACTCTAAATCTTATAATAAGAGAATTTTCCTCTGGCTCTATGTGTACATCTGATGCATTCTGCAGGATTGCATGTGAGATCAATGTGTCCACTATCTTAATAATCGGAAGATCTTCAGCCATCTTTTTTAATTCAGCTGGAGACAGATCACTCTCATCAACCCCCTCTTTCAAGTTAAGGGTTGATACCTGTTTTTTAATAATGTCGTCAAACTCTATATTCAAACTTCTTCTATACTGAACCAACGCTGATTGCATAGAAGTAGCGTTTGTAACATAAACAACTATCTTAAGACCTGTTGATTTTCTAATTGAGTCTATGATTGGCAAATTATCTATATCAAGGGTCGCAACACTAAGAACACCCCCCTCTTCTTTGAAGGCAATTATGTTGTGTTTTTTTGCAATAGACTCAGGTATTCTTTGTAGGGTCGTCTGCTCTATTTTAATCTCAGACAAATCAATAAAAGAAACCCCTTTTATCTCAGCAACAATTTCTCTGATTTTTTCTTCTGAAAAAATCCCAGCATGAACAAAGGCCTCTATTAGAGGAACATTGTGCTTTGCAGCATTTTCAATAGATAAAGATAGATCTTTTTCTTTTATAAGATCTTTATCTATTAAATATTTTGTTAACTGTTCATCATTAATATACATACTAATTCTTATATAATATCATTCTATTAAACTAGATTATGCCGGATCTTTAATTTCTAAAAGAAGGGTTTCGTGAGAGCCCCTTCTCTCATCTTTCCCGTTAAAATACTGAATCACTTCCTCTAGCCTATCTATGTCTATTTTTAATTCCTCAGATGTAGATAAATCAGACTCTCCTGTAAAAATACTTTCTTTGTCTATCTGAATAAATACATAAAGGCTTAGAGAAGAGATCCCAACAACACCCAATAACATAATCAGTGTGACTATTCTCCAATAAAATAGCTGTCTTAGAGACCCGTTCTTAAATCCTTTGATTTTTTCTGTTTTTTTGTTGATAAGATTCATGGATCTATTTATCTTGCAAATAACTAATAATCTCTAATTCAAGTAAGCTGCCCCATGGGTAGTCTGGTGCTTCCCCTTGAAAATCTTCAGATCTAGCTTCTATCACAACATTCTTTAAATTCAACCCAAAAGGTAGATCTTCTAAACCAAGCAGGAACTCATAAATACCCTTAAATGAACCATTAGCTGCTACTTGTATCGTTAAACCCGAGTTATTCTTAAAACCTTCTCTAGCCGAAACAACACTGTAATCAACCCCAGACTCTTCAGCCACAGACTCAAGCTCTTCGAATAGTCTGGCTACCGAATTTTTATCAATGAACAAAGAGAATAATTTGTCTTTTTCATTTGTAATAGCAGAAATCAACCTCTCTTGTTTTCTTAAGTTCTCCAAAGAGTTATTTTGATTTTGAATTTCAGACAAAATCTTGTTGCTTTCTATTGTCTTTTGTTTTATTTTTCCAAAAACTCCAAAGTAAACTATGACTAATATCACTATCATTAAAAATGAGGTTATCAAGATTACTATTGGTTTATATTTAGGTTTTATAAATTCTCTTTTCATAATGAGTCTTCGTTAATATCCATCGTCATTTCAAATATAATATTCGTATTTTGCACAAAACTTGAAACTGGAACCTCTACGTTGCTAAATCTGTCATTTTTTTGGATTGTTTCCACAAAATCAATAAGGCTATCTCTAGATGCAGACACACCTCTTATCCCTAAAGATCTAGACTCTGAAGAGTATTTAATATAGTTTAACTTTATTTTATTGTTTTGAATGTATACCTCATCAAGAAGTGGTTTTATTATAGATTCAGAGACAAAAGACTTATCTAAATTACCGAATACATCCAACCTTAATTTTGTATCACCCAAAAGAGTATTGAGTTCTTTGTTCTTTTGAAACTCTTCTCCACTCTGAATCTCTTCAACAAAAGATTTTACAGCATTCTCTTTTTCTAACGCAATAAAATATGAAGGGAGTAGTAGTGCAAAGCTAAGAACTAAAAAACTAGCTATAAGAAAAAATACAACAGAAACAACCCGCATATGATATTGCCTAGCTATCTCTTTCTTTGATTGTTGCGATTGAAGATTAATCATAATTAAAATCAGATAATGCTAAACCTATTGCTGTAGCGTAAATTAACAAGCCATCTTTTAAGATGTTTTTTCCTCCAGATTTAGAATCAGATTTTTGTGTCCAAATATCTGCAAAAGACACATTGGTTTTTAACTTTTTACTCATATATTCTGGAAGGCCGCTTAAGTGTGCAGATCCCCCGCTCAAAATAACGGGTATCATTCCTGATTTTTCAATATCTAAAACACTCCCCTCTTTTCCATTAAATACCTCAACAGAGGTATCTTCAGAAGGCAGAGAATCTTCTATATCTAAATGCTCTTTCCAGTAATTAAAATGTTTTTTTATTTCTATATTTAGAATATCTATCTGCTTTTTTATTTTTTCACTTTTTTCATCATCACCCAAGATCATTCCTTTTTTTGCTTTTTCAAATTCCTCAAAAGACGATCCATCTCCAGCTATAATATTAGCCAAAAGATTCCCGCTGAAATCAACAGTGGAAGAAGAGATAATCTTTTCACCTCCAACAATAGACAAGCTTGTTCTTCTAGACCCCAGATCTATAACAATGGCATTTTTCTGTCCGTCTTTTAACCTGATGGCTCTAAAAACTGACTCTGGCTCTGGCTCAAAACTAGCAACAGACAAGCCACTATTTATCAAAGCCTCGTTATAACTTTCAAATGTCTTCTTTAGTATTGCATTAACCTTAATAAAGTATGACCTAGAACCCTCAGAAAGAATTTCATAGTCAAAAATTAAAGACTCTTTTTGAATAGGAACATGATCTTCTATTTGAAACTCAATTGCCTGTTTTATCTGATCATGATTAACCTTTGGAATATTTACATTAAACCCATAAACCAACATCTCTGGTATTGCCACCCTGGCAAAATGTAATCCGGTCTCTTTCTGAACCTCATTCAAAATAACAATTAATTTTTTCTCATCTTGGATAACCCCATGCTTAATAATACCCTCTTCTAGATCTCTACGTCCAAAAGCCTCCACAGCCAAACCCTTGTTAGTATTTTTTAGTACCACGTATTTGACAGCATGATCAGAAATATCTAAACCAATAGCTGGCATTCTTAAAAAATCAGGCATTGGGAAAAATTTATCCAATCGATTACTCATTAGGTTATTATACCAAAAACCACATTAATTATATGGTTTTTTGTTTAAAACAATTTTAAAAAATTATAATTAATGAAACCTTCTGATATACTAAAAATATGAAAATAGTAGCGCTGTCATGCTCACCATCTAGAGGAAGAAATTCGGATACCATGCTAGATAGTTTTATCTCTGGATCTGAAAGTGTAGATGGTATAGAGGTTGAGAAAATATACCTTGAAGACATACATATTGAGCTTTATAATTACACAAACAGCAAGGGCGTTCTACCAAATGAGGAAGCTTTTGGAGAGCTTTCTAGAAAAATTATGACCGAGGCCGAAGGACTAATTATCGCAACACCAACATACAACTTCTCTGTCCCCGCTCACTTAAAAAACTTTATAGACCGAATGAGATTTTTTGCACTGAATATGGAATCGAAGACAAGACTCGGGCAGCCAAAAGGAAATCTTGCTCACCTAGGCACATATTTCCTGGTCACAGGAGGGACACCAAACTGGGCTCAGAGAATACTCTTTTTCACCTTTCCTCCTTTTTGGCTCAGAGGAGTCTTTCTATATTTTGGGGCAAGAGTATTTGGAGCAATATACACCGGAGATATTGAAGCTTCGAAAAACCAGTCACTCCTAAATAAATGTAAAAAAAGAGGAGAAAAATATGCAAAAAAACTTAAAAAAGGTTCTAATCACGGGGTTCTGGAAAACATATTTTGGAGACCACCTCAAATTAGATAAAAAACCTCATTTATGAGGTTTTTTTAAAATATTTTTGGAAGCAGCATTCCTGCTCTATTTTTATATTCTTGGTATCTAGGATTATCACCCCACATCTTGTCTGCCCCCTTTTCCAAAATAGGTATTCCGCTAACAAAAATAATCATATAAGCGATAAATCCTGGCCCAATTAGTCCTACCCATATTGTATTTCCGACAAGCGAAGGAGCTGCAAAAAGATAGAGCCCCACCCAAACCATAATCTCCCCGAGATAGTTTGGATGACGAGAAATAGACCATAATCCAGAATCTATCCACTGACCTTTGTTTTCAGGATTATTGATAAATCTATATTTTTGCAAATCAGCAAAAGTCTCAATCAAAAGACCTGCAACAAAAACAATTATTCCCAAAATAGGCCAAAGAAGATTTTTTGAAACTGAACCATTTAGAAAATATGTTCCCGGTATCATCACCACCCAAACAGTAATACCTTGCAAAACCCAAAACCGAAGAAACCAAAAGAAATTATCTCTCTTGCCATCAAATCTTTTGTCTCTACCAATTTTTCGAATACGAATAAGAAGATATGAGCCAAGTCTAATAGCCCAAAGACCGATAGCTGCGACATATAGAATTTTTAGTAGTGAGATTTCACCAGATAATAAACCAAACAATGCAACAACAACAAAGGTAACAGCATATGAAATGTCGGTTAATTTGTCTGTTTTAAATATAAAAGCCGGTATAAACATAGTTAGATTAATACCTAGCGAAACCAGTAATGTAATTAATATTTCCATTTGTTAAGTATAGCAAGAAAAAATAAAAACCCTGCCGTTAATCAAGGTTTTTAAGGTGAATTGAGCTTTGCTCAAGATGAGCGAAAAAAGTAGCTGTGCGCCTATTTTGAATTTAAAGCGAAACAGAGGATGTCCTGGGGTATGTATATACTGTTGTGTCTATTTTGAGTCGTTTAATGAAGGAGCTAGAACTAAATTGAAATGTATCTAACCTCTACCATTGAGCCATCCTCGAAAACCAGCTCTTCTGGAGAAACCTCTTCCTCGTCTTTTGTTGCTGTCATAGAGTACCCCTCTCGCTCCATAGGCGCTCCCAACACAGCAAAGAAGTCAGGCAGTGTGTATGTCGTGTTTACCTCTTTTGTTTCGATATGAATCGTCCCTGTTGCGTCATGTGTATGAACCTCTCTCATACACAGACCCTCAATACCAACATTTGCTGGAATAAACTCTTCTTCTCCATCAACACTAATGCTGATAACTGGGTGAATGTGCTGAGCCACAGCTTGGTGACCATTTGGAAGACATGGAACCTCTGTTCCACTTGTTGAAACAATTGGATTTTCTTCAACCGAAGAATTACCCCCTCCCCAAACAAGAAGAACAATAGCCCCTATTCCAATAAGTCCTAAAATTATATTTGTTACTTTTTTATTCATATTTTCTAAATTAATTTAATTATTATATAAATCGCCATGCCAGCCATAAGCAAGTCTTCAACAAGAGTAACATATGTCATCGGCAGCTTAAACACGGTTCCAAGACATGCGCACTGAATCTCTTCTTTCTTTCTAAGTTTAATATACACACCAAGCGCACCCACAAGCATCAAAACTGCAGTCACCCAGCTGGTGATAAGTAATTCAAAATTAAACAAGTAGACCGCCGCCAACGCAAGCTCAATAAAGGGATATGCTTTTGCATATAATTTTGATCTCATTGCTAGCAGATCATACTTGGCATATGCAGTAGCAAAATCTTTTAACTTGAAAAGTTTAAGGAGTCCAAAGACCAAGAAAAATGAACCCATGAAATTTCTCATAACTGGCACAGGTGCTTCTAGTGGACAGATTGCATTAAAAACAAGAGTGAGTACAACCACCACTGCCGCCATAAAAACAAGTGGAATAAACTGTTTAAAACCTTTCTTTTGTTCGGTATGAATTTTCATACCTGAATGATTGTGATGTTCGTGATTCATAATTTTATTATACATCAAAGTAATCCTATCTCAGGGAGCCCTCTACCACCTAGATGGCGACTCACCTCAAAAAGACCTTGTGTTTCAAGGTCTCATTGATATATATGAATGGGGTCGTTTGGTGGAAAGTTTTAGAACTACTTTAGTATCCAACTGATGCTGAACCTGAAGCTTTTACTTGTGCAGCTGCTTCTGTGCTTGCCTTAATTTCAGAAATGACCTCCTCTGCAATTTCAGCTTTTGCTTTAGCATTAAGTCCAACTTGAGATCTGGCCTGTACTCGTGCGTTGTTTTTAATTCGAGACTCAACGTCTGATTTGTTATATGCAATATTACTTGCAAAGAAGCTCCACCAAGCTAATCTTGATCGCACCTTAACTTCTCCCTGAGTCTCTGACTCAACAGTTGTTCGAGATTTAATCTTTACAGGAATAAATCCAAGGAATTTTGCATCATGCTTGTAGACAATCTTTGCCTCAGCTTCACCTGACGAATCACCGCCAACCTTAACTTTTGCAATGTTTTCGTTCTTCATTTCAGTATTAGAACTAAATGCTGAAAGATCTGCTTCTGAATTTACCTGAGATGATGATTCGACTGAAAGATCTACTCCATCAACCTCAACAGTGAGTCCATTTTCATTATTAGTATTTGTGTTAGAGCTAGAGTCAAGATTTACGTTAACTTCTGATGTTGTATCCATAGAGGCATCACCGTCTCCGCCTACCGATGTCTCAGAGTTAGTCTCTCCATTAAGATCCAATCCGATCTGAGCCGATGCTCCGAAGAGTGGTATAAGCAGGAATGACATAAGAACAACTGCTGACATTACCTCTTTTGTTAAAACTTTTGTTTTTGTTTTCATATTTATTAAAAAAATTAAATCTAATAATTACCTTTACACCATATATGACGTTCTAAGGTGTCTATACTTACAAAATAACAAACAAAAAATGTTTTTGCAAATTTGTCAAAAAATTACAAATTCTACATTTTTAGTTCGATTTCCTGTTAGGGGTGCCACCTGGGTAATCAAAAAGACCTTGTGTTTCAAGGTCTCATTGATATATATGAATGGGGTCGTTTGGTGGAATGTTTTAAAACTAAGATATTGCCAAATTAAAAACCCCTCCAAAATATGAAGGGGCTTTATTATATTTCAATCTAATAAGTCATTTATCTGAACCTTTAGAAAGAAACCTTCAGCTACAGCCAAGGTCTCCCTTTGCTTGTTCCTGATCTCTGAACTCACCCAGAACTTCCTGTTCTCCACCGACTTTACAATCTCTGCTACGATAAGAACTTTCTCTCCTGTGGGTACCGGTTTAAAGATTTCAATCTTTGTAATCTCTCGTGTTTGCATAATGCAGTTTTCTGGCATAAGCATGGGAAAACCCAGACCGACACCCATAACAGCGTCAAAGATAAAAGAAAGGCATCCTCCATGGGTATTTTTATTCAAAGCCTGTAACCTCTTTGGAATTTCTAACTCCATACCCACGCCCTCTAACATGTGAAGATTTCTAAACACCTTAATTTCTGTTAAATCTAAATTGTAGAATTCATAAAGACTTTTGGTATCTCTTTCAAAATACTGCTTGAAGTATTTTTGCGATAATTCTGGATAAAGCACATACTCGTCTATTAATCTCCTTTTCATTTTTCTGTTTTTTAAAGATTGATCTACTTGCAATATATAGAATATAGAATAGTATGTACACATGTCGTAATACTTTCGACAACACTTCATGAAAAGCAACAAAATAAAACAGTTTCTCGGAAAATTAGAACTGTCCACGAAAGAGATTCGTGTTTATTTATACTGTCTACAGAAAGGCCCCCAGCTGATGACAAGCGTGGCAAAAGGAACCCAATCAACAAGAACGAACCTTTATGACATAGCCAAAAAGCTGGAAAAGAAAGGGGTCTGTCATACAACAGGAGGGGCTTATGGGAAAAAACTTGAGGCTGTTAGACCACAAGAACTTATTAAGCTTCTGGAGAATAAAGAGTCCCATATCTCTGACTTAAAAAATGAGCTTAATACATTGCTCCCCTTCTTTGAGGATATACAATCTGACAACACTTCATCCACAACTAAAGTTTCTTATTATGAGGGAGCTGATAATTTACAAAAACTTTTGTGGAAGAGCCTTGATTCAGAGGATGGTGTTATTAGAATCGCAGGTTCCGAATTAGATGTAGCAGAAAAGCTGGGTAAGGATTTCATAACTAAATACCATGAGAAACGATTTAGAGATAGCAAAAAACTTAAAGGTATTCGCCCTGACTCAAAAAGATTACCTGGTGAAGTTTTTGAGAATGATAAAAAATACCTAAGAGACTTAAGAAAAAGACCCAAAGGTAAAATAAGAATGAAATCAAATATAATTATTTGGGATAACAAGATTGCCCTTTACTCTCTTAAGGATAACCTATTTGGAACACTCATAGAGAATGAAAGCATGGCAATAATGCTTTCAACCTGGTTCGATTTTATCTGGGAGAAATCAAAGAAAATGTAAACAAAAACCCTGCCGTTAAGCGAATCTCTTATTTCGATTTCCTGTTAGGGGTGTAACCCAAGAAATCAAAAAGACCTTATATTACAAGGTCTCATTGATATATATGAATGGGGTCGTTTGGTGGAAAGTTTTAGAACTAAAAACCTATTTATATCTTAAAACAAGCGAGGTTTGATAGTCTTCCTCCAAACCATCAGGGAAAACAAGTTCTTCATTTGACATCTCTGGCGACATGATATTTTCTTTATCAGAAGACAATATTTTTTTATTCAAAGTATATAGAATACCTTTTAAAGACTGGTTTATCGTCAGGATATCCGTAATTGAAAGATTTGAGTTTGAATTAATACCTAAAATGTCTTCTTCTCCATAGGCGATTCTTTCAACATCCATAACCGTGTGTAACTTGTCCATAAAAGGATAATAACTATCCTGCACCTCTCTTTCGTAGCCCCAAACAATATCATCACACATACCAACAGATTCAAGGCTCATATGTAACTTTTCTTTATTTTCTAAAGATTCGATAAAAAAGTTTTTACAAGCAATCCGAACTTTATCATCAGAGCTATTCATTCCCATAAAAACAGTGTGGTCTATAAATTTTTTCATATTTTAATTTCTTGCTTAACCTGTTCAGCAGAAGAGATTAGACCTCTCGCATAAAGCAGTGCTTTTAATGTAACAAACCATTCTCCGCCAAGGTTATACTCGTAAAACTTATCCATAATCTCTTGATGTTCTTTTTCCCCCCTCTCAAGAAAGTATTGTTTTGTAAGTTTTGGCTCCACATTTAAGAGTGAGACCAAATAACCGTCACAACCCTCTGGAGTATCCAACAAGTGTTCTAATCCTTGCAAAGCGTTCATTTTTAACCCTCCTGAGACCCGCGCAGAACAAACAGATTCAAAGAATCCTTTATTCATGGAGCTATCCTTAATGGCGACAATCCTTTCATTTTCATCAACGACCTTTAGGTCTCTGAGAGTCTTTATGTTTTTGGTTTCCGTATTATAAATAATAATTGGTAAGTCTACGTTAGAAGTAATTTTTTCAAAAAATCTTTTTGTTTCATCTATATCATTACTTGGGACAGGAATTGTAAGGCCTTCACACCCAATTTCTTTAGCAGCGTTTGCTAACCTTAATACATCCTCAATTGATCCTCTTTTTATTCCAACAAAAATAGGTTTAGTGGTTTTAGATTTAACAAATGAAACAACCTCTTGCCACTGTTCATCATTTAAAACATCACCCTCCCCAGAAGACAAGCATGGTGCAAAACCATCAATAAAAGGATCAACAAAATCCATCAACCTACCCATAGAGGTAAGATCAACCTTCCCCTTTTTCATAGGCGTAATTATCGGAATATATAAACCTTTTATGTCTCCTTTTTTTGTCATTTTATTTAAGATCTGGGATTATTTCTGCTATTGCCTTAACTGCCCCTTCTAATATTTCTGTATCACGAGCAAGAGCGAGCCTTATGTACCTCTCTCCTTTTTCTGGGTTATCCCAAAAGAAGTAGGTTCCAGGAAGCACATACACTTTTGCTTTTTCGTATATTTTTTTCTGAAGATCCGTCGCTTTGATGTTGGGATTTTTAATCTTTAACCAAGCAACGCTGATTGGTATTTTAGGCTCATGCATTTCAAAATATTCACCATCCAGATAGTTCTTTGTTATCTCTTTATTTCTTTCAAGCAGGCCTATTATTGAATCTCCCCCATCTTTAATGGAATCATTTATGTACTCAGTGATGACATTCAAAATAAAAGGTGAAACATTTAAAAGATACGCAGTATGAATATCGTACAGTTCAGGGTAAATATCCTTGCTACATTTCAGGATGGCAGCTTTAGCATCTTGAAGAGGCCAGGTTTTACCTGTGTCCTCGTACGCAACGTAACTAACTCCAGACTCTTCAAGGAGGCCATATACATCAAAGGTTGGCGTATTTTCGTCGTGAAGAATTGCAGATGCAAAACAAAAGTCAAAAGAAAGAATCTTGTTGTGATCTTTTGCATATCTAATAAGCTCCTCAAATCCCTTCTTAAAGTCTGTCCCCACCCCTCCTGTGAGCTCCCATCCAGTTGGATTGTTTGGGCTTACAATAAATAAAACATCTGATTTAACATTGTTTTTAAGGTTGTCATAAAGCTCATCAGGGTTATGCATCCATTCTTCAAGTAATGGCTCAAGAGGAATCTGCATATGCTTCATAATGTCTGGAAGATTATCAAAGCAGGGACTTATCAATGCGACAGATAAGTCTTTTTTCTTGAAATAATTAGAGGCAATAACCATTGCAATAGATGACGCATAAACAAGCATTGATGGAGTTTCCAGAGCTTTTGGTTGTTTATGAAAAGTAAAAAAAGCCTTGATAAAACGTTCATCTGATTCGTGTTGCATTAGTCTTTCAGATTCATACCAAATTTCTGGCAGACTTTCTACAATTTTTCTCTGTGATACAGATTGAGACTGGTGTGTGTGAGCATCTGCTAAATTAAATTCGTTCTTTAGTGCCTCAAGCTCGTGTTGAGTTAGATCTTTATATTCTGATTTTTCATTTTCCATAAGACAAATCATACCAAAAAGTTCGATTTCTTGTTAGGGGTATCATCCAAGCAATCAAAAAGACCTTATATTACAAGGTCTCATTGATATATATGAATGGGGTGACTATCGGGAATCGAACCCGAATTGTCGGTACCACAAACCGAAGTAATGACCGTTATACCATAGCCACCATATATTTCTGCCTACCTATAACTTTAAGGCCGGCAGAAACAAGAATACTTGAAAAAAGCCTTTTTATCAAGCCTTTTTAGAAAGCATGTGAGCATACACCTGACTTCCCAATACAGCCAGTAATATAACTACTACATATAAACCAATACCTTGTCCTACAGTATATGGAATAGACCTAATTGAACCAAGAACAAAAACAAGTAACCATGAGGAAATAGATATCGCACCTGTGGCAAATGCAAATTTTCTAAGTCTTGCTAGCTCACCAGCATGGTGGGTGTGCTTCCCCCCAAATGTGATCTCTTGAATTCTTGGAGATATTATAAGATTTAAAATTCCACCATTTATTCCGATAACAAGAACAGCAAGCATTTTTGTGATGAACTTAGATGAGGCCAAGTATCCATCAATATTTGTAAGGAAAAGTAGAAGACCTGTCATAATCAAACCAGTCAAAGCCACCCACATAATCTGAGAGAAAGTGTTTAGGGTGTTTGCCTCTTCCCCAGCTATTCTATAATCCTTCAAAAACTTAAAGAAGAATACATCCGTTATCAATGCCCCACCCACACCTAATGCTGCCGTAAGCGCATGAAGGATTATGATCACAGGTTTGTAGTCAATGAGTGCAGAGATAAACCCCATTTTTGAGCCAAAAACCGAAAGGATTGCAATAAGAAATGATACAAATGCAGAGATAAGACACCATGTGCACCACTCCCTAAGAACGATACCTTGAATAGCAACAAGATATAGAGAAAATAGAGCCCCTGTCACAGCAAGCAACACAGCAAAAAGAGAGATTAGCGGAGTGTATGGAATAATTCCAACAATAAAGAGCGTGTAAATAAATATTGTGAAAATATAATAAAACACACCCATTAGCTCTACAGGGACTCCTATAAATTTTGAATATGAACTCTGAACAACAGAGTCGCAACTTCCATCAAGTGGGCAGATAAGCGACTCATTTTTTTTCTTTGTTGTATGAATATAGTACGCAATGATAGACCCAACAACAGCAGAAGCAACAATAAGCAAGAACAAAATGGACATAAATTAGAAAAGATTAAAAAGCTTACCAATAAATAGAATGTAGACCATTAGGTACATTGCCCCCTCCCACATATGAATTCTCTTTGAGATTCCAGATACTATGAAAAGAAAAGTGGAAGCAAGAAGCACAGGTATACCCAATGTTACAGTTTTTTCATCTAGAGGTAGTGTTGCAAACAACCCAGGGATACCTACAACCATAAGCAAGTTAAAAGCATTTGATCCAAATATGTTTCCCAGTGCAACCTCTGCATTCCCAGCTTTTGCTGCTTTTATAGAAACGAGAAGCTCTGGAAGAGATGTCCCAAGCGCCACAGCAGCCAGAGCAATGGCTCCTGTTGCGATGTTTAATATTTCTGAAAGAGATATTACAGACAATACTAGGTATTTTGCACCGAGAACCAACCCGGCAACCCCAAGAATAAGAAGTAGTATATCTTTTTTTGTAACTTTTGGTCTTTTTGACGCTGGCTCTTCTGTGCCGTCTCTGTGAAATATTGTATAGAGCAGATAAATCTGATAAGTAAGAAAGATGATTAAGGATTCAACAAATGTTATAGACCCATCGATAGCAACCCCAACAAACAGAACCGTAGAAACTGCCAATAAAGGAATTTCAATATCAATAAGATCTTTTGTAACAGATAGTCTTCTTGCAAATAATGCTGAAAAACCAACAACAAGAAGAATATTTGCAATATTTGACCCAATGGCATTTGCAGCAACAATCTCTGGTGCTCCTTGCAATATGGCTGAAATACCTGAAATAAGCTCTGGAAACGAAGTTCCAAGACCCACAATAACCACACCTACAACAAATGGAGAAAGACCAGCAGCTAAACCAATCTTCTCTGAAGACCCTAGCAGAAAATCTGCTCCTTTAACTAATACTAATAATGAAACTACAAATACGGCTATCCAGAATAAAATCATATATGTCTATTATATATGATTTTATGGTTTTAGTTTGTGTAAAAAGTTAGACTGAGATAGTTTCTGCTAAGATAGCTCCTTTATTTTTCTTCCTAAAGAAAAACCACCATTTAGCTATTTCTATACCTAAGACTTGAATCAACCCCAGTCCAACGACAACAATCCAGTCGGTTGCCACAAGTGGGGTTGTTCCCATTATATTATTCAACCATGGAAGATAGATGGCGAGCAGCATGAGTGACACCCCGATAACCGTCGCGATATTAAGATATTTATTACTAAATATATTGTAATTCCAAATATGCTCTTTAAGATTTTTAATAGAGAATATATATAGGGATGTGTTAAATCCTAGGCCAGCAAATATCAATGTCTGAAGGTGTATCTGCTCCATGTTTAGAACATAGTAAGAGTATAAAAATACCCCAAGAAGTAAGAAATCTGTGAATATACCCACAACAAAGACTATTGTTTTAGATTCCATATCTAAGACTGGCTGACCTTTCTTAATCGGAGGTCTACTCATGACATCCTTTTCACCTGGCTCAAAAGATAGTGATATGTTTGGCAGTGAGTCTTCAACAAGATTCGTCCACAAAATCATAACCGCCGTAACAGGAAGGAATGGGAATCTAAATATAAGAGCTGAAACAATTAAAATTAATTCCGTAAACGAACCAGCAAGAAGAAAGACTGTTATTTTTCGAATATTATCAAAAGCTATTCTCCCCTCTTTTATTGCAGCGACTACTATTGAAAAACTATCATTTAATAGAATTAAATCTGAAGCAGCCTTTGCAATTTCTGTTCCAGAACCAACCGAAACTCCTATGTTTGCAGACTTAAGAGCTGGGGCATCGTTTACACCATCACCTATCATTGCAACAATCTCGCCATTTTCTTGTAGCGCATCTATTATCCTCATCTTATGCTCGGGATTTACTCTGGCAAAAATCTCTACATGCTTAACAATCTCCCTTAGCTGATCATCAGACAAAGAGTCGATCATTTCCCCCTCCATGACGGCCCCCTCTATTTTTGAAAAACCAAGATCTCCACCAATAGCTCTAGCGGTAAGTATGTGATCTCCTGTAATCATTATTATTTTTATACCAGCATTTCTCGCTTGAGAAATAGACACTCTTACATCTTCTCTTATTGGATCGTTAATTGCTGCCAAACCAACAAAAACAAGATCTGAAACAAGCTCTTCTCGATTAGTTTCTATCTCAAGATCTTTATCATCGAGATTATCTATTCTTTTATCAAGTACACGCTCTGCAAGACCAAGAACTCTAAAACCTTCCTCTGCAAGCTTCTTATACTCTTCAATAAATTGATCTCTAGTTTCTACATCTAAAGTCTTTACCACCCCATCCTTGTCTAAGTAAAATCTAGATAACCCCAGCAATATTTCTGGAGCACCGTTCACAGAGATCTGGTATGAGTTATCTACTAAATCAGCGTGGAGTGAAGCAATATATTTCAAGGAAGAATTAAAAGTTAAAACAGATATCTTTTTATATCTTTTTAGTGTGGTTTCTATGTCCCCACCGTTATTCAAAAAGTACTCCATTTTAGCTTTATCTGTAGTTTCTCCTCTAACAACTCTCTCACCTTCTATCTCTTCAACCATTGCCTCATTTGCTAAATATAGGATATTTAGGGCATTTTTTATATTACCTTTTATGGAAAGTTTTTTTATAGACATTTCCCCTTCTGTAAGGGTTCCTGTTTTATCTGTGCATATTACAGAAGCTGTTCCAAGTGTCTCTGTGGCAACAAGCCTCTTGACCACCCCCTGTTTTTTCAAAATCTTTTTAGCTCCAACGGCTAAAACTATTGATATTGCCGCTGGTAACCCTTCTGGAATTGCAGCTACAGCTATAGCGATTGTCGTAGTTAGCATTTCAGAGAAAGGATGGCTCTCTAGAAGACCAACCACAAATATTAATATAGAAACAATACCAATCACTATAGCTATTATTTCCCCAAGTTTCCCTATTTTAACTTGAAGCGGAGTAGGATCTTCCTCTGCGGATTGTGTCATTACGGCAATCTTTCCAAACTCTGTCTCTTCACCAGTTGCAACAACAACCGCGAGCCCATCACCACGAGCAACAAGAGAACCCATATGCACCATGTTGACCCTCTCGCTTATCTGCCTACCACCTGTGATTGAATGAGGGTGCTTTTTAACAGGAGATGCTTCACCTGTTAGAATCACCTCATTCAACTCTAAGTTGTGGGACTCCACAATACGAGCATCTGCTGGTATTTTATTTCCTGTTTTCAGAACAATCAAATCTCCAGGAACAAGATCTTTTGAATTTACTTCGTGAACTTCACCACCCCGAATAACAAGAGCACTTGTCTCAATCACATTTTCTAATTTTTCTAGAATGTCATTTGATCGAAATTCCTGCCAAAATCCTACCGAGACATTCACGACCACTGCCATTAGAATAACCGCAAAATCAACCCATTCTCTTATATACAGAGTCAAAAAAGCTCCTATTAAAAGAATATAGACTAGAGGGCTTTTGAATTGTCTGAATAAAAACTGAAACCACGTGGCTTTTTTAACCTTAGGCAATATGTTTCTACCGTAATTATTTTGCGCTTCCAGAAAGTCTTCCTTAGATAGACCATTTTTGATGCTTGTATTTAGGACCCCCTCTAATTCACTTAGTGAAAATTTATACCATTCCATACTATCTATTATATAGGTAAAACTTTTTTATAAAACATAAACAAAAAAAAGGCCGAAGCCTTGTTTTTGTTTTTTATTATTTATTTTACTTCTTCAGATGGAGTCTCTTCTGGCTTTTCTGTTTCTGAAAACTCTTCCTTAGATTCCTCCACTGAAGCTTCTACCACCCCAGGAGTAACCTCTTCTGGCTTTTCCTCAACAACTTCATCCATCATCTCTTCGGCTGGAACTTCCATAGCTTTTTCTGGCATAACGAAGTTGATAAATGATCGAAGTTTTCGTCGGATTTGTTTTGAAGTCTTATCTCGCAAGAAGTATAGTTTTGATCGTCGAACCTTGGCTCTTCGCACTATTTCAATCTTGTCAATAATTGGTGAATATAGAGGGAATATTCTCTCTACCCCCACACCCCCAGAAACCTTTCGTACGGTGAATGTTGCTCCGGCTTCTCCTCCATGTTTTGTTGAAAGCACAAGTCCTTCAAACTTTTGTATTCGAACCTTTCCTTTATCTTGAATTTTTACATGAACAATAACAAGGTCACCTGACGCTACGCCAAGTTTTTGTCTAAAGTCCATATCTACTGGAGAAATTTTGATTGCTGTGTTCATAGTATTTGTATTGTTTAAAACAGGTGAAACTTTATCACACAAGCCCTTATTTCGCAAGAGGTGTTATAAATAGTTCCCCCCTTGACAAAAACATCTCGACTGCCTTAAACTTAAAAACAGACTTGTTTGTCTCAGGTACTATTACAAAGAAGTTTTGTCTTAGATTAACATGTTAGGTGTTTTTGTCAAGGGCTTTAGAAATATCCATCGGCAGAGGTGCCTCAAAGCTATGGTCCTTACCATCAAGTCCTATAAACTCCAGCTTTCTAGCATGTAGAGCTAGTCTACCAACCAAAGCACAAGATTTTTTACCTGCATATAATGGATCACAAACAATTGGTCTTTGAAGATACTGAGCATGAACTCGAATCTGGTGAGTTCTTCCTGTTTTTGGATAAACCTCTAAAAAGGAAAATTTTTCTCCTTTTTCTTCAAACTCATTCAGAACTTTGTACTCTGTTACAGCTTCTCGAAGCTCCCCCCTCTTTCCTATCATGGCTGATTTCCGTCGAAAGTCTGAAGGAGATCTCCCGATAGACTGATCCACAACACCTTCTTTTTCTTTAAAGTGACCCCATACAATAGCGTTGTAGATTTTTCTCACCTTTCTGTTTTTAAATTTATCTTTCAGGTATTCAAATGATTCTTGTGTTTTCGCAATTATCATAACTCCTGAAGTATCCTTATCTAAACGATGAACTATCCCTGGTCGATAAATCACCTTTTCTTCGTTTCCTATTCGGATTTTCATTGGTTCCCCAACCTCTTTTATTTCTGGATACTTTTCTAGCACAAAATCAGCAACAGTCTTTTCTGCGCTTCTCCCATCACCATGAACCATAAGTCCAGAAGGTTTATTTATGACCAAAAAGTCATTGTTCTCAAAAATTATTTCCATATCTTAAATTATAAAACGGTGACATTTGCCACCGTTTTTAGTCGTCTTTTCCAACGTAAACTTTATCCCCCTCAAAATCAGGGCAAGGATGTAGAACCTTTTTAGGTTTGTTTTCTTCACCAAAGTAAACCTTAAGATCTTTAAAATGCTTTGGGTCTAAAGGAAAAGAAAATGTCTTTTTTTGACTTGCCATGTATTCACCATGAAGGATTACAATCCTTTCTGCCAAATAATCTTGTTGTTTGTCTAAAGTTATCATGATTGTTTATCCTCCTTATATTTTTTAAACTTTAACATAGATTTACACAGTTCGTCAAGGTCTTCCCTGTCGTTTCTGGTTTTCAATAGCCCCCAAACATACTTCTTTTGAAATGGGTCCCAAGCCCGCCCATCAGCCTTATATATCTCATCTTCGTTACTATTGTTTTCATTTGAAAAGGACTCGTAGCCTGAAGCACCCCAGTCAATAATTATTGGATCCCCTTCTTTGTTAATCATTATGTTTCCTGTGTGAAGATCCTTGTGATAAAGATTATTATCGTGGAGTTTTTTAACCATCCCTCTTATCTTCTCAACGAAGTCATCATGATTATAATTTTCTACAATCGTATTAATTTTATCTTTGTGAGATTCAAAAATTGACCGACTTTCATCTATTGCATGTAAAAGATCACCAACTGAATATCCATCTATTCTTTCCATAACCAAGTATTGTTGACCTGTAGTGTTATCTCTCAACTTTTTGTAATACATTGGGGTTGGTATACCCATATCAAAAACTTCACGTTGTATCTCAGCCTCAGTCTCAAGTGGATTAATAACCTTGTCTGGATTTCTAAAAATCTTCTTTACACAAAGTTCTTCATATCCAGGAAGATTAAAAACTTCAGCGTTTTGCCCTGTTCCTATTTTCTCCGACTTTTTCATAACCTCCTCCATACAAGCAACAATCTCAGAATCACTGAACTTCTCAGCATAACTACGAACAACTTCATATTTACTTTCTGGGCCAATCTCTTTGTTTAAATCTGACTGTATTGGCCTAGGGGGATTATTAAAATTATTTACCATATATGAATATTAACCCATTATATATATTTCGTAAACAGTTGATTTTTATAATGGTTTACTATATTATTTCTCTTGTTGGGGTGATTAGCTCAGTTGGATGGAGGTGAGGAAGTGTGGGACACTTCCGAACCGTTTACACCGACGGTGTAACTATCTAATTTTGCAAAACCTCACACAAATAAAGAATGTTAGGGCGATTAGCTCAGTTGGCTAGAGCAACCCGTTTACACCGGGTAGGTCAGAGGTTCGAGTCCTCTATCGCCCACCAAAATAGAACTAGACGGTTTTTGAGAAGCTGAAATGCGGGACGCGCGAAGCGCGTCC